>JAJCXY010000069.1 GCA_029263215.1 Acidimicrobiales bacterium
CCGGTGCTCATCGGTGCGACAAGGGCGTTCGATGACGCTCTCGGGTCGGTGGCTGTCGATGGCTGGGCTTGGCTCGGCCTTCTCGCCGGCTTCGGCGCGATCAACGTGGTGCTGGGAGCATTGGCCTACGGCGTTCTTCTGGAGGAGACATGACCCAACCGATGGCGGCAGCCGCAACTGAGCAGGGCTCTGCCGACAATCCGGCGTCCACCGGGTCGCGCACCACTCTGGGGCTGGGGCTGGTGGTCTTGGTAGGCCTCGTGGCAGTGGTGCTCCTCGGGTTCTTCGGTGCTCCGGAAGATGATCAGCAGCGCGACGCGGTGCGGATGATCTTCGTTCATGTTCCGTCGGCTCTGCTCACCTATGTGGCGTTCGCCACCACCGCGCTGGGTTCGGTGATGTGGTTGTGGAAGCGGTCGGTCTGGTGGGACATCGTGGCCCACTCCGCAGCGGAGATCGGCGTAATGTTCTGCGGCCTCACCCTGGCTACCGGTTCGATCTGGGGCCGACCCACATGGAACACCTACTGGGACTGGGGCGACGTCCGCCTTGTCACCACCCTGATCCTCTTCCTGATCATGGTCGGTTACCTGTCGGTCAGGTCGATGGGCGACGACGACGCCACCGCCACCCGCGCTTCGATAATCGGGCTCATCGCGGCGGTGAATCTCCCCATCGTGAATCGCTCGGTGGAGTGGTGGTTCGACCGCACACTGCATCAGAAGTCGTCGCTCACCGACGGCAATCTGGAAGACCTCACCCTGTTCACGCTCGTGCTCGCGATCGTCGTGTGGGGCCTGTTCTTCCTATGGGCGATGACCCACCGGTTCCGTGTCGGTTGGCTCGAGCGCGAGTTGCGCTCCGGTGATCTCGACGAGGCAATCGCGGCCCGCAAGGCCGAAGCCCTTATCGACGGCGATTTCCAGAACGGAGCAAGCTCATGACCCATCTCGGCTATCTGCTGGTGGGGTGGGGACTCACGATCGGCTGCGGAGTGTTGTACTCCATCCATCTGGTCCGGAGGGGTCGGGCTCTCGCCGCTCGAGTGCCCACCACGCGGCGACGCTGGCTCACCGCGGACGAACGATGAGCGACGACCTCTCACCCCAGGTTCCGCGCCCCACTCGCAAGGGTCGGCGCTGGTTCCCGGCCCTCATCGGTGTGGCTGTGCTCGTCGTGGTCATCGGGCTCGTATTCAACCTCGTCAGCGGTTCCCTGTTCTTCTACAACGCCGATGAGGCAGTGGAGCGGCGCTCGGATCTCGGCGATGAGCGCTTCACCCTGCAGGGCGCACCGATCGGCTGTTCCATCGTCGAGGGTTTCAGCGGAAACGACCCGGTGGTTGCGTTCAGCGTCACGTTCGGCGGGGAAACCGTCGATGTCGTTCACTTCGGCGACCCCGCAGAGTTGTTCCAGCCCGACGTGGCGGTGGTACTCGACGGTGCCTGGGCGGAAGGTGTCGCTCCGGTCGACGGGTTCGACGGCCTCGCCGATGACGGCTGGCACTTCGCTTCGGATCGAATGCGGGTCAAGCACGACAACGACTACATCAACGAAGAGGGATACGACGAGAGGCTCGTGCAGAGCGGAGCGGCGCGCGCCGACGCCGCCGGAGCCTGCACCACATGAGCAATTCTTCGCTGGGTGCTGCGGCGGTAGCATTGGGCACCGCCTGCGCCTTGGCGGGCATCGTGATCGTGGCCCTGGGGTTGGCCGGGCGTCGGCCCCGGTGGTTCGCCGACGTCGTTCGCCTCGTGACGGTGATGACCGCGGCATCGGTGGCATCGGTGGTGATCATGGAGCGAGCCCTCATCACCCGCGACTTCACGGTGGCGTTCGTGGCCGAGAACGGGTCGAGTCGTACACCTGCGCTGTTCAATGTCGCCACCCTGTGGTCTGCGCTCGAAGGGTCGATCCTGCTGTGGACCGTGATCCTCTGCGGCTACGTCGTGGCCGTGGTGCTGAAGTTTCGCCACCGCCGCGACGACCCGATGGTTGCGTGGGCGTTTCTAACCCTGTTCGTCGTCTGCTCCTTCTTCTTCTTGCTCATGCTCGGCCCCGCGGCACCGTTCGGCTCGTTCGATCCGCCTGTCGGCTACGACGGCAGGGGCCCCAATCCTCTTCTTCAAAACCACATCTTGATGGCGTTTCATCCGCCTGTGCTCTATCTCGGCTATGTGGGCTTCACGGTGCCGTTCGCGTTCGCGATCAGTGCGCTGGTGACCGGCCGGGTGGGAGAGGGCTGGCTGCTCGCCACCCGACGGTGGACGGTGATGGCCTGGGGCTATCTCACCCTCGGCATCGTCCTGGGAGCATGGTGGAGCTACGAGACCCTCGGCTGGGGTGGCTACTGGGCCTGGGATCCGGTCGAGAACGCCTCCTTCCTGCCCTGGCTCACCGGCACGGCCTTCTTGCATTCGGTGATGGTTCAGGAGCGGCGCGGCATGTTGAGGGTGTGGAACCTCTCCCTGGTGATCGCCACCTTTTCGCTCACGATTCTCGGCACCTTCATCACCCGCTCGGGGGTGCTCCAGTCGGTCCACGCCTTCGTCGAGTCCGGAATCGGCCCCGCCATTCTCGGCTTCTTCGGCCTCATAGTGGTGGTGTCGCTCGGACTCATCGCCTGGCGGGGCGACGAACTGAGATCTCCCGGCCGCATCGACTCGCCGATCTCGCGAGAAGGGGCCTTCCTGGCCAACAACGTCCTGTTCGCGGCGTTCGCTTTCATCGTGCTGCTCGGCACCGTTTTCCCTCTTATCGTAGAGGCCATAGACGGTCGCACGATCTCGGTGGGGAACCCCTACTTCGAACGTATGACCATGCCCGTCGGGTTCGTGCTCCTCTTCTTGATGGCGATCGCTCCGGTGCTTCCATGGCGTAAGGCCTCCACCACAGTGCTCAGCCAACGCCTGATCTGGCCGGCGTGGATCGGGGTCGGCTCGATGGTGTTCGCCCTCGTGGTGGGCGCCCGGGGATGGGCGCCGATGCTTGCCTTCGGTCTTGGTGGATTCGCCGGTGGGGCCGCCCTGCGCCAGGTCGTTCTCGCCACTCGCCGCCAAGGATGGCGAGGCCTCGTCGGGCGAACCAACGGCGGGATGATCGTGCATATGGGTGTGGTGCTCATCGCCATCGCTTTCGCGGCGAGCAACGCCTATGTGCGTCAGGGTGAGTTCACTCTTCAACCGGGCGAGACCGTCGTGTTCGCCGACCACACCCTCACCTATGAGGGTTCCGATTTCGTCGAGTATCCCAACCGGTCCGAGCGCACGGCTCGGGTCAACATCGACGGGGCGAAGGTCTATGAGCCGGGGATCGCCACCTACCCGTTCGCGGGCCAGACGATTGGCGTTCCGTCGGTGCGGTCCACTCCGATCGACGACATCGCGCTTTCGGTGCTCCAGTTCCCCGAGGGGATCGATGATGCGGTGATCTTGCGGGTCACGATCCAGCCCCTGATCATCTGGCTCTGGATCGGTGGTTTGGTGATGGCCGCCGGCACGGTGCTGGCCGTGGTGCCAGGACGACGCCGCCAGCCCACCGCGCCGACATCCGCCCCGATCGTCGAGGAGGTGATGGCGTGACGGAATCGGCCCGCTCCGACACCACTCGACTGGCCCTGTGGACCGTGCTGCCGGTGGCCGTCGCCACGGCCCTGTTGCTGGTGTTGCTCGCCACCCGGTCGCCAGGCAGCGAAAGGGCCGTTTCCAGCCGACTGCTGGGAGAAGTGGCACCCTTGATCGAAGGCCCCACGATCGAGGGCGACTGGTTCGACATCGACGACCATCGGGGTCAGTGGGTGGTGGTCAATTTCTTCTCCACTACCTGTGTTCCCTGCATCCAGGAGCACCCCGAGTTGGTGAACTTCCAGGAGACCCACGCATCGGTCGGCGACGCCACCGTCGTCTCGGTCAGCTTCGACGACCAGGCGGCAAACGTGATCGACTTCTTCGCGGAGCACGGTGGCGACTGGCCGGTGCTGGTGGAAGACACCGGCACGTTCGCGGTGCGCTACGGCGTCACGGGAGTACCCGAGAGCTATCTCGTCGCCCCCACCGGAGTGGTGGCGGCAAAGTTGATCGGCGGGATCACCGCAGCAGAGCTTGATGGCCGGATTTCCGGCCTTATCGAGGCGGCCGACGCATGAGTCGTAATCTTGTGGGCTGGGCAGCAGTCTTCATGGTGGGTGCATCGGCTCTGATTTTCGCGGCGGTCGACAGTGGCGGACCGGTCACCAATGCCGATCGTGCCTACAGCCTGGCTAAGGATTTTGCCTGCCCGGTGTGTCAGGGCCAGTCGGTAGCGGAGTCAGATGTTCCGGTGGCGCGCAACATACGGCGCGAAATACGGGTGTGGGTCGACGAGGGCCGCACCGACGGCTACATCCGCGATCAGCTGGTGAGCTTCTACGACGAAGACATCGACTACACGCCTTCGGCATCGGGGATCACCAGCCTGGTCTGGATCCTGCCGGTGGTGGGCGCGGCCGGCGCTGGTGCCGGCCTCGTCGTGGTGTTCCGGCGGTGGCGCCTGGAGGGCGAGCAGGAGGCGAGTGCCGCCGACATCGCCCTGGTGGCCGCGGCCAGAGCCGAAGCCGAGGATCGTGGCTGAACTCATCGTAGGACTCGAGGAGCAGCGAGAATTTCTCCTCGGCTCACTCGACGATCTCGAGGCGGAATACGCCGCCGGTGATCTCGACGACTCCGACTACCGTACCCTGAAAGCCAACTACACGATCCGGGCCGCTGGTGTGATCCGCTCGATCGAGGCGAAGGCCGTGGCCGATGCCGCACCCCGACATTCGTGGAAGCAGATCGCGGCATGGACCGCAGGCATAGTGGCCACAGCCACGCTCGCCGGTGTGCTCGTGGCCCAGTTCTCGGGCAGCAGATCGGTCGGCGGATCACTCACCGGCGACATCCGTACAACATCGCGTGAGCTGTTGGTGGATGCTCAGCAGGCATTCGGAGCCGGCGATATCGAGCAGGCGATCGAGATCTACGACGATGTGCTCGAGATTCAGCCGTCGAGCACCGAGGCTCTCGCCTACAAGGCGTGGATGCTCCGACTGTCCGGTGATCTCGAGTCGGCGGTGCCGCTCATCGAAGACGCGGTGGCGATCGATCCGACCTATGCCGATGCTCGTGTGTTCGGTGCGGTCATAGCCCTCGATCTGGGGGAGGTGGTGCAGGCCACCGACCATCTCGATGTCTTCGACACGCTCGACGCGCCCCCCTTCATGGACCAGCTCGTCGAACAGCAGGGTCTACGCAACCGGATCGATCTGCTCACCAACACCGACGCGCTTGATCGGGTGGAGTCGGTGTTGCTGGTCGACGATCCTCCGGCGTTCGGCGACACCGACCTCACCGTCGACGACGTCTTGTTGGCCGCGGAGGCACTTGCCGCCGACCGACGTGTCGTCGAGGCGCTCGAACTGGTGCAGCAGGTCGTCACCGATCAGCCCGGCGACCCGGACCTGCTCGCCGGTTACGGCTGGCTGCTGGCCAGGAGTGCCACGCCCGAGCGGCCCGAGCCGGCGGAGCTCGCCGCGGATCGGCTCAGTGAGGCTCTTCTCATCGATCCGGCCCACGCCGAGGCTCTCGTCTACCGGGCGTTCGTCTTCGCCTTCCTCGATCGGCCCGACCTCGCCGCCATCGACCTGGTGGCGTTCGAAGCGATCGATTCGCCACCGCCCGACCTGCTCGAACTCATCGAAGTGTTCGACCTTAGGGGTCAGATCGGCTGATTGGCCGCGGCCGACATTCGGAGCTGACTCGTTGCCGGCTTCTCGATCGGGCACACTGTTGCGATGAAAGGCCTCGGGCGACTCGATCTCGGACGCATCGCACTGCTTGCCGTTCTCGCCATCGGCGCGGCCACCCTGCTCACCAAGGATCAATGGGGCTGGGTATTCAGCTCCGATGAGGCCCAGACCCAGGATGTCGAGGCCCCCACGGTCGACATCGACGAGGTCGATGAGGCCACCGAGCGCCTCTATCGCGTCGCCCCCGACAATGGCTCCGCGGCGCGCTACGAGGTGGAAGAGCGCCTGGCCGGGTCGTCGCAGACCGCCCGAGGCACATCGTCGGTGCTGGCCGGCGACATCGTGGTCAATATCGAAGACCCCTCTCTCAGCCGCATCGGCACCATCGTGGTGAATGTGGAGATGTTCGAATCGGGCTCCAGCCTTCGCGACAAGAGGATCCGTCACGATTTCCTGGAATCGACCCACTGGCCGTTCGTTCGGTTCGAGCCGACGCTCGTCGAGGGCTATCCCGCCGCCTTCGCCGATGACGCCACCCAGGATCTCACCATCATCGGCGATCTCACGGTGAAGGAGACCACCCTTGAAGTGAGCTTCAGCGGCCCCGTCACCGTCGCCGCGGATCGGCTCACGGCAAGCATGTCGGCCACGATCCTGGGGTCGGAGTTCGGAGTCGGTCCCATCCATATCGCCCGGCTGGCCCATACCGAAGACGAGATCACTCTGATCTTCGACCTGGTGGCCGATCGGGTCGATCTCGATTCGCCCGGGGTCGACGAAACCGATCTGGCGCGAGACGTCGAGCCCGACGAGGTGGCGGGCGGGGCCTTCGCCGAGCACGTGCAACCGATACTCGAGAGTCGTTGTGTGGCCTGCCACACCACTGATGGCCCGGGCTGGAGCACTCTGGCGATGGAGACGGCGTCGGATGTGGCCACGATCGCCGACGACATCGCCCTCGTCACCGGAGCGGGCTACATGCCTCCCTGGCTGCCTTCAGATGAGAGTCTCCCGTTCCACGACGACTGGTCGCTCTCCGAAGACGAACTCGCCACCCTGGCCGACTGGGCCGCCGACGGGGGCGGCCTCGACGTCTCTCCCGACACTCCGCTGGTGGCCGCCACCGAGCTGATCCACCCGATCACCCGTGATCTCGTGATCCCCGCTCGTGAGGAGTATGTGGGTTCTCTCGATCAGCAGGACGACTATCGCTGCCAGGTGCATGAGGTCGCTGATGCCGATGGCTCGGGCACATGGGTCACCGGATTCGCCTTCGAGCCCGACGAGACCTCGGTGGTGCACCACGCCATCACCTACCGAGTTCCCGCCGCGGCGCGTGAGGAGGTCGATGCCAAGGACGGTGCCGACGGCAAGCCGGGATGGACCTGTTTCGGACGCTCCAACCTCAGTGCAGAAGGGGTCTATTCGATCGCGGGCTGGGCCCCCGGCCAGCAACCCACGATCTACCCCGATGGGGTCGGCTTCTATCTCGAGCCCGGGGACCTGATCGTCAACCAGATCCACTACCACTTCGACCACGACACCCCGCCCGACAACTCTGTGATCGTGCTCCAGACCGCCACCGAAGCCGAGATCGCCGCCGGAATGACCGCGATCCAGGGCTCGTCGTACATCACGCCGGCGGAGATTCCGTGCACACCCGACGAAGCGGGTCCCCTGTGTGATCGCGGCGCTGTGCTCGCCGACATCGCCGACAAGTACGGCCGCGTGGCCAGTTTCATTCCCGACTTCATCATCGGCCAGTGCGGGGGCTCGGTCGACGACTACGACGATCTCGACGGCACGGTGGCTCACAGCTCCTGTGATCTGGGTGTGCGCAACAGCGGCACCGTGTTCTCGGTGCTCGGTCACATGCACGAGTTGGGAGCGGCCTATCGGATGACTCTCAATCCCGGCACCGCCGAAGAACTGGTCCTACTCGACATACCGGTGTGGAGCTTCGAGTGGCAGCTCAACTATCGCCCGCTCGACGACGTGCACATCGATCAGTCCGACACGATCCGGTTCGAATGCTGGTGGGACCGTTCTCTCACCTTCTTCGAGGAGCCCCGCTACGTCACCTGGAACGAGGGCACCGTCGATGAGATGTGTTTCTCGACGGTTCGTGTGATTCCCGACTGAATCGGCGCCCGATCACCCGGCGAGTTTGACGTAGCCGGTGTGGAAGAACTCGAGTGCGGCGACATACGGATCGGCGGCCGAGCGCAACTCGGTGTAGGACAGAAGGGCGCCGTTGAAGGCGGTTGCGTTCCAGAAGGGATCGTCGCCGTCGACCTCGCCCCAGGCGCCCACATAGAGGTAGGGCTCATCGGACGACTGGTCTCCGGGGGACATGCCGTAGGAGGCTCGCCCACCTGCTTCGGTGTCGCCCATTGCCAGGGCGGGATCGAAGTGGCCCGGCCATAGCTGGGGGCGCTCGACGTCGGCTGCTCCATCGGTGAGGCGAAGCTCTTCGAGCACCCCCCAGGCGAACCCGAACCAGTCGCCCAGAAACTGACCCGATGCCGCGTCGACTGCGAGGACCTCATCGATGTCGCCCAAGGGTGGGGAGTCGTGCTCAGCGGCCTCGGTGCCCGCGGCGACGCCCACGAAGTCGGCGGCGGCCCTGATGGTGGTGATGGGCAGGGTGTGAACAGCCTCGGCTGTCTGATGAACGACGTTGGTGCCCTCGATCCTCACCTGCTCGTCGGCTCCGAAGAAGGGAGTGCCGTAACCCCCGTGGGTGTAACGGAGACCAAACTTTGTGTTGGCGACACGGCGGGCCTCGGCCACCACGGCAAAGGCGAGCCGGTGGAAGGCCTCACGGGCTGTGGGGTAGCCGTCGGGCACTGCGTCGAGCGGCTTACGATTGCCGAGCCAGTGGGTGCGGGCGTAGTCGGCGAGTTCGGGCCTCTGGGCCACCAGGTCGTCCCATGTGAGCGAGCCTGCGGTGGTGGGCGTCACCACCGTTTCGGCATGGGCATCGGCGCCGACCGAGGCGGGGTCGTCGGCGAAGAAGGGCCCTTCTGTGACAGCGGGGGGAGATGGCTCCAGGACGCGGGCGGTCAGTCCCTCGCCGAGGCGATCGCCGGCGTCACGCTGCGGGTTGCGGGGCTCGATGGTCATGGGGGACTTCCTTTGATCGTTCCGACTCTGCAACGCCGGCGATGGCGATGGAGTTCACGAATGTGAGATTGTCGACGATTGCACCATTCGCGGCATCGGGCCGGAAGTGATCTGAACCGTTTGGGGTTGCCTGGGTGTGGATACGCGAACAGTAGTCGCCGGTTTCGTCGCTCTCGCCGTGCTCGCGTCGGCGTGCGGCTCGGTGTCAGCGGGCGACGATCTGTCCAGCCTCCCCCCGATCGACACCCAAGGCGACTTCCGGGGCAATACCGGCACAGACGGTACCCATCTCCCTGCCCTCGACCCGGACGTGGACCCGTCGGTCTTTCCCGGCGAGCGCATCGAGTCCACCGATCGTGAGGATGTGGCGTCGGCGCTGCGCGGCAACCGCAACGGTTCGGAGTTCCCTGCCCCTCTCATCGATCTCAATCGGCTCATCTCCGGGGGCCCGCCCCCCGACGGCATTCCTCCCCTCGATGAGCCGAATTTCCAGAACGCGGCCGGAGTCAACTGGCTCACCGGCGTCGAGGCGGTGATCGTCCTCGAAATCGAGGGCGACGCCCGGGCCTACCCGGTGCAGCTCCTCACCTGGCATGAGATCGTCAACGACGTGGTCGGTGGTGTGCCGGTGACGGTGGCCTACTGCCCTCTGTGCAACTCGGCTCTGGCGTACGACCGCCGACTCGACGACCGGATTCTCGACTTCGGCACCTCCGGTGAGTTGTTCAATTCCTCACTGGTGATGTACGACCGCCAGACCGAGAGCCTGTGGACCCACTTCGACGCGAAGGCCGTGGCCGGCCACCTCACCGGCGAGCAGCTCACCACCTATTCGGTGCAGATGTCTTCGTGGGAGAGTTTCCGAGAGGCGTACCCCGATGGCAAGGTTCTGAGCCGGGTCACCGGGTTTTCTCGCGACTACGGCCGCAACCCCTACGCCGGCTACGACAGCCCCGAGAATCGTCCCTTCCTCTTCGATGGCGACATCGATTCCCGCCTCGATCCCAAGCAGAGGGTGATAGTGGTCCGAGACCCCGATGATCCTGCGGTGGTTCTCCCCCTCGACGAGGTGTTCCAGTCGGGTGCGGTGGCGTTCGAGGCTCACGGGCGGGGCCTCATCGCCGTTGTCGATCCGGGTACCGCCAGTCCTCTCGACGGCCAGTTCGTCGAACTCGGATTCGATCAGGGCACATCGGCGGTGTTCGTAGCCGAACTCGACGGCGAACCGGTCGATCTGATCCGTACCGAGGAGGGCTTCTTCGACCAGGCGAGAGGGATCACGTTCGACGTGTTCGGTCATGCCACCGACGGCTCCGACGTTCGGCTCGAAACGGTTGAACATCTAGACACATTCTGGTTCGCGATCGCGGCCTTCGACTCCGACGCGGTGATTCTCGAGGCCGATTCCGGCACCTGATCTCCACCTCGCCGAACAGTCGGGAACAAGACAGTCCAGCTGAGGGTTTCTGAATCATGACCACCGCTACTGCACCACCTTCTGAGCTCGTCAACTGGCTCGGCACCTGCCTGGGCCGCGGCGAACTCGCCCCCCTGTCCTGTGGCGATCTCGAGGAGCTCGCCACTCACCTCGTGGAGCGCCGCCACGCTGGTGGCACCACGATCTACGAACGCAACCAGCTACCCGACCAGGTGTACATCCTGCGCAGTGGAACGGTGGAGCTCGCCCGCGACATCGGCGGTAGGCGGGTTGTGGTGCAGCTCCTACGGGCGGGCAGCGTCTTCGGGGATATCCCCCTGTTTCTGCGCACCGGCGAACCCACCACGGCTCGTGCGGTGGAGGACAGCACGGTGCTGGCCATCGACTCCCTCACCCTTTTCTCCCTGCTTGGCCAGAAGCCGATGCTCGCTCGTCGCTGGCTGGTCTCAGTGGCCCAACGCATGGCCGAGATGCAGGACAGGGTCAGCGATCTCCTGTCGGGCAGCCTCGACTGCCAGGTGGCATCCTGGCTGTTACGCGAAGCCGGCACCGACGGCATCTCGGTGAGCCAGCAAACCCTTGCCCGCCTGCTGGGGGCCCGTCGCACCAGTGTCAACCAGTCTCTCAGGCGACTTGAAGCGAAGGGTCTCATCGAGACCGGTTATCGCCGCGTGGGGGTGCTCGATCAGGCCGGGCTCGAGGCTGTGATCAGCGACCGCTGACCCCGGGTTTCACGGTATAGACACCGCGCACGATGTCGCGGCCCCGCGTTTCGAGGGTCCACACCGACCCCTTCTCACAGCCCCGCGCCCCCACAATGCTCATCCCCTCCCTGAGGAGTCGATTCAGCGCCTCGGGTATCAGGTCGCCGTGGCTGCAGAGCACCAGATCACCATCCGTCGGTGCTTGCTGACGTAGGGCCTCCACGAGCTCGATCGACCGGGCGCCCTCGGTGAGAATTTGCAGCGGTTCCACCGCGACTCCATGGTCGACCGCGACCGGGCTGACGGTTTGGAGGCATCGTGTGGCGATCGACGACCAGACCCCCCGGATGGCGGCGTTGGCAAAGAAGACGACAAGAGCCCCGGCCTGATCGAGTCCGACATCGTCGAGGGGCCGGTCGAGGTCGTCGCCGTCGAAGCGACTCCTGTCGGCGGCGCTTGCGTGACGCACCAGATGCAGAGCCAAAGTGAGCTGATCGTAGCTGCTCGTAGAAAGGACCGTTCGCCTCATGTGGCGGGCCTTGTTCCCGGCTCTAATAGAAGGGAGGTAATTGTCATGAATGATGTGAACCGAACTGCAGTGATCGTGGCAGGCGACCTCGACATCCTCGAGTTGCTGGTGGAATCTGCCGGTTACTCCGTGGCCGGAGTGGCGTCGATGGGTGTCAACGGTGAACGCATCGTCGAGCATGTGCAGCCCGACGTGATCGTCGTCGAAAATGAGCTCACCGGCGAGCAGGGCTGGCAGTTGCTCGACCGTTTCCGTGCTCTGAGTCCGGCTTCGAAGGTCGTGCTGGTGGTAGCCGACGGATGGACTCCGGGTGAAGTCGGTGCGATCGGCGCATTCGCGGTGCTGGCGCGCAGCAATGTCGGCTCCATCGTGGAGATCCTGCACGACCTCGACACATGGATCGATGTGCATGTGGTCGACGGCACCGTGCAGAGCGATCGGCGGACGGGGCGCGAACGCCGCCTGCACCAGGACTGGACCAAGGTGGGCTGGGAACGACGTGGCGGAACGCGCCGCACCCTAGAGGTGAGCGCCTGAGCCGACTCGGCTCAGAGACTCACGTGGGTGACGCAAATGGCGTCGCCCTGAGGCTTTGACGACGCGGTGTCGGTGGCGGTGGGTCCGTAGAGTTGGCTCAGCATCCCCTGCACGATGCCTCGGTCGACCGCACAGATGACCGGATGCTCGACCACCGCATCTCCGAACGGGCAATGTTCGGCGATGATCTGAAGGTTGTCGCCTTCGGCCTTCTCGGCCCGCGCCGCGAAGCCGTGGGCAGACAGGGCATCGGCCACGGCATGCAGAGCGCCACGAAAGGACCGGTGGGTTTCGCCGGGCTCGATCGCGTCGGCCATGGCCTTGCCGTACTCGACCCCGACCTGTTCGGCCATCTGCTCGGCCTTCTCGCGGGGGAGCAAGGCCAGTGCTCGTCCGAGGAGGGACACGAGGATGTCGTCGTGGCGGACCTTCACCTCGAGCTTCACTTCGGGAGCGGTGGCGCGGTAGCGCTTCGACGGACGGCCGACTCCGCCGGAGGGTTTGGCAACAGCTGCATCGAGATATCCACCCGAGGAGAGCTTGTCGAGGTGGTGCCGGGCGACATTGGCGTGAAGGTCGAAGCGCTGGGCGGTCTCTCCCGCAGTGATCCCGTCGCCGTGCTCGTGGGCGTAGAGATAGATCTCCCTGCGGGTGGGATCACCGAACGCGGATGTGATCGCGGTGACCGCCGACGCGAACTCGGTGGGACTGAGTTCGCGTGACCCGGGCTGGGGGGAGGTGCCATCCACCCAGGTATTCTACCTATCGCTGTAGGGGAAATTCCTCGCCCCTGTTTGTTCGAGGCCGATCCAACGGAGTTCTGATGACTGTGACCGATGACGAGGTGATCGAGGCGCTCGAGCCTGTTCACGATCCTGAGCTGAATCGCAGCATCGTCGAGCTCGGGATGGTGCGCTCCATCACGATCGATGGCGGCCACGTCGAGGTGGGCATCGATCTAACCATCGCGGGCTGCCCCCTTCGCAACGAGATCCAGAACCGGGTCGGCGAGGCGGTCACCGCCCTCGACGGAGTGAGCGCGGTCACCACCGACTTCGGAGTGATGTCCGACGCTCAACGCGCCAAGGTGCGAGAGATGATCCACGGAGATCCGGCCGCCACCGCGGGGAGCCAGGAAGCCCACGGCCATGCCGAGGGGCGGGCCATCCCGTTCGCCCAGGCCGGCAACCGCACTCGCACGATCCTGATTGCATCGGGCAAGGGAGGGGTGGGGAAGTCCTCGGTCACGGCCAACCTCGGCATTGCTCTCGCCCAGCAGGGTCATTCCGTGGCGGTCATCGACGCGGATGTGTGGGGTTTTTCGATTCCCCGGATGCTGGGTGTCGATCAAGCCCCTACGGTGATCGACGACCTGATCGTGCCTCCTGAAACCCACGGAGTGCGCTCCATCTCGATGGGCTTCTTCGCCAAGGAGGATCAGCCGGTCATCTGGCGCGGGCCCATGCTGCACAAGGCACTCGAACAGTTCCTCACCGACGTCTACTGGGACGACCCCGACTTCCTTCTCATCGATCTGCCTCCGGGCACCGGCGACATCTCGCTGTCGCTGGCCCAGTTCCTGCCGCGTAGCGAGGCCTTCGTGGTCACCACCCCCAACCCGGCAGCCCAGACCGTCGCCCAGCGTTCCGCTTTCATGTTCAAGCAGGTCAACATCGAGGTGAAGGGCGTGATCGAGAACATGTCGTGGTTCACCGGCGACGACGACAAGCGCTACCTCCTGTTCGGTTCCGGTGGTGGTCAGGAACTGGCCGATCGGCTCGAAGTCGACCTGATCGGACAGGTGCCCATGACCATCGCGATGCGTGAAGGGTCTGATCACGGTCGCCCGATAGTGGCCGTGGATCCTTCATCAGAATCGTCTCTTGCGTTTGTGGAGATGGCAGAGTGGATACTCTCCAACGCACCGAGCAAGCGCACCCACCCCGAACTCAAGATCAACTGACCCGTTCCGCTTTCCCGGAGCGACCTACCCCAGGAGACAATCTCGTGGACATCCGTATTGGCGTCACCGACACCCCTCGCGAGATCAACTTGGAACTCGCCGACGATGCCGACCGCGACGCCCTGAAGGCCGATATCGACGCCGCCCTCGCCGGAGAGTCATCGACCCTTTGGCTCACCGACGACAAGGGACGCGATATCGCGGTGGCAGCCACCAGGATCGCTTACGTCGATGTCGGCCCCGAGGGCAGCACCAACCCGATCGGCTTCAGCTGATCCAAGTTTCGGCGACCGGTCTACGCTGGCCGGGTGGCCAGCCTCTCTGAGCTCGCTCGAGCCCGCACCGGGCTCGACGAAGCGGTGATCGCACATCTTCAGCGACTGGTCGCAACCTGGGCGCTGCCGTGCGACCTGTCGTTCGCTGATCTGCTCCTGTACGCCCCGCTCGACGCGTCGGCGTCGGAGTTTGTCGTGCTCGGCCATGTCCGCTCCGCCACCGGAGCAACCGTTCATCAGGGCGATCCCGTCTCGGAGTGTGTCTCTGCCGTCGCTCGCCCCGGGCTGGCTCGCTGCCTTCGCGAGGGCCGACGCAGCGAGAGCATTCTCGCGGCCCCCGACGAAGTGTCGTCGGCGGGTGACGACACGGTGGAGGAGGATGTCTTCTTGCCAGGGCTCATCGGGCGCCTCGTGATCGACCATGTTCCGGTACGAATGGGCGACCGGGTGGTTGCGGTGCTCACACGAGAGTCAGAGCCGGGCCTGATCCGTTATCGCAGCGCGTCGGAGACGGTTTACCGGCGCCTGTGGGAGCGCTACGCCACCATGATCACCCAAGGCACGTTCCCCCTGGCCACCCAGGAACGCGAGGGAGAGTTCCGTGAGCCGCGGGTGGGCGACGGGGTGATCGTCCTCGACCGGGAGCGGCATGTGGAGTTCGCGTCGCCCAACGCCCTGTCGGCGTTGCACCGACTAGGAGTCAGGGCCAATGTGGAGGGTCGTACCCTCGGCGATGCGGGCATCGACGATGGGGTGGTGCGACGGGCTCTGGCGAAACGCAACAGCACGGTGGCCGAACTCGAACACGGCGACGATCTCACGGTGGTGGTGCGCTGTCATCCCCTCGTCGAAGACGGGCGTGCCACCGGAGCCCTGGTGGTTCTGCGCGACGTCTCCGAGATCCGTTCGCGCGACCGCCTGTTGATGTCGAAGGACACCACCATCCGAGAGATCCATCATCGGGTGAAGAACAATCTGCAGACCATCCAGGCTCTCCTGAGGCTTCAGTCGCGGCGCCTCGAGTCGGTGGAGGCGCGATCGGCGGTCGAGCAGTCGGCCCGCAGGATCGAGTCGATCGCGATCGTTCACGAGACCCTGTCAACCAACGCCACCGACGTGGTCGATTTCGATGATGTGGTCACCCGTGTGGTGAGGATGGTGGAAGAGGGGTTCGACAGCCCCGATCGGCCTCTGAGAGTGGAGGTCGACGGATCATTGGGTCAGCTTGCCGGCGACGTCGCCATGCCACTGGCAGTGGCGCTCACCGAACTGGTGCAGAACGCGGTGGATCACGCCGCACCGCGTGGAGCCGAGGTGGCGGTGGCGTTGCGGTCGAGCCGCAAGGAGCTCTTTATGCGGGTTGAAAATGGGGGGGCAGGTGTTCCCGATGGCTTCTCGCTCGATCGTGATGCGGGCCTCGGGCTCACGATCGTCCGCACTTTTGTGGTCCACGATCTGGGCGGCACCATCTCCATAGGACCGGCCAACGACAC
Source organism: Acidimicrobiales bacterium (assembly GCA_029263215.1). Taxonomy (GTDB): domain Bacteria; phylum Actinomycetota; class Acidimicrobiia; order Acidimicrobiales; family Aldehydirespiratoraceae; genus OFTM10. The sequence goes on from JAJCXY010000069.1 coordinate 15,830, forward strand.
CCAGCCCCGGGGTGCGGTTGTAGACGTGCGTGTGCCACGGCGTTCCGGTCCGCTCCCGCTGGGGTGATTTCAGACTCGGTGCTGGGCCCGACGGCGACGGCGAATGACGCGGCGCTCTTCTTCTGAGGTGCCGCCCCACACCCCGGTGTCCTGGTTGGTGACGAGAGCGAACTCGAGACAGGCATCGCGACACGCACAGTCGAAGCAGACCTGCTTCGCGTCGGCGATCTGGGTGATGGCGGATCCGGTCGACCCGATCGGGAAGAAGAGGGTGGGATCGGTGTCCTGGCAGGCGGCATCGCCACGCCAGTCGATCGTGGATGTGAATGCGTCAGCGGTGACCGCCACGTGTGTTCCCCCAGGTCCAGAGTGATCCGGGGCGTGTCCCGGTCACCGAGGAGATATTAGGAACCGGTTCTACTTTTGCGCAAGGAAAAGTTGGTACAACTTCGGACCGGACAGACACAGCGACAAAATCCGATGATGCGCCACCAAGCCCGAAGGAAAGCGCGAGACTCACCGTATGACCCAAGTGATCGCACATCGCGGTGCCCGCCAGGAGGCCACGGAGAACACGCTCCCGGCGTTTCGGATCGCCCGCGAAATGGGGGCTGATTGGGTCGAGCTCGATGTTCGTCGCACGATCGACGGGATGGTGGTCGTACACCACGACGCCCACCTCGGCGATGGCCGACTCCTGGCCGAGCTCACCTGCGACGAGCTGCCCGAATCGGTGCCGAGCCTGGCCGAAGCACTCGAGGAGTGCGACGGGATGGGCGTCAACATCGAGATCAAGAACCTGCGCGACGATCCCGACTACGACGCGGCTCACCTGGTGAGCGACGCGGTTGCCGGGCTCGTGCAGGCCTACCTCGGCCCCGAGCGGGCTCTGGTCTCCTCGTTCAACGTCGACGCCCTCGATCGCCTCCACCAGGTCGACCCCACGATCCCACTTGCCCTCCTCTATGCGATCGGGAGTCCGGCGAGTTGCATCGACCGCGCTGTCGCCCACGAGATGAGTGCGGTGCACCCCTACGACCCACTGGTCGATGCGTCGGTCGTTCGTCGGGCCCACGACGCGGGGCTGGAGGTCAATGTCTGGACCGTCAACGACGCCGCCCGTATGGAGGAGCTGATCAGCTACGGCGTCGACGGGATATGCACTGATGTGCCCGATCTGGCAAGGGCCGTGGTCGACCGCATCGAGCACTCCTGACCAGGGTCAGGGAATCAGCAGGTTGAGGTGGTCGGGGGTCCAGGTGAACCGGAGTCGCTTGCTCGATCCGAGGTGGTCGCCGTCGACTTGATACGGCGCCGGCGGGTCGGCTTCCACCACCACTGAATGCACATCGGTGCGCAGATCGATTCCTCGTCGTGAGGCTACGTCGCGGCCGGTGAGAGCGGCTCCCGCCACCGGACCGATGGTGCGAAGATCGAGACGTTGGAGTGTCACTACCGCCAGCGGGTCGGCCAGGGTGAGATCGGGAACGATGTCGAAGGGTCGGTTGCCGAGGAAGGTGTAGGGATTCGCGTTCATCACGATCGTGAGGAAGCCGGTGGTGAGTTCGTTGCCTTCGGGTCCCACGATCCTGAGCGGAGGCCGACTCCGTTTCACCCTGCGGAGCCATGTATCGGTGGCGGCGTAGATAAAGAGGGGATGACCCGCCCAGCGTTTCCAGGGACCTCTCTTCTCGACCTGTTCCACCACCGCCGCGTCGAAGCCGACCCCGCAGTGGAACAGGAAGTACCGGCCCTCGACCGACCCCAGCCCTATCCGCTGGAAGGAGTCTCGATCGATCGCCTCGAGGAGGACGCCGACCGCATCCACCGAGTCGTCGGGAAGGCCGAGGATGCGAGCGAAAACGTTGGTGGACCCGCCGGGCAGGGTGGCGAGGGCGGTGTCGGTGCCCGCCAACCCGTTGGCGGCCTCGTTGAGAGTGCCATCGCCGCCGAGAACCACCACGAGGTCGTAGTTGTTGCCGGCCGCCGACTGGGCGAGGCGGGTGGCGTGCCCCCGCCGGCTGGTCTCGGCCAGGGTGACGTCGTGGTCGGCGGACAGGGCCTTGTGGATGACCACTCGACGGCGAGCGGTCACCGAGGAGGCAACCGAGTTCACGATGAACAGGATTCGCAAGGGGTCGAACGCTACCAGCGGGATCGGCCGCCGGAAGAAACCGTAGATCTTCAATGGCGCCGGACATAGTGATTCCCGGCGGGGAGTGGCAGACTCTCGCGCTATGAAGGTTGTTGTCTGTGTAAAACAGATCCCGGATCCGGCTGATCCAGGTGCGCTCGACCCCGAGACCAATACTCTCAAGCGGGACACGAAGCTCATCCTCGACGAGTCGGATTCCTACGGGGTCGAAATGGCTCTCCAGTTGGTCGATGCGGCAGGTGATGGTGAAGTGCACCTGGTGTCGATGGCTGCCAACAATGAGGTCGGTGGCCTACGCACCGCACTCGCCATGGGGGCATCCAGTGCCACCATCGTGAGCGACGATGCGCTGGGTGGAAGCGACGCTCTCGGCACCTCCAAGGTGCTGGCGGCGGCGATCGCCCGCCAGGAGCCTGATCTGGTGCTAGCCGGCACCGAGTCGAGCGACGGCTACACCGGGGTCGTTCCCGAGCAGGTCGCCGAGCTGATGGGCTTGCCGTCGGTCACCTTCGCCAAGTCGATCTCCATCGAGGGCGGCGAGGCGAAAATACAGCGGCAGACCGAAGCGGGTTACGACGATGTCGAGTGCCCGCTGCCGGTGGTGGTGTCGGTCACCGCGGGAGTCGTGGAGCCGCGTTATCCGTCCTTCAAGGGCATCATGGCGGCCAAGAGCAAGCCCGTCGATGAGCTCGACCTCGATGCCCTGGGCATTGATGCGGCGCAGGTCGGATGGGCCGGTGCGGGCCAGGAGATCGTCGCGGTCGACGAAGCTCCCGCCCGTGAAGCAGGCGAAGTGATCGAGGACGACGGCGATGCCCATGAGCGCATCGTGGCCTTCCTCGACGACCTCAAGATCCTCTAGGAGACAGCAATGGGACTCGACAAGATCTGGGTGTTTGGTGAGGGCGACGGAGACGATGTCGCCACGATCACCCTGGAAATGCTGGCCAAGGCCCGTGAGCTCGCCGACACCGTAGAGGTGTTCATGGCCGGCGACGGAGATGATTATGCCGAAGAGCTCGGCGAGCACGGTGCTGATGCGGTCTATGCCACCGGCGACCTCGATGGCGCGATGCAGGGTGTGGCGGTCGCTTCCGCGGTGGCGGCGGCCATCGAATCTGGCGACGCCGATGCCCCCAATGCTTTCCTGCTCGGCACCAGCCAGGACGGGCGCGATGTGGCTGCTCGCCTGTCGGTGAAGCTCGACACGCCCGTGATCACCAATGTGGTCGACCTCGAACTCGACGGAGACCACCTGATCGGCTCCGAGCCGGTGTTCGGCGGCACCGTGGACGTGAAGACGAAGAACACCTCGGGCAAGTCGGGCATCTTCCTCGTGCGGCCGAAGTCGTTCGTGGCCGAAGGTGTCGGTGGAGCGGAGGCTGATGTCGAGGATCTCGATGTCCCCGAAGCCGGCACTACCGGCGCAGCGCGAGTGGTAGAACGCTTCGCGGAGGAATCAGACGGACCCAAGCTCGATGAGGCCAATATCGTGGTGTCCGGTGGCCGCGGACTGGGCCAACAGGAGGCCTTCGCCATGATCGAGGAGCTGGCCAAAAACCTCGGTGGGGCCGCGGGTGCGAGTCGTGCGATCGTCGATGCCGGCTGGGTGCCTTACAGCTCCCAAGTGGGCCAGACCGGGAAGGTCGTGAAGCCTGATGTCTACATCGCGGCCGGCATCTCCGGGGCCACCCAGCACCTGGTTGGCATGAAGGGATCGAAGAACATCATCGCCATCAACAAGGACCCGGAGGCGCCCATCTTCGCAGTGGCCGACCTCGGCGTGGTGGGCGATGTTCACAAGGTGCTACCCAAGCTGATCGAAGCACTCAGCAATCGCTGATCGGCCCAAAATCACAAATCGCCTCCCCGGTGAAGACCGAGGAAGCGATGCGGTAAACAGAACCATAGCACATATCGAATTTTGATGCTGGGTCGGGCGGGGTTTCTTCTCGACTTTCTCACCCCGCATCGAAAGATCACCCGAAATTCAGCGTGAAATAGCCGGGCTAGAGGGTCGCGCGACGTTGTCCACAGGTCTTTCCCCAGCTGTGGGGAGTCACTGTGTGTGTTGTGAATTGGTGGTAGCGCGGTCTTAGACGAGGGGCCACGGCCAGCGCCTGCCGCCGGTGTCGTCCTCGGGGAAGCGTCGGGCCGTGCCCAGCGCCATCGCTCGCGTTCGTAATGCCTCGCGCTCGAAGGGGCTCAGAAGCTCGTCGAGTTCGGCCGGCAGCGGCTGATCGAGCAGGGCGAAGAGGTCGTCGCACAAGCCGTCGGCCACCGGCTCCCCGGCGAAGTCCCAGATGACGGTGCGCAACTTGAACTCATGATGAAAGGCGACGCCGTGGTCGATCGCCCATATGCGACCCTCGTCACCGAGAAGGCAATGGCCCGACTTGCGATCGGTGTTGTTGATCACCACGTCGAAGGCGCAGATCCGGCGGAACACGTCGTCGTACTCGTCGCCCGCCTCGTGCATCGAGAAGTAGTGCTCCTCATGATTGCAAGGCATGAAGAGCTGGAGCGACCCGACACCGTGGAGGAGGTCGTCGCGGGTCACGGTGGGGGGTACGAGGCCCCAGCCCAGCGCCTCAGAAACCACGAATGCGGCAACCTCACGCTGATAGAGGCCATCGGGGAAATCCCAGAGCGGGCGCTCACCGGCCAAAGGTTTGTAGATGGCCTGGGCATCGATGCCGTCGTGGCGGATGTCGACCAGGAAGGTGGCATTGGACGAATAGGGCATCCGGCCGATCAGGTCGGCCTCGCCCTCGGCCAGCAGGGCCAGGCCGTGGGCGGTGGCGATCGGGGGACGATCGAGGAAGGGGGAGCCGTCGCTCATGGTGTGGTCACGAGCGTGCGGCTCAGTTGCTGCACGCACACCAGTCGTTGTTGCGTGGGTCGAGGGGCTGACCGCAGAACTGGCACGGTGGTCGACCGGCAGCCACCACGTCGCGGGCCCGGTGGATCAGGCCCATGACCTGCTCGCGGCTCAGAGAGAACCGTGCGTGGGCGGGTTCTTCGGCGTCGTCATCGTCGTCGCGGAGGAGCTCCTCGGCCAAGACGATGAGCCGATCCTCCTCCGCGGCGTAAGCCACACCCAGCGCGCCGATGGTCCAGGCCGCAACCACCGGCTCTCGAAGGGTGAGGTCGCCAGGAGCAGGTCCGATGTCGGTGTCGGGGAGATCATCGAGGACACGGTCGAGATAGTCGGCCAGGGCCGCGACCTGCTGCTTCTCGAGCCGGAGTGACACCAGGTTTCCTTCCGCCCGGCCCTGGAGGAAAAACGCCCTTTCCCCACGGGGACCGAGAGTTCCGACGGTGAAGAACTCGACGTCTTCGAACGAATACGACTCGGTCATGACGGGGCAAGACCGGCGAGGCTCTCGCCGGTGGAGTTGACGGTGAGGACCAAGGGTCCGTCGGGCGTGTAGAGGATCGCCGTGATCGAGCAGGGAGACACGACGATGCGCTGGAAGAGATCGAGATGGGTTCCGGTGGCGGCCGCAACCACGGCCTTGATCACATCCGCGTGCGACACCGCGACGATGGTGTCGCCGGGATGGGCTGCCACCAGATCGTGGGTGGCAGCGAGAGCGCGCGACTGCATCTCGGCGAAAGACTCCCCGCCGGGGAATCTGAATCCGCTGGGATAGCGCTGCACGGTGCGCCAGGCATCGAGCTTGCGTAACTGGGCCAGCTTGCGGCCCGTCCAGTCGCCGAATTCGCATTCGATCAGGCCCTTGGCCTGGCGGACCCTGAGCTTGCGGGCTCGGGCGATCGGGGCGGCGGTCTCGCGGGTGCGTTCCATCGGAGACGCGTAGACCGCAGCCACCGCAGGGAGTTCGGCGATACGTGCAGCCGCCGCCTCGGCTTGGGCAATACCCTTCTCGGCCAGGTGGAGACCTGGTTCCCGGCCCGGCAGTGACGCCCCGGTGGTGGGGGTCTGGCCGTGACGCACAAACAGGACCAGGGTTGGTTTCGGGGCAGTGGATCGACGAGGCATCGTCTGGTCAACGTAGCCTGCGAGCCGTGAATTCCCGTTCCGCCCCGACCCCGTCGGCTGCCCTCCGACTCCTCGAACGCGATGTCGTGGCCTGCCGGGACTGTCCCCGGCTCGTCGAATGGCGAGAGCAGGTCGGTCGCGAGAAGCGTGCGGCCTACCGAGACGACACCTACTGGGCCCGCCCCGTCCCCGGATTCGGCGACCCGGATGCTCACCTTCTGGTGGTGGGGCTCGCCCCTGCTGCGCACGGCGCGAACCGCACGGGCCGTATGTTCACCGGCGACCGCTCGGGTGACTGGCTGTACCGGGCCCTCTGGCGGGCCGGCTACGCCTCACAACCCGAATCGACCGCTGTCGACGATGGACTCACCCTCGATGGCGCCTGGATCACATCGCCAGTCAAGTGCGCACCGCCGGCCAACAAGCCCACCACCACCGAACGCGATGCCTGCCGCCCCTTTTTCGGTCGGGAGATGGAAGCGTTGGCGGGGGTGAAGGTGATCGTGGTCCTCGGCGGATTCGGCTATCAGGTGGCATGTCAGGAACTCGGAGTCAGGCCCCGACCGAAGTTCGGGCACGGCGTGGAGGTGGCACTGCCAGACGATCGAACCCTGCTGTGCAGCTTCCACGTGAGCCAGCAGAACACCTTCACAGGGCGCCTGACCGAACCCATGCTCGACGCCGTGTTCACGCGGGCGCGTGAGTTGGGCGCCGAGTAGGCCATTTTCGCCAGGGTCGATATGGGGCCGTTGGCCTGTTTCGCGACACGTGTTGTGGGTCGTCCGTACCGAATCCGACCGGGATGGTTCGATCGGCTCTGTCGCGGAGGTGTCGGCGCGACGACAGTCAACACATGGCACCGCACATCCGTCTCGCAGCTACCGGTACCGACGGGGGATTCGTTCGCCCCGACGCCGACCGGGTGATCGATCTCGACCTCACCGACGAGGGCGGGATCTTGTGTGAGGACTACGCCGAGCGCAATCCTGAGGGCACCAGGGCACTTCTTGCGGCGCTGAACCTCCAGCCCGCAGGGCACCGAGCCGGTGAGCCGACCCTGCATGTCTTCGACCTCGGCGTGTATCGGGCGACCGGCTGTCGTCGGCTCGCGTCGATCTTCGGCAGCATCGTCTGACCCGAGGCCACCGTTTGGCTTGTCAGCGGCGCTAACCTCGGCGCCGTCATGGCTCGTAGAAACCGTCCCCATTCCTCCTTGCTGCTGATCGTTCTCGCCCTCGTGGTGTTCGCCGGCGCCTGTAGCCAGAGCAACACGCCCGAAACCTGGGGAGAAGCCCAGGAAGACGGCAATCTGCGCCCGAATTTCATTCGCGCGTGCACTGAGGCCAATGCCGAGGGGGGCGACGTCGAGTTCACCGCCGCCGAGGCGAGCACCTATTGCGGGTGCGCGTTCGAAGAGATAGTCGAATACTTCGGTGGCGCGATCGCTCCCGACAACACGATCTCCGCAGTGGCCAATGCTGCCGAGGGGCGCGATTTCGAAGCGTTCAAGACTCTCGAAGCCGACCTCCGCAAGAACCCCGAGCAGATCCCCGTCGACATCGAGGCCATGCTCACCGGGTGCGCTGCTCGAGCCACGGGCTGAGCAGAGAATGGCCCCGCCATCAGATCGCGTGGCCCAACTCGATCTCGACTTCGTCCGCGCCCAGTTCCCGGCATTCGCCCATCCTGAGACCGGCCGGTGGGCCCATCTCGAAAACGCCGGTGGGAGCTACGTGCCGCGCCAGGTCGTCGACCTGCTCGCCGACCTCTTTGCCCACCACAAGTGCCAGCCGGGCTGGGGTTTCGGCCCGTCGACGGTGGCGTCTGAGGCAATGGAGCGTTCCCGCCAGGTGATGGCGGAGTTGTTCAACGCCGAGCCCGAGGAGATCCACTTCGGGCCGTCCACCAGCCAGAACACCTACGTGCTCGCCCAGGCGTTGAGGCCCACCTGGAGTGAGGGCGACGAGATAATCGTCACCGACCAGGACCATGAGGCCAACTCCGGTGTCTGGCGCCGCCTGGCCGCCACCGGAATCGTGGTGAAGGAGTGGCAGGTCGACCCTGTCACCGGACTCCTCGACCCGGACCGGGCGCGGGAGCTGATCACCGAGCGGACCCGCCTCCTCGCGATGACCCATGCGTCCAACGTTGCCGCCACGATCAACCCCATCGCCGAGCTCGCGGCCGACATACACGCGGTGGGCGGGCGAATCGTGGTGGATGGAGTGTCCTACGCTCCGCACGCGATGGTCGACGTGAAGGCACTCGACTGCGATGTCTACCTCTACAGCGCCTACAAGACCTTCGGTCCCCACATCGGGATGATGTTCACCAAGGCCGACCTGCTCGATGAGATCGCCCACCAGGGGCACTATTTCAACGAGGCGATTCCCGCCACCCGGCTCACGCCTGCCGGCCCGGATCATGCTGTGATCGGAGCGGCGGCCGGGATCGCCGACTACTACGACGCCCTCCATACCCATCATTTCCCGGGCCTTGATCGCACGGGGTTCGATGCCGCATCAGCGATGTTCGACCTCTTCGCCCACCATGAGGAAGGCCTGATGGCACCCCTCCTCGATCTCCTCACCGAACGCAACGGGGTGAGCGTGGTCGGCCGTACCGAAGCCCGCCACGAGATGAGAGCGCCCACCATCGGCTTCTGGTCGTCGAAGGCCTCTTCGAGCGACATCTACCGGGCCCTGATTGAGGCCGAGGTGTCTTGTGGTCACGGTCACTTCTACGCCCATCGCCTCGTGTCGGCACTGGGCCTCGACCCCGACGACGGCGTGGTTCGGCTCTCGATGGTCCACTACAACACCCACGACGAAGTGGAGCGGGCGATCGACGTGCTCGACCGCGTGCTCTAGGGCCGTTCGCCGAACTCCGGCCTTTCGGTGCGAGTGCGCTTGAGTTCCCAGAACCCGCTCACGTTCATCATGGTCACCAACGCGTCCCACATGGCCAGCGAATCCTCGGTGGGCGGGACCCTGGTGATGACGGGACCGAAATAGCCCTGGCGAACACCGTCGCGATCGTCGAAGGCGATTATGGGCGTGCCCACATCGTCGCCGCAGAGCGCGAGGCCCTTGTCCATGCGTGTACGTATCTCGGCGTCGAACGAATCGTCGTCGAAAGCATCTGCATGCGAGACGTCGTAGTCGATTGCCTTCAGCGCCTCCGCCGCGGTGAAGTCGCGATCCTGGTCGTGATGGATTCGTCGGCCGTACTCCTGGTACAACGCGAAGACGGCGTCGTCGCCCTCTGCCTTGCGCACCGACTCCATCACCCGCATGAGATTGTGGGTGAACACCGATGCGGTGTAGTAGTCCGAATCCTCGTCTGGTTCGTTCTTGAACAAGAGACTGATCGGCTGCCACGTGACGTTGAGGTCACGAGCGGGCTTGATTTCGTCGACGACCCAACGGGCCGTCACCCAACACCACGGTCAAATCGGATCAACCCAAAACTCGATGTCCATCGTGGTCGTTTCCTCCGTTTACCAGTGTCGGCAATCTTGGTGTTCAACCCGCCTATTTCGACGGTATTCCAACCCTCGCCGCTCCCTGTGCCCATTCAGGCCAGCGCTCACGGCTCTTCTGAGCCAGCTTGTGCATAAGTGCTATCGCACCGGGGTCGTCGTCGCCCGGCCTGGTCTCGATCACCCCGTCCTTCACCATGGCTTCGATCACGGCACGGCCGAGGTCGGTGCGCACGACGGTGAGCGTCCAGTCGGTGAGGTTGCCGATGCCTCCGGTGGAGATGTCGGCGTGTTCCGCCGCGAAATCGGGGCAGTGATTGCAACCCTCGCGGGTCCAGGCGTGGCATTCCTTGAGGTTGATCTCGTGGTAGCCGCCGTCCTTGGTCCAGATCTGGAAGACGCCCTTGATGTTCATTTTGGCGATGTTGTCGCGTTTGAGGCCGTACTTGACCTCGAAGAGTTCGTCGAAGAGAGAGTCGTCGAACGACTTGGAGCAGAGCAGGCCGATGTTGAGCTTGAACGGCTTCGACACCTTGCCGACCTTGCGATGCCACATCACCGGTGCCACCGATGTCTGGCAGCTCATTCCCACCAGGGCGAGTCGTTCGAGGCCCTTCTCGTTCGCCTCGGTGAAGGCCATGGTGTTGGCCGAGTAGGTGTAGCGGCTGCCCGCCCCCCTCAGTACCTCGTCGCGGTTTGTGGCCACCATCGGGAAGGCCTTCCAGCCCGGCTCGCCACTGGGGAGGGTCTCCACGCCGCTGGTGAGGGCACCGTCGACGATGTCGTTCTCGAGGCACCAGATGAGGATTGCCGACACCAGACCACCGTCCTGGCCGGTCTCGTAGACGAAGTCATCGCTGGCGCGGGTGAGCAGGATGTCGGAGAGGACACCGGCCATCTCGTCGGGCTCACGTTCACGCCCGTGAAGGTGCATGTCGGCTTCGGGTTCCCACATTCGGAACCGGGGACACGAACGAGTGCACGACGTGCAGCCCTTCTGGCCGTGGATGCAATCGTCGGCACCCAGTTCTTCTTCGATATGGAAGGGCCGGTAGGCCCCCGGCTCGTGTTCGTAGCCGATCACGTCGTGGGGGCACGAGATCACACACCCGGCACAGCCAGTGCACAGACCAGAGGTGATCACCTCGTCGTGGAGCTCTTTCCACTGATAGCTCCAACGTTCCTTCTTGGCGGGAACGGAGGTTTCTGTGACAGCCATGGATGAGAACCTAGTCGGCGGTGTGCCGACCGCTCTCGTCAACCGGCCCGAGCCGTCGACCAGTGAGCCGGGAGGTATTCGTCGATCGGGGCATCCCAGTTCGGGATCGTGTTGGCGATGGGGTCGTAGCTGGCGAGCCACATGGGCATCCAGCTCGGATCGGCCTGCTGGGATGGGTGGTGGTCGCGTAGGGCGGTGATCGCCATGGTCGGCATCACCTCGAATGCGAAGGCGAGTCCCCACTTCCAGAGACGAAACCACGCCACCGGATTCAGCACCCGACGCCACGCGGTGAGCTGCACCACCGTGCTCAGAAAGATGAACCACACGAGCATCGTGAAGCACACTGCCATGGCCACGACGTAGCGAAAGCGACTGCCATCGACGGACGCCCACACATCGTGGGCAACCGTCTTGTGTTCGACTTCCTCGGCGAGGTGCCAGAGAAACAGGGTTGCGGGCTCGGGGTCGGCGCCACGGAACAGTTCGTGGCGGCGATTGTCCATCCACCGTGCGGCCGCAAATGCCGTCGCCTCGAACCCCGCGGCGTAGGCCACGGCGAACCTCTTGCCCGCCCGGCGTTGCAAGAAGCGGTACGACCGGGCCAGCCACTTCTCGACCCGCTTCAGTGCAGGGTGTTGGGCGGTGATGATGTCGTTGAATCGGCGATGCTGCCTCGAATGCTCACGTTCCTGTTCGAGGTAGGCGTGGACCTCGGCTACGAGATGGGGATCGTCGATCTCTCCGAGAGCCCCTCGAACCGCGGCCATCACGTAGGGCTCGCCATAGGGCATTCCGAGCGACAGGCCGTTGCAGGCGGCGGAGAACTCGGGCTTCAGGGATTGCCACGCGGCGCGAGTATCGGCGGGCCACTCCAGCTTGATGTCTCGGTGACGAATCGGTTCCCCCACAGCCCTTTTGTCGGCAGCTGCTCTGCAGAGTGGAGTGGAGATCGACAGATCGAGTTTCCGACCTACTCGCCGTAGACCGGTGACCCCGGGAAGAAGCTCGCCCAGGCAAACCAGAACTCGTTGCGATGTTGCAGGGTCTCGAGCTGTTCACCGGAGAGGGGTCCCTCGACTGCCTTGCCGAGCAGGGTCCAGACTGTGCCGGTCTCGGCGTCGATGAATCGGCCGGCTTCGGTGCTCGAAAAGGTGAGTGTCTGACCGTCGACTCGGCGGTCGAAGGCGACACCGGAGCCGATCGCCTCACCATCGGCGATGGTCGAGGCGTCGAGTGCATCGGCGGTTTCGTCGCCCCAGAGAACCGCCACCGGCACGCCCTCGACGTCGTCGTTCACCGCAGGGGTCTCGCTGAGCAAGCTGAACGGGTAGGCCTTCTGGGTGCCGTCGACGGTAATGCCCACCACCCGTGACAGAGCGGGGAAGCGTGGGTCGGGCTCGCCGTCGAAGAGAAACGGCGTCTGGCTGGAGCTGTAGTCGGCGTAGGAGTTGCCGCCATAGGAGATCCCGAACCCCGTGTCCTGGGCGAGTGACAGGGCTTCGGGGAAGCTCTCGAGCACGCTGCTGTAGGACACGATGGAAGTGGGTATGAGTTCGAGCTGGGTGCCGGCGAACTCTCCCACGACGCCTTCGCCGGTGATCTGCTGCCAGAGGGAGGTCGAGGCGTTGTCCCACATCACGAGGTCACTGTTGCGCAGCAGGCCTGACACGCCGAAACGAAGGACCTTTCCATCGACACGCGCATCGAACGTCACCGCCGTGTTGCACAACGGGCAGTAGGTGATGACTACAGGGAGGTCGCCGAAGCGATCGTTGACCACCTCGTGCCGGGTGAGGATCGACAGGGGGTAGAAGCGCACTTCACCGTTGAACCGCACCAGAGCGCCCGGCTCGCGTTCGTCGAGCCAGGTAGCCGAAGCGATCGGCTCGAACTTGGGGAAGTCGATCGGCCTGATGCTGTCGCGGGGATCCACTCGCGGGATTCCGAGGAGAAACTCATTGAGATCAACGGTTCGCCGAGACCAATCCGTGGTCCAGGGCGCCACCGCCTGGCCGACATTGCCGGTGAACCCGAGGGTGGGGTCCTCGGTCACGATGGTCACGCCGACGTCGGAGCTCGTTGTCCCGCCGGAGAGGTCGAATGGGCGATCGGTATCGGTGGGGGAGAAGAGGCCATCGGTGAAGTCGGGTGCTTCCGCGGCCTGCTCACCGTCGTTGTTCGAGGCGGCCGGGTTGGTCGTCGTATCGTCGGACTTCTCGATCTCGTCATCGGGTGCGGCCGCCGCATCGGTCGCTACATCACTGATGCCGGCCGCGCCACCGCAAGCTGCTGTGGTGATGGCGACTCCCACGGCAAGAGCCATCAAACGCTTCCTGTTCACTGGAGATCCTCCATGATCAGACCGGAGAAGGCTCACGGTCGGGTGCCTCGTCACCGGCGCTGCCGGCATCGGGCGACGGTACGGATGGTTCGGCCGGAGGCTCGAACCGCTTCAGAACAGACGACATGATCGCGATGAGGATGACACCGCCGAGCACCAGTCCGATCGTTCCGGAGTTGGAACCGATCGCGTTGGTGAGCGAGGCAGACCAGCCGTCCACCACTCCCGCCGCTGCTCCCTGATCACCCGCATCGGATGTGAGGTCGTCGGCCCAGAACCAGGTGATATAGAGACCGGCGATGATCAAGAACCCGGCGGAGACCCGCTGGACGTAGGGGAGCACCCTCCTCAATCGGCTGACGACGCCCTGCTTGGCGAAGGCGACCGCCAGGGTCACCGCCACCAGCAGCACCGACATGCCGAGGCCGTAGGCGATGTAGGTGAGGAACCCGGAGATGAAGTTGGCGCTGGCGATGGAACCCACCACCACCGAGAGGAACACCGGCAGAGTGCACGAAAGCGATGCGAGCGCGTACGACACGCCGAACGTGAAGACCGATTTCGTGTCGCGGCTGCCGGTGCCGCCCTGCACCTTCAAGAAGCCGATCGAGAGTTGGTAGCCCCGGAACATGGCGATGCCGAGCAACACCATGATCACGCCGATGCCCAGAGCCACGTAGGGGATCCAGTCGATGATCGAGCGGACACCGGCATTGATCAGCAACCCGGTGGTGCCGAACACCACCAGGAAGCCGAGCGATACAATGCCGCCGACCTTGAGCGCCTGGGCGACGCTCGCGCCGCTTTCCGCGTCCTCGTCGGAGCCCTCGAGGCCCATGAAGTACGACAGGTAGGCAGGCAGCATGGCGAACCCGCACGGGTTGACGGTCGCGACGAGACCGGCCGCGAAGGCGAGGCCGATCGGTGCGTCGATCACGACGCCGCCTTCAGTTCTTCGATGCGGCTCAGCAGCGCATCGTCGGTGAGTTGCCCGCCGAAGATCTCATGGATCTGGCCGTCGGCGGTGATGAACACGGTGCTCGGCATGGCGAACAGGCCGAGCGAGCGGAAGAGCTCACCCTGGGGGTCGTCGGCGAGGGTGTAGGTGAGGCCGACGTCGTTGGCTAGGCCGACGGCCGCGCCTCGGCTGTCGGCATTGGCCATTCCTATGAACGTGACGTCGTCGCTGACGGCCTCGTGCACAGCCTGGAAGTCGGGTAGCTCACCGACACATGCCGGGCACCACGAAGCCCAGAAGTTGAGAACCACGGGCTTGCCTCGGAAGGCGGCGAAGCTGGAGATGCCACCGTCGAAGAGTTCGAAGTCGGCGTCGAACGCCTCTTCATCGGAGGTGGCGGGTTCGGCCAGATCGCCGCCCCCGCCGAGGGAGACGACGGCGATCACGATCGCAACGAGCACGGCGAAGGACCCTCCGATGAGTCGCTGCCTCTGTCGTTTCGACACCGTCAAGTTGGCCATCGCCGTTCCCTTCGAGCTGTTTCGCTGACAGGGAAACGACCTCAGCGGCCGGCAACGTTCGCGATGGTCGCGAAGATCACAGTTCACGCCGCTGACTGCGTCAGGCGCAGCCCTCGATCCACTCCACTTCGGGGGTTCGTCCGGCCCGATAGCTGGTGACCAATTCTCCGTCGGTTTCGAACACGACCCGGAAATCGACGAGGTTCTCCGCGGTGGGTGTGAGCGTCAGGTAGTTGCCGTCGACGTACTGATGGGGCGACACTGTGATGACGCCGGGGAACAGGGTCTTGATCTCCTCTTCGGTGCTCCCGATCATGGCCCCGGACGCGGTGGCGGTGGGGCCCGAGTCGACGTCGACGCGAGCGATCACGCCGTCGATGAGCATTAAGCCGACCCCGTCGAAGCCGTCGACCCTGGCGAATCCACATCCGGGGCTTGCTTCGACGACCCCTTCGGTCGGGCCGACAACTGCCAGTCCGGATGCTTCGGTGGCTTCCTCCACGGTCATGCCGATACGTATCGGCCCGAGGCCGCCGGTAGTGATGGTGGCGGCGGTGAGTTGGGGATCGTTGGCGTCGGCCAGGGCGATGACGCCTCGTCCGACTTCGGATGCGCCGAAGGTGAGGATCTGCAGATCCGACACCACCAGCAGATCGTGGGGCTCGCTGAAGGCGACCTGATCACTGCGGTGTTGGTAGCGCACTGTCACCGACCCCGACACGGGGTCGACCGCAACGTCGTCGATGGCGATACGGTCGCCGAGAGGCACCCCGTTGGTCGCCAGGATTCCATCGGGGTCGTTGAACACGCCGTGGACAAAGTGGAAGATTCCGGTGTCGCCGGTGGTGACGGAGAGCAGCACTACCGCTTCGGCGATCTCGTCGCCGTCGAGGTCGGCGGGAATCGTCTGGAGGATGGTGACAGTTAGCGACGAGTCGGAATCGGGGAGGGCTTCTTGTCCGACCCCGTCGGTGAGGGTGATCAATCCGGTGGACGAACCTTCGACCGGATAGCTCGCCTGATAGGCGAAGTCGAGGGTGGAGTCGACGGTCACCGGTGCGACGGTGGTGGTGGTGGTTTCATCAGGGGCGAGCGTCGTGGTCGTCACGGCTGGCGCGTCGCCCGCCGAGGTATCGCTCTCGGGCGAAGTGTCGACCGAGAAGTAGACGACGGCTCCTCCGACTATTGCGCCCAGGATCGTGGCGAACAGCAGCCACATGGCACTGGGTCGGGCCGGCCGAGCGGGGATGATGCTCGGCCCGGGAGGCTGCTGATCGAAGAACTCCACGTTCAAGCGTTAGCACGGCCCCGGTGGTCGTGGGCGGATCGGCTGCCGTTATCTGGAAACGACATCGGCCCTGACCTGCACGTTTGCGCTGGTCAGGGCCGATATTCGGCTTGCGCCCTCGGGGCGACTCGAACGCCCGCACACGGCTCCGGAGGCCGATGCTCTATCCGCTGAGCTACGAGGGCACGTCCCCGCGGGGACGAGTCGTCAGGTTAGCGCCAAAGCTCCGATCACCGCGAGCCTGTCTCACCCACCGTTCTGGTGTAGCAGAACCCCGGTTTTCGAACCCCGGCTACACCAGAACGGTGGCTTTGGGCGTCGAAACCCCACGGTCACGATCGGGCGCGCCTGTAGGATCGGGCCTTCCCTACATCTCACGCGAGGCTTCGATGGACGTCCGAGATCACCTGCGTTCGGCGCTTCACTCAGCGCTTGCCGCCACGGGCATCGAACTCCCCTCCGACGACATCGCTATGGAGCGTCCGGCCAGCCGCGAACATGGGGATTGGTCGTCCAACGTGGCTCTCGCTACCGCCAAAAAGGCGGGCCGCAATCCCCGCGAGTTGGGCCAGCAACTCGTCGACACGCTCTCCTCTGATCTGCCTCTTCACGTCACCGCAGTCGAGATCGCCGGCCCCGGTTTCGTCAACTTCCGCCTCGCCGACTCGTGGCTCCACGAGGTACTGGTCGATGTGATCCATGCGGGTGTCGACGGTTACGCCCGCCACGACTTCGGCTCCGGCGTCCATGTCAACGTCGAGTTCGTGAGCGCAAACCCCAACAAGCCGCTCCATGCCGGGCACGGCCGAGGTGCCTGCTACGGCGATTCCGTCGCCCGCCTTCGCGAGCGTTGCGGATATCAGGTCACGCGGGAGTTCTACATCAACGACCGGGGTGTGCAGATGCAGCGCTACGCCGAGTCGCTAGCGGCTCGTAAGCGAGGCGATGATCCGCCCGAAGACGGATACCACGGTGCCTATGTCGCCGACTGGGCGGCCGAGATGCCCGCCGATGCCGACCCGTTCGAGTGGGGGCGCGACCGTGGCCTCGCCAGCCACAGGTCCACGTTGGAGACGATCAACATCCACCACGACGTGTGGTTCAGTGAGAAGTCGATGGTGGCGAGCGGGGCGATCGATGAGACCCTCACCGATCTGGCAACCAACGGGGCGGTCTTCGAAGCCGACGGTGCCACTTGGCTGCGATCTACCGACCATGGCGACGACAAGGACCGTGTACTCATCAAGAGCGACGGCGACTTCACTTATCTCACCCCCGACATCGCTTATCACCGCGACAAGTTCTCGCGCTCTGACCTCCTCTTCAATGTCTGGGGCGCCGACCACCACGGCTACGTGGCGCGCATGAAGTCAGCGATGCAACTCCTTGGTCACGACCCCGATGAGCTTGAGATCGCCATAACTCAAATGGTCGATCTGGTACGTGACGGCGAGGCGGTCGCAATGTCGGGTCGGTCGGGCGATCAGATCGATCTCGACGACATCATCGCCGAGGTCGGCCCGGACGCAGCCCGCTTCACCTACCTCATCCAGTCGGTGGACTCCCGTCAGAACTTCGACCTCGACGAAGTTGCCAAACAGGGCATGGACAACCCGGTCTTCTACGTCCAGTACGCCCACGCCCGAATCTGCTCGATCTTCGTCAAGGCCGCCGAGGCGGATGTGGAACGCGCGCCGCTGGCCCAGGTTGACGGAAGCCTGCTCATCCACGATCGAGAACTCGACATACTGCGCTCGCTACAGGAGCTCCCTGGCGTGGTGCTGATCGCCAACGCCGACAACGGCCCCCATCGCGTGGCAGCGTGGTCGCGCGAGCAGGCGGCCGCCCTCCACGGCTTCTACCACGATTGCTACGTGATGGGCGATGGTGTCAGCCCCGAGCTCACCCAGGCTCGACTCGCTCTGGTCGGAGCGTCGCAGGTGGGGCTGCAGATCGGCCTCGATCTGCTTGGGGTCTCTGCTCCGGAGTCGATGTGAGGCCCTGATGCTGCCTCTTCCGCTGCGCCTGCTCCCCGACAACGCCGAGGTCGTCGACGATCGCCTCCACATCGGTGGCTGCGATGTGCACGACCTGGCAGCCGAGTTCGGTACGCCACTGTTCGTCTACGACGAGCAGCACCTGAGAGCCCGCTGCCGCGAGGCGGTCGAGGCGTTTGGTCCCGGCGTGGCGTACGCCACCAAGGCCTTTCTGTGCACGGCCATGGCGAAGTTGGCCCACGAGGAGGGCATGCATCTCGATGTGGCTACCGGCGGCGAACTCCACGTCGCTCTCCACGCGGGGGTGTCCGCCGACAAGCTCGTCCTCCACGGCAACAACAAGTCGCCGGTAGAGCTGCGTATGGCGATCGACGCAGGAGTGGGCCGCATCGTCGTCGACTCCTTCGACGAGCTCGATCGCCTCGATTCGATTCACGTCCAAACCGGGATCACCCCGAAGGTTCTGCTCCGGCTCACGCCTGGTATCAAGGCCGAGACCCACGAGTTCATCTCCACCGGCCACGACGATTCCAAGTTCGGTTTCACCGTGTCGAGCGGGGCGGCGGATGCGGCAATCGAACAGGCCAATGCTTCTGACTCGGTCGAATTGGTGGGGGTCCACGCCCACATCGGAAGTCAGGTGTTCGCCGTCGGGTCGCTGGCCAAGGCCGCGGCGGTGATCGCCGGTGTGGCCGCACCGTGGGATCTCGCCGAGATATCGGTGGGGGGCGGCCTCGGAGTGCCGTATGTCTCCGACGAGCGGGCGCCGACGATCGCCGAGTGGGGCAAGTCCGTCCACGACGCCTGCGCGGCAGCTGGTGTCACCGCAACTGTCTCCGCTGAGCCGGGACGGTCGATCGTGGCCGCCGCCGCGGTCACCCTCTACACGGTCGGCACCATCAAGGACCTCCCTGGGATCCGCACCTATGTGGCGGTCGACGGCGGAATGAGCGACAACCCCCGGCCCGTGCTCTACGGCTCCGGTTATGAGACCTTCCTGGCTCGGAGAGTCACCGCCGATCGGCCCCGCACCGTCACCGTGGTGGGCAAGCATTGTGAGTCCGGCGATGTGCTCGTTCGAGCGGGGCAGTTACCCGATGATGTGGTGGTGGGCGACATCATCGCCACGCCGGTCACCGGGGCCTACGGTCATTCGATGGGTTCCAACTACAACAAGGTTCTGAGGCCTGCGGTGGTGTTCGCAAGCGATGGCGATGCCCGCCCCGTGGTGCGGCGCGAGACCTACGACGACCTGGTCCGCCTCGACGTCTGACATGGGACCGGTTGGGCTCGGCCACGCGGTGCGGCGAGCCGACGTGCTATGGCGTCGTAGCGGCGACAGGGTGCTCATCCGGCGCCCCGGTCACGATGAGGTGGCGGTGTTGACCGGAAGTGGGGTCGATCTTTGGCACAAGATCGCGGCCCCGATCGAGGTCGACGAGCTGTGCGCTGAGCTCGCAGGTGCTCATGGCTTGGGGCTCGACGATGTCGTCGACGATGTGATCTCCGCTGTTACCGATCTCCTCGGCCGGGGCCTGGTGATGGTCGATGGCTGACCGGCCCCTATACGCGATCGCGGGATGGGGGCTTCGGGCGGCCCCGCCCGTACCGACCCGTATTCTGGCTGCCGCCGAACTGCTCCCAGAGGTCGGCCGACACAAGCTGATCGGTGTGCTCGAGGCAATGCTGCGTGAGGGCCAGGCTCGGGTGGATGATGAGGAGGCGGTGGCCACCGCCCACGCCGATGCGATGGCGGAGGCCCTACTGCTCGAGGATGTTCTGCTGCAGGCGATCGACGTGCTCGATTCGGTGGGGGTGGAGTGGCGGGTGCTGAAGGGGTCGGCCCTCGCCCACACCGTGCCGGTTTCTCCGTCGATGCGCAGCTTCGGGGACAACGACCTTCTTATCCGTGGCGAACAGATGCAGGCGGCCGTTGATGCCATCACCGAGGCGGGAGGGCATCGACTACAGCGCCGCGTGTCGCCCCTGTTCGATCGTCGATTCACGAAGTCGGTCACCATGGGCTGGCGGGCGGCGACCGAACTCGACCTCCACCGCACCCTCGCGCCGGGCCCCTTCGGGCTTCGATCCTCACCCGCCGGGCTCTTCGGGGACTCCGCGTTCTTCGAGCTTGCCGGCCGACGAGTCGCCACCTTGTCGCCCGAGCTCCACCTCATGCACGCCGCGGTTCACGTGGCCCTCGGCGGGTTCGACCCGCGGCTCGGTAATGTCCGAGACATCGCCCTGCTGCTCGAGCACCCCGGCATCGACCCAGAAGCCGTTCGCGAAGATGCCCGACGCTGGGGATATGAGTACCCGCTGACGCTCGGCCTGCAGGCCGCAGTTGAGATCGGAGCCACTCGTCATCCGGTGGTGGAGTGGGCTCGGGCTTTTGTGCCGAGCGACAAAGACGCCCGACTGCTCGGGAGCTATCACCACACGGTCAAGCGATTCCGGGCTCAGGCCTGGGCATCGCTTCGCGTACTCGGCTGGCGAGACAGGGCTGCCTACGTGTGGGCGCTCGGCCGACGCCACTGAACTCGGGCGAGGCCATCGGCCCCGGCCGCTACGCTCAGCTGGTGCAACAACTCAAGATCGGTCTACTCGGGTGCGGAAATGTCGGTGGGGCACTCGTCGGCCAACTCGATGCCCGGCGTGCCGCCATAGCTCGTCGTACCGGCGTCGAGCTGACCATCGGAGCGATTGCGGTGCGCTCGGTCTCCAGGGACCGTGATGTCGATGTCGACGCGTCCCTGTTCACCACCGACCCGAGGTCGGTGGTCGAGGATCCGGAGATCGACCTGGTCGTCGAACTGATCGGTGGTATCGAACCCGCCCGTGAGCTGGTGTTGAGGGCTCTTGAGCTCGGCAAGCCGGTGATCACCGGCAACAAGGAGCTGCTCGCCAACCACGGAGCCGAGCTCTGTGCCGCGGCCGACGATGCTGGAGTCGACCTCCTCTTCGAGGCAGCTGTGGCGGGGGGTATCCCCCTGATCCGCCCGCTCCGTGAGTCGCTGGTTGGGGAAAACGTCACGCGGGTGATGGGGATCGTCAATGGCACGACCAACTACATCCTCACCCAGATGGCGGAAAACGGCGCCGGCTACGCCGATGCACTGGCGGAGGCGCAGAGCCTCGGATACGCGGAGCGCGATCCCACCGCCGACGTGGAGGGATACGACGCCGGCGCCAAGGCCGCGATCATCGCCTCGATCGTGTTCGGGGCCACAGTGGTGGCGGGCGACGTGTATCACGAGGGGATAGCAGGCATCACCGCCGTCGACATCGCCACCGCCGAGCGTCTGGGGTTCGTGATCAAGGCAGTGGTGATAATCGAGGGCCAGGGTGATGTCGACGGCGACGGCCCGCCCGAGGTGTCGGTGCGTACCCACCCCGCCATGCTCCCCGCCTCGCACCCACTGGCGAGCGTTCGCGACAGTTTCAATGCCGTCTTCGTCGAGGGTGAGTCGGTCGGCGATCTGATGTTCTACGGGCGGGGTGCAGGCGGTGAACCCACCGCGAGTGCGGTGTTGGGCGATCTCATCGACGCCGCTATCAACCGGGTGGCGGGCACCGCCGCCCGCATCGGGCATCTCGAACGGGCCCGGATCTGCCCGATCGATGATCTTGACACCGCCTACTACCTCGCCATGGAAGTCATCGACCGGCCTGGCGTGCTGGCCCGGGTCACCGACGAGTTCGGCCGCCACGAGGTATCGATCCGGTCGATGGAGCAGCAGGGAATGGGCGACGACGCCCTGCTGATCTTCATCACCCACCGCTCCAACGAGGCCGCGGTTCAGGCCACTCTGCACTCGCTCCGTGAGCTCGATGTGGTGCATGGCATCCGCACCGTCATCCGTGTGGTCGGCGACGAGGACTGACCCTCATGACCCTGCGCTACCGGAGCTCGCGTGGTCTCGCTCCCGAGGTTGATTTCGGCGATGCGCTTCTGGGAGGGCTCGCTCCCGACGGCGGCCTCTACCTGCCCGCGGCATGGCCCGCTCTGAGCGAGGCCGCACCCGAGCACTATGCGGAACTGGCCGCCATGGTGATGCAACCCTTCGTGGAAGGGGTGATCGACGCCAACGACTTCGCCGCGATGGTGGCCGACGCCTACAGAACTTTCGATGCACCCGACGTCTGCCCGGTGGTCGAACTCGACGAGCACCACCACCTGATGGAGTTGTTCCACGGCCCCACGCTCGCCTTCAAAGATGTGGCCCTTCAGCTGGTGGGCCGCCTGTTCGAGCACGAGCTGGGCCGCCGCGACGAGAGGGTCACCATCGTGGGCGCCACCTCCGGCGACACGGGCTCGGCGGCCATGGATGCCGTGCGCGGGAGCGAGCGTGTCGACATCGTGATCTTGTTCCCAGCCGGGCGCACTTCAGAGGTCCAACGTCGCCAGATGACCACACTCACTGAGTCCAACGTGCACGCCGTAGCGGTAGACGGCACCTTCGATGACTGCCAGGACCTGGTGAAGGCCATGTTTGCCGACGAGCCGTTTCGTGAACGCTGTCGGCTCTCGGCGGTCAACTCGATCAACTGGGCCCGGGTGATGGCCCAGATCGTCTACTACGTGTGGGGCGCGCAGCAGCTCCGATGTCGGGGCGAAGCCATCACCTATTGCGTGCCCACGGGCAACTTCGGCAACGTCTTCGCCGGCCACGTTGCTCACCGCATGGGTCTGCCGGTCGATCGTTTCATAGTCGCCTCCAATACCAACGACATCCTCACCCGTCTCATCGCCACCGGTGAGATGGTGGCCGATGAGGTGGTGCCGACCCTGTCGCCGAGCATGGACATCCAGATCTCCTCCAATCTCGAACGCCTGCTGGTCGAACTGCTCGACCACAATGGTCCCGCCACCGCGGAGCTGATGCAGACCTTCCGGGCCACTGGCCGCGCTGCCCTCACGCCCGAACAGCATCAACAACTCAGCGCCGAGTTCGCCGGAGTCAGGCTCGACGACGCCGAGACCCTCGCGGTGATGGCCGACGTGCACCACCGGCACGGGATGTTCATCGATCCCCACACCGCAGTGGCGGTGGGGGCCGCCGAGCGACTCCGTCGCCCCGGGGAACGGATTCTCACCCTCGCCACCGCCCACCCCGCCAAGTTTCCCGACGCGGTCGAGCAGGCCACCGGCGTGCGCCCGGAGCTGCCTTCGCACATGGCCGGCATCTTCGAGCGCCCCGAGCGGTTGGAGCACGTTCCCAACGAACTCGCCGCGGTGGAGGATTACGTCGACGCCGTGCGGCGAGCCTGAAAGCAGAACCGTTGACGAGTAGCTGGTTGTTGTCGATTGGGTCCGCCCCTACGCTCTGAACCATCGCCAACGCGTGACCGTCGGATACGACGGCCGGACCAACGGCCCGATCTTGTGGGCGTCGGCGACACATTGCCAGCCACCCGACCCGCTGGGGAATTCGTGGTGGACCACTCCAACTCGAGGAGACGTGCCCGTGGAATCCGCGGAGATGCGCCGGTCAACCTTGCAACGCAAGGATCGCGAAGAGCTGACGGAGATCGCCGCCACGCTCGGCAAGAAGCCGCCTTCGCGGGCGCGTAAGGGGGAGATCATCGATCTCATCCTCGACCTTGCCAATGGCGGCGACGGCTCGTCTGTCGCCACCGCGGAGACCACTGTTTCAGAGCCTGTGGCAGACGCGGCACCTGCGCCTGAAGACGGCGACGACGACAAGTCGAAGCCGGTCGACAAGCCCGCCGGCGGTTCCGGCGCGCCGAAGCAGCGGGGCGGCCGCGCTCCGAGATCCGACGGCGATGGCGACGAGTCGGCCACCGACACGCCCGCCGCGGATAGCGCCGAGCGCCCCGATCCAGGTAACCGCCGTCGTCGCCGTAGAGGTCGCGACCGTGATAACAATCGCGACGGTGGCGGCGACAACTGGGATGGCGAGCCGGTTGCCATCGAGGGTCATCTCGATCTTCGCAACGAGGGCTACGGGTTCATCCGGGTGAATGGCTACCTGCCGAGCCGCGACGACGCCTATGTGCCGGTGAAGCTGGTGCGCCAGTTCGGACTGCGTAAAGGCGATGTGATCGCCGGACCATCGCGTCCCGCGAACCGCAACGAGAAGAACCCTGCCCTGACATCGGTCGAGAGCGTGAACGGTGCGGCTCCCGAGGCCGCAGCCGACCGCCCCAACTTCGAGGACCTCACCCCCCTCTTCCCCGATGAGCGTCTACGCATGGAGATGAAAGGCGACAGGTCCAACATGACCGCCCGGATCATGGATCTGATCTCTCCGATCGGGAAGGGTCAACGGGGCCTGATCGTTTCGCCGCCCAAGGCCGGCAAGACCACCATCCTCAAGAACATCATCCGCTCGATCGAGGCCAACAACCCAGAAGTGCACCTGATGGTTCTCCTGGTCGATGAGCGCCCCGAGGAGGTCACCGACATGAGGCGGTGGCTCCATGAGGGCGAGGTGATCGCCTCAACCTTCGATCGTCCCACCGAGGAGCACACCACCATCGCCGAGATGACCATCGAGCGGGCCAAGCGGATGGTCGAGGACGGCAAGGACGTCTGCGTGATCCTCGACGGCATCACCCGGTTGGCGCGGGCCTACAACATCGAAGCCCCCCAGTCCGGCCGAGTCATGTCGGGCGGGGTCGATTCGGCTGCTCTCTACCCACCCAAGAAGTTTTTCGGTGCAGCCCGCAATGTGGAGGAGGGCGGCTCGCTGACGATTCTCGGCACCG
This sequence comes from Acidimicrobiales bacterium, assembly GCA_029263215.1. GTDB lineage: Bacteria > Actinomycetota > Acidimicrobiia > Acidimicrobiales > Aldehydirespiratoraceae > OFTM10. The sequence goes on from JAJCXY010000069.1 coordinate 40,531, forward strand.
CCTTGGTCGAGACCGGCTCGCGTATGGACGACGTGATCTTCGAGGAATTCAAGGGCACCGGCAACATGGAACTTCGCCTCGATCGTCGCACGGCTGAGCGGCGGGTCTATCCCGCCATCGATGTAGACGCATCGTCGACTCGCCATGAGGAGTTGCTCTTCGAAAAGAAGCAGCTCGATCAGGTGTGGAAACTGCGACGGGTGCTCGGCGCCCTCGCCGACAGCGGCTCAGCCGGTGCCGGACTCGAGATGCTGATCGACCGACTCGCCGCTTTCAAGACCAACGACGAATTCCTCGCAGAGGTCGCGTCCACCGCGTCTCCCTCCTAGACTGGCTCGGCTATGAAGTCTGACATCCATCCCCAGTATCGCCCCGTCGTCTTCCAGGACATGTCCGCGGGCACATCGTTCATCACCCGATCGACGATTGCCACCAACGACACCGTCACATGGGAAGACGGCAACGAGTATCCACTGGCCAAGGTGGAGATCTCGAGCGAAAGCCATCCCTTCTTCACCGGTCAGATGAAGATCGTCGACACCGCCGGTCGCGTCGAGCGCTTCGAGAAGCGCTACGGCCGACGCAAGACGGCAGCGGGTCCGGCCGAAGAGAGCGACGACTGATCCAGTCGTGACTCTCGATCCTGCCCAGCGGGCGGGGCTCGAGCGTGCTCGTGCTATCGCTATAGCGCGTCGCGAGTTTGATATCGGCGGCGACTCCGTCGTGATCGACGTGATGCCGTTCGGTGTGGTCGTTCGCGACACCGAACGGGCGTGTGTGGTGGTGTCGAGCAAGGATCTCGCGGTTCTCGGTGGTGTCCTGGTGTGGATCGATCGCGAGAAACTCAGCGATGTCCAACTCGTCGCCGAACACCATGCGAGTATCCATGCTCGGCGGGCCCTGAGGCTGGCTCCCGAGATCACAATGTGGGAACTGTCGGCCGACCGGGTGGCTCGTGCCGCCCCGGAGCCACTTGCCGAGCTGGCTCCTGCACCTGTTGCGGTCTCGGAGATAGTCGCTCTCATCGAGAAGTCGGGAGCCGATGCGGTAGTCGAAGATGGCATAGTGCGCGCTGAGGTGGCGGGACTTGAGGTAGGGCGCGTGGTCGACAGTCCGGAGGGACCGCGACTGGAGGTGGGGGTTGGTCGCTTCGATCGGGAGGCGGCGGCACTACTACACGGCGGCCGTCACGCCGATCAGGCGCTCGCCGACGTGATCACCCAGGTGAGCGAGCATCGACAGGGCGGGGCCGTGTCTCACGCCGTCAACCGGATCGGGCGCGAACGATGGCTGCGCACAATGGTTCGAGACGACCCCGGATTGGCCGGAGTGGAGGCTCCGACAGAGATCGACCCGGTGCCGCCGAGGTCGAGCCTGCTCGACTCGGGGCCGGCGGCGCTCATCGGCACTCGCAATGGTGGCAGGGCTCTCGTGGCATGCAGCGTGGGGGTCGATCTCGGCCTCGTGCCTGAACTGTCGGACCTGGCTGAGCGCCACGAGGTGGATGAAATCTGTGTGGTTCTGCCCGCCCGTGATCATTTCGGGTTCCTCGATGTGCTGCTAGCCCGTCTGGCGTCCTCAACCGAGATCATCTCGATCGACCCGCCCTGGGTCGACTGACAAGCGGCCAACGAACCGGTCAGGATCTCCGCCGACCACTCCCGGTGTTCGATTT
>JAJCXY010000070.1 GCA_029263215.1 Acidimicrobiales bacterium
ACAACGAGTGGGCGTTGAGGGACTCGAACCCCCGACCCCCTCCTTGTAAGGGAGGTGCTCTAGCCAGCTGAGCTAAACGCCCGGAGACGTAGAGGCTAGCGACTGAGTCAGCCTCCGACCTCAACGATCTTGGAGATCGTGCCACCCAGCGATATGGAGTAGATCTCGCCGCTGCCGTCCTCGAGGAAGCCGGCGACGGTGGCACCCGGTACGGCGACGCCATAGTCGATCGGACCGCTTCCGAAGGTGTCGTTGAATCCCCTCAGTGCAGGCTCGACGAAGTCTGCCCACAGGTAGGTGCCGCTCAGCCCGACGATCTCGGCGCCGCGGTAGACGTAGCCGCCGGTTATCGACCGGCCCTCAGGCCCGCCGTTTTGGTACTCGTAGACGGGAATGACACGATCCGGGATGTCGGGGTCGCCCAAATCGAAGCGGAGGGTGCCTTCGTAGGTGTTCCAGCCGAGGTTCGCACCGAGTCCTGCTCCGGAAACGCTAGTGAGTCTGTTGATCTCCTCCCGGGCGTTCTGGCCCACATCGGCCACCCAGAGATCGCCGGTGTCACGGTCGAAGGAGAACTTCCACGGGTTGCGCACACCGTAGAGATAGATCTCATCCGCACCCGCTGTGCCGACGAACGGGTTTGTGGCCGGGATCGTGTAGCCCGACCCGCTGGTGGGATCGATACGAATGATGGAACCGAGCAGGGTCGACGTGTTCTGCCCGTTCTCCTCGGGATCGCCCCCTCCCCCACCATCACCGAAGGTGGCGTAGAGGAAGCCGTCAGGGCCGAACACCACGTTGCCGCCATTGTGATTGGTCTCGAACTGGGTGACCGTGAGGAGCTTGTCGGGGGCACCCACTGGTACGCCCGCGCTCAAGGAATACTCCCAGATGACGCTGTGGCTGGCGTCGGTACTGAGCGGGTGAGTGGTGAAGGAAAGGTAGATGTTCGAGCCGTCGGGTGAAACCGCCACGCCCAGCAGACCCCGTTCGCCTCCCGAGAGAACGGAATCGCTGATGTCGAGCACCTCGGTGGGGCCTGCCGCCCAGTCCGGTGTGCCATCGCCTTTGGCGGCCACTCGCAGCAGCTGGCCATCCTGCTGAACGATGTAGACCGCTCCGCTGGTGGGATCGGTGGCCGCTGCGACCGGCCTCACCAGGCCGCTGAGGACCGTGCTGAACCCGAGCTTGATGTCGGCGGGGTCGATGAGCCCCACCGACTTGATGTTGAGCCGGTAGAGGAAGGTGACCACCTCGGCGCGCGTGACGACCCGATCCGGCGAGTAGGTGGTGGGGCTTGTCCCGGTGGTCAGTTCCCGCCAGAACAACCAGTCGACGGCATCAGCGAAAAAGGCCAGAGCTGCGACATCAACGAACCCGCTGGCCGGCGCACCGGACGGCTCGCCGACCAGGCGGTGGAGGAAGGTCGCGAACTCTCCACGGGTGAGGCTGTCTTCGGGCCCGTACTCCGTGGCTGTCTTCCCGGTGGTGAGCGACGCGCCCCAGAGCCAATCGACGGCGGTGCGGTAGAAGGCACCCGACACGAGGTCGGTGAACGGGGCCGTGTCCGCGGGAGCCGGCTCGCACATCATCCGGTGCAACATCGTGGCGAACTGGCCTCGGGTCACCGGATCGTCGGGCGAGAAGTGGGTGCCGTCGGTGCCCTGGGTTACGTCATTGAGGTAGGCCCATCCCACTGCGTTGGTGTAGAAGCGGCTCTGGGCCACGTCGACGAACGGTGTGCTCACGATCGCGTTGGCGATGCACGAACCCGGCTGGTATTCGTCGACCAGATCGGCGGATGCCGGCGAAGAGGCCAGCAGTGAGGCACCAATGGCCAGGACGATTGACAGGCCGACCGCCCGCATGCGGCCATTTCCTGTCTGAACTGTCATGGGCGACGAAGGTAGCGCGCCAATCGCCAGGCCACGGGTCACCTAGCGCAGAAGTATCCGATCGCCACCCTCGCGAACGCGCTTGCTGAGCAGCACCACGTCGCGGGCCTCTTCTTCGAGCTGGGGTGGATCGTCCGGATCGAACCAGCCCACGTCGAGGAGCTCCGGAGTTTGGATCTCTATGGCATCCGGGTCGGTTCCCTCGGCCAGCCGACCACGAAACACCGCGTCGAGGCGGCGCAGGTCGCTGTCGTAGATCACCCAGGGCTCACCCGCCAGATCGACCTCGATCCCCAACTCTTCGGAGAGTTCTCGGCGAACGGTCTGCTCGGGCCTCTCGCCCCGGTTCATGAGCCCACCGGGTACCGCCCATGCCTTGCGGTACACCGGCCGAACGAGCAGCCATCGCCCGTCGTCACGCTCGATGATCCCGACCGCGCCAGCCGTCCAGCTCGGGGTGATGATGCGGACGATGAAACGGCGTGCCGCTTTCGGGAGACGGCCGAAAATCCGCAGGATGGAACGGTGAAGTACGGCCTTCAGACCGGTGGTCGACTGTCGACTCATCGGTCGGCCTCCTGACGTGCCCGCAACAAGGGAGCGAGAAGGGCACCGGGAGCGGCGACAGGAGTGCGCCGAGCCCGATGGTCGAGGGTGACGAGATCGCGACCTTCGGCATCCGCCACATCCACGCCCGCCTCCCGGCATACGAGCAGACCGCCTAGATAATCCCACGCACCCAGGGCGTCGTGGTCGTAATCGACGAAGGCGTCGAACCGGCCGTCGGCCACCGCACAGAGGTCGAGGGCAGCTGCGCCGTAGCAACGAAACTGGCCCCACCCGGGGTTGCGGGGAGGCAGACCGTTGACCGCCACCAGCGCATCGCCGAGTTCCACGCTCTCACGTCTGACGAGCGGCACTCCATCGACCCTCGCTCCCCCACCTCGAACGGCGTCGTGGCGAATACCGGCAGCGTGATCGTGGACCACCGACGCGCGGGGGCCAGTGTCATCAACCGCACAGATACTGGTGGCAAACCAGGGCAAGGGACGCGAGGCATTGGTGGACCCGTCGAGCGGGTCGAGGACAGCCACCATCCCACTGCCGGGTCCAAGCCCGCTCTCTTCGCTCAGAACGCGAAGACCAGCACCGGTCAAAACCGCGAGGGCGGCCTCGTCTGCCACCAGATCACTGGCGTACTGGCCATGCCGATCACCGGTCAGACCCCAGTCGTCGTGGCCGTCGAACACAGCGACCACGGCGGTGACCGCGGCGTGTAACACGGTGAGCAGATCGGAGTCGTCCACCGCGGCAGTGAACCATGTCCCACGTCATAAACCACGGACCCCCACCATGTCGCGACGCTCTTGGTCGAAATGATGGCAGGCTGTAGCCAATGGCAGTGATCGATCTTCAGGGTTTTGTCGCTGATCTCAAGGACCATGTCGCTGAGCACGGCTTCCATGTCCACGACGAACGCCACTTCATCGAGACCTACACCAACCGGCAGACCTGGGAAGTAGACCTCCACCCCGATCGCGCCTGCGATGGTCCCCTCGATATGCATCTCGCGTTGGAAATCGACCCTCGCACCCTGATCCGCTTTGAGGACGAAGTCATCCGCGTGGGCGAGGAGGGCGAGCCCGACCCCAACATCACTGTGCCGGTCACCATCAGCTTCGCCCTGCCTCCCCTTCCCGCAGGACCCGATCTTCTCGTGCTCGCCACTGAACTCGCCGGCATCGGCGGCACCGAATTGCCCTTGGAGGTGAGCGCCGTCGACAGCTTCGCGGCTGTCACCGATGCTGCGGAGCGGGCGATCGCTATCGTCGCGCGCGTCGATGTCACCCTCGCCCGCATCTATCTCGGCCAGGAAGTGCTGTGCGATGTACTCGATCGCTGCCAGTACGTGGCCGAGTTTCTCCTCGATCGAGCCCCTGTATGGCTCGACGAGTCGCTCAGCTGAACCGACCGTCGCTCAGTTCACCAACTCGGCGATGGCTTCGAGTGCTTCGTCGGCGTGGGCAAGCATGTTGGTCTCGCTGCGGATGACCCGAACGACGCGCCTGTCCGAGTCGATCACGAAGGTGGCTCGCTTGCCCGGCAAGGGACCCAGCCGCCGGGTGCCGAACTGGCGGTGGACTTCACGATCGGGGTCGCTCAACAGGGGGAATCCCAGACCGTCGAGATCATCGAATTCCTTTTGCCGATCGACCTGATCGGCGCTGATTCCCGCCCTGGATGCTCCGAGTTCTGTGAACTCCGAGGCCAGATCGCGGAAATGGCAGCTTTCCTTGGTTCAACCAGGGGTCATCGCCTTCGGGTAGAAGAACAGGACCAGGGGCCCCTCCTCCACCAGGCTGCTCAAGGTGACGGGCTCACCGCTCTGGTCGAGTAGCTCGAAGTCGTCGACGATGTCGCCCTCGTTCATTCCCTCTCCCGAAGCTCATGAGTTGGGCCGAACCATACTGCCCGGATGGAACCGGGGGTAGCGCCAGCGGGTATCAGACGACGGCGATCTCGAACGGTGGGGCGCCGCAACCGGTCAGGCGAACCTCGTGGACCCCTTCCATGAGGAGGAAATCTCCGGCCGCGGTCATCTCGGCGGTTCTGCCGTCGATTTCTATGGGGACGTGGCTTCCGATGATCTCGTACAGGTCGTCGCCGCTGAGGATGTAGGCCACTCCGTCCCACCGCACTTCCTCGAACGCGCCAGATACACCAAGCTCGCAATGAGCCGTGAGTTCGACCATCACGTCGCCGCCGGCCAGCTTTGCAGGGCCCGAGTAGCTACCGATCCTCGCCGAGGTGTGCATGGCCGCCTTCCCTTCGTCGCCATGTCACCAGAGTCGCCCTTCCGCCCCCCTGGTACTACTGCCGAAAGTCCTCACATTGGCCGACTGCGGTGTCAGTGATCCAGTCGATCGGCGACCACTTCACCGCGGCACACGATCGCGGCGAGGGCCACATCCGGGTCCGCCAAGGCGGCGACATCGGCAAGCGGATCAAAAGCGGAGACCACGACGTCGGCGGCCGTGTCCGGCGCGATGATGCCCACCTCACCCTCCAGACCGCACAGGCGCGCATTCACGACATACATCGATCTCAGGACATCGACCGCTGGTTCGAGCGCAGCTCTGATCGCGAACTCGCGGTTCTGCCACGGCTGGGCCTCGCCCAACAGATCGGTGCCGAACCCGAGCTCCACTCCGGCTGCCTTGGCCACAGCTATCGAAGATTGGCCGGCTTCGAAGACCCCATCGTTCTTGGAGATGTTTCGCTGGGGCAAACCCAGTTTCGCTCCGAGCTCCGCCAGCGCCTTGTAGGTCACCAGTGTGGGAACCATCGTCACCCCGAGTTCGGCCATGCGGGCGGCGGTCGGCGCATCCACCATGTTTCCGTGCTCGATGCACCTCACCCCATTCTCGATCGCGATGCTGATCGCATCAGGCTGATATGCGTGTGACGTGGTGTAGGTATGGCGATGACCGGTCTCGAGCGTTGCCGCGCGGATCTCCTCCGCACTGTATTGCACACAGTCGAAAGGATCGGTCGGCGAGGCGACACCGCCTGAGGTCATGATCTTGATGAAAGCGCTGCCATCTCTCAGCTCAGTTCGCACAGCACGACGGACGGCGTTGGGGCCATCGGCCACATGGCTGAGCCCGCTGGTGTGGATCTGACAGGCACAGAGAGCACCGCCTTCGACCGGGTTGAGATCACCGTGCCCGCCGGTCTGCGATATCACCCGCCCCGATCTGACAATGCGGGGGCCGGCACACAATCCGGCCGCGATCGCGCTCACCAGACCGCTCGTGTCTCCACCGGTGTCGCGCACCGTCGTGAAGCCACGGTGAACGGTGGCTTCCGCCAGCCTTCCCATACCCAGAGCCACCTCGGTGGTCGACAGGCGCTGGAGACGGGGGAAGTCCATGGTGGTGATGACGTGGTGGACGTGGCCATCTATGAAGCCGGGCATCACGTAGCGGCCGCGAGCGTCGATCACCAGGTCGGCGTCCACGCTCGGCACAGCGGAGTCGACATCGACAATCCGGTCGCCCTCGATCGTGATGTGTCGCTCCCCCACCAGCTCCATCCGGGTTGTGTCGAGCATGGTGCCGTTGAGGATCGTGAGGATCATCTCGCCATGTTGCCCCATCTGCCCGGGCCGCGACAGCCCTAACATGGCTGACCATGCGTATCTCCATCAATGGCAGCTCCGAGCTCCTGCACTCCGACATCCCCCGACTTCTCGCCCACGCCAAGAAGGCAGCCGACGACGGGCTCGCCGGCTGGTGGCTCGCCCAGACCGGACTCGTCGACGCTCTCACGGTGATCGCGCTCGCAGCCGATCAGGCTCCTGGCATCGAGCTAGGTACCGCCGTGAACGCGACCTTCCCGATCCATCCGACCGCCCTGGCCGCGCAAGCTCTCACGACCCAGGCCGCCACGGGAGGCCGGCTCGCTTTGGGGTTGGGGGTGAACCATGCACCGGTCGTGGCCGAGACGTGGGGCATGAAGTTCGACAAGCCGATCAGGCACATGCGCGACTACCTGTCCTGCCTCCAACCACTGCTCGAAGAGGGCCGCGCCAGCTTCGCAGGTGAGGACTACACCGCCCGTTTCGAAGGCGCTCGCCCAACCCAGGACACGCCCGAGGTCATCCTTGCCGCCATGGGCCCACAGATGTTGAAGCTGGCCGGCGCCAGAACCGACGGCACGATCCTCTGGATGACAGGGCCGGAGGCGATTGCGACCCAGATCGTGCCTCATATCTCCGATGCTGCGGCCGCTGCCGGGCGAGCTGAACCGCGCGTCATCTGCTCACTGCCCATCGCGGTCACCGACGACGAGTCGGGGATGCGCAGGTTCATCGGCCAGGTGCTCGAGCGCTACGGAACCCTCCCGTCGTATCGAGCGATGCTCGATATCGACGGATACGCCGGACCCGGCGAGGCGATGATCTGCGGAACCGAGGAATCGGTCCGCGAACAGCTCGCCGTCATCAGCGCCTCGGGGGCCACCGAATTCTCCGCGGCCGAGGTCGGGGCAAGCAGCGACGATTACCTCCGCACTCGTGCCCTGCTTCAGGAGATCAACTCCGGGAACTGAACATCTGGACAATCACGATCTTGAGCGGGCATCAGCCCTCGATCGTCATCGCCGTCACCCGTGAGTGTGCGACATACGCATTGACGAACGCCTTCGGATCGAAGCGGCGGCGAACCTTGCTGTAGAACCGCTCGTTGTCAGCCGTTGGAATGATGCTGCCTAGCTTGATCATGCCGAGGCTATTGCGTTTGTCCTCGAGCTTGTAGCCGTAGCGCTGGATGTCGTTCTCCTCGAACCAGCGCGCGAAACGGCCGTACTCCTCCCGGTGGCTTTTCCGAGGGCTGTTGAACATTGCCAACACGCCGCTCGAAATCACCCGCTGGGGGGTGGCGCCACCCTTTTCGAGCAGCTCGAAGTCGTCGGACCAGAAGATGTGTTGCAGGTTCTTGCCGGTGGTGGCGTAGTTGGCATACAGAATGCCGAACCGCTCCTGCATAGTGAACTCGTCGTAGTCGCGATCATCGAGAGGCTCCTTGTCGACCCAGCCTTCGCGCTCGATCGTCGACGTGAGATAGCTGAAGACCTGATCGGCCTGCGCCGCCCTGTCGAGGTCGGACTCGAGGCGATGTACTGCGAGGTTTATTGCGTTGAGAGCCGCCATCACCGAATCGAGCCCTGCGACCTGATCGTCGCGTCCTGCTTGCGACGCCTTGAGGTGGATCTCGAACTGCTCGTGGATCTCGTTCAGTTCGCGGCGAGTGACATTGCCCACCGTGACGCCTGTGTCGATGCGGGCGGCACCCAGATTACTGGCATTGAACTCCTCGATCAGCAGGTTGAGAGCATCGGTGTGCTCTGCGACCGGGGGCTCACCGGCACCCATCGACCACGATGTGCGGAACCCGTGAGCGGCCTGGTTACCTGCCTCGACGAGGCCGATGAAACGGTCGACCACCGGCGTGCGTCGCAATGCGAAGTACATCTCGACACGATCGCCGGAATCGTCCGGACGGGCGAACTCGATTCGAAGCCGCGTTCGCATGCCTCTCCCTCCGTCGACAGCTCGAGCCCAATCCGGTTGAGCCTGGTCAACTCTAGACACGCGTTGCCGACGGCTACAGGGACAGATAGCTGAAGTGCGTACACTCGCGACGGGAATCATGGTCGGATCAAATACGGCGAGCGAAGCACTATTGGCCGCGCTGCGGTGCAGCCGCGAGAACGGCGCGTGTGCCGAGCGCGAGCGGGCGGCCTTTCTCGACCTCGCTTCGCGCGCCGAAGGCTCTGAACTGGTCACCTTGGCCGAGAACCACCGCGTCGCCGCCCTCCTTCACGGCGAACTCGCAGCGATCGAAACCCTTGGTGACGAGCCGCGCCGCCGCCTTACCGAAGCTCGCCGGTTGGGTCGGGCCCGCAATCTTCGTGTCGCCCGAACCGCTCACGACCTCGCGCCCATACTCGACTCGGTCACCGACGGGCGCTGGGTGATCCTGAAGGGACCGGCGCTCGCCTCGTGGTACGAAGGCCGCTCCCGGACCTATGTCGATCTCGATCTACTGGTACATCGCTCCGACTTTGGGCCGGTCATGCAGGCCCTCGAGGCCGCGGGCCATCCGTCACTCACCGCCAACTGGGCCGGGTTTCTCGACCACGGTGTCGGGGAGGTCCCGCTCGGGGACTTCCACATGGTGATCGACCTCCACTGGCACCCCATCGCCCTCCAAGCCCAACGCCACCAGTTCCGCTGGGAGGTCGCCGCCATGATCGAACGGCGGGTCGAGTTCGACGCCTTGGGCACCTCCCTGCCGACTGTCGACCCGACCGACACCCTTTTGCACCTGTGCTCGCACACGGGACTCGCGGGGGCCCGGCGCCTCGTGTGGATGAGCGACATCGACGTCGTGGCTCGGTCCGGGTCGGTCGACTGGGACGACTTCGTGGTCCGCGCTCGGGAATACCGGGTCGCAACGCTTTGCGCCACGGTCCTTGATCGCGCTCACCGGATGCTCGACACGCCCATACCGGCCGGGCTCGTCGAGGAGTTGTGCCCCGTTTCGGGCTGGGTCGGCCTGAACCGCACCGTTGCCCGGCGCCGATCCGACAAGAGAGCCCGCAGCGGCTGGTCGAGTGGCTTCCTCCTCACCCGCGGCCGCGACTCGCTGCCGAGCACGATGCGAGCGCTGGTTGCGGGAGCCGTGGCCGGACTACGAGAGCGCGCCGGTCGGCCCGGGCTCGCCGCCGATGGTGGAGACATCGATTGGCACCGGGTGGACGACGGGGCTGATCCCGTTGCCGACAAGCAGGCATGGCTCGACTATGTGGCATCGGAGCGAGCATGACCGCGAACGACGACCGACTCGACGGCATCGAGCTGATGCAGCGATCTGTGGAACGCGCCGTCGCCGACCCAACGGCAGAGGTCGAGACGAGATGGTTCGAAATCGCGGGAGCGCAGGTGTCTGTGCGGTTTGTCGGTGCGGCAGCCGCAGAACCATTGACCCGCGCCCTCGGGCATGCACGGACGCCCGTGCCGGAGTCAACTGATGCTGCATTCCATCTCGATGTTCTCGACTCTGCGGCGTCGGGGGCCGAACTCTCACCCGTCCTGCAGTTCCTGATGCGGGCCGCTGGGGTCCCAAACCTCGGTACCCGTCACGAGATCCCTGAGCTCACAACCGATCGCTGCCGTGCCATCGCCGTGCCCTGGGACGGGCTTCTTGCGATGTACGACCGCGACACGGCACGGGGCTGGATGTGGGTCGCCGATCACGTAGCTCTTCCGCTCTGGGACTTCGGCGCGCCCTTCCGAAGCGTTCTCAACTGGTGGTTGTCAGACACCGACCGTCATTGCGTCCACGCGGCTGCGGTCGGCTCGGAACGTGGCGCCGTGCTCATCACCGGCAAGGGCGGCTCGGGCAAGTCCACCTCGGCTCTGGCTTGTCTCGGCACCGAACTCGGGTACCTGAGCGACGACTACTGCGTCATCGAGACCCAACCGACGCCGATCGTGCACAGCCTCTACAGCACCGGCAAACTGCGCGGCGAAACCGATCTGGCCCGGTTCCCACATCTGCGTTCGTGGGTGGCCAACATCGAGCGCATCGGCGAGGAGAAGCAGCTGATGTTCCTCGCCGAGGAGGCGCCCGATGCCTTGCTGGCCGCGGCGCCCCTGCGAGCCATCGTGTTGCCCTCGATCGTCCCCGAAGGCCCGACGCGACTGTCGCCCATCTCGGGAGGCACCGCCCTGCGAGCGCTCGCTCCGACGTCGATGTTTCAGCTACCCGACAGCGGGCCTGCTGCCCTGGCGATGATGGCCTCGCTTGTTCGTACCATTCCCAGCTTCGTGATGGAGGCGGGCCCCGACGTGTCCGAAATCCCCGGCGTGATCACCTCTCTCCTGGCCGACCTGAACGAGAGCCAGCCGTGACCGACAGCCACCGCATTTCGGTGATCATCCCCGTGTTCGACCGGTCGCATCGCCTGCTCGACGAGGCGATCGAGAGTGCCATGAATCAGACCAGGCCGGCCGACGAGATCATCGTGGTCGACGACGGCTCGGCCGAGCCGGTGGCCGGTCACCTCGCTGAGTTCTACGGCGACGCAGTGATGACATTTCGCCAGGACAATGCCGGAATCGGCCCCGCTCGCAACCTCGGACTCGACCACGCAACCGGCGATCTCGTCGCCTTCCTCGACTCCGACGACGTCTGGCTTCCGGACAAGACCCAGGTCCAGCTGACGGCCTTGGCGGCCGACCCGGAGCTGGAAGCCGTTTACGGCCTGGCGGAGCAGTTCTACGACGATGAAACCGACGACGAATACCGAACCCGTCACCCGATAATGCAGACGGTGATCGAGTCGTGGACGACGGTCGGTGTGCTGATGCGGCGATCCGCGATCGACCGGATCGGACCGTTCGCGGCCCAGTCCCAGAGTGTCGACATCGACTGGCAGGCCCGAGCTCGGGCCGTCGACGTTCGGTCGATGATGCTCGACCGCGTGGTCTACCGACGGCGACTCCACTACTCCAACATGGGATTGACTCGTTCCGACGAGGGCAACCCAGCCCTGCTCAAGGCGCTGCGCGACCACCTGCACCGTCAGCGGGGCGAGACCTGAAGCCGAGGTGGCGGGCGGCGCGGCCTGGGGAGCGCCGGAGCCGATGGAGCGAGTAGCCGGCCAACGTGCGCGCGTGACCCCGAAGATCACGGATCCCGTGGTCGAACCTCCGCGCCGCTCGGACCTCATCTCGAACCAGTCGGATCGCCCCGCCGGAGGTCGCGGACGCGAGTCCCGTCACCACATCAACCCTGTGTCCGGTCACTTCGGCGTAGCAGTCGAGTCGACGGCGAGCGAGAGTTCCGAGCGCGTCACCATCCGGGGCCAGCTCGACACTAGCGGTCGGCTCGGAGGTGCCGAGGTGGGCGGCGAGTTCCAGTGCCCAACGGTAGGAGCCGCCCTCGGGTTCGGGTTCGGTGAGGATTGCTCTGGCGATATCTGCGGCGGAGGCTCGGTGACAGTGTGCTGTCGCGGCGGGGGCCGCACGCGACCATGGGGCGTCGGCGCGGGCCTTGCCCGACTCGCCCGGGAGCAGGTGATCCGCGAGTCGGATCGTGGCGCCGGATTCGTCGTTGGTGAACAGGCGGTCGAATCTCTGGATCACCCCGAGGGGTCCGAGTCCACCGGGCGGAGCAGGCTCGGAGGTCCAGCCGGAGGTGACGAATGAGCGCTCGGCCCTCCCTGCGTCGGCCCATCTGACCACGATGCGGGGATCGGGGAGGGTGAAGGTGGTGGGTTGGCCTTCGGCGGCGCCGGCGAGGTCTGTTGGCCACGGCTGGATGTGGTCGAGGCCGGCCTTGGCCAGAACGGTGAGTGCCTCTTCGCGAGCGGCCTGATGCAGCGTGTTTCTGGTCCACGCCTGACGATGGACACCCTTCAGTCGGGCCAACCATCGATGATCCTCGCCGATCTCGGTGAGAGCAATGTAGGCAGCTGGGAAAAGGTCGTACGCCTGGTGTGAATGGTCGTCGATTTCTCCCGCGGCGGCCCACTCTCGCCAGTGACAAAGACGGGTCTCACGGTCGGCGTCGACATCCAAAACGAAACGCAGCAGCGCGAGATCGCGGCTCATGAAGAGGCTCCGCTGCCGCCCGCCCCGCTCCCTCGGAAGAGACCGTGTAGGTCGGCGTACGTGCCGTCGAGGTGCAGCAACTCTTCGTGGGTCCCTTCCTCGATCACTCGACCTTCGTCGAGCACGACGATCCGGTCGGCCAGGGCCAGGGTGGAGAACCGGTGGGAGATCAGCAGGGTCGAACGCCCTTCTGCCAGTTCGGTGAAGCGTCGGAAGACCGCGAACTCCGCCTCAGGGTCGAGCGCGGCGGTCGGCTCGTCGAGAATCATCAGCGACGCGTCTTTGGCGAACGCTCGGGCGATGGCGAATCGCTGCCACTGACCGCCGGACAGCGACACATCGCCGAACTGTCGGCCGAGCAGGGTGTCGTACCCATCTGGGAGGTCCTTGATGAGATCGCTGAGACCGGCGCGCTCGGCGACGGCTTCGACCGCGGTTCGGTCGTCGAGCAGGCGACGCCAGTCTCCAAGGGCGATGTTCTCCCCGGCAGTGGCGTTGTATTGGCCGAAGGTCTGGAAAACGATCGACAGGTTGCGACAGATCTCGTCTACCTCCGCCTCGCTCGTATCGAGTCCCTCGACGGTGATCGAGCCCTGTTGGGGGAGGTACAACCCGGTGATGAGCTTGACGAGGGTCGTCTTGCCGCTCCCGTTGCGACCCACTATGCCCACCGTCTCGCCCGCCGCGACTTCGAGAGAGAATCCGTCGAGGATCGGACCACCAGCCGGGTAGGCAAATGTCACATCGTCGACGACCAGCACGGGCCGGCCCGCGGACGGGGGCGGTGAGCGGGGCACGGCGGCGGGGCTCCGGCCCACCGCGACGGGGAGGGCAAAAAACGCACGAAGGTGGTCGAGGTTGGCCATGTGCCAACGCAGCGAGGAGACACTGTTGAACAACATGTCGAGCGCCGACCGCATCCCGACCGCAGCGGTGGCGAAGGTGGCTACATCGCCGATGGTGAGATCGCCGGTCCCGGCCCGGTCGGCGGCCTGAAGCAGGGCGAGGTGCACAAGGGCGAGGGCGAGGATGTTGAAAACCATCGAGCTGGCGAACTGTCGGCGGTAGACCCTGGCGTTGGCCTCACGGATCTCACCCAGGCGCGAATCGGCCCGATCGACAAAGAGGGCCGACGCATCCAGAGCTCGCGTCTCGGGGACGGTCGCCCCGTTCATGAGCTGGTTCGAGAAGTACTGCACCCAACGGCGCGAACGGCTTTGTTCGAACTGGGCGACGTAACGCATCCGCCCCAGCCACCAGCGGTGCACCATGAACGGCACCGACAGCGGGACCAGATACAGAATGAGGCGGGCCTCGATGCCGGCGAGCACGACGAGCAGGGACACGATCGTCACCAGAGAGGCCACTCCGCGTAGGCCCTTGGTGAGCACATCGTGGACGTGCTTTCCGGGACTCTCCCGCACGAGCGACAAGGTGTCGTGGAATGCAGGATCCTCGAAATAGGAGAAGTCCAGTTTCGATGCGTGTTCGAGGACGCCAACACCCAGACGGTGGTCGAGTGTTTCGACCGTGCGTTCCGCGAAGTAGGCCTGCAATGCGGCCGTGGTCGCGAGAAGGGCAGACAGGGTCAGGCTCAGGAAGACCCATGTCGAGATCGAAGCATCACCACCGTCGGTCCGGTCGCTCACTGCGTTGACAAGGCCTCGAAGGGTTAGCGCCAGGGCGGCTGGGAGCACGCTCTGGAGGAGCGGGGCTCCCACGCTCCCGATGGTCTCGAACCGGCTCGCCGCCCACGACTGGCGGAGGCAATACATGAACGAACCCGCAACGCCTCGAGCCGCGGCCGCTGCTTGGCCTGTTCTTGTTCGCGCCATGAAACCCTCAATCGCCAGCGGGGTCGCTAACTTTAGCCATCGGCGGGACGACGGGAAGTCGACCCGACGCCACTCATGTCGGTGGAGGAAGCAATGATCACACCCGAAACCACTCTGACGATCCGATCCGGCGACGTCGTCCACGAAGCCGTCGACGGAGAGGTCGTGATAGTCGACCTCGCCAACGGGGTCTACTTCAGCACCGACGGTGTCGGCGCGGTCGTGTGGAGTCTTCTCACCGCCGGAGCGAATCTGCAAGGGCTGTCGGAATGGGCCAAGGCGACCTTTCCGACTCAGCCGGAGGCGCCAGACGAGGTGTCGATGTTCGTGCGCCAGGTTCACGCTCAGAACCTGCTGGTCGAATCGACCGATGCTGTGGGCGGCGATCTCTCCGCCGACGGGCCCCCGACGTACGCCACTCCGTCGCTTCAGGCCTTCAACGACATGGAGTCGTTGCTCCTCCTCGACCCGATTCACGACGTCGAACCCGACAAGGGTTGGCCAAACGTCGGTTGACGTGGGCGTGAACGCCACTGAACGTCTCCTGGCCGTCGGATGGGACGCGGCCGACGGTTACCTGATCCGTCGCATGCTTACCGAGCGTCGCCTGCCGGTGCTCGCCGGAATTCTCGGCGCCGGTACGTGGACTCCGCTCGACGGTTATGGCGGCCTCGGTGACGACGCCCATTGGACGAGTTTTTCAACTGGCACTCCGCCGGGAGTTCACGGCCGATTCCACTTCGAGCAGGCACCGGTCGGCGGATACCAGCAAACGATGCTGCGACGGGACGAGCCCGGGCCGGCCCGCCCATGGTGGGTCGATCTGGCCGAAAGAGGGATCACCGCCAGTGTTCTCGACGTACCCAAGTCTCCCTACGTCCCCCATCCTGGCGTTGCCGAGATCGTCGACTGGATGTGTCATGGCGCCGACTCCGACGACCCGTCGGCGTCATCGGCCGAACTACACCGACTGTGTCTCGAACACCGGCCTCACGGAGCGTTTCGCGAGTGTTACCGAGCACAGCACGGCGACGAAGCCATCGATCGCCATGTCGCGGCAGTGGGCGAACGCCGCGCCGCGTTCTCTGAGGCCGCCACCACCTGGGTTCGCTCCCACGACCACGACCTCAACCTTGCGGTGTTCTCGTCGACTCACTGTCTCGGCCATCGCTATCCGTCCGGCGAGGCGGGCCCGGATCCGGTCGCCGACGAACTAAAGGCGCTCGACACTCACCTCGGCGAACTCATCGAAGCCTGGGGTGGCGACCCCGGTCGAGTGGTCGTGTTCAGCCTGCTCGGCATGCACGTGGCACCTGATGCCGGGCCGGCGACCGAGGCCACCGTGCGGGCGCTGAATCGGCACTGGCTGCAGCGCCATCCAACGATCGGTTGGAGATCGGCGGCGAAGATTCTGCGAGCACGAGCACGGGGCACGCGAGGGCCGGTCCCGACCGCCGACGTGTTCACCCCCGTCAAATTGATCGCCCCAGCCACCGCGATCCGACTCAACCTCGAGGGACGTGAGCGGAGAGGAATCCTGCCGGCCAGTCAACGCGAAGAGGTGCTCGCCTGGCTGGTCGACCACCTGCACGAGCTACGTGACGACGAGGGCGAGCCCGTGCTCGCGGAGGTTCTGTGCACCGAGGACGCATTTCCCGGACCTCATCACGACGCGCTGGCCGATGTGGTCGCTGTGTGGCGGCTGCGATGCCCGGGCCGTGTGCACACGTCGATCACCGACGTCGAACCGGACAGCCCCCGCCCGTCGACAGCCGCCGATCATCGCCGCGGCGGCTGGATGGTCACGGGTGCAGGACTCGTCCCCAAAGCAGGGTCGATGGCGATCGACTCACTCGGCGACCAATTCGGGTCGTGGTTGGGTGTGGGTCAAGCGAGCGCCGCCGCGAGCACCGTCGACACCGCAGACACCGAGTAGCGCGATTCGACGAGCTTGCTGGCGGCGGCGCGCAGCCGCGCCGCAACCTCGGGCTGACTCGCCCGACGGACCGCGCCCGCGAACTCGTCGGGCGTCTCTGCCAACAGCAGGTGATGGTCGTGCTCCACCACCAGCCCCTCCACGGCTTTCGTCGTGGCAACCACGGGGAGTCCCGCCGCGAAGCCCTCCAGCACCTTCAGTCGGGTTCCGCCGCCTTCGAACAGGGGCACAACCATGACCGCCGCGTCGGCGAGGAACGGACGCATGTCGGGCACCGCTCCTGTCACCGTCGCTAGTCCCTCGGCGGCAGCCAGAAGACTCGGCGGAGGGCCCGCCCCCGGGAGAACCAAAGGGATATCGGGGAGCCTCGGCGTTATCTCGTCGAGAAGGAAGCGAGCGCCGACCTCATTGGGCGGGTAGGAGAACGTGGCCGGAAAGACCATGCCCACGCCCGGATGGTCCTCGTGCCGGCGGAAGGCATCGCGGTAACTGGCCGTGTCGACCACGTTGGGGACGACGACGGATGGTCCGCTCCATCCGTGGTGGGTGACGAATCCGGAAACGTCGGAATCGCTACAGGCCCACAAGGCGTCGCTGGCTTCGAGGACGTCGTGCTCGGCCCGTTCTGTGGAGGCAGCAAGCACCTTGCGTAACACCCGCAACGGCATCACCGCTTCGGCATCCGCTATCTGCCGGGCGAGCGTGGCTTCGACGTTGTGAGAGTTGTGCACAACCCTCACCCGTTCAGCACTCGCGGCTCGGTAGGCCTCCACCACCCCCAGGTAGCTGCCCGCGTACAGGGCATCGAGAACGATGACGTGGGGCTGATCGTCGGTGAGTGCCGCGGCGAGGAGTTGCTC
>JAJCXY010000071.1 GCA_029263215.1 Acidimicrobiales bacterium
CTTCGCCGGCCCCCAACCGATCTGCATCGATCCCAGCCAGACCCATGTGGCCGTCTTCGACACGAGTGAGGGCGAAATTCGGGTCACCCTCGACACCGAAAGCACGCCGCTCACGGTCAACAACTTCGTCACCCTCGCCCGCTGGGGCTACTACGACAACACCACGATCTTTCGCACCGACCCGAGCATCGACATCATCCAGGGCGGCTCGCCCCACACCAACTCACCGTCGGATCCCGGCCCCGGCTACACGATCGTCGACGAACCGACCTTCGACCTCGACGCCGCCACCGGCCAACTCACCGGTCCCTACCGCTACGAACCAGGCCAGTTGGTCATGGCCCGCAGCGGTGGACCCGATGCCGGAGGGGCCCAGTTCTTCTTCACCACCGGCACCAACGCCGCCCTGCTCGACGGGCAGGGCGTCTATGTCGTGTTCGGCGACACCGACGACAGCGGACTCGCTGTTCTCCAGGAGATCATCGGCCTCCACGTCGACACCGGAAACCTCGGTGGTGCCCCGTCTCGCGAGGTGATGATCCACTCCGTGCTGATCGAGGTCAGCTGACCTCGGCCGAGGTATCGGGCCCAGCGACTTCGGCGGTGGGGCGGCGACAGCGAGCCTCCACGAATGGCCTCAGCGGGGCCGACACCGAAGGCACCTCGAAACGATGCAGATCGGTGACGAACAGGCCGTTTCGACGGATGACGTGGGGAACATCACGATCGAGGTGCAGACCCATCAGCGGCTTCGACAGGCGGCCCCCGAGCGCCAGGAGTTGGCCGACGCGCCCGGTTCGGATGGTCGGCTCGAGGAACAGGATGTGTCCGTCGTCCCCGAGCTGGGCGACGAGAGCGCGGATGAAACGGTCGAGATCGGCCACCAGCGGCGTTCTCACCATCGACACGATCGTGTCGAAATCACCGGCCGATTCACCGAGCTCGTCGAGGGAGTCTAATTTGGTGACCTCGTCGGACTCGCGGTAGACGTCGGCGTGATCGGTCCAACCCCCGAGATCGAGAACCCGGCCGGTGGCCTGAGCGGCCAACTCGCGACGCCTGGCCCGCAGGGCAGGGGCGAGTTCGGGCGGGAGCTTGCTGGGCATGCAGGCAAGCTACCCGGCCGTCGAACATAGGCTGACGTCGTGTCGATCGAGCCGCCGCAGAGTCCGTGGAGCTTTCCGCCGGTCGAGGAGGCCGATGCATCGGGCCTTGTCGGGGTCGGTGCCGACGACGAACCCGGCACGATCCTCGCTGCCTACCGGTCGGGGCTCTTCCCCATGCCGATCGAGCCGGGTGGATCACTTGGCTGGTGGTCGCCCGACCCGCGTGGCCTGCTCGAGTTGGCCGACCTTCACGTGAGTCGCTCCCTGGCCCGGTCGCTGCGCAGATTCGAGTTCAGGATCAACACCGCCTTCGAAGAAGTGCTGGCCGGCTGCGCCAACCCATCTCGACCCCAGGGCTGGATCGACGATCGCATCAAGTCTGCCTACCGGCGACTCCACGATCTCGGCTGGTGTCACAGCATCGAGACGTGGCGCGACGGAGAACTGGTGGGAGGGCTCTACGGGATCGCCGTGGGTGGCCTCTTCGCAGCCGAATCGAAATTCCACCGAGTCCCGGATGCCTCGAAAGCCGCTGTGGTGGCCCTGGTCGATGGCCTCGGCGACGACGAACGGCGACTGATCGACGTGCAATGGTCGACGCCGCATCTCGCCAGCCTCGGTGTCACCGAGCACCCACGTTCCGATTACGTGGCCCGACTGCCGGGCCTGCTCGAAACCCCGCCGTCCGTCCTCTTCATGGAAGAAGGTCGTACTATCACGGTCCCTCCGCGGGCTTGATTCTCGAGCCATATCTACCGATGGAGTCCTCGATGAGTGACAAGCGCATTGACCTTGCAAGCACCCTCGGTATCGCCGGCTTCGGCACCGGATTGATGGCCGCGGCAACAGGCCGCCGAAAGCTGGCCCTGTTGTCCGCCGGTGCGTCAGCCGGCGCCGCCCTGTTGGCCCAACGCAGTCGCAGCGACACCACCCACCTCGAAGCACGCGTCGAGTCGATGAACGAACAAATCCGCCAACTCGAGAGCGCGGTGGCCGCCCAAGTACAGAGTCGTATGGCTGCCGAAGAGGCGGTGAAGAGTCTCTCCGAACAGCTCGTATCCGCCGAGAAGCGGGCCGGCGATTCCTCTCCCACGCCGATAGTCATCACCGGCACTGGCGATCCGAGCGAGGGACTCACCGACGCGGCCACCGGCCTGTTCAACCACGAATATTTCCTCGTCGCTCTCGACAGTCGGATCTCCGCCGCCCGCCGCCACCTCCGCCCGGTTGCCGTGGGGCTCATCCAGGTGGTCGACGGACGAGAGGGTCCCGACCGGCCCGACGCCGATCCGATGCTGGTCGCCAATTCGTTGCGCACCACCTTGCGCGAGTCCGATACCGCCACCCGACTCAGCGACGGCCGATTCGGGGTCGTACTCGAAGACACTCCTGAGAACGGCGCCATTTGGACGATGGAACGACTCCGCCGCTGCCTGGCCGAGGAGAATCCGGATCTCACAATGTGGGCCGGCATCGCGTGCTATCCGTCTCATGCCTTCGACGTGGGTGCCCTGATCGACCGGGCCGAACTCGCCCTCGATTCCGCCCAGGACTGGCACCAGGACAGAATCGAAGTTGCCACCGCCGAATAGCTGCAACCGCGGTCAAGCTCCGGTTGCATCACAGTCGGAGTATCGTGGTGTTCGGAGGGATGGCAGAGCGGACGATTGCGTCGGTCTTGAAAACCGTTGGGCCCTCACGGGTCCCGGGGGTTCGAATCCCCCTCCCTCCGCCACTTGAAGCCCAGGTCAGATAGCATTTCCGCATGAGGCGAACTCGCTACCGACCAACGGGCACCAGCGGTCAGCTACGGTCTGTACCACTGCTGTACCACTGGCTTCGGGCGGTAGTGGTACCGAGCGGTGATCGGTGGTCATGGTGAGCGGTCGGCAGAAGGTGCAGGTCTTCAGCCTCGGTCTGCCGGCCAAGGGCACGCCGACGGTGCAGCGGCGCTATCGGGTGAAGTGGCGGATCGACGGGCGAGACCGAACCCGGTCGTTGCGCTCCAAGGCGGAGGCTGAGCGGTACCGGCGCAGCCTGCTCGATGCAGTCGATCGGGGTGAACGCTTCGACGATGCGACCGGTGAGCCGTCGTCGTGGTCGAACAGCACGCCTACGTGGCTGGCATGGTCCCAGGAGTGGCTACTGTTGAAGTGGCCCCAGTGGGCAGGGACGACCCGTCGTAGTGCGGTGGAGGTGCTCGTACTCACTGCACCACTCGTCGTACGGCCGGGTGCACCGGCTGCACCGGAGGGGGTCGTGCAGTGGGCTCGGTCCGATGGCTACCAGCCGGGCTCCACCGGCTGGGACACACCGCCGCAGTGGCTACGGCGCTGGTCGCTGCCGCTCGATGAGATCACACCTCGAGATCTCGAACGGGTACTTGTCGCCATCACCACGAAGCAGGACGGCAAGTCGGTGACCGCGGCGGTGGCCCGCCGTCGCAAGAACACCGTCGGTGCAGTGTTGCGTGCAGCGGTGCGTCGAGACCTGATCAACCGAAATCCGATGGATCGGGTGGAGTGGAAGACACCGAGCCGCGACATGACCATCGACGTGGCGACCGTCCCGTCCATGGAGGATGTGGTCACAATCGTCGAGCATGTGGCCGGTCTCGATGGCCGAGCTGCACGCTACGCGGCACTGTTCGCCTGCGTGGGACTCGCCGGCATGCGGCCCTCCGAGGCGATCGGCGTTCACTGCAACGACCTCGAGCTCCCGGAGTCGGGTTGGGGACAAGCTCGGCTACGGGGAGCGACCACCGAGCCGGGTACCGACTACACCGACTCGGGTGAGCGCTGGGAGGTCAAGGGTCTCAAGCATCGGGCCACTGGTGCGGTTCGGGAGGTCCCGCTCCCGCCGCCTCTGGTTGGGTACCTGCGAGCGCACCTCGATCTACTCGACGACTCACAGGGTCCGCTGTTTCACAATGCCAACGACCAGCCGATGACCTCGACGAACTACAGCTCGGTGTGGCGACGAGCCCGGGCGGCGGTGTGGGACTACCATCCCCAGCTGGCCACGGCCACCCTCTACGACCTACGCCACGCCGCTGCCACGATGATGCTGCACGCGGGAGTCCCGCCAGCCGAGGTCGCCCGCCGGCTCGGCCATTCCGTCGATGTGCTGACCCGGATCTACTCAGGTGTCATGAGCGGCGAGGAGGGCCGCTCGAACGAACTCATCGATACCGAGTTCGAACGGATGATGCAGGGCTGAAAAGCACTGAGCAGTTTCATGAGTTGGGTCTTGGGGCCAACCGGACGCCCGGTCAACCGTTCGCTTGGGTGCTCTCAGTTGCGGCGATGCGCTCGTCGGCCTTGCGGCGCGCCCGTTCGAGCAGCTCGGACGAGACCCGATCGGGGTCCGTGACGAACCCGGCGCGGACGATGGCGTCGCGCTCGTTGGGCGAGAGCACCTCAAGCTCAGCAGCGGTCCAGATCCGATCCCCGTTCATGACGACATGATGCCTCAGCCCACTGACAGCCGACCCTCGAGCCTGACGCAGAACGCTGCTGCCGTCGCCCAGTCGCACGCACGCGCCCGCAAGCCGACCCTCATGAGTGCCCATCGTGAGCGGAGCCCCAGCTTCAACACCGGTGTGATTACCGAGCGCATGGCGTCTCACCGAGGGCACTGCATATCGCCGGTTACCGAGCACTCGATTCTGAAACTCGGTCCGCGATTCCCGAGCGGGTCACATTGGCCGCGGTTCGTTCAGGGTGAGATCTACAATTAGCGGAGCCCAGGTAGGTCCATCCCATGGCTTGTGGGGGTAAGCGACCCTGGAGGAGGACCGTCGCCGTGCGGTGACGGGCTGAATCGGGGCTCGCTCATGACCCAACCCTGAGAAGGAGGCCGCGGTTGGCAGAGTCCAACGGGCGTGGGAGCCGTGGAGATTCTCAGCCTTTACCGCGGCGGCGACGCTTCTTCGCGGCCCGGTAGCTGCCGGACGCTTGCGCCAGCGCGTCGGACTCACCACTGAATCTGCTGAGCCCGTAGTCCTTGGCTGCTGCCGAGACATTGTCGATGGCGCTCGGTGTGTCATCGGGCGGCATCGCGGTCACCTTGTCGCCACGCGAGTCCGCGGTCGCTCGTGCCGCTTCCTCGAAGCCGCTGTAGCTGCGCGCCTTGCCGGCGTTTCGCCTGCGCGCCCTGGGAAACAGAGAGCCAATCACCGACCAGATCGCCATGTAGCCCACACTAGCTGGAGGGCCGCTCATGCCGCCGTCAGCCAACGCCTCGTCCCATCGGGTCCCGAGGACTTGCGTCGCACGTAGCGCCGGATACCGAGTACACGATTCCCAGTCTCGGCCCGCGATTACCGAGCGGAGAGCGGTGATGGGACGGGTAGGCGTGCCCGAGCGAATGTGTCGGGTGCTGTCCTCTCGCTGTGTTCGGCGGAGCGCTCCTGCGTCT
>JAJCXY010000072.1 GCA_029263215.1 Acidimicrobiales bacterium
AAGGAACGGGTCAACATTGTTGAGTCCTCCGCCATTGATGTGGTCGGAGCTGAACAGCTCGGCGTAGCCCAGGTCCTCGATCTTCTTGGCGTACTCGCGCAGTGCTGCGGGGTCTTCGAACGGGGCCGTTTGAATACCGAATCTGAACCGGTGAGTCATAACACGCAACCTAACAGTTGCGTGTCGGTTTCGACAGTGCTGGCTCGGTCTTTCACTGGGGTGGGCCCGCTGAAGAAAGTGACCGACGGCTCCGGTGCCAGTTAGGAGGTGGTGAACGGTGGTCGGCTCGCCATGCGGTCTCACGGTCGGGTCGTCTGGTCAGCACATCGCTGCTGAGCCGGTGATCCACCAGAACACCTCAGGGACGATCTGGGCGATCTCGTGTCGTTCCCCGCTTTCGCCCTCCAGGGCAGCAACCGTGGCCTCGGACGGCAAGCCGATGCTGGCGGTGTTGAGATAACCCTCGGCACCGGGGAACCGCGCCCGAATCTCATCTGTGATCATGCGGCCATATCTACCCGTCTCCGAGCGTTAAGCGAAACTCACCACCCGGGCGATCAAGGCGAGATGGTCGTCGTCGTACACAACCTCGCTCGCATCGAGGTGTAGTCGGCGAAACAACTCGGCGGCACGAAGCTTGCGGTCGCCTCCGTTCGAGGCCTGGTCGAGCCCCTCGCGCACAAGGGCCCAATAGGCGAACGTGTCCGCCATCTGGGGAAGCAGGGCCTTGGCGTGCAGGGTCTGGATCGCCGGCTCTACCGACCTGATATCGGCGAGCAGTCGGCGGCAGTGGTCGATGGCCGATTCCAGCGCCTCCCGCTCCGGGGTCGATGCGTCGATCCCTTCTGCGAGTTCCGCCATCACCGACAAGAAGATGTGATCATGGTCGCGGCGCTCGATGTCGCGAAGTACCTGCATCCTCATGGTGTTCTGCGACCCCTCCCACTTCTCCATGGTCATGGCGTCGCGTATCAGCCGCGGCATGCTCGAGGTCTGTTCGATCATGCCGTTGCCCGCCAGGGCCTCGGCTGAGTCCTGGATACGGCTGAGGATGCGGGAGCACCAGACCGCCTTGTTCACATTGGCCATGTGCCGACAGAAGGTGTCCATCTCCGGGCGATTATCTCGGCCCGCGTCGATCGAATCCTGGATGGCAACCACTGCGAAGGACGACGCCGTGTTGGCCAAGAGATCGGCCTTCACCCCTGCCAGATTATCCTGCACGAGCGGGTACTCGATGATCGGCTTCCCGAAGGCGTGCCTCGAATCGGCATAGGAACGGGCCAACTGGTAGGCGCGGCCGAGCATGCCGCCCATCCCGATCGGCATTGCCAGTCTCGAATGGTGGATGACGAGCTTCATCAGATTCTGGAACCCATCATCCAGCGACCCCAGCGGCGTGGCGTGGGCGTCGTGATAATCGATCTCGGCCGACGCGAGAGACCGGGTACCGAACTTCTCCTTGAGCCGTCTCAGGGTGAAGTGGTTGCGACTGCCGTCGGGCAGGAGCGCCGGGACCAGGAACATGGCGAGTCCCCGCGTGCCGGGCCGGTCGTCAGCAAACCTCGCCGTGATGATCTGAATGTCGGAATTCGCATTGGAGCAGAACCACTTCTCACCGCGGATCCGCCAACTGCCATCGTCGGTTTGCCATGCCCGGGTGTCGTTGGCTCCCACGTCGGAGCCTCCCTGCACCTCGGTGAGGAACTGGGAACTGGTCCAACCATCGGAGAACGAGGGCTCCAGCAGCTTGGCGATGATGTCGTCTCGGTCGGGGAACGAATCGAGCGTGCGCAGCAGCCGCGTGGTCTCGTAGTTGCAGATCACCGGGCAGTGATGGCCAGTATCCCCCGCGTGGCAGCCCAGGTGGTAGAACGCGAACCCCTCGCTGAGCCCGCCGGTACGAGCGAGGCGCGACACCAAACCCGTGCCATAGATCAGATCGCCCGAAACTGGGTAGGAGTGATCGTGCACCACATGGTCGTCCCGTTTACCGATCCCGTCGTAGCGCTCGACACGCGGCAGGTTGAGACGGAAGTCGCCATGGTTGACGGCCTCCTCCAACGTGGTGGGA
Organism: Acidimicrobiales bacterium; assembly: GCA_029263215.1. Lineage (GTDB taxonomy): Bacteria > Actinomycetota > Acidimicrobiia > Acidimicrobiales > Aldehydirespiratoraceae > OFTM10. Next base: position 2,075 of record JAJCXY010000072.1, read on the forward strand.
ACCACAGCTCCATAGTCGGTCAGATCATCGTGAACAGCGTCGTAGCGAGGACCGAGATGGAAGCGCACGGTGTGGGCGAAGTCGTCGTCGAACAGGTACGCGTTCAGGGCAGTGGCGTCCTGCCAGCGCCGCAGATTCTCGCGTCCGAAGGCGTGGCCGGGCTGGGTCTCCTCCTGGTAGCCGCCCAGATCTGGGGGCGGTGAAGTCGTCTTCTCGGATTCCATCAGAGCCATGGGCAATTCTCCTTGCGGGTGGAGTCTCCCCGACGGTATTCCTCACCCGTCAGTGAGAATATGGGTGAACCGGTCAAACCTATGGTTGAATCGGACACGTGGTGGAGGTAGCGATCCTGGTGCCGGAACCGGCTGTGGCGATGAGCACCGTCCTCATCACGGATCTGTGCTGGACAGCCGCCCTCTACGCCGAGCAGAACCCAGCCGACACGATCCGAGTTGTGAGCCTCACCGGCGAACCCGTCTCCTCATTCTCCGGGCTCGATGTGGCGGTGAACGGGTCCATCGCCGATGTCGATGAGGCATCCCTACTCTTCATCTCCGCGTACTGGGGTTCCTCCACTCGGGCGCTGGCCCGCAGCGACCCGGCCTTGAACTGGATCAGAGATCTCGCCGCCGCAGGTACCCGAGTTGCCGCCTGCAGCACCGGCACATTCCTACTCGCCGCGACCGGGCTGCTCGACGGCCGCTACGCCACCACCTATGCCCCATACGCACGCACCTTCCGCCGACGGTTCCCGGCCGTGCTCCTACGGCCCGAACGAGCGATCACCGACGCCGGTGGACTGATGTGCGCCGATGCCATTCCCTCGAGCCTCGACCTGATCATCGCCTGTCTCGGAGATCTCCACGGCGCAGACGTGGCGAGAAGACTGGCAGCCGATTTCCTGATGGGGATTCGACGCAGCTACACAGTCGCCAACCTGGCCTTCGACGGGCAGAAGTATCACGGAGACCGAACAGTCCTCGCGGTCCAGCGATGGTTCGAGCGCCATCTCGACGAGCCGATTCGTGTGCAGGACGCGGCCCAACAGTTCGGCCTCAGCTCGCGCACCCTCGCCCGACGGTTCACTTCAGCCACCGGGGAGGCACCGTCGCGATACCTGCAACGGCTCCGTATCGAGAGTGCCAAAGCACTACTCGCTCAACCGGGTATGACAGTGGCCGAGGTGGCGCGCTCGGTCGGCTACGTCGACGTCGCCTCCTTCAGCACCACCTTTCGGCGCCAAGTCGGTGTGGCGCCCTCGCGATACCGGCCGCCGATCTCCTGAGTCGTTCCCCAACAATCCGGCCGCGCCTGACTCGACACGGTCGCCTACGAGTGATCAGCTGCAATCCCGATGGGCGACGGGCGACCAGCGCCGTAGGTCCGGGGAGGAAGCCAGATGCACGCCGATGTCGAAACGCTGCGCGAGATCGAACAACGCGTCCTGTGGCTCGCCACTCGCATCATCGATGCGGCCAATCGAAGGGGCGACACCGAGGTGAAGGTCGGCGGGCATCAGGCCTCCTGCGCCTCGATCGTTTCGGTGATGACGGCGCTCTGGTTCGCTCACATCGGGGGTGAAGACAAGGTGGCGGTCAAGCCCCACGCCTCGCCCGTGTACCACGCCATCAAGTACCTCACCGGAGAGCTCGACGCCTCCTATCTCACGACCCTTCGCCAACGGGGCGGGCTCCAGGCCTATCCGTCGCGCACCAAGGACCCCGACGTCTCCGACTTCTCCACCGGCTCGGTCGGGCTCGGCGCGGTCGCTCCGCTCTTCTCGGCCCTCACCCGCCGCTATGTCGACTCCCACTTCGGCAGTCGACCCGATGCCCGCTTCCTCGCCCTGGTCGGCGATGCCGAACTCGACGAGGGCAACATCTGGGAGGCGATCGCCGACCCGTCCACCCAGGGACTCGGCAACTTCACCATGGTGGTCGACCTCAACCGCCAGAGCCTCGACCGGGTGATACCCGACATCGCGGCCCTGCGTCTGAAACGTTTCTTCGGTGACGCCGGCTGGCACGTCGCTGAAGCCAAGTACGGCTCCCGACTCACGACGGCATTCGCCCAGTCGGGCGGTGATGCGCTGGAGGCTCACATAGACGAGATGCCCAACGAGGCCTATCAGGCGCTCTTCGGCCTCGACGGCGCCACCCTCCGATCCAAGTTCCTGGAGCATGCCGATCCTGCGGTCGTGGCGTTCGCCGACGGCTACGACGACGATGGGTTGAAGTCGCTGGTGACCGACCTCGGCGGCCACGACATTGGCCTCCTGCTCGACACCTTCAAGCAATGCGACGCCGAGACCGAACGGCCCTCGGTGGTGTTCGCCTACACGGTGAAGGGATGGGGGCTACCCATCGCGGGCGATCCGCTCAACCACGCCGCCCTCCTCACTGGTGACCAGATCAACACCTTCCGAACCGAGCTCGGCCTCGATGAGCACACCGAATGGGACCGGTTCGAGCCCGACAGCCCGCCGGGCCGGATCTGCGCGACTGTCGGCGGAGACGTCAACAACCCACTGCCCGTGCCGCGGCCGATCCCACCCGTTCCGACGGCCGTGCGCCCGCCCAGCACCACCGGCGCCACCTCCACCCAAGAAGCCTTCGGACGAGTGCTGGCCGCCCTCGCCGACGTGGAAGGAGTGGGTGACCGGATCGTGACCACCGCACCGGACGTGTCGATCTCCACCAACCTCGGCGGTTGGATCAACAAGAAGGGCGTCTACTTCCACACCGAACGCGACGACCACGGTGGAGGAGACCGCCTGCTGAAGTGGGCGCCGGGCCCGAGGGGCCAACATCTCGAACTCGGCATCAGCGAGATGAACCTGTTCATGCTGCTCGGCCAGCTGGGGTTGAGCCACGACCATCACGGCCAGCACCTGCTCCCGATCGGCACCGTCTACGACCCCTTCGTGCTGCGCGGACTGGATGCACTGATCTTCGGACTCTACAACGACGCCAAATTCATCGTGGCCGGCACGCCATCGGGAGTCACCCTCGCCCCCGAAGGAGGCGCCCACCAATCCACCATCACCGCTTCGGTCGGCGCCGAGCTCCCCAACATCGTCTACTCCGAACCCGCCTATGCCACCGAAGTCGACTGGCTGCTCTGCGACGCGGTCGATCAGCTCTCCCAACCGGGGGGCACCAGCTCCTACCTTCGGCTGTCGACCCGCCCCGTCGACCAGTCGCCTTTCGCCACGGCCCTCGAGCGCTACGGCGAGGCCGGGCTCCGGTCTCACGTGCTCGCCGGTGGCTATCGCCTTCACGACGCTCCCGACGACGGCCGCCCGTCGGTAACCCTGGCAACCACCGGAGCAATGGCTCCCGAAGCCCTTGCGGCTGCGACTGAACTCGACGACGAAGGCGTTACGGCCGCCGTCGTCCACCTCACCAGCCCCGATCGCGTCTATCGGAGCTGGAGGGCCGGTTACACCAGCGCTGCGAGTGGCAGCGTGGTGCGATCACCCAGCCATCTCCATCGACTTGTACCGACCACCGAACGGCGGCGCCCGGTGGTGAGCGTGCACGATGCCAGTAGTCACAGCCTCGCCTGGATCGGGTCCGCCCTCGGCACGTCTCAGTACGCCCTCGGTGTCGACCGGTTCGGCGAATCGGGCACGATCAGCGATCTTCACGAGGCCACCGGCATCTCGGCGGCCAACATCGTCAACGCAGCCCTGATTGCAGTGAGCGAACTCGAACCCCTTGATGACGAACAGGTAGAATAATACCTATCGACGCCGCGGAGGAAACTGTAGGCAGAATTCTACCCATGCCCATTTCAACAGAGGGTGGTACAATTCTGCCAGCAGTCTCCCCACCTTCAGGACAGGTAGAAATATGCCCGAAGCGCCACAAAGCACAGTCACCGACTGGGAACAGAGAATCGGTGACTCGGTCCGCCAAGCCCGCCTTGCCTCCGAAGTAGCCCAGGCCGATCTCGCCGACCGCGCCGACGTATCGCTGAAGACAATCGGAAACCTCGAACACGGCCGAGGCTCGTCCCTCTCCACCCTCATCCGGGTCGCACAGGCACTCGGACGCACCGATCTGCTCGAGGGGCTCACCCAATCTGCGCCGGTGATCGATCACGCCCCACAACCCGTCCCGCTCCAGGCTCCAGCCACCCCACCGGGGCGACTTCCCCGCTCTCGCCGGTGGCGTGCTCCGAGCGGCGACTGACAGCGGGCGGCTACCGTCGCCACCATGAAGATCGGTGTACAACTCCCCGAGGTGGAACGGCGGGTCGGCTGGCCCGAGTATCGCGCCATGGCCGAGGCCGCAGAGGCAGGCGGCCTCGACTCGTTGTGGGTCGGCGATCACCTCCTCTACGACCTCCCCGACGGCTCGGTGCGAGGCCCATGGGAATGCTGGACCCTGCTGGCCGCCCTCGCCGCAGTGACCGAATCCGTCACCCTCGCACCCCTGGTGGCCTCCACCAGTTTCCACGCCCCCGCCATGCTGGCCAAGAAGGCCGTCACCGTCGACGAGATATCAAACGGTCGCCTGATGGTCGGGCTCGGTGCCGGCTGGAACGAGCGCGAGTACAGCGCGTTCGGCTTTGCCTTCGACCACCGGGTGAGCCGTTTCGAGGAAGCCTTCACCATCATTCGCACCCTGTTGCGAGAGGGCCGGGCCGACTTCAGCGGACAGCACTACGACGTCAGCGACTGTGTCCTCGACCCTCCCGCCCGCCCCGACCTGCCCTTGATGATCGGATCATCGGGGCCGAGGATGCTGGCGATCACGATCCCTCATGTCGATGCCTGGAACATCTGGTACGACGACTACGACAACGACCCGTCCAAGCTGGCCAAGAAAATCGCCGTGGTCGACGACGCGGCCCGGACCGCCGGCCGGCACACCGAAGCCATCACCAAAACCGCGGCCCTGCTCGTCAACCTCGAAGGCGAACCGACCCGAAGAGACTCCCGCAATCCAATCGTCGGTGCCGAATCCATGGCGGCGGCGCTGGAATCGATGCAGAGCGCGGGTATCGATCACGTCCAACTCGTCCTCGATCCGATCACGATCACAAGCGTCGAACTGGCCGCGCTCACAGCCACCCGGTAGGCCACGATCCAGTCCACGGCTTTTGCGTGGACCTCAGCACGGCTAGGGTCCCCGCAAACGCTTACATGGATCAGGGGGTCTGCTGTGGCAGGCGTAGTGCTCGACAAAATCAACAAGGTCTACCCGAACGGCTATCACGCCATCTTCGATCTCGACCTTGATATCGCCGACAAGGAGTTCTTGGTGCTTGTCGGGCCGTCGGGTTGTGGCAAGTCCACCGCTCTGCGGATGGTGGCCGGACTAGAGGAGATCAGCACCGGCACCATGACCATCGGCGACCAGGTCGTCAACGGCGTGGAGCCCAAGGATCGCGACATCGCGATGGTCTTCCAGAACTACGCCCTATACCCCCACATGACCGTCTACGACAACATCGGTTTTGCTCTGAAACTCGCCCGAACACCCAAGGCGGAGATGGACGAGCGCATCCGGGAGGCATCCCGGATCCTCGAACTCGATGCCTACCTCGAGACCAAGCCCGGGCAGCTCTCCGGTGGCCAACGCCAGCGCGTGGCCATGGGTCGAGCGATCGTTCGCCAGCCCGCGGCGTTCCTTATGGACGAGCCGCTCTCAAACCTCGACGCCAAGTTGAGAGTCCAGATGCGAGCCGAGATCGCCCAGCTCCAAAAGGAACTCGGGGTCACCACGCTCTACGTCACCCACGATCAGGTCGAAGCCATGACCATGGGCGACCGCGTCGCGGTGTTGAAGGATGGCTACCTCCAGCAGGTCGACACTCCTCAGGACCTCTACGACCGTCCCGCCAACGTCTTCGTAGGCGCGTTCATCGGCTCACCGTCGATGAATCTCTACGAAACGGAGATCAGCGAGAGCGACGGCAAGACTTCAATGAGCCTCGGGTCGCAGACGCTCCAACTCGATGATGCCCTGTTCACCAAGCGTCCGGGTCTTCGCGACTACGTCGGTCGTCCGGTGATTACGGGCATCCGCCCCGAGGACATGGAGGACCCACCCCACGCCGACCACGCAGGCCAGGGCAACCATCTCAAGTCCACGGTCACCCTTGTGGAAGCGCTCGGTTCGGAGATCATGGTGCACTTCACCCTCGACGCACGCGCTGTCGACTCTGGTGATCCCGACGCGCCCGATGAGGTGGGCGAGACCGGCCACACCGTCGCCCGCTTCGACCCTCGCAGTCGGGTCCGGATCGGTGACGACATCGAGATCGTGGTCACCACCGAAAACCTGCACTTCTTCGATCCCGAGAGCCATCTCACCATCTGGTAGGTGTGGCTCGTCAGAGCCAATCAGATGGCTCGGATACCTCCGAGATCAGAACCGGGCGACCCTCATCGATCGATCGATGGGCGGCCACCCCGACCGCCACCGACCTCAGCCCATGGATCGGCGCGACCTCGGGGCCGGCACCGGCGCGGATCGCTTCGGCGAATCGTGTGTGCTCGATGAAGGAAGAACCGTGATGGAGTCCCTGATACGAGACCTCATTCTCGACAGCGCTGGTATCCACCTCACCGATCCAATGCTCCCCGCGTCGGCCCACCCTCAAGACATCGTCGGGAATCAAGGCCTCCACCTTGCCCAGATCACCCACCACCGAGAGCTCTTCCTGGTTGTGGGTGGCCTCGGCGAACATGCAGAGGTCGAGCATGGCCCGCGCTCCATCGGCGAAGTCGACCACCACGAATGCATTGTCGAGAATGTCGGGAGTCTCGCCTCGGTAGCTCTCATCGAGATGATTCACCGACTGGCCGCCGCTGGCGAACACCCGAGTGGGGCTGGAGTCGATGAGCAGGTTCATGAGATCGAAGAAGTGGCAGCACTTCTCGACGAGGGTGCCACCGGTGTTGGCGCTGAACCGATTCCAATCATCGACCTTCTCGAGGAAGGGGAACCGGTGCTCACGGATGGCCACCATATGCACGTTGCCCACCGCGCTCGCCCTCACCTCCTCGATGAGCCGGGCGATCGGGGGCATGTAACGGTATTCGAGACCCACCCAGAGCAGAGCGTCGCGGTCGGTGGCGCCGGCCACGATGTCGCGGCAGTCGTCGACTGCAATGCAGAGGGGCTTCTCCACGAGGATGTGGAGGTCCGATGGCAGCAGGTCGGAGAGAACTTCGGCGTGGGTCATGTTGGGAGTGGCCACCACCACCGCATCGCACAGGCCCGACTCCACCAGTTGGCTGTGGTGCTCGAAGACCGCCACCTCGGCGCGGCACGCCTCTCGACCTGCATCGCGGGACGCGGCGTGAGGGTCGGAGATGGCGGTGACGCTCGCGCCGTCGAGGGCCCCGATGTTTTCGATGTGTTCGACACCCATCATCCCCGTGCCGATCACGCCATAACGGATTTCAGAGCCCTGAGCTGTCGACACCGCGACATCGTTACACATCCCGCTGCGCTGTCAACACTTGCGGGAGGCCCACTGCAAGCGCTTACAATCAGGCCCTGGCAGTATCACCTGCCGTGAAGCCGGCGGCCGACCATGCTGGAGCGACGTGCCTGAACTCGAAGAACCCAAATGGCTCAGCGGAGCCGTCGGCTATGAGATCTACATCAGGTCTTTCGCCGATGGAACCGGCACCGGCATCGGCGACCTCATCGGCCTCCACGATCGGCTCGACCACCTGGCGTGGCTCGGGGTCGACATCGTGTGGATCACACCGTTCTTCTCCTCGCCGATGGCAGATCACGGCTACGACGTGGCCGATTACACGGGAGTCGATCCCCTGTTCGGCGACATCGAGGACCTCGACCGGGTCATCGAGAGGTGCCGCGAACTCGCCCTCCGTGTGGTTATCGACATCGTGCCCAACCACACCAGCATGGCTCATTCCTGGTTTGAGGCCGCCCTCGCCGACCCCGCTGGGCCGTACCGCGACTACTACCTGTGGCGCGATCCCGCCGACGACGGTGGACCCCCCAACAACTGGATCAGCCACTTCGGTGGCCCGGCCTGGACCCTCGACGAAAAGAGTGGCCAGTACTACTGCCACCTTTTCCTGCCCGAGCAGCCCGACCTCAACTGGCGCAACCCTGCCGTCCGCCGGGAGTTCGTCGACATCCTCGAGTTCTGGTTCGAACGCGGTGTCGACGGCATACGCATCGATGTCGCCCACGCCCTGATCAAGGACGAGCAGTTTCGCGACAACCCAAGACATCCCGACACCGCTGATCTCGTCGACCCCCGCGACGTGTTCCACTCCTTCGAACACACCTACGACCTGCTCCAGCCCGAGAGCCTCGATATTTACCGTGAATGGCGCGAGGTCGCCGACCGCTACGACGCGGCCCTGATCGGCGAGACCTACGTGTTGGACGTGCCGAAGCTCGCCAAGCTCCTCGCCGGCGATGGTCTCCACGTGGGCTTCTGGTTCTCCACTATGAGTATGCGGTGGGACGCCCACTCGATCCGTCACACCCTTCGCGAGCCTGCGGAAGGCATCGGCCACCGGGTGGGCTGGGTCCAGTCGAGTCACGACGAGAGCCGCCCGGTCGCCCGCTTCGGTGGTGGCGATCTGGGCCGACGCCGTTCGCTCGGTCTCTGCGTCATGTTGATGGGCCTGCCGGGAGTCACCTTCCTGTATCAGGGCGAAGAACTCGGCCTCGACGATGCCGACGTTCCCGTCGAGCTACGCGACGACCCGATCGCCACCCGCAACGCGGGCGCCACCGGCCGCGATGTCTGTCGCACACCGATGCCGTGGGAACCGGGACCCAATCTCGGTTTCTCGACCGCCGATCACACCTGGTTGCCGGTCGGCCACGAGCAATCCGACACTGTGGCGGCCCAGCGCGAGGACCCCTCATCTCACCTCCGCCAGATGCGATCGCTGCTCGAGCTCCGCCACGGGCTGGTCGGGATGACCGACATCGTCGAGTGGCCCTCGACCCCGCCCGAGCTGGTGGCATTTACACGAGACGACCATACCTTTGTCCTCAACGCGACCGATCAGCCCGTGCAGTGGACGCCAGGGGGCGAGTGGCAGATCGTCTACCGCACCGCCGGCCAGCCCGGCGAAAGCGGCCCCGTCATCGAACTCGCCGCCAACGAAGCGGCAGTAGCTCGGGCCCACTGATGCCAACCACCGATCCTTCCGAACGCCGAGCCACCATCGAAGACGTGGCCGAAGCGGCCGGTGTATCGGTGGCCACGGTGAGTCGTGCGCTGCGTGACCTTCCCAACGTCGCCACCTCCACCCGCCTTCGCGTGGAGCAGTTCGCCCAGCAGCTCAACTATCGGGCCGACCCCAACGCGAGCCGCCTGGCCGCAGGGCGCAGCGGCGCGGTGGCGATGGCGGTACCCGTCTTCAACAGCTGGTACTTCAGCGAGATCGTGGCCGGAGCCGAAGCGGTGTTCGCCGACGCGGGATACGACGTCTTGATCTCCGCCATCCCGGGCCCGCATCGGCGAGCCCTGTTCGTGAGCCAGACCGCCTACCAGCGCCGCGCCGACGGCATCATCATGGTCGATCTCGCGATGGGTCAGGGCGAGCGCGACGTACTGCTCCGAGCCGGTGTTCCCACCGTCACCACCGGCGCGAAGTCTGCCGACTTTCCCGGCGTGATCATCGACAATGTGGCGGTCGGTCGCACCGCTGCCACCCACCTCGCCGGCCTCGGCCACCAGCGCATAGCTCTCATCGCCGGTCAAAACGAAGACCCCCTCCACTTCACCGTTCCCGAAGACCGTCAGCGCGGGTTCGAGCGCGAACTAGAGGCCCGTGAGATCTTCTTCGACCCCTCGCTTGAGGCCGCCGGAAACTTCTCGGTGGCCGGCGGCTACGAGGCGATGGTGGGCCTGTTGAAGCTCGATCATCCCCCCACTGCAGTCTTCGCCATGTCCGACGAGATGGCCTTCGGCGCGATCCAGGCTGCCCGCGAGTACGGGCTGGGGGTGCCCGAGGATCTGAGCATCATGGGAGTCGACGACCACGACCTCGCCGCCGCGTTCGGCCTCACCACGATCAGCCAGCAAGTCGACCACCAGGGTCCACTAGCGGCCCGCCTCCTGCTCGCACTCCTCGACGATCACCAGCCCGATGAGCTGATGGTCGAGGTGCCCACGGTCCTCGTCGAACGCACCACCACGGGCCCGCCGGTCTGACAGATTTAGCGCCATCGCTTGACCTGCGATTGTGCGTATGTAAGCGTTTGCATTCAGACCGGTGGAGCACCGGTCATCAAACAACGGACCGACCCAACCGTCGGCCACCTGGAGGAACCCAACATGCGTTCGCGCTTGCTCAAAATGCTTGCGTTGTTGTTCGCGTTCACACTCATCGCCGCAGCGTGCGGTGATGACGACGACACGAGCAGCGGCGACGATTCCGGCGACGACGACGGCGACGACGCCGGCGACGACGGTGATGATGCCGGCGATCTAGCTGGCCAGGTCGTCACCATCCTCGGCCCCGAAACCGACAGCCAGGCCGATGGCCTCATAGCCGGATTCGGCCCCCTTGAGGCCGCCACCGGCATCGTGATCGAATACACCGGATCTCGCGACGCAACCACCGAGATGAACCTCGCCGTAGAAGGCGGATCACCGCCCGACATCGGCATCATTCCTCAGCCAGGTCGAATCATCGGCTTCGCGGAGACCGGCGACATCGTGCCGATCCCCCAGAGCGTCATGGACGCCGTCGGTGGCGACTTCGACCCCTTCTGGTTCCAGCTCGGCGCCTACGAGGGAGAAAACTACGGGATGCCCACCAAGGGCGACGTCAAGAGCCTCGTCTGGTACAACCCCGAGGTCTTCGATGCCAACGGCTACGAGATCCCAGAGACGTTCGATGAGTTGACCGCCCTGAGCGAAACAATGAAGGCCGACGGAATCGCACCTTGGTGTGTCGGCATCGGTTCGGGCGACGCCACCGGTTGGCCGTTCACCGACTGGATGGAAGACTTCATGCTCCGTCTCCACGGCCCCGAGGTCTATGACCAGTGGGTGAGCCATGAGATTCCGTTCAACGACCCGAAGGTTGCCGAAGTCGCCCAGTTCGTCGCCGACATCTGGTTCGAGGACGGAAACGTCCTGGGTGGCCGCGACATCATCGCCCAGACCACGTTCAACGACGGCGGACTTCCGCTCATCGACGGCGACTGCGGCATGCACCGTCAGGCGAACTTCTACGGCTCGTTCTTCACCGAAGCAGGCGCCACGGTCGGCGTCGATGTCGACGTCTTCTACCTGCCGACGCTCAGCGACGACTTCGGCACGGTCGTGCTCGGCGCCGGCACCCACGCCGTCGCCTTCAACGACAACCCCGCCACCATGGCTGCACTACAGGCGATGGGAAGCGTCGAGTTCGCCGACGCCCGCATCGCATCTGACCAGGGCGGATTCCTTTCGCCCAACCGTGGTCACGACACAAGCGCCTACAGCGCCGACCTCGACAGTTCACTCGCTGAAATTCTCGTCAGCGCCGATCCCTTCCGGTTCGACGCATCAGACCTGATGCCGGGTGAAGTTGGCGCCGGCGAGTTCTGGCGCTCAGGAACCGACTTCGTGTCGGGCGCAATCACGCTTGAAGAGTTCCTCGACAACAC
>JAJCXY010000073.1 GCA_029263215.1 Acidimicrobiales bacterium
GATCCGCGAGTGACCGAGATACAAGTCACCACCGGCGACGGAACGGTCTACGCAGTCGAGCCGCTCGGGAGTGTGGGCTACATCGAGTGGCGCGATGTCGCCAACCTGTGGACCCTCGAGCTCTACGACGGATCGACCTTGATGCACCGCGAGTCCTAAGCAGGTTGAACCCGCTCGACCAGGGCAACTGAGATCGGGCTGGCCTGCATCGGTGGGTGCCATTGTGGCGCCCATATTCGCGTGCACGAAGATGACACCTCGCGTTGCACTGCCGGCGATATGTGGTGCCTCGAACGGGCTTGGAGCCGCTCGATAATCACCGAGACCGGAGCACTGTCGGACGCTCGGGTTTGGCCGTTCCCGAGTTCTTTCTCGGCCGCTCAGCCCGAGTTCCTGAACAGCCGCCATTGAGTCTGGCGGCAGAGTTTCAGATGCCGGAACGGAATCGGTTGGAGACCACTGTCTGTTGTTCTTCCGGGCCCAGCTCATCCAACCGACCGGAGTAGGTCTTGGGGATTAGCAGTCGCCAAAGCCAAGCGAGTGACCGAAATGATCGCTTCATGACTTCACAGTACTTCATCGCCGAGGCCGCCGAACCTGAGCAGTCGATCCACGCCGTACTGATCTGCTGGTCATGGAGACGCTTCGTCTCTGTAGAACCCAGGCCGGCAAGTCACACACCTAGCACCTGCGACCTGTGATCTCGGCACGTCAGCCATGCGGTGGGTTTGCTAGGCGTCGCAGCCCGCGAGTTCGACGATCCGGACGAGAGCTTCATTGGGGAGTTCGCGAGTGATCTGGAGACCGCCGATTTCGCATTCGAAGAGTTCGGTGGATCCGTCGACGGCCGGACGGAAGTCACCCTGATAGAGGCTCAGTGGCCAGTATTCAACGCCGTCCCACGTGCCCACGGCTTCCCAGACCGGATCGATCGCGTGGTCACCGCCGATACTGGAGAAACCAGCCGCCTCCAACAGGGCGGTCAGCTGCATCACAGCTACCCGGACTATGGGACCGGGGACGTGGCCGCAGAACTCGTTGATCTCGGTCGGCACCGTGGTTCCGTCAACCGGGCGGGTTGTCTCTGAGATTGTTGCGCCATCCACAACCAGCGTCTCGTGGTAGGTATCGCGAAGCTGACCTTCGAACTCGAAGTACACGTCGACCAGCTCGAGCCTCCCATCACTATCGAGATCGCGACACAGCAGAGAGTGTCCTTGGTATCGAGCCGCAAGGACCGACCGGTCCTGCGTCCAGAGCTCCTCGACAACGTCGCCACTTGCGACATCGGCGCGTACGACGCGGACTGGCTCCGGCCACTCGGCGATCAACCAGACGCCCTCGCCAAGCCGAGGAACCGCGGCAACGAAACCCTCCCCTGGCGGCGGCGTCGGTGCATGACTCGCAGCGGTGACATCCTCGCCTGACCTTGCGTCTTGTCCGGGTTCGCTGTCGTCGGCGGGCGACGGTGAACCGGTGAGTGGACCGTTGGCAACCCAAACGCCGATGGCGTCGCAGTGCCCACCGTCGGCCGGACCGGCACCACCGCCCATCTGAAAGGCCACACCGGCCCGCGCAACAGACGTACCGGTCGAATCCAGCACAACAACCTCATCCTCGGCGGCGACAGCGGTGTAACCAAAGGGCCACACAATGACGACTCTCCCACCGGTACCTGGCTCGCCGTTGTTGTCTGGTTCGTCGTGATAGAGGCAGTTCAGGACGCGGTCATAGCGAAGGGTGAACGTCCCGAGCGCATCCATCCCCCCTTCCGCATCCGCTCCCGCGGTCAAGATCTCCACCGCACCGTCGACCGCGGACGACGCGTCGCCGCCACCACCACCACAGCTCGACATGACCAACGCCGCTGACGCCAAGAGCGCCGCGATCCGCGCAACGCCGCGTCGACCATCCCTGCTGGGCATTCCGCCGAACATGCCATGACTCTACGACATAGCGTCCTGTCGCCTGATCGACGCCGGCCGGACGGGCTGCGCTCTGAACGTTCTGTTGCAGAGAACCGGCTCTTTCGACCACAACAGCCACGATCGAACTCTCCGAAACCACGAGAGCCGTACGGGACCACACCTAATTGCGGACTACAACCCGACTCTTCGCGCTCGACCCGCTTGAGATCGCCCGGGATCGGTGAGTTCTGGACAGGATTGTACGCCACCGGGAGTGTCTAGGTCATCTGATCGGATCGGTGCTGGCTCCGCTTCGTGATCGTCCTCGTTCGGGGTCCAGCTTCGGTTGGGGCGCGGCGCTCACATCTAGGGGGTCAGATCGGGGGCAGTTTGTGGGTATGTCTGCTTGTTGGCCGGGTCGTTGAATGTTTGGACGATCAGGACGTTTCCGTTCGAGTCGAGCGCTGCGAGCTCGAAAAGTTCGCCGTCGGCAAGATCTGTCGGGAACACTGCGAGGCCGCCCACAGGCCGCTGCCATAGCGATCCTTGCGCTGTTGTGAACACCACAACCGATGTGTCGTCCGCGAGAGGTTCCCAGATCAAATCCCCGGCCCTATCGGGGGTGTAGCTGGCGGACGGCTCAACGTTGCCGAGGTCGGGCAGCGCTCCTGGCTGATCGAGAAGGTCCTCGATCAGGTCACCGCCGCATTGCTGTGAATGTGTGACCAAGCGGCAGCGCCATCGCGTCGGTCCGTTGTCGGGGTGAACGGCATCGAGGTACACCAGCGCTACGAGCATGTCACCGGCGACGGATCCGACCGCGGTGATCCTGAGGATCTCGATCTCGTCTTTCTCAGCCAACTGGCTCACGACGTTGAACCGTGTCGAAGTGATCTGGTCGATGAGCGCAGCGATGTCTGTGATGGGGCTGAGAGGTACTTGTTGGCCGAGCGTGCTTGTGTCGAATAGGGGTTCGGGCGCGGACGCGGCTTGTACAACGACTGGTGCGGTGTTGAGCAGGATCTCGCCAGGCGCCAGGTAGATATCGTCGCGGGATTCTGAGCTCACTTCCTCTTGTTTGGGGAGTGTTCGGACACCGACGTGGTTTCGTCCGCAGGCGATGTGGATCTCACCGCTGCTGTCGCCGGATGTCCATGTGGCGTCGATGATCAGCCCGGCTGGTGTGTCGGAGCTTGTGATTGTTGCTGCATTGGATGTCGTGTCGAGGGTTGCTTCGATGCGGTCGATGGAGTCGCTGACCTGGATGCTTGTTTGGTCGAGGGTCACCGAGAACAGGCCCCCATCATCGATGATCCACACTCGGGCACTGAAGCCGTCGTCGAAGGTTGCGCAGCCGACCGCGAACGGCTCGCTGAGTGGCCGGCCGTTGTGGGTTCCCGTTGCTGCGACGCCGGCCGGGGTGGTCCCGCCCTGCAGGCTGGTGCCGTCTGCATATTGCAGCGTGATCGACTCAGTGCCCGCAGGGGTGGAGTCGATGGGTGACGTCGAGAAGAACACGTTGTCGACGATGTCCGCCGCGACGCCATCGACGGTGATCCCGACGACTTCGTCGGCGACAAGACCGGCGCTGAGATGGCCGTCGGGTCCTCCTATTGCGGTCTGGGTCATGCCTCCCCGAGAAGCGAACGAGACGACAGGTGTGCAGCCGCCGCCCATCGCAGCGCCGACTGCGGTCTGGACGGTCTGGCAGATGAACCGGCTTGTGGAATCGATGCCTACGACCACCACAGAGCCCTCGGGGCCATCAACACTGCGCAAGGCTGAGAAGACGAGAGAGACATCTCCGTCTTCGTTGCCGGGAATCGTTACCTGTTGAAAGAAGTCGACGGCCCGGTCGGGCAGGTCAGCCTCGCTGGTCGGTTCTTCGAACAGAACCGAAGGCAGGCTCAGCGACTCCGACGAGCCCCCAACGCCTGGCGCATCGGCAACCTCGACCACGCCCGGGTCGTCGCGGTCCACGAACCACGTCACTCCAAGCCCACCGGCCAGCAGAGCCACAACGGCGGCCACAACTAGAAGCCCCCGGTTACGTCGCGGACCGCTATCACCGAGACCAGCGGGGTGAACCACATCGATCCCGCGCGTTTCGCGTTCGGCCAGCTCACGCAGCCGCACACCAAGGTCACCGCTCATAGTTCCTCCCCAACCAACTCATCTGACATTCGCAACCGGCCCAGAGCCCGCGAGAGATGCTGCTTGACAGACCCCGCCGACACACCCATCACCCCAGCACACCCGGCAACATCAAGATCAGCCCAGAAGCGAAGCACAACCGCCTGACGCTGCCGCGGCGACAACTCCTGAAGCGCTGCAATCAGATCAACGTCGCCGCCCTCGAATTCCGCGACATCTGATACCACCACCAGATGACGCCATCGCCGAGCAATCGCACCCCGCCGGCGTTGGTTCGAGCAGAGATTCACCGCCACCGTCCGCGCCCACGCCCGCGGATTTGCACCCTGCTCACCAAGCTCATCCCAGTTCTCCCACAACCGAGCCAGAACCTCTTGGGCCGATTCGGCGGCCACATCACGATCGAGCGTCAACAACCAACACAGCTGCACCAGCCGGTTCCGCTCCGCCACATAGAACTCCTCAAACCCAGCCACACCCATAAAGACACAATGACCCACCAAAACGATGACACCCCCACCCGAATCGGCCAACAAGCGGACGACTGAGCACGCTTGGTTCTGTGTGCAAATCTGTCTCGGTGATGATCCGGTCCTGGCTCGTTGCGGCGGCTTTCAGTCTCGGAGTCGTGGCATCCTCGTGTGCCCCAGCCCCTCCCCCGGAGGCTGGCCAGGTCCTTGATCCCAGCGAAGCCGACTGGCTCGACCCTGCCCCAGACCGCACACTCGTCGACGCCGAAGCCCTCCGAATCGCCTTGCTTCGCGTCAGCGACCAACTCGCCGAGGTATTCCCCGGCGAACCGGCCCGGCTCCCGTTTCCCGAAATCGATCGGGCGTTCGTTCCCTCCGGGTACGACGTGACAGTACTTGTCGGCGTCACGCAGACCGAAACGATGGCCCAACCCGAGAACCGATGCCGCTTCCTGCGCGATACCGCCGACAAGTTGGCCAAACTTGGCTGGTGGATACATTCCCGCACCACCGAAGCGATCCAGACCACCTATCCCCTCGTATCGCCTGGTCCCCACTGGCTCGAAGGGGAATCGAGCCTGGGGACCTTCTCGCTGCTAGCCCCCGCCGAGGGTGTCTACCAGCTGACCTACCGGGTGGACGCTGATGACCTCAGCGCAGACGAATCGCAGCCGCAACCAGCCAACCCGCCCGCTATCACCTGCGAGTGATATCACTGCCGACCACATGGCAGACCGTGCGAGCCCCGCTCGGAACCTGCGAGCCCGAGCAGGCAGCTTCTGACCGCTGCGCGACAATGGAGCGTGCGGAGAGTCGGTTTGGCGGTGGCGGTGGGTGTTGCTCTGACTGCCGCTGCTTGCGCGCAGAGCGGCGCAACGGTTGATGAGGAATCGCTGGCGGCGGCGCAGGCTCTGTGGAACGAGTCTCGACCTGACGTGTACGTCGTCTGGTATGAGGGCGACGTCGATGGCCGTGAGCGGTCCGAGCGGGTGTTAGCGGATCGTCACCTTGTCGTGGTCGGTAACGATCATCGTTTCGCTATCGACAACCTGTTCGAGGAGCTCAGCTCTCGCCTCGCCCGTGGTGAGTCGGTGAGGGCGACGTTCGATGAGGAGTTGGGTTACCCGACCGAGATCGATACAGACGGGTTGGATGTCGCGTCGAAGCTGTTCGACGGCAGCTCGCGGGTGAATGGCTGCGAGGACGCAACGCCAGGCGGTCCCACAGATGTTGGTTCAGAGGCAAGCGAACGAGTCCTCAACGCCGAGTTGTATTCCCGTTGGCACAACGAAGCCGGCTGCCCTGTTCGCACCGACGTCATCACCACGATTGCCGGTGCGGCCCACTGCAACTGGGAAGACCTCGAATATCTGATCATCGGCGATCCGATCGGTACGGCCATCACCGACGAGACGGCGCTCAACTACGTACGCGATGTAGACGATCTGCTGGGTGGTTTCGATCACATCGACCGCAGCCGAACACTCGACGTCGACCAACTCGCAGCCGCGGTGATCGACACCGGCTACCGCCATGACGACTCGAGCCTCTGGCTCGACCCAGCCAACCCCGAAGTCATCTACCGGATCAGCGGCGACGTCGCGGAGGAGTTCATCCTCGACGCCGATCAGCAGATACTTTGTGCCTGAACCGCGAGCGGCGTCAACGACGCCCTCGAGTCGATGAGGGCCGCGAATCTGTCCCATATTTTGTCCCATAAACGCCCTGATATGGGACAGATTCGGGCCGGAAGCCTCGGACAGGAAACCCCCTCTGACCTGGACTTATACCCATCGGGCAACACCCGCTGGACCCCTTTCGGGTGATTCCTAAACCGTGTGCGCAGGTTCGATTCCTGCCGGGGGCGCCACATAACGCCTGGTATTGCTGGGGGTGCCTCCTCGTCAGAAGCGGACTCCATCTCATCCGCTCATCCCAGTTGTCTGCTCACGACAACGTTATTGGGGTTGAATTTCAGCACCACCGAGGCGATCCAGACCACCTATCCCCTCGTATCCCCCGGTCCCCAAGACCACGGGCTCGAAGGAGAATCGAGTCCCGGGACGTTCTGTCTACTAGCCCCCGTGTACTTCCGATAGGGCCGGAAACTTGAGCGTTGTTGACGGGCGGGTGTTAGTTGCGGTCCTGCCCGATTTCGCCGTGGCGTCATCTTCTTGTCCACCGGCAGAGTCTGCCCAGCACTAAGCAGTAGACGAGGTGCCGGGAACCGTTGGGCTTCCCGTGGTGTACATGCGGTGACAGGCTGATGTGACGGGAGGTGTTCTGGACGAGAAAGACAAGGTCCGGCGGGCTCAGGCCGGTGATCGCGACGCGTACGACGATCTCGTTCGCCTGTATCAACGCGCCGCGATACGCGTCGCGGCGACGATCGTCGGATCGGGCAGCGCAGCTGACGCTGCTCAGGAGGGCTTTCTCCGGGCCTACCGCTCGCTTAGTCGTTTCGACCCGGGTCGTCCATTCCGCCCATGGCTGCTCCACATCGTTGCCAACGCTGCAAAGAACGAGGTGCGCTCATCGGCTCGACACATTCGTCTGGAGGCCCGCGCGCGGGAAGTCCGCATCGATGTCGCTCAACTGGACGATCCAGCCGTCCGTTCCGAGGAGCGCGAACAACTCGTTGCAGCGATCGCACGGTTATCGGTCGACGATCGCCTGGTTGTCGCGTTGCGCTGGTTCGAGGACATGACGGAATCCGAGATGGCCGAGGTGCTCGGCGTGCGACCCGGCACCGTCAAATCGAGACTGAACCGGGCCATGACGCGACTGCGCTCCACCTTGATCCAAGAGGAGGCCAACGATGAGTGAAGGAGCGGTGACTGGATGGGGCCAACTCAACGACGCTCAGATCGGCGCCCTCATCGCTGCACTCAGCCCCGAGATCGAACCGGCAGGCATCGACCTCGTCACGGAGATACACCATGCCATCAACTCGCCAACTCCGACGTTCGAGCGCGATCGGCGGCGGACCTCTCTGGCGGTCGCGGCCGCGCTCATCCTCGTTGCGGGCATTGTGGTCCTCTCGATCGCCCCTGCCCGAACCGCGGTCGCCCATTGGCTTGGTATCGGTAGCACATCGGTGCTTATCGTCGACGTTCTCCCGCCGGCTGATCCAGCCACATCACCGACCGCAGCGCCCACCGACGAGGACCCGGACTCTGCCTCGATCCGTCTCGCGGCGGCCGAGCAACTCGATCTCGCGGTGGAGCTTCCCGATCCCGAACTCGTTGGAGCTCCCGCTGGCTGGGAGATCCGCGACACCGGCGACAGTAAAGAACTCGTCGTTGGTTGGGAACGGGTCACTCTCACCGCGCGTTCTCCGTCGCCGCTTCAGACACCGCTGAGAAAGCTCGTGATCACCGGCGACGCGCTGTCAAGTGTCGTCCTCACCGACGGCACGCCGGCGTTGTGGATCGAGGGATTCCATGTCCGTGCAGCGGGTGACCTGGTGGAGTCTGTAGGCAACACACTGCTGTGGGTCACCAGCGGCATCGAGTACCGGATCTTCGGGGAGCTAGTTCAGTCTGAGGCCATCGAGATCGCGGCATCGCTCCAGTAGGCCTCGCTAGGAAAGGAACCGTCGGCCGGCTCGCCGTGTAGAGGAAGCGGAGGTCTGCCATGCCCGAACCCATGTCCGCAATCGCGTTGGAGTCGCTAAACCCGAGTCGCCGTCGCTTCCTAGTCGCAACTGTTGCGCTGCCGGTGATCGGCGCGGCTCCCTTCGTGCTCGACCGATCCCGAGACTCGTCGGCGGTGCCGACCGCGCCAGCCGGACCCGAGATCCGGGTTGCGTCCAATGACGGCCGCTACCTGGCATTTGGCGACCCCCTGCCCGACGGTGCGTCGATCTACGCACCAGGCGGTCGAACCGAGTCGACGATCGCTGTACGCGATCAACTCACGGGAGCGATCCGTACCATGACCTTGGACCGCAACCTCGAGCCGGAGGCGTTCTCCCCCGACGGGCAGACGCTGTTTGCGATCGATCACCGACCAGCCGAGGCCCCGGTCGCGTATCGAGTCAGCACCATCGATCTCGAGACCGCAACGATCACCGAAACTCTCGGCCCGCTCAAGACCGAGTTGGTCGAGGAGATGAGAGGCTCGGGACGACAGCAGGTGTGGTCACCACGAGGCGATCAGCTCTACACGCTGTACGTCCGGCAGTTCCACGACCACGGTCACGTTGAGCCAGGCGAAGAGGCTCACGACCACTCGGTGATTCAAACCGCTGCTTTCGTCCATGTGCTCGACGTCGCAACCGACTGGGCTCTATGTGTCGATCTCCCCGAGGGATTCGGTATGGGCCCGTCGGACACAACCGCGATCATGATCGACGAGACCGGCACCACCATCACCGTGGTCGACCACGCCCGCGGCTCGATGGTCGAGGTGACCAGACTCGCCGACACAGGCACTGACGTCGGCCAGTTCATGGTCTCGAACCTGATGCCGATCAGCGAATAGCCGGATCGACGTCGATGCGCTGTCCTTGGGTGGTCGCCACTTGGATCGATTGAGGACTGCGGGTTGTCGGGAGTCATTGGCCGGCGAGGGCAGCGACGACTGGCGCGAGCTCGTCGGGGTCACGTGACACCACATGGTGAATGCCGAAGTCGTCGCGAAGAGACTGCAGCTTCTCGATGATCTGGGCCTTGGAGCCGATTAGCCCGAACGGGGTCTCTGCGACGAGTTCCGGCTCGACATTCATCCGCGCTGCGGTGGCCTGTACGACTTCGTCCGCTCCATCGCCGATGTGTGTCTGTTGCACAAGCGTCGACAGTTCGAGCTGGCGATAGCGATCGCCGGCGGCCTTCAGAAGCCAGCCATGGCGCTCTGCGACGATGTCGCGGGCGAATCCGCCGGCGGACGGCTTTCCAGTCACGGGATCGTGTGTAAGCCCAGTGAACTGGAAGACGTCGGCCATACGGGCGGCAATCGACACCACACGCCTGCCGTGGCCGCCAATGAGGATCGGCACCCGTGCCTGGGCGGGTCGTACGCCGAGGTCGTTGACCGCAAGGTTGATGTGTTGCCCCTCGCAGTGAGCAGAGCCGTTATCAAGCAGGGTGCGCAATGCGGAGATGGACTCACTAAACCGCGTGACCCGATCGCGGGGCGGTCGCAACAAAATGCCAGCTGCGTCATGCTCCGATCGCGCGTAGCCGGTTCCCATGCCGAGGATCAGTCGACCGCTGCTGAGGAGATCAAAGGAGGCGGCGGTCCGAGCGAGCAGCACGGGGTTGTGAAACTCGTTGTTGAGTACCAGTGGGCCGAGGCGCAGAGTCGAGGTCGCCTCGGCGGCGACCAAGAGCGGAAGGAACGGGTCAACATTGTTGAGTCCTCCGCCATTGATGTGGTCGGAGCTGAACAGCTCGGCGTAGCCCAGGTCCTCGATCTTCTTGGCGTACTCGCGCAGTGCTGCGGGGTCTTCGAACGGGGCCGTTTGAATACCGAA
>JAJCXY010000074.1 GCA_029263215.1 Acidimicrobiales bacterium
CACGAGCAAGCGGCCGTTGGCTACCGCGGACGAACGGGGTTTGGTCGTCGCGCCCAGGGCGGCGACCACCCGCTCCGCCAGCTCAGACGAGGGGTACTCACGCGATTCGATCCCGGCCTCTTCCTCGCCCAGCACCAAGAGCAGATCCGCGGGTCCGACGGTGACCTCCCCGACCTGCTCGGACTGCTGTCCGACCTCCGGAGGAAGCAGATCCACGACCAGCACATGACGGTCATCGGCGGAGTCAACGAAACGGAAGGCTGCCGACTCGCCACGACGGGCCCTGAGGAGTAGGGCGGTCTCGCACTGGCTGGTGCCGAGCGCCGATGACCATGACGGTGAAGGCTCGAGGGCGTCAGCCGCGATGTCGACACCACCCACGATCGAAGCAATCGACCACAGTGCAGCCGCGGCACCGGCCCCTTCCATGGCCTCCAGTGCCTTGATGAGCTCGGAGATCGCGTCGGGCCCCGTTTCGAGCGCGAGCGCGACGAGGTCGCTGGCCCATGCCTCAGCACGGGGTCCGTCGAGTTCCAGAAGCTCATCGGCCTGGCTGAGTGCCTCGCCGATGATCTCGGCCAACAGGTCGGAGGTGGGCAGGTCATTCACCGGTTGGCGAGCCTACAGTTCCTCGGTGCCCGAACTTCCCGAGGTCGAAACCATCCGCCGCCAGCTCGAACCTCGCCTGGTCGGTGCGGAGCTGGTCGACGCCGGCTCGCACTGGTCGAGCAAGTTCACCCCCGCCCTCGAGGCGGTGGGCAGCGAGATCCGGTCGCTGCGGCGCCGAGGCAAGTACCTGCTCATCGATCTCATCGGCGACGACGACACCGGACGCGAGCTCATCATCCATCTCGGGATGACGGGCCGGCTTGCGGTGAGTGGCCCCTCCGATGAACCCGACCTGAACGACCCCTACCTGAGGGCGTGGTGGCGTCTCGACGACGATCGCATTTTCACTTTTCACGACGTGCGCCGTTTCGGCCGGATCCACTGCGTGGAGAGCGGTGAGCACTCAGATATCCCCACCCTTCATGCCCTCGGGCCCGAACCTTTCGATGACGCCTTCAACGGCCGAGACCTCGCCGCGTTCGTCAAGCGAAGCAACCGCCACATCAAGACGATCCTGCTGGGTCAACGCGCCGTGGCCGGGGTCGGCAACATCTACGCCGACGAGGCCCTCTGGGCTGCCGGTATCAACCCGGCCACTAGGCGACTCTCGCAAGATCGAGCCGAGGTGCTCGTCGACACGGTGCGTGCTGCCCTGCGTTCGGGTCTCGACCACGGCGGCACGACGCTGCGCGACTATGTCGATTCCGATGGGCAACAGGGCGGCAATCAGCACGAGCTGTTCTGCTACGGCCGTGGCGGAGAGCCCTGCGTGCGCTGCGGCACCGAACTGCGGAGGCGAGAGCTCGATGCCCGCACCACGACCTGGTGCCCCCAGTGCCAGGCCCGCTAGCGGCAAGGTCTGCGGACTCTCAGGATCCGAGCCTCGGGCGTCGGGCCGCCAGGGCTTCGGGCAGGGCGGTGAACATCACGAGCGCGAGCCCGGCGAGAACGCCGACGAGGACCACGAAGCCGACGCCGCCAGCCGGTTGGTCTTCCATCACCTCGACCGGGGTCGATCCCGCGATGGCAACAAAAGAGGCGAATGCGAGCGCACCGTTGCCGACAACGTGCAGCCATGACGGTGGCGCGTCGACCCGGCCGAAGCAACCACACGAGACTGCACCCATCGACAGGGCTCTCACGACCGCCACCGCAAAGCCCACATAGAAGACGCCCACGGCCGCGGCCGTGGCCGGTGTCCCGACGGCGAGGGCAACGATCCCGAGACCTGCCTCCGCGATGCCGAGGACCACGGCGAGCCGTTCGCCGCTGAGGAAGCCGACCTCGGGGACGCCGAGTGAGAAGAGCATGTCGGCGGTGGTCGATGGCCTCGCGACCTTCGCCATTCCGGCGATGATCAACAGCACGGCCGCCGCGGCAAACAGGGCGGTCGCAACGTCCATCGGCGTCACCCTACCGATGGCGGCCGGTACCGTGACGCGATGGCCGGAGCCCGTCCCGACTTCTACGACCTGATCGCCCGCAACCGGCGTCGCACCTGGTTCTTGATGTTTGCATTCTTCTGCCTGCTCGTATTGGTGGGAACCGTCATATCGCTGGCGATGGGTGGCGGCATCATCGGCGTGATCTTCGCGGTGGGTATCTCGATGACCCTCACGTTCACGTCCTACTGGTCGTCGGCATCCTTGGCGCTCAGCTCCACCCGCGCCGTGCCGGCCGACCCGACGGAGTATTCCCGTCTCCACAACCTGGTGCAGGAGGTGTCGCTCGCAGCCGGCATACCGTCGCCCAAGGTGTACGTGGTGCACGACCCGTCGCCCAACGCCTTTGCCACCGGCCGAAATGTCGACAACGCTGCGGTTGCGGTCACCACCGGCCTGCTCGACAAGATGAACAGGGCCGAGCTCGAGGGTGTGATCGCCCACGAACTCGCCCATATTCGCAACGGCGACATCCTGGTGATGACGGTGGCGGTGGCCACTGCTGGCTCCATCGCCCTCATTTCCGACATCTTCTGGCGGATGCTCTACTGGGGTGCTCTCACCGGGGGCGGTGCTTCCCGCCGGAGACGAAGCAACAACAACAGCGGCGGTGGTGGTGTCAATCCCATCATCATCGTCGGGCTCATCCTCGTACTGGTGCTCGCCCCGATCGCGGCAGCCCTACTCAAGGCGGCAATCAGCCGGAGTCGGGAGTCTCTCGCCGATGCCACCGCGGTGAAGTTCACCCGATACCCGTCGGGCCTGCGCCAGGCGCTCGAGAAGCTCGATGCCGACATAACGGTGGTGAGGCGTACCTCCCATGCCACATCGCATCTCTGGATCGAGTCGCCCGACGACCACGAGACCGACTCCCGCGGTCGCAGGTTCAACGACATGTTCTCCACCCATCCGCCGCTCAGCGAGCGGATCAATCTCCTACGGGAGATGGAAGGCATGTCACCCTATGAAGGCCCCGATCCGGCGACGGCCGAGGCGATTCGCACCTACCAGGACACCCGAGCCAATCCAGAGCAGGTCATGGCTACCGGGGGTGGCACCACGGCATCGCTCGCCGGCGATGCTGCGGCCCGCACCGTCGATTTCGAGGCAATCTTCGGCGACGCCGGAGAAGTCGCCGACTCCGACGAAGACCCGACCCATGCGGCGGCAGGCTGGTACGCCGATCCCGCCGGCACCGCGGGCACCCTGCGCTACTGGGACGGAACGAGCTGGACCCAGCACTTCCACCAGATCCCCGATCACAACATCCTCGCTCCCCCCGATGCTCGTCGGGCGCCGCACCGACGACAACGGCGTCGGCGTGGCCCCGTTCGCCAATGACCGACGAGCCTGTGGGGGTGGGCCCGTGCCCCCGACCGTGGCCCGACGACCCGCGCCTCGATCCTGAACTTCTAGCTGCCGGCGATAGGCGAAACGTCCTCGACGAATACCGCTACTGGACCGTCGACGCGATCGTGGCCGACCTCGATCAACGGCGCCATGGGTTCCACGTCGCCATCGAGAACTGGGAACACGATCGCAATATCGGCACCGTCGTGCGCACCGCCAACGCCTTTCTCGCCCGTGAGGTTCACATCGTCGGCCGCCGCAAGTGGAACCGGCGCGGAGCGATGATGACCGACGTCTACCAGCACGTTCGCCATCACGCCACGATCGAGGATCTGGTGGCGTGGAGCACCGCGGAACGCTTGGCGATCATCGGCATCGATAACCTCCCTGGCTCGGTTCCGCTCGAATCGACCGAGCTCACCGAGAACTGTGTGCTTCTATTCGGCCAGGAGGGTCCCGGCCTCTCCCCCGAGGCTCACGCCGCGTCCGAAATGGTGTGCTCGATCGCCCAGTACGGGTCGACCCGCAGCATCAATGCCGGTGTAGCCGCGGGGATCGCCATGCACAGTTGGATCAGGCGCTGGGCCTAGATCGCCCGCAAGCTCCGGGGTCGGGTCACCATGCTCAACATGCCGCGGTTCGGTGAGGTAGCCGACTGCTCCACCAACCCCGAGCTCTCTGTGGATGAACCCATCTCGGGAGTCGAGGCCTGCCAGCGCTACGCCGAGCACACGACGCCGTTCCTGATCGAGAGTGGCGGCGAGGCGACGGATGAACGTTGGGACCATGTGCTCCTGGTGCGCCAGAGGTCGCTCGACGACTTCTTCATCTTTGCTTCGAACCCCGGCTATCTCGCCGGTATCGGTCATCGCACCGCGGCCCTGGAAGACTCGCGCCTGCTACCGATAGCCACCGGCGTGTAACACTGGAGGCATGATCTCGCTCCGGTTCAACCGAGCGTGGCGTCGCCTCACCACCGCGTTCAGCCGTCATCAGGACACGCCCCGCGACCCCGACGACATCGCCACCCTCGGCGAAGCAAGAGCAGAGCTCGAGGAAGCTCGCGACGAAGCCCGGGCCGCGCGTGCCGCGCTGGGTAAGCGGCGACGTCCCGCCTCCGGGATGCCGCGCAAGGTGGCGGTGTCGGAAGAGGACCAAGCGAAGCTCCGGGTACGGGGCCTGGGCGACGCCAATCGGGCTTGAACCTGGCACCAACTCGGCGATGGAGCCGCTCAGCGAATGAAGGCCAACACGACGGGATCGTCGACGTCCGGCCAGGTGCCGGAGAGAGTTGCCGAAGCCTCGTCGGGAGCGAATCCATCGAGTAGGTGGCGAACCACGACCTCGAGGCCGCCTGCGTGGATCGTTGTGTAGGTGCCGGGCTGGGTACTTACCACAGCATCGATGACCGGCACCGGGGTGTCGGGTGTGCCGCTTCCGCTCACCCACGTCGTGGGTTCGCGCTCCACCGGTCCGTCGGCGGTCTCGACGAACAGGCCTACCTGTGACCCGCCGGTGAGCATCGTGCGCACCAACTCGGCCCCGTAGATCGGGTCACCACATGCGTTGTAGACCCAACGACGCCCCAGCACCGAATGCTCCATCGTGCCGAGCAGCCAGGCTTCGGCTCCGGCCAGTGGCGCTCCCCGGTAGGTGAGCGGCATCTGGATGATGTGCTCTGAACTGCTCGTGAGGATGTGGGTCTCGATGCCGACGGAGTTGGCCGGGTCATCGAAACGGTAGGAACCAAGCGCGGTGAGCTCCGAGCCTACGAGATCAGCGAACGATGGTACGGCTGCGAGATAGGTCGACAGGACCTCGAGTTTGGAAGGGGTGAGGGTTGCTTGATGAAGGATCGCCATGTCTCATCATGGCGATGACGGCGCGCTAACCCACCCTCGCTAGTGTTTCCACAATCATGACTGGAAAGTGGTCGAAGCCCATTTCGGTAGCGGAAATGTATGGCGACTGGGACTACGACGCAGCGGTGGATCTGCTGTCGCGGAGCCTCGATCCCCGGCCGTCGCTGTCGATCCTCGACACGCTCGGGTCGGTGGGCGTCGGCCCAGAAGACACGGTGCTCGATATCGGGGGCCGCGACGGTCGCTACAGCCTGATGATGGCGCAACGGTTCGGCTGCCGCGTCATGTCGGTCGATCCCGTCGATGCCAACGTCGAGGACGGGCTCCGGGCCGTCGCTGAGCACGAGCACGGGCATCTCGTCGGTATTCGGCCGGGCACGATCGAGCAGATCCCCGCCGAAACCGACTCGATCGACGTTGTCTTCTCGCGCGACATGCTCGGCCATGTCGAGGATTTGGATGCGGGACTAGCCGAATGCGCGAGGGTTCTCGTACCGGGTGGAGCGATGCTCGTCTACGACGTGTTCGCGACCGACCTCATGGAACCGCTGGAGGCGGAGCGCCTCTATGCCGACCTGGCGCTTGTGCCGGAACGCATGTCGGTGTCCGGTTTCGAAGATGCTGTCGGCCGAGCCGGGTTCGGGATCGAAAGTCTCGATGTGATCGGATCGGAGTGGTACGAGGCTTCACAGGACGACGGCTCTGCGCCCAACTACACCCTCCAGGTTTCCCGGCTCCGCCGAGCCAAGGCCCAGATGTTGCAAGAGCTCGGCGAAGGCCCCTACAGGGTGATGTACTCGAATGCCCTCTGGAGCATCTACATCATGATCGGCAAGCTCGAGTGTCGTCTCTACGTGCTGCGGAGCGGATCGGTCTAGAGCATCCGATGACCAGTCCGCACACAGACGACAGGCCACCTCCAGCCGATGCGGTCGATTCGGCTCGGGCGTGGATCGTCGTCGCCGCAGCTTTCGTCTCGACCTTCACCGTCTTCGGGATCGCCTACAGCTTCGGTGCTTTCTTCACGTCGATGGCTGACGAGTTCGGCGCCGACAGCAGCGCCACAGCAGTCTTCTTTGCGCTCACCGCATTCCTCTACTTCCTGCTCGGAGCGGTCACCGGGCCGATAGCCGACAGGATCGGCCCCCGTCCGGTGATGGTTGTCGGCGGCGTCATCATGACGCTCGGGCTGTTCGCCACCTCGAAGGTCGACAGTCTCTGGCTCGGCTACCTGACGTACGGCCTGGGGGTCGGCATCGGTGTTGCCTGTGGTTACGTGCCGATGGTGGCTGCGGTCGCCCAGTGGTTCGAGCGCCGTCGCACGGCTGCGCTCGGAATCGCCGTGGCCGGGATCGGGGTGGGCACCCTCGTTACCGCGCCGTTGGCCGAGTGGCTCATCGATCGCCATGGATGGCGCACCACCTATGTGATTCTCGCGGTCGGCACCGCCATTGCGCTCGGCATCGCCAGTCTCGGTGCCCTGCGCCCGCCGACCATCAACACCGATGCGTCAGCGCCACCCGCCTCGGTCAGGGACCTGTTCCGTCGACACGACTTCCGGGTTCTGTACCTCGCCACCTTTCTCATGAGCCTTGCCCTGTTTGCTCCTTTCGTGTTCATGGCCGGCTACATGGATGAGCGACAGATTCCTGGATCCGCGGCCCTGATCGTGGGCCTGATCGGTGCGTCATCGGTGGTGGGACGGCTCGGGCTCGGCGCACTGGCGGCTCGCACATCGTGCTTGAAGCTATTCCAGCTTTCGTTCCTGGTGCTCGGCCTCAGCCTCGGCCTCTGGCTCGCAGCCGGCGACTCCTACGGACTCCTGGCGGTATTCGCCATCACTCTGGGAGTCGCCTACGGGGGCATCATTGCCTTGGCCCCGGCTGTCGTGGCCGAACTCCTCGGAACGGCCGGACTCGGCAAGGCGCTCGGCGTGCAGTTCACCGCGGCGGGACTGGGTGGACTCATCGGCCCACCCGCAACCGGGGCGATCATCGACGGTGCCGGCTACACGACAGCCATCAGCGCGGCGATGGTGGTGGCGATGGTGGCATGGGTAGTGGTGATCCGCGCAAACGCCAGGCCTGAGGTTCGGCGCGAAGCCTGAATGTGTCTCGGCGGGGACAGGTCAGGCATTGAGGGCGGCGAGGATGGTGCGGGTGCCGGTGGCCGCTATGCGTGCTACGTCGTCGGGAGTGTCGGCGACGAGGTTGGAGACGCCCGTGAGGGCCTGACGCACGAGGGCGGTGTCGATCGTGGGGTCGAGATCGGCTCGAAAGGTGCCGTCGGTCTGGCCCTGGCTGATGGTGGCGGCGATGAGTTCGTCGATGGCGGTGACGAACTGGGTGAGCGAGGCTCGGTGGTGCGGGGCGAGTCCGTGATCGAGGTCGATGGAATGGCCTTGGTGGCTGCTGATCTGGGCGACGTGTCGTACGAGTTGGGTGATCTTGTCGGTGGCGGTCTCGACCACCGCGAGGGCCGATCGGAGTTGATCGATGCTGTCCTGGTTGTGCCGGTTCATGGCGTCGGCCACGATGCTGTCGATGTCGGGGTAGTGGTTGTAGAGGGTTTGGCGAGCGACGCCCGCGGTGCGGGCTACGTCGATCATCGTGACGTCGCTGAGCCCTCGTTCACTGATGAGGGTGAGGGCGGCTTCTGCGATGCGATCTTGGGTCGAGGTCATGGTCGGTCACTCCGTGTTTCGGTAGAGCCTGACCGACAGCGGCATGAACACCGCGAGTAGGCCGACCGTCCAGGCGAGAGCGAGCCCAATATCGGTGCCCGAGGCGGTGCCGTTGCAGAGCCCCCTGACGGCATCGGATGCGACCGAGATGGGCTGGTACTCGGCGAAGGGTTGGAGCCATCCGGGCATGGATTCGGCCGGGGCGAAGGCGGTGCTGGCCAGCATCAGGGGGAAGAGCCAAAACATCGAGAGCATGCCGACCATGTCGGGTTGGCGGACCTTCGCCGCGATGGCGGCGCCGAGCCAGGAGAAGGAAAAACCGATGGCGGTTGTGAGCCCAATCGCGGCAACGGCACCGGAGATCGAGTCGAATCGGTATCCCATGATCAGGGCCAGCAGCGCTACCAGCACAAGCCCGATGAGGTTCCGTATCGCGTCGGCCAGGGTGCGTCCCGCTATCACTGCCACCTGGCTCATCGGCAGGGAACGGAATCGGTCGGTCACCCCTTCGGCGAGATCGGCGGCGAATCCCATGCTGGTCTGCTGAGCGCCTTGCAGCGCGGTGATCACAAGGACCCCGGGCACCAGGAACTGGAGGTAGTCGAGCTCGGCGCCGGCACCGATCGCGCCGCCGAACACATAGTTGAAGAGCACAAGGAAGAAGACACCCATCACCACCCCGAAGACCAGCAGTTCGGGTTGGCGGGCCGTGCGAACGGTGTCGCGCCAGAGCATCGTGGTCGTGTCTTGCATTGCCCATCGGATCCGATCGGTCGACCTGGGCGAGGCGGAAGAGGCGGCTTGGCCGGCAACGTTGATGCTGGTCATCGGCTGGCCTCTGTGTCTTGGGTCGTGCGGGTTCCGGTTAGTGCGAGAAACACGTCGTCGAGAGTGGGCCGGCGTAGCTGGAAGTCGTTGATCGTTATCCCTGCGTCTTCCAGTCGACGGAGGAGGCCGAGCGACTGTGGCGCGCCGGCCGTGATCGCCAGATCGAGTTGTCGGCCTTCAGCATCGACCGTGAGAGCTTCTCCCGACCCGAGAGCGTCGCGGGCAGTGTCGACATCGGCGTCGGTGGCCAGATGGATCTCGAGTACGTCGCGACCAACCTCCCGTTTGAGATCGTCGGGGGTGCCGGTGGCTACCGCTTTGCCCTGGTCGATGACCATGAGCTCATCGGCCAACTGGTCGGCCTCATCGAGGTACTGGGTGGTCAACACGATCGCGGTGCCGGCAGCGGCCAGATCACGAACCGCATCCCACACCTCGGCCCGACTGCGGGGATCCAGACCGGTCGTGGGTTCGTCGAGGAAGAGGGCGGAGGGCTCAGAGACCAGGGCGGCGACGATGTCGAGCCGGCGGCGCTGCCCACCGGAGTAGGTCGATGCCGGCCGATCGGCGAATTCGGCCATGTCGAACCTCTCGATCAGCTCACCAATGCGTCGGCGGCGTTCGACTTTGGGGAGCTTGTAGAGCCTCGCGAACAGCTCCAGGTTCTCGCGGACGGTCAGCTTCTCGTCGACCGCGGCTGACTGCCCCGCCAGGCCGATCACGCGGCGCACCGCATCGGGCTCACGGGCCACATCGTGGCCGGCGATACGGATCGTTCCCTCGTCGACCGAGGTGAGCGTGGTGGCCATCTTCACGAC
>JAJCXY010000075.1 GCA_029263215.1 Acidimicrobiales bacterium
TCGGCGAATATGCTCGAATCGCGGCTCATCAGGGAGCGCTCGGCCCCGTCGTAGCGCACTCGTTCAGGTGAAAGAGCCCGACGCAGATCGACCAGGAGGGGATCGTCGGAATGTCGCTTCTTACGCCGGAGCGCGTCGAAAACCATTCCCGGGACTGTAGTCGTCGGCGTCGGCCGCTACGTCAGCGATAGATCCGGTACTGGTAGTCGAAGACCTCCGACCCGCTGAACAGATCAGGGGTGCTGGCCACGACGAGCCACAGCTCATCGCCAGCCAACACTGGTACAGCTGCAGTGCCGCCGACCAGGGAGTGGGTGTAATCGCGCACCCCGGCCCGGTTGACAACGATGCTTGCCGTCAGCGCAGAAGCGGTGAGGGCCGATCCCGTCGCATCCGGATTGAAGTCGACGGTGAAGGTTCCGTTGGTGGTGACATCGACCCTGATCGCGTTGTAGGCCCAAGCCGCTGGTCTGAGAGCCGCTGGCGGTCGCCGCCAGGTCATGGGTGGGTCGACACCATCGGTGCCGGTGTCGCCCCAGACGGCGGTCTGGGTATTGACGTCGCCGTCGTTGAGGGCCGCAACCTCCCAGTCGGCAACGTGGGTCTCGATCGCGGCGGCGTTGCGGGAGAAGTCGACGGTGGCTGCGTGGGCTGCGAACTCGGCATACTCAGCGGCCATGTCGACCGACGGTGCGAGATTGTCGAACAACCACTCCTGAGGAAGGGCGCCGTCGGGGGCCAGGCGGAAGGCATCGGCGATGGTGGGCGTCGCGGCGGCATTGTCGGACAACCAGATGAGGAAGGCCTGAGCCCCGAAGTCGTGGAAGCGACGACTCCAGCTGAGGGTGGCCTGATCGACGCCCTGGTTGTAGCGAGTGGCCCAGAGCGGGAGCTGGGGATTGAGCAGGTACGCCGCCACAGTGTCCAAGCCGTCGGTATCGGTGGGATACAGGATGTCGACGAACCACTCCGAAGTTGCCTCGAGGTACCAGGCGTGATCGCCCGTGGACGGGAACGGAGACCCGACCTGGAATACGTGCATGATTTCGTGGGCCGTGAAGGCGCTGTAGGAGTTGGGGCCGGGCGGGGTGATCAGGAAGTCGTCGGCGTCGTCTATCGGCAGATTGACGAAGGGCACTCCATTGACATCGGTGCCGAAGCCACGGTTCAGTGCGTCGGTGCTCCCACCGGTACCCGCGAGGTAGATATTGGTGCAGTACTGGGGAGTGCCGGGCGGCGACGAAAGTCCGAGGGTGCCGATGGCCTTGGCCCATGCCGCCTCCATGTCGGTGAGTACGAGGCTCGCCACACTCGAGAGGTCTCCGGAGCCGGGGCCCCACCAGACGGCGATGTGATCAGAGGTGACCACCTCGTCGACATCGAGCAGGGCGGTGCGCAGATCGCACGCCGACGTATCGGGCGTATCGGGTGTGTGAACCACATCACGACTACCGGCCCGGTAGAGCCGGGCCAGGAACGACGCCATCTGCTCACGAGTGACGAAGTCGCTCGGTGAGTAGGTGGTCTTGGTGGTGCCGGTAGTGACCGCAAGCCCGAAGATGCAGGCCACATCGAGTCGGGCGAACGAGGTGTCGGGCACGTCGGTGAAAGGAATCTCCGGAGAGGCACAGAAGCCCTCGAGCGACCTTCTCAGCCGGGCCAGAAAGGACGCCATCTGCTCGCGCGTGACGAAATCGTTGGGCGAATACTTGTCGAACGAGGTACCGGTGGTGACGCCGAGGCCGTAGATCCGACCGATGTCGTCGGTTGCGAAGTTCTGAGGCATGTCGGTGAACGGGGTCGCCGCGATCGGCGCCGGCGAACCGTTGAGTACCTCGTAGAGGCGGGCGATGAACGACGCCATCTGCTCGCGCGTGACGAAATCCTTGGGCGAATAGGTGGTTTTGGAGGTGCCTTTGGTGACGCCGAGTTCGAAGATGCAGGTGACATCGTCGAAGGCGAAGGAGTCGTCGGCGACATCGTCGAAGGGCATGGTTCCGGGCGGGCATACCAGTGCGACGGCCGCCGCGGGTGCGGTGTTGAGCGAGGTGGCCGTCAACGCAGCCACGATCGCCACCAACAAGACTTTGCGAATCACCTAGAGCTCCTCCGTCCAAAAAATGCAGCGACAACTAGCTCTGGCACCCACCCGCGCTCCGTCGCTGCCCAAACGATACCGCCCGTCAGCCCGTCTGTGCATGGGCCACCGGTACTAGATCAGCTCGTTGGGAGAATGTTTGGAAACGCCCTCTGCGGCGGTTAGGCCCCAACCGAAAGTGCATACACCCGGAACTGTTCCACCTGCACCGGGTGGGGATCCTCGCCGGTGAAGACACGTAGATAGTCGCCCAACATCTCGTTGCGGCAATCCATCGAATCGACCTGCCCCAGCGCGTAGAGGCCTATCTGGGAGTGGTAGTGCACTCGTGCTCGGACTCTGGCCTCGGTGGCGCTCGCTCCATGGCGCAGGTGCATCGACTCCAGAGCTTCGATGCGCCGGTTGTCGGCTTCCTCGAGAGACCGACGAACATCATCGTCTCGTCGGGCCCAGTCGCGGACGGCGAACTCCAAACGGGGGTCAAAAAGGCGCCTATCCACCCAGCATTCGAACACCGCCAGCACCGACTCGATCACGGTCGGCTCGGGTCGTTCCGCCCTCTCCTCGAAGACGCGAATGTTTGCCTCTCGCCACTCGTCGAGTAGGGCATCGAGCAGGGCCTGACGATCGGCGAAATACCAATAGAAACTGGCCCGGCTCACCCCGAGTTGAACGGCCAGGCGCGAGATCTTCACACTCTGGACTCCCGAACCGATCAGCACCTTGCGTGCCGCCGATAGCCAATCGGCACGTGTTGCCTTGGTGTGGGCCGGCGGGGAGTCGGACACAGGTTCAGCCGTGCACCGACATCGACGAGTCCGGGTTGATTTCGCGGTTGCGGCTGAAGAAGCCGACGTTGAGTTCGGTGCCGGTGTAGCGACCCGTCACCATCACCGGATCCTGATCGTGGTCGTGGCCGCCCTCGCAGGCGGTGATGAGGTCGGCCATCATCTGGCCGGCGACACCAGCGTTCTTGTACTGATTTCCACTGGTGCCGATCGCTACATAGAAGCCGTCGAGATCAGTGCGATCGTAGATCGGGATCCAGTCGTCGCTCACGTCGTAGAGGTCAACGACTCCGCGTTTCTCGTGGGGAACGCCGAGTTGGGGCATCCGACGGTTGGCCCTCAGCACCTGGGCTTCCCACTGGCTCTCGCTCAGCGAGGTGTCGTAGTGGTCGGGGTGGACAAACTCTCGTTGGTCACAGACCGGGTCGCCACTACCGACGAGGATGTTGTTGCCCGTTTCGGGACGGAAATAGATGCCGAGATCGTCGTCGGAGGCCACCAGGCCACGACTCATGAAATCGAACCCCGAGGGTGAGGGCACATGGTGAACCTCATGGCGCAGTGCTCGGGTCTTGATGTTCATCGCGTCGAAGACACCCGCCATCTGGTTGATGAGCATCGAGTGGGGACCCGCCACGTTGACCACAACCGGGGCGGTCGGCGAGCGGCCGTCGGCAAGTGTTATCCCGCTCACCCGGTCGTCGGCGTGATCTACGCCGACCACTTCGGCATTGAACCAGAACTCTCCGCCCCCGGCTTCTGCTCCCCTCTGGAGATTGTGACAGGAGAGCTGAGGGTCGCTCACGTAGCCCGCGTCGCCGGAGAAGTAGGCCCCGGTTATCTCCCCGCTGGCGTCGTCCCAGAAGTGCTCGTCGTCGGGACGCTTGGGCGGTCCGTAGAGCCCCATGTCGAGGATCGGGAGCCGCTCCTTGATGTCCTCCACCGACCAGACCTCGTGAGGGATGCCAACCTGGTCCCAGATTCGTTTCACCTTCTCCGAGTGGGAGTGGTTGTCTTCTGACCGCACCAGTAGTTGGCCCACCTGGTGGTAGTCGATGAGACCACTCTCGTCGTCGGTGCCGATGTAGTTGGCCCAGTCGGTCCAGTAGTGCAGGCCCTCCCATGCCAACATCACTCCGTCGACCGTCGAGTAGCTGAAGCGGACGATCGCACACGAGTTGCTCGTCGAGCCCGCACCCGCCGTGGGGGCCTTGTCGATGTTGAGGGTGCGCCAGCCTCGCCCGGCCAACTCATGCCCCACGGCACCACCGATCACCCCGGCGCCGATGATGATTGCGTCGTAGTCGTAGGAATCTTGTGTCATCACCCGATCCTACTAGTCTAGACAGCGATGTCTAGGCGAACAGGACAAGCCCACCGATCCGGCCGGCGACAGGCGCCGCGCCCCCAGCGCAAGGTCGACTACCGACATCTGCAGAATCCGTTCAAGCCCCACGAGATCTACTTCCCTGAGCAGATCGAGCAGATACACGCCACTGCACTCAGGGTCCTCTCCGGCGTCGGCGTGCGAATCCTTTCATCCTCCGCTCGCGAACTCCTCCTCGCTGCAGGCTGCACACTCGATGACGACGTCTGTCGCTACGACCCCGATCTCGTCGAGCAGGCCGTGGCATCGACCCCATCTGAGTTCCAACTGAGGGGCGCGACGGAGGCGACAACACACACCGTCGGAGGCCGCCACGTGGTCTGGACGCCGGCTGGAGGCATCCCTCATGCGAGCGACCTCGACGGAGGGAAACGCCCCGGCACCCTCGCCGATTGGGAGATCCAGACCAAGCTCACCGAGCACTTCGACGTGCTCCACGTCACCAGTTCTGGCCCTGAGCCCCAAGACATCGCCCCCAACGTGCGTCACCTGGCCACCGGCGCCGGCGTGTTGCGTCTCAGCACGAAAGTGCCGTTCATCTATGCACGGGGTTCGGCTCAGGTTGCCGATGGGTTCGAGATGATTCGCCTCGCCCGAGACCTGTCCGAAACGGAGTTCGAGTCGGCCCCCTATTGCTACTCGGTGATCAACACCAACTCGCCCCTCCAACTCGACGAGCCCATGCTCGACGGAGTCATCGATTTCGCCCGGTCGAACCAGATGACGGTGATCACCCCATTCACGCTGGCCGGGGCCATGGCACCGGTAACTCTTCCAGGAGCACTGGTGCAACAACACGCCGAGTTCCTGAGTGCCCTCGTGGTAGCCCAGCTGGTGCGGCCGGGGGCTCCCGTCGTCTATGGGGGATTTACATCGAATGTCGACATGAAGTCGGGCTCCCCGGCCTTCGGGACGCCCGAAGCGGTGAGCGGGGCGTTCGCTACCGGCCAACTGGCCCGTCGACTCGGTGTTCCCTGGCGATCATCGATGGCCAGCTCATCAAACCTGGTCGATGCCCAGTCCACCTACGAGCACGCCATGGCGATGTGGGGATCGGTGCTCGGAGGATCCAACTTCACGATCCACTCGGCGGGTTGGGTCGAAGGCGGACTCACCGGCTCCTTCGAGAAACTGATCGTCGATGTCGAGGTTCTCCAACAGATGGCTGAGCTCATGCAGCCCGTGACCTTCGATGATGACGAACTCGCCTACGACGCCATCGCGGGAGTGGGCCAGGGCGGGCACTTCTTCGGCGAAGCACACACGATGGAGCGGTATCAGACCGCCTTCTACTCCCCGCTGGTGTCGGATCTATCCAACTTCGGCCAGTGGGTCGAGCGCGGATCGCTCGATGCCGCCGAGCGCGCGGCCGGTATCTGGCGACAGGTTGTGTCGGAGTTCGTGGGCCCGGCTCTTGCCGACGATCGAGATGCCGCGCTCGAAGACTTCGTCGGGCGCCGGACGAGCGAAGGCGGCGCGACCCCGCTCAGCTGAGAATTCAGGCCTCGAGTGCGGAGTCGAGATCGGTCCACAGGTCTTCGACCGCTTCGATGCCCACGCTCAGTCGCAGGAGACCAGGCGGTAGATGCTCCTGGCCATGAACCGCTGCCCTCCGCTCTATGGTGCTCTCCACCGCTCCGAGGCTCGTGGCGTGCTGGATGAGCCTCAGCGCGGCGCAGACGCGATCACCCTCTCCGGCCGACTCCACGTCGAAGGAGACGAGGCTGCCGAAACCGCCGAGTTGATCGGCGGCGAGTGCGTGCTGGGGATGGCTCGCCAAACCCGGATACCTGGTGCGGACGACACGAGGGTGCTCTGCGAGTCGCTCGGCCAGCACGCCGGCGCTGGCCTGCGCCGTCTCCAGTCGCAGTGCCATCGTGCGTAAGCCGCGCAATGCCAGGTAGGCCTCGAGCGTGCCCGGTGTTGCTCCGAGAAGGGTGCGGCTCTCGACGAGAGCATCGAAGAGTTCGTCGCGGCGGGTGGTGAGGACCCCACCGAGAAGGTCGGAGTGGCCCCCGATGAACTTGGTGGCCGACTGCATCGAGATGTCGGCCCCGACATCCAGGGGCTGTTGATTGAGGGGCGTAGCGAAGGTGTTGTCGACCACCAACAGGCAACCCTCGCTCCGTGGGGCGGCTCCGATAGCGCGGAGATCGGCGATCGAGAGCAGGGGGTTGGTGGGCGACTCGAGCCACAGGAGATCAGCACGCGTGGCCGCACCGAGCCACGCTTCGGTGTCGCTGACCGCGTGGCGCTCAACCGAGAGCGCACCGGCGGCGGCACGACCAGCGGCGAGTGCACTCACCCCGTGGTAACAGTCGTCGGGCAACACGACGGTGGCGCCCGGTTTCAAGAGATCGAATACGGCTGCCGCGGCCGCCATGCCCGAAGCGAACGAGATCGCCCGCGCCGACTCGAGTCCTCCGAGCACGGCTTCCAGGGCCTCCCATGTGGGGGTGCCCCCGCTACGGGCATAGCTCCGGCCGGCCGGAAGCTGATAGTTGGATGCAGGCGCCAAGGGCGCGTTGAGTGGGTCGCCGGGGCTGGAGGGGCGACCCCCGCTCACCAGCCACGACCGAGGATCGAGTTCGCGACGTTTTGACACGGCGCACGATCCTAGTGGGCGGAATCGGATCGGAGATGTGTGAGACTTCCGCCCGGAGCCCCAATGGACTACGACATCGACAACATCACCGGCCTCATCGACCGTCCTCCACCCGAACCCCACCCCTTCGGGCCCAGGTCGGTGGCCGCGATCCTCGATGCCACGATTCGCGCCCAGCCCGATCGTCTAGCCCTGATCGAGAACGAGCGCGAGTGGACCTACGCCGAACTCGACACAGCGGTCGAGGGGGCCACCGGTGCGCTCGCATCTCTCGGCGTCGGGCCCGCCGACCGAGTCGTTTGGTCGCTTCCCAATTGCGCCGAGATCGTGGTGGGGTTCCTGGCCACCGCTCGACGGGGAGCGGTTTGGGTAGGGCTCCATCCTCGGCTGACCGGCACCGAGAAGTCCGCGCTGGTGGCGCACTGCGAGCCCACGCTCGTTGTCGACGACCTGGTGGCCTGGCGAAGCAAGGCCAACGACGGCACTGCGACGTCCACCATCGGCATCGATCCCCACCAACCCGCAGCCTTTGCCTACACCTCCGGCACCACCGGCGCCCCCAAGGCCGCTGTGCACTCTCAGCACAACCTGCTGTGGCCGGGTTTGGTGAGCGTCGAGATGGATCCCCCCGGCCCCGCCGACCGAACGGGCACACCCTTCGCGCTCACCAGCCTCAACCTGATGGTGCTCGGACCCCTCACCGCGTTCGCTCGTGGCGGGGCCGCGGTGGTCCTTCACCACACCGATGCAGCCGGCTTCGCTGTAGAGGTCTCCAGGACCCGGCTCACCCGGGCGGTCCTCGTCCCCACGATGCTGCACGACCTGGTGACCGAAGGGGTCGAGCCCTCCCTGCTCGACTCTGTGCGCACGGTCCTGGTCGGTGGAGCAGGCACGCCCCCCACCACCCGGGATGCGTTCACTCGGCGCTTCGCAATCGTTCCCGTCCTCAGCTACGGACTCTCCGAAGCGCCCACCGGTGTGGCCCGCACCGGCCCCGATCCTTCAATCGGCGCCACTCCCCTGCCCCTCGTCGAGGTGGAAATCCGCGATTCCGCAGGCAATGCGGTGAGCGCGGGCACCGAGGGCGAGATATGTCTGAAGCCGAGCTCGAAGGGAAGGTGGGCTGGTTGCTGGTCACCCACCCTCGGCTACTGGCGTGCGGCCGAATCCACCCGTACCCTCCTCCGCGGCGATGCTCTTCACACCGGCGACATCGGAGCGCTCGACGAGTTGGGTCGGCTCCGGGTAGAGGGCCGAGCCGGCGATGTGATCGTGAGAGGCGGCGCGAACATCTATCCGGTGGAGATCGAGCGGGTACTACTCGAACACTACGACGTCGACACCGCAGCCGTCACCGGCTTGGCCGACCCACGTCTCGGTGAGCGCGTGGTGGCATTCGTCACCACGCGGCAAGAGTCGCTTGATACAGCCGAGCTTGCTACTCACTGCAGAGCGCTCCTCGCCCCCTTCAAGGTGCCCGAGTTGATACAGGTGGTCGACGAACTCCCCGTCAACCGGGCCGGCAAGATCCAACGTAAGGCCCTCGCGGCCCTTCTCAACGAACCGCCCGACAAGGCCGAACAGCTCCCTTCCTAGCC
The DNA here is from genome assembly GCA_029263215.1 of Acidimicrobiales bacterium. Classification (GTDB taxonomy): domain Bacteria; phylum Actinomycetota; class Acidimicrobiia; order Acidimicrobiales; family Aldehydirespiratoraceae; genus OFTM10. The sequence continues at coordinate 8,477 of JAJCXY010000075.1, forward strand.
CTCGGGAGGAAACGTCAGCAGGCGTTCGGGGTGGCCTCGGGGACCTCCCAGCCCGCGGGCATGGCCGAGAAATCGAAGAAGGGAGCCTCGTCCTCGGCCGCCATGGCCGCCTCGATCTGGTCGTAGAACCCCTTACCCGTTTCGCCGGCAAAGGTGATCGCCACCTCTTCGTCTGATTCGGTGACCTCGGGGCGCTGCACGTACTCCGGGAAGGAGGCTTCAGCGGCATCTCCTTCGGCATAGCCACGGGCAAACATCTGCTTGAGAATGCCGAACCCATCGTGACGCACGAGGGTCTCCCCTCGGGGGCTACCGCCCTTCGACTTCATGTGGGTTTGGAACTTCTCGAGGTCGTGGGTGTCGTAGGCGACGTGCTGAACGGTGTGATCGCCGTGCTTGTTCACGAACCGGGTGACCTGGGAGAGTTGGCTGCGATCGATACCTTCTATGAGCGCCACGCCGAACTCACCGAAGTCGATGCACCAGATCTTCATGCTCGATTCGGGATCGTCGGGCCGAACATCGTCGATGCGGTTGATGAGGGTTCCTCCCTCGACCTCGGTGTGGAACCAGGTCCACTTCTCGATGGTCCCCTTCTCACAGGCGTAGGCGATGTGATCGACCTTCTTGAGCATTGACGACACTGGTGTCTCCTCGGTGATGTTCGAGACGTCACTAAACCAGTTTCACCAACCCTCGACAACTACACTGTGCACTCTGCTCAGTATTTCGGCAGCGAGATATCGATTTGTGCAACGATGAACGCCCCGACCGGCTTGGAGCCAACACAATGATCGATGGTCCGGATCCCCTAGACCTCCGCCTGATCGCAGCCCTACGTCAATCCCCTCGGCGATCGGTGTCTGATCTCGCCCGCAGCCTCGGGGTCGCCCGGGGGACGGTTCAGCTGCGCATGGAACGGCTGAGCTCGAGCGGGATCATCACCGGGTTCGGCCCCGACATCGATCCCGGCGCGGCGGGATACGACGTTCAGGCCTTCACCACCTTCGCCATCTCCCAAGGTGCCCACGACCGCACAGTCGACCATCTGGCATCGATCCCCGAAATTGTCGAGGTCCACACCGTCACCGGCGGCGGTGATCTCCTGGCGCGGATCGTGGCCCGCAACAACGACCATCTTCACGAGGTGCTGCAGCGAATCGCTTCCTTTCCCGAAGTCACCCGCACCGAAACCCACCTCGCGCTCGCCACGCCGGTGCAGCGGTCTATCGCCGACCTCATCGTCGAAAGGGTGGCCGAGAAGGCCTGATCATCGGCAGGCTGCCACCCAGAGATGGAGCGGAGAGTAGAGTCCGCCCCATGGGCAACATGGTGAATTTCGACGAAGAAGGCGGCCCCCGCGGGCACCTGGCCATTCCGGCCGGCGGATCAGGACCGGGGGTGATCGTCATCCAGGAATGGTGGGGGCTGAACCCACAGATGAAGGGCGTGGCCGACATGCTCGCCGCCCATGGGATCGTGGCATTGGCCCCCGACCTCTACCACGGTGAACTCGCCGGGCACGATGAGATGGACAAGGCAGGCGAGCTGATGACCTCCCTCCCTGCGGAGCGCGCCGGCGCCGACATGAGCTCCGCCGTCGACTACCTCCTCGCCCACGAGGCGGTCAGTAGCGACGGGCTCGGCGTGGTCGGCTTCTGCATGGGAGGCATGCTCACCCTGATACTGGCCGCACTCCGAGGTGATGCGGTAAAGGTCGCGGTACCGTTCTACGGGTATCCGCCGGCAGGATCCGAACCGGACTGGGACGGACTTACCGCAGTGGTGAGGGGTCACTTCGCGGAAGCCGACGATCATTTCCCGGCCGACGCAGCCCGCGATCTCGAGTCGCGCCTCCAGGCCATGGGTAAGGACGTGCAGATCACATTCCACAGCGCCTCCCACGCCTGGATGAACGAGACCGACCCCTTCGGCATCTACGACCCCGAACTGGCGGCCAAGCTCTGGCCTCAGGTGCTCGGTCTTCTTCAAGCCGAACTCTCCTGATCGTCGCCCCACGATTCGTCAGGCCCGCTCGAGCGTTCGTCTCCCTGCTCCTCTCTATGGCGATGGCCGCCTGTGGCGGTAGTGACGACCCATCCGACGGATCCCGGGCATTTCCTGATGTCGTCGCGGCAACGGGCTCCGCTGATACCGACGGCACTTACACGTTCGCGGCCACCATCAGCTCGCCCTACGACACCGCAGAGCAGTACGCCGACGGGTGGAGAGTCATCGGGCCGGATGGCACCACCTACGGAACCCGCGTACTGACCCACCCCCATGCCGATGAGCAGCCATTCACCCGGTCGCTGAGCGGCATCGACATACCCGACGATGTCTCCATCGTGGTGGTGCAAGCCCGCGACCTCCTCAACGGATGGGGCGGCGCCACTGTCGAGATCCAGGTCGGCTAGTGCACTGAACAGATAGTCGGTGCCGAGACGGTCGATCGCCTAGAGTGCAAACTCCGGGACCTAGGGCCCTAGGTCTCCAAATCCAGATCGGGCACTGTCGATTGCGTCGACCGGGCGTGCCCGGCGTCCTCGTCAAGGTGGCCTGATGGGTGAGATCGTTATTGCAGCGAAGGTGACACACGTCCCCTCGATGT
>JAJCXY010000076.1 GCA_029263215.1 Acidimicrobiales bacterium
CTCGACGAGGTGGCGGTACCCACCACCACCCACTGCGACCACCTGATCCTCGCCCGCCAAGACGGCAAGACCGACCTCCTCGCCGCAGTCGACACCAACGAAGAGGTCTACGACTTCCTCCAGTCGGTCTCAGCGAAGTACGGCGGCGGCTTCTGGAAGCCCGGCTCCGGAATCATCCATCAGGTCGTGCTCGAGCAATACGCCTTCCCCGGTGGGATGATGATCGGCACCGACAGCCATACCCCCAATGCCGGCGGCATCGGCATGATCGCGGTGGGTGTGGGCGGCGCCGACGCAGTCGACGTGATGACCGGCTTCCCCTGGAACGTCAAGTGGCCCAACCTCATCGGCATCAAGCTCACCGGTTCGCTCAGCGGCTGGACCTCACCCAAAGACATCATCTTGAAGGTGGCCGACATCCTCACCGTCAAGGGCGGTACCGGCGCGATCGTGGAGTACTTCGGCGACGGCGCCAACAGTCTCAGCTGCACCGGCAAGGCAACCATCTGCAACATGGGAGCCGAAATCGGGGCCACCACCTCCCTGTTCCCCTACGACGACGCCGTCGCCCGCTACCTCAAGAGCACCGGGCGCGAAGCGGTGGCCGAGGCCGCCAACGCCGTGGCGCACCACCTCCGCGCCGACGACGAAGTCCTCGCCAACCCGAGCGACTACTACGACCAGGTCATCGAGATCAACCTCGACACCCTCACCCCCCACATCAACGGCCCCCACACCCCCGATCTTGCCCGCGAAGTGAAGGACCTCGGCGCCGAGGCCCGCGACAAGGGATGGCCCCTGGAGGTTTCCGCCGCTCTCATCGGCAGCTGCACCAACTCCTCCTATGAGGACATCACCCGCGCCGCCTCCATCGCCCGTGAAGCAGCCGCCAAGGGGCTGAAGGCCAAGACCCGACTCCTCATCACCCCCGGATCCGAACAGGTACGGGCCACGATCGTGCGCGACGGACTCCTCCAAGACTTCGAAGCCCTCGGCGCGGTGGTGCTGGCAAATGCGTGTGGCCCGTGCATCGGGCAGTGGAACCGTTCCGAGGAAGCCGACCACGTGGCCGGCCGACCCAACGTCATCGTCACCTCCTACAACCGCAACTTCCCGAAACGAAACGACGGCGACGCGGCAACACTGGCGTTCGTGACCTCGCCCGAGACGGTCATCGCCCTTGCCCTCGCGGGCACGGTCGACTTCGACCCGATCACCGACACCATCACCAACGACGCCGGCGAGGAAGTGTCGCTCTCCACCCCGATCGGGCTCGAACTGCCCGAAGCGGGCTTCGATCCCGGTGAGGACACATTCGTGGCACCACCGCCCGATGGCCCTTCGGTTGAAGTCGTGGTGTCCCCCACCTCCGACCGGCTCCAAGTTCTCACCCCGTTCCCGGCCTGGGACGGCAACGACTTCGAGGACATGCCGATCCTCGTGCAGGCCGAGGGCAAGTTCACCACCGACCACATCTCGATGGCCGGGCCCTGGCTCAAGTACCGCGGTCACCTCGAGAACATCTCGGGCAACCTCTACAACGGGGCCATCAACCACCACAACCAAGAACTCGTCGGCATGGGCAAGAACCAGCTCACCGGCGAACGCCAGAGTTTTCCCGACATCGCCAAGGCCTACCACCAGGCAGATGTTCCCTGGGTGGTCATCGGCGACGAAAACATGGGTGAAGGTTCGAGCCGCGAGCACGCCGCCATGGAGCCCCGCTTCCGAGGCGGCCGCGTGGCCATCGCCCGCAGCTTCGCTCGGATACATGAGACCAACCTGAAAAAGCAGGGCATGGTGCCCCTCACGTTCGCCGACCCCGCCGACTACGACCGGATCGGCGAGGACGACCGCATCTCGGTGTGTGGCCTTGCCGACCTGGCGCCCGGAAGCGAGGTGACGGTGGAGGTCACCACCCCAACCGGCGAGTGCTGGAGCTTCTCCACCAAACACACCTTCTCGACCGATCAGGTCGAGTGGTTCAAGGCCGGCAGCGCCCTAAACATCATCCGAGCCCGCGCCAACTGAGACCCTCCTCCTCCTCCTCCTAGATCCCGCCTCCTTCTCGGGCTTTTCTGAGCAGTTATGCGCGCTTTGCGCGCATAACTGCTCAGAAAACCTGGGGTTTGGGCTGGGGGCGGGGGGTTTTCTCAGGTGAAGGCTCTGGTACAGCTGTCTCCGGCCCACAGGGTCGTGACAAAACCCTCGGGATCGAGACCTTCGGTGGTGCCACTGAGCACACCACCCGTACCAGGATTGGTGACCGCGAAGATGCCCACCGTGTCTCCCTCGAATGCCGCCACGATCGCCACGGCGCTGCCGTAGGTCACCTCCAGAAAGCCGATGGTGGCCGACTCGCCCAGACCGTCGAGGGTGACGAGACCGGTGGGACTCGCGTGTCCGTCGACATACCACTGGCTGAAGGTGCCGACATTGCTGTCGGCCACCTCCTCGGTGAACACCAGTTCGAGGTCGCCCCACCGCACGAATCGGGTGCGGGTGCCGGCACAGAACTCGTGGGGCACGAAGCCGGAATCGGTGTCGGGGTCGCCGAGCACCACGGCAGCCTCGAGCAGAACGATCTCGGAGTCCTGGCCGAACTGCACAACCACATTGGTGTCGAACTGGAGACCGGTCTCCACCAGGGTCACCGGCCCGGGCGTGCCCACTCGCAACGGCGTGGTGGTGGTGGAGGTAGTGGATGTCGACGAGGTGCTGGAAGTGGACGTCGACGAAGTGGTGGATGTGGAGGAGGAAGTCGTCGAACTGGTGGAGGTGGAAGTGGGTGCCTCGGTGGTGGACGTGGTGCTGGTGGTGGACGTCGACGTAGCAACCGCCTCCACAGGGTCGACGTCGTCGCCCCCACCGAAGATGAAGAAGGCCACGCCCGCAGCGATCAGCAGGACGACAATCGCCGGCACCGCCACGGCCCACACAGGCACGGACCGGTGGGGCACATCGTGGACCGGCGGGTAGACCGGCGGCTGCACAGGGGGCACCGATGCAGTGACCGGTGCCGTCGCCGGGCGCGAGCCGATCGGAGCAGGAGAAGACCGAACCGGAGCCGGCTCAGACTCACGGCTCGAATCAGGCGCCTCGTCGAAGACCGACGTGGGGCCCGAAGTGGGCTCGATCACCGGAGGCGTGGCGGGCACGTTGGGTACCGTTCCGCCGATCTCCTCGCGGGTGACGATGGGCGGAGGGGCAGCGGCACTGGCGGTGAGAGCAGCGCCCGCGGCCAAAGCCACTATCTCGGGAACGACAACCTGGTGGGTGCGTGCCACCGTCTCGAACACGATCGTGACATCGGAGATACCGGCCGCGTTGGCCGCCAGCACCACCTGGTCTCGATCATCGGCGGTGAAGTCGTCGGCAACGACCACAGCCAGCCGTGTGGGCGCAGAACCCACCGTGGTCGCCGCCCTCCCGGTGACGTGGGTGAACACGGCGGTGAGGGCACCGGTGCGGCCCTGACGGGCTCTCTCCAGCGGGTCGGTCACGATCGGGCCGTCGGCCCGAGCAGCCACGTCGCCCACCAGAACGGCGCCGTCGGGTCCTGCTGCCACGGCGGAAGCCGCAGCCGGGCCGGAGTCGCCCAACTCGAGGACGACCGGCTCGGTGTCTCCCTCCGCGTCGGCGAGAACGGCAGCGATGCCGCGTTCGCTGATGTGGATCCCGAGCGCCTCACTCATCGTGTCGTCCTTGCCGCGCGCTTCTGCTGTCGCCTCTGTCGTCGCCGAGAGTCGATCGTAGATGCACGATCGACCGGTTTGCGCTACCGGCCGACAGAATCATCGCCCCTCGAGCGGTTCGCTCAGCGACCGAATCGGCCAGCCTCGCTGCCGAGCCACGACGGCGAGTCGGGGATCAGGGTTTACCACCCGGGCCGAGCCCACCCCGGCGAGCAGGGGGATGTCGTGGTAGCTGTCGGAGTAGGCCACGCTCCCTGCCAGGTCGACTCCGTTGGTTGTCGACCATTCCTGCACGGCGCGCCACTTGGCCTCACCCCACACGAATGGCCCGTCGATCGTGCCATCGAGGCGCCCGTCGACTCGCCCGTAGCGGGTGGCGATCACGTCATCGAAGCCGAGGGAGGCGGCCAGTGGACGGGCGAGCTCGTCGGGGCTGGTGGTGGCCAGCACGAGCCCGCGGCCGGCCCGCCGGTGAGCTTCCAGCTCGACCCGCAGGAACGGAGCCACCGATCCGAGCAAGCGGGTGGCGGCAATACGGCCGGCATCGGCCACAGCGACCTCATCCCAGCCTGCGGTGAGCCCGACGGCTTGGCGCGACAGCGCCATCGCGCCTGCGGTCTCGCCGATGAGCTCGTAGAGGCCGAACAGCACCGTTTCGAGGGGGTGGCGCCGTGCGCCGAGTAGCCCCAGCTCACGCAGAGCATCGCTGAACGCGGGGCCGGTGGGGCCCTCCACGGCGGTGCGATCGAGATCGAAGAAGGCGGCGCTGTCAGGCACGCTTCGAGCGTATCGGCAGCTCAGATCGGCCCCGAAAACGGGAAAAGCGACTGGCGATTCTTTGGGGGGACTGCCAGTCGCTATTCCGGACGGTTCCAAGCGGGGGGATGCTCGGAACCGGGGGTTCAACTCAGCAATTTGGGGGCGCTGAGGAACCCGCTGTTGGTTCAATTCAACCAGCGGACGGGTCATCTTTCCAACAGTTTCGGCCGATATGTGGCATCATTTCGAGCGATGGATCTCCGCCAACTTCAAGCAATGCTCGCCGTGGCCGAACACCGCTCGTTTTCCGCAGCAGCTCGGGCCCTGCACACAGTGCAATCAAACGTCTCCACCCACGTCGCCCACCTCGAACAAGAACTCGGCACGGTCCTCATCGACCGGGCGAGAGGCCAGCTCACCCCAGAGGGCGAAGTGGTCGCCGATCGGGCCCGCCGCATCATTTCCGAGCTCCGCTCGATCGAGGACGATCTGGTCTCGTTGCGAGACGACGTCGGCGGCAGCGTTAGAGCAGGGGTGATCGGCACCACCGCCCGCTGGTTGGTGCCTGCCCTGCTCGACTCCCTCAGCCGAAGTTTCCCGCGGGTGGAGCTGCTCATCATCGAAGCCACCACGACCTCGCTCATACCCCAGCTGCTGACCGACCGACTCGATGTGGCCGTGGTCAACCTCCCAGTCGACAATCCCGACATCGACACCAGTTTCCTTTTCGAAGAAGACAGGGTGCTGGTGGTGCCCAACGGCCATCCCCTCGCCGGCCACGACCGAGTCGACCTCACCGAGATCGCCAAGCACGAGATCCTGCTGCCGCCCCAAGGCACCGCCTTTCGCGACGAGATCGACGCCGATGCCGAACGAGTTCGAGTCTCGCTGGCCACCAAGGCCGAGGTCGACGGTCTCCGCTTGCTCACCAGCCTCGCCTTTCAGGGATTCGCGCCGTCACTCGTACCCGCCAGCGCGGTACCCACCGACCTCGTCGGCGATTGGAAACGCGTGGAGGTCGACGGGGTATCGCGGCGCCTGGCGGGGCTCGCCACACCCCGACGCACAGCACCATCTGCTCCGACTCGGGTGGTGATCGACGCGATCATCGAGGTGGTCGCCGCGGTCGGGCCCGACATCGAAGGAATCAGTCCTCAGCACGACGATCAACCCGCGGCAGTGTCATGATCTCTGCCTCCCCCAACACCAGCATCACTCGACCCATCGAGATACGGGCCCGGGTGGAGGGATTCGTTCGCGCCGGGGTGTGCGATCTGTACGGCCGCCGGGTCATCGAGGTCGATGCCCGCGGCACCGAACATGCCGGAGCCCTGAGGCCCGCCGACGGCCAATCCATCGCGGCCGGGGCCCGCTATGCCTTCGAGCAGCGACTCCCACTGCTGATCCGGCTGGCGTCGAGCGGCGCCGATATCGAAGAAGGCGTTGGTGCGCTCGATGGGTGGGGCCATGCCGCCCGAGAGCTCACGCGCTGTTCGGGGGTGATCCCCACCATCGTGATCGTCAGCGGCCCGACAGTTTCGGGTCCGGCTCTGATGCTCGGCCTGGTCGACCTGGTGATCATGACTAAGGATGCTTACGCATTCGTGGTGGGTCCCCGGATGGTCGAGCAGTTCACCGGCGTGCCGATTTCCAAGGACGAACTCGGCGGCCCGATGATCCACGGTCGCACCTCCGGAGTGGCCAGTTTCGTGGTGGCCGACGAGGAGGAGGGCCGTCTTCTTGCAGCCGACGTCTTCTCCTTCCTGCCCGACCACACCGACACCGACGCTCCCACCGCCCCTTGCGACGACCCCGTCGATCGCCTCACGCCTGAGGCCTATGGAGTCCTCCCGCCGTCTACCAACGGCTCCTACGACGTGCGCGATATTCTCGGCTCGATCGTCGATCACGGCGATTTGCTCGAGCCGCACGAGAGCTGGGCCGCCAACATCGTCACCGCCTTCGCCCGCATCGGGGGTCGGCCGGTGGGGATCGTGGCCAACCAGCCCCAGACGGTTGCGGGAACCCTTGACATCGGTTCATCACAAAAGGCGGGGCGCTTCGTCGCCATGTGCGACGCTTTCAATCTTCCCCTCGTCACCATCGTCGACACCTCCGGTTTCTACCCGGGCAAGGACACCGAGTGGCGCGGCATGATCCGCTACGGGGCCCAGTTGGCATTCGCCTACGCGCGAGCCACCGTGCCCCGGGTCAACGTCACCACCCGGAAGTCCTACGGAGGTGCCTACATCGTCATGGACTCCAAACGCATGGGCAATGACATCGCCATGGCGTGGCCATCGGCGGAGATCGCGGTGATGGGCGCCAAAGGAGCAGTCGAGATCCTCAACCGCCGAAACATGCCCGAGGAACGCGTCGAGCTCGAGGCGGCCTACGAGGAAAGGCTCCTCAACCCCTACATCGCCGCCGAGCGCGGCACCATCGACGCGGTGATCGATCCCGAGCAGACACGGGCCGAACTTCACGCGGCGCTCGAGATGCTTTCAGGCAAGCGAGAGCGCCTTCCCCGGCGCCGTCACGACAACACTCCGCTCTGAGAACGCCACGACAGAAGCTCTCAGTGTGTTGAGAAGGCGATTCTGCGTCTAGATTCGAGCATCTCGCCGTCCCCCCCTCGACCTGGCGTAGAAGGAGAGTCATCGTGGCCGAGAGCATCACCATCACCGACAACCGGACGGGTGAGCAGCTCGAGATCCCGATAACCAACGGTGGCGTCGACGCGGCCGAGTGGCGAAAGCTCCTCCCCGGGGTCTGGTTCCATGATCCGGGTCTGGCCACCACCAGTGGCACGGAGAGCGCGATCACCGAACTCGACGGCGACAACGGCATCCTGCGCTATCGCGGCTACCCGATCGAGCAGCTCGCCCAGCAGAGCACCTTCCTTGAGGTCGCCTACCTTCTCATCAACGGCGAGCTGCCCGACCGGGCCCAACACGACGCGTGGGTCGACGACATCACCCACCACACGTACCTGCACGAGAAGTTCCGCAAGCGCATGTACGACGCCTTCCACTACGACGCCCACCCCATGGGCCTACTCACTTCAGGCGTAGCCGGACTGTCGACCTTCTACCCCGACGCCAAAGACATCGAAGACCCCGACAACCGGATGCACCAGATCATCCGGCTGATCGCGAAGATGCCCACGTTCGCGGCATCGGCATTCCGCCACAGCGAGGGCCAGCCCTTCGTCTTCCCCGACAACACCCTCGACTACCCGTCCAACTTCCTCCAGATGATGTTCGAGGTCGGCAATCCCTACGAGATCGACCCCGCTCTGCGCAAGGCGATGGAGCTCCTGTTGATCCTTCACGCCGACCACGAGCAAAACTGCTCCACCACCGCCGCTCGCGTGGTTGGTTCGGCCCACGCCGACCCCTACACCTCGGTTGCCGCCGCCTGTGCCGCTCTCTACGGACCCCGTCATGGCGGAGCCAACGAGGCCGTGCTCAACATGCTCGATTCGATCGAGAGCTACAGCAACGTCGACGACTTCATCAAGAGTGTCAAGGCCGGCGAGGGTCGCCTGATCGGGTTCGGGCATCGGGTCTACAAGAACTACGACCCCCGCGCCGCGCTCATCAAGGAAGCGGCCCACGAGGTCTTCGCGGTCACGGGTAAAAACCCCCACCTCGACATCGCTCTCAAGCTCGAGGAAGCGGCACTCAACGACGAGTACTTCATCAGCCGCAAGTTGTACCCCAATGTCGACTTCTACTCGGGTCTGATCTACCAGTCGATGGGGTTCCCGATCGAGATGTTCACGGTCTTGTTCGCCATCGGCCGCACGCCCGGCTGGCTGGCCCACTGGGACGAGATGCTCGCTCAGGATTCGCGTATCGCGCGGCCCCGCCAGCTCTTCACCGGTAACGAGGAACGTTCCTACGTTCCCATGAGCGAACGCTGACCCCTCCGGTCCGGTTCGCCTGAGCGGCCCGGTCGTCGATCAGCCAGGGGAGATGTCGAGCACGATCTTGCCCGCGTTGGCGTTGCTCGCCATGCGCTCGTGAGCACCTGCGGCATCGGCCAGAGGGAACCGGCTGTCGATCACCGGCGCCATGGTGCCCTGCTCGACATGAGGCAGGATCTGGGCGGCGAACTCGCGTGTGATCGCGATCTTCTCCTCGATCGGCCGAGCCCTGAGCGTGGTGCCCCTGAGGGTCGCCCTCTTCATCATGAGGCTCGCCACATCGAAGGGCACGGAGCCACCATCCATCACACCGACCTGGATGATCGACCCGTCCATTCGCACCGCGTCGACATTTCGGGGCAGATACTCGCCTCCGATCACGTCGAGGATGACATCAGCCCCCTGGCCGCCGGTGGCGTCGCGCACGACATCAACGAAGTCCTCGGTGTTGTAGTCGATCACCACATCAGCGCCCAGGCGATGACAGATCTCGTGCTTGCCCGCTGATGCCGTGACGGCGATCCTCGCTCCGATTGCCTTGGCGATCTGGATGGCGGCCGTACCCACACCTGATGCTCCAGCATGGACGAGGGCCCATCGCCCGGAGGTGAGGCCGCTCTGGCGCACCAGTGCATCCCACGCGGTGATGAACACCTCGGGGAACGCTCCGGCATCGGCGATGGGCAGCACCATCGGCACCACCATGGTCTGGCGTTCGTGCACTGCGATCTGTTCGGCGTAGCAGCCGCCGTTGCTGATCCCCATCACATGGTCGCCAACTACGCGGTCGTTCACCCGCGCGCCTGTGGCGATCACCCTGCCGGCGAACTCCAGACCAGGGATCTCGTGGGGCATCGGAGGACCGGGGTACAGACCCATCCGTTGGAGCAGGTCGGCGCGGTTGACCGCGGACGACACCACCTCCACCAGCACCTCTTCGGGCCCGATCGCCGGGTCGGGCACCTCCGTCACGCGAAGAACTTCCGGCCCGCCCTTCTCCTCCAAGACCACAGCACGCATTCGTGTCTCCCTGATCGACCCGAGCCCAGGCTAGATCGGACGACCACGCGGTAGCCGCAACTGGCGCGGATAG
>JAJCXY010000077.1 GCA_029263215.1 Acidimicrobiales bacterium
CGGGCACTCGATCTCTGCCGTGCGGGACTCGGCAAGAACGAGGTTCAGCAGCAGTCGGGCCACGTCGTCGGCCTCGACAACGTCAACTTCAGCGTGAGAAAGGGCGAGATCTTCGTGGTCATGGGTCTGTCAGGGTCGGGCAAATCGACCGCGATCCGGATGGTCAACAAGCTCCATGAGGTGACCGCTGGCGAGGTTTGGATCGACGACACCGACGTACAGACGCTAAGCGGCCCTGCGCTCCAGGCTTTCCGACGCGAGAAGATGGGAATGGTGTTTCAGCATTTCGCCCTGTTCCCGCACCGCAACGTCATCGACAACGTCGGCTACGGGCTCAAGGTGCAGAAGGTTCCCAAGGCCGATCGCGACGTAGCTTCGCTTCGAGCTCTGGCTCTCACCGGATTGGAGGCCTACGCCCAGAACATACCGAGTGAACTCTCCGGAGGAATGCAGCAACGGGTGGGACTCGCTCGCGCCCTGGCCTCGGATCCGGACATACTGTTGATGGATGAGGCGTTCAGCGCTCTCGACCCTCTCATTCGTCGCCAGATGCAGGACGAGATGATGGAGATCCAGGGTGAACTCCACAAGACGATCCTCTTCATCACCCACGACCTCAATGAGGCGCTCCGGATAGGCGACCGCGTGTGCATCATGAAGGACGGGGCCGTAGTCCAGATCGGAACCCCAGAGGAGATTCTCACCCACCCCGCGACGGGTTACGTGGCCGAGTTCGTCCAGGACGTCGACCAGGGTCGGGTGATCCAGGTTCACGAGGTCATGGTCGACCCCCAGCCGGTGGGAGCTAACAGTTCCATCCACGACGCGATCAGCTCCCTCGGCGATAGGGCAGGCGCCTTCGTACTCGACGACAACGGCAAGCCCACAGGCGTGATCACCGCCACGGACGCAGCCCGGGCCGCTGATGCCGCCAGGTCCGACCTGGGGCCCGTGCTACGAACCGACTTCGACCGAGTGTCGCCCCATGCAACCCTCAACGAGGTCTATGCCGCAGCCGGACGCGGCCTCCCGATCGCCGTCGTGGATGAAGACGACAGGCTCGTGGGCAACCTCGACCCACGTCACATCATGGAGGAAATGGGCAGAGTCGAGGGACTGATAGACGGATTCGAGCGAGAGGTGTTCATGTGATGCCCATTTTCCAAGAGAGCGACCCAGGGATCACCGACAACGAGGTACTCGACGAGTTCGAAGTCCCGTTCGGGGAGTGGATGGACCAGTCGGTCGACTGGATCGACGTCAACCTCGACTGGTTGCTGGATGCGATCAGGTGGCCGTTCAATTTCCTGCTCACCAACCTCGTCAACGATTTTCTCATTGAGATCTCCTGGGTCTGGATCGTTCTGGCCTTCTTTGTGCTGGGATCGCTGGCTCGCAACATCAACGTGGGTGTATTCAGTGCACTCGCCTTGGCCGGATGCGGCCTCCTCGGCAATGCCTACTGGATCGAGACCGCCCGCACGATCGGCTTCATTTTCGTCGCGGTCCTGCTCTGCGTGATCATCGGCATACCGCTGGGAGTGGCAAGCGGCCGGATCGACGGATTCTGGAAGGTGGTGCGTCCCATACTCGACGCCATGCAAGTGGTGCACTCATTCGTGTACATGTTGCCGTTCATCTTCTTCTTCGGCATCGGCCCTGTGTCGGCCACGATGGTCACCATGGTGTTCGCGCTGCCACCCCTTATCCGACTCACCAACCTGGGCATACGTCAGGTACCCGAAGATGTCGTCGAGGCCAGCCGTGCCTACGGCGCACCCGAATGGCGAGTGTTGGCCGATGTGCAGTTGCCGTTGGCGCGGCCCGCAATCATGACGGGCCTCAACCAGACACTTCTTCTGGCCATCTCGATGCTCGGCATCGCCGCCATCATGGGAGCGGGCGGACTCGGCCAACTCCTGTTCCGGGCGCTCTCCAACCAGGACGTGGCTTTCGCCACGTCGGGTGGTCTGGCCTTCTTCCTCGTTGCTGTAGTGCTCGATCGCATCTCCCAACCCGAGGACAGCGACTCGGGCAATCTCTTTCACCGCATCCGACTGGCGTGGGCTCATCGCAGCGACCCCGAAGTCCTGGTGCCGGCGGAGAGCACAGCGGACGAAAGTGCTCCGGCTGCTCCCCACTTCGCACCGGTCGATGTTTCCGAACGCCCAGCGATGGCTCTCGTTGCGGGAGGCAGCATCCTGGGCATCGTGTCGGTCTTTCTGACCTGGGCCAACGACGGCGGAAAGCTGAGCGGATACGGTCGGCGCGACGCCGAAAACGTCGCAGGCGAATCATTCAGTGGATTGTCCGCAGAGGGTGGATCCTGGTTCGCCTACATCGTGTTGGGCATAGGGCTGTTCATGCTCGCCGCGGTAGTCGTGGCCTACCTTTCACCGGGCAAGGGCCCTCGCTGGATGACAGCGGACGGTGTCGTCATCGCGGGAATCGGTGTTTTCATCGCCAGCCTCGCCTACCTTCTCGCCTCCGCGCCCCCCAACAGTGGCCACGGCACCGGCATCGGAGTCTGGCTAGCGCTGATTGGCTCACTGCTGGCGGCCGGCGGCGGGATCATGTGGATCAGAATCGCTCCCCATTCTCCCCTGCACCCCTTGAGCGCGGACGTGAACTGGGGCCGAATAGTGGGAGTCTTCGCAGCGCTCCTTTTGCTGATCGCCGCCGCCTTCTCGGGTTGGAGCTTCGACGGGCGCCAGGATGTAGTCGTCTCCCCCGAACTCCAGGCCCAAATCGATCAACTCCAGCAGGACGCCCGCGACAGACCAGACGACGCCGGAGCCATTGCCGCTGAGCTGTCCGGACTCATGGCCTCGGCGCAGCAAGAAGGCGTAGTGGTCACTGACGGGTTCAGTGGCGACGGGCCCGGTTTCGGGATCTGGACCCTGATCGGCGGACTCATCGCGCTGGGCGCAGCGCTTCCGGCGATTGGACTCTTCAATACCAGCGAGCATCAGCAATGGGAGTGGAGTGCGATAACAGCCGGTACCGGGGCAGGGATCGCACTGGTCTCGATCGGGTGGATAGCCACCCAGGTGCGGTCGGCCGACCCCAACTATGTATCGGGTGTGGGATCCTTCGTCGCTTTGATCGCCGGGGCTTTCATCGTGGCATCGACAACACCCGTATTGAGCGAGTTCCGACGGACGCTGATCTACGACGAAGCCGGGAGTCCCGATGCCCCGACGCCGGAGACGGCAGACCAGCCCGAACAGCCCGAACAGGTCAGTACCTGACGCGGCGCTCAGACCAAATCAGACTCGACGTTGCCGCGCCGTCGGCTGAGCAACTGAGTATCTGATTGGCGGAACGAGTGCGACCTCAGCCACGCCTCTTCGGCTTCGAAACCAGCGACGGGAACCATGTTGGAGGCCCATGACCACGCCGATCCTCGCCGACATCGTGGATCTCGAGCGCTATCCCCTTCACCGACCCGAATCGGCGAGCTACAGCGCATCCCTGCAAGAAGCCCGACGTGAGTTGAGATCGGCCGGCTGTGCGGTGGTGCGAAGCCTCGTGAGACCCGAGGCGGTGGAGCGACTCAACGCCGAGATCGTCGAGCGCAAGCACACCACCCACTTCTCGACCCAGCACATCAACCCCTACTTCCACACCGAAGTCGATCCGAGCTACCCCCATCGTCACCCTGTGAACACCTTCACCGAGAGGTCGAGTGGGTTCATTCCCGGCGACGCGTGGGACTCCACCTGTGCAACCGATGTCTTGTTCCGATCGCCGAAGATCGCGACCTTCCTCGCCGCCTGCCTCGAGGTTCCGGAGCTTCACTGCTACGCCGACCCGTTGGCGGGGCTCACGTCCAACATCCTCGACCCCGACCAGCAGTTCAGCTGGCACTTCGACACCAACGACTTCGCGGTCACCGTGCTCGTACAAGAGGCCGATGAGGGCGGACTGTTCGAGTACCACCCAGGTATCCGATCAGTGAATGATGAGGCGTTCGCACTGATCCAGGACGTGCTCGAAGGCAGCCGGACCGGGGTCAAGACCCTCGACCTTCGGTGCGGCGACCTCCAGATATTTCGCGGCCGACACTCCCTTCACCGGGTCACTCGCGTCCCCATGGGCTCGAGACCGCGCCACGCCGCGATATTCGCCTACACCGAGGACGACGGTGTGATCGGCCGACTCACCCGGACTCGCCAACTCTTCGGGCGTGTGCTCCCCGCCCATGAGGAGGCAGAGAGGCGAAGGGTGCGTTCCGATGAACTCCTCGACTGAACGACGGGTCGACCCGAGACGCCACTGGGCGAGGGGGATGGTGGTAGGCACCGCCCTGTTGGTGGTGACTGTCGGGTTCGTTGCCGACAACGCCCTGCACAATCGGCGGGTCGCCACCGCGGCGTGGGCCCTGATCTACATGCTGGCGGTACTGCTGCTCACCCACGTCATGAAGCATTACCGGGTCGTCGATCAGACTTCTGACGGGCGCTGGACCCGCAGCGGGCTGACCATCGGCCTGCTCGCCGTCGGTGCTGCCCTCCTGCTGGATTGGAATGGATCCGGCCAAGCCACCGGGCGGGGATTCCTCGGCCTCACTTTCACCTTCCTCGCGGTTGCATGGGGAGTGGCGGAGCTGCGCGAATCTCGGTGGTTCGGACCTCGGCGCGGCTGGTGGCTGCTCGGCGTCTCGCTTGTCGTGACGACGGCATCGGTCTGGTTGGCGCCCACCGATCAACCAGGCCTCGCCCTCATCGGCATCGGACTCGCTCTGATGGCGGGCCAACTCGGCATCGTGTTGGTATCTCAGCAGCTGCTGCGCCGGTCTCGATGCCTGACTCTCGCCCGCTACCGCCCCCTGCTCATCATCGGCGCCAGCCTGACGGCGGTCGTCGGAATTCTCTTCTGGGGGTGGGCCGGTCCGTGGTACGCGTTCGGCGTGGTCGCGGCAAGCTTGCTCCTCATCGCCTTCACCACCTCACGCGGCGAATGGGACTCGATCTTCGTGGCGGTCACCTTCCTGCTGATCTGGGCCCTGGCTCCCCAGACCGAACCGCTCCCGGATCGGCTCACGCCCGACCCGAGCGGAGAGGGATCCATCTTCGTCGTATTCGGCGACTCCTACATCTCTGGAGAAGGAGCCGACCGTTTCTACGACAACACCAATACCAAGGACGCCAACGAGTGCCGCCGCTCGCCGACTGCCTGGGTTTCTCGCCTCGCTCTTGACGAGGGCACCCACGCCCAGGCTGATCTAGTACCCGACGAGATGATCTTTCTGGCTTGTTCGGGGGCCAAAGCACGCGAGATCTGGCAGATTGATCAGGAGGAGCAGGGCCCCGACACCCCGTGGCCCGAAGGCGGCCAGATCAGCCAGTTCCACTTCGAGAACAGCCCAGTCGACACCGACCGCGTTGCCTTCGCTCTGGTGAGCATCGGCGGCAACGACGCCAACTTCGCCAAGATCGGCCAGGCCTGTGTGCTGGCCGGCGACTGCTCGGAGATCGGTCAACACTGGCTCGACGCGCTCGAACAACCGCGTGCCTTCGATGCCGACCGGCCCGAGGACACATCGACCCTCGAATCTGAATTGGTCGACGTCTACCGGCGTATTGGCGAGGCGGTGGGCGGTGCCCCCGTAGTCGTAGTGCCCTACCCGGATCCTCTTCGGGCATCCGGTTGCGACTTCTCCTTGCTCACCGAGAACGAACACCGATTCATCTCCGGCTATGTCGAACAACTCAACGCCGTGGTGGCTTCGGCCGCCGATCAGGCCGGAGTGCACCTGCTCGACACGATGCCAAGCGCTCTCGCCGGAGCCCGGATCTGCGACTCCGACAAGAGAGCCATCAACTTCATCAGTCCCAGCCCGATCTCGGGGGCGATGGAGGACTCACTCAATCCGATCAACTGGCTCCACAACAGCTTCCACCCCAAGCCGAGTGGTCACGAACTGATGGCGCGAGAGGCCATGAACTGGTTCGCCGCCAACGACCTCACCGCCACACCGACCCGCGACGATCCGCCCGGCGCCCACGACGTCCCCGACCTCGACACCGTGCTCGGGGCGACGGGCACCATCCACTGCAACAGCTCTCAGCCTCCCGAACTCTGCGAATACCTCGACGACCCACCGCAGTGGTCACTCATCCAGCTGGTGCGCCTGGCCCGCCGAATGGAACCGGTGATGATCATGCTGGTGCTCGGTGCATGGATGCTGGCGCTGCCGCTCATCCATCACATCGAAGGGGGCGAGTCGCGCGACTTCGCGGCACCCGACCATTCGAGGCCCGAAGCCCTCGTCCACGCGGTGTTTCGGATCACGGGGCTCGATTGGCTCGTCGGTGGCTTCCCCGGGCGACACTGACCCCAGCGGTCAGGTGAGACTCAAAGGGAAGTCGGTGAGCAGTTCGGGTCCCGACTCGGTGACGAGGTACTGGTTCTCGAGCTTGACCCCCTCACCACCCTCGCGCGAGCCGATGAAGCTCTCCGCCGTGAGGACCATTCCGGGTTCGAGAACCCCGTCGTAACCCCAGTCGTCCCAACTCGACCGAGGATAGATGCTGGGATATTCATCGCATTGACCGACCCCGTGGTAGAGAACCGAATAGTGGCGGTAGCGCTCGGGGTCGGGCATTTCCGAATCGAAGGTGAGCTCACGAAAGGTGCGGCCCGCGGTGAGGAGTTGGGCATTGGCGGCCACCATCTCTGCGGCCATGTCGAACAAGGTCTGCTGGTGCGTGGATGCCGCACCGTCGCCGGCAAGCCAGGTGCGACTGATGTCGATCATCATCCCGTAGGCACCAACGAGATCGGTGTCGTAGGCCACCAGGTCGCCATCTTCGATGACCCTCGAACTCACCTCCTGCATCCAGGGATTCGTGCGGGGCCCCGACGCCAGGATCTGGGTCTCTATCCACTCCCCCGCCCGGCGGATGTTTCCCTCATGGAGCATCGCCCACACCTCACGTTCGGTGAGCCCGGGCTTCAGCTTCTCGCGCATCTCGGCCATCGTGGCCTGACACGCGTGGCCGGCACAGCGCATCGCCTTCAGCTCATCGGCGCCCTTGATCCGGCGAGCCAACTCCATCACCTCTGTACCCTCACCCACCTCGATTCCGGCTTCGGCCAGCGCCCCATAGCCGATTCGGTGGCATTGATCGACCGCGATTCGAGCGCCCGCCCCACAGTGCTCTCCCACAACGTCGATCAACTCGGCCGACCACTCGAGCGCCTTCTGGCGATAGCGGGGCCCGGCGAGGAAGAAGGTGGAGCCGATAGCGGGCCGAACCTCGTCGATCACCTCACTGTGACCGGAGAGGAACTCACAGTTGGTGTAGTCCCAGATGATCACATGACCGTCGGCACTGACGAACGCGTAGCGGGCCGCGTTGTGCATCACCCAGAGCTGCATGTTGGTGGAGTCGGTTGCGTAGCGCACGTTGAGTGGATCGAACAAGATGATCCCGCCGTAGTCGAGTTCGCGAAGGGTCTGCTGGATTCGCTGCACCCGATACCGACGCATCGAAGCGAGATCGGGAAGCTCGAGACCGGCCTCGACCCACTCAGCCGTGAGCTCGTCTCCCGGTCCGATCACGAGATGGTGGCCGGCACCGGCCGCGTGAGTCACCTCGGGAGTGCCATCGAGGGCTGCCCGTACCGACCTCGCCAACCTGCCGCTCACCATCGGATCACCGGAAATCGCATCGTCACGAGGGCACCACCGGCTGTTCCTGCGCCGGCGGAGAGGGAGCCGCCGGCCGCTTCGACGCTGCGCCGGGCGATGTCGAGGCCGAGCCCGGTAGACCCGGTGCTCTCGCCTCGATCGACGGCCAGCGAGGTGGCGAAACCCGCACCCTCATCGCTGATCAGAAGCTCCGCCCCATCGGTGTCGGCGGCGAGCGAAACCGCATATCCGGCCTCTTCGGAGGTGTGGGCGAATATGTTTTCGAACACGACATCGAGCGCATCCGTCAATCGGTCCTCATGGAGTTGAACATCGAAGGCTGGGGGTCCGATCTTGATGCTCACACGGCGGTCCTGCTCCTCGGCCAAGGCCGACCAGAACTCGAATCTCCCGGTCAGCACGCTCACCAGGTCGCAGTGTGCTGTATCGGCTTCACCTCGCCGCCGCGCCTCGGAGATCACACGATCGAGCGCTCGGGCGAGATCATCGGCGCTGGTTGCCAACAGGCTCCGCACCTCGTCGTCGGCGATCTGATCGAGCTGGAGTCGAAGCGCAGCCAGAGGGGTGCGGAGACGATGAGCGAGGTCGGCTACATCTTCACGCTCCGCGGCGAGAAGCTCGCTGACCTGTTCGGCAAGGTGGTTGAACGCCGAGCCGACCTCCACGATCTCGGGTGGACCCGCCGGGGCCACTCGGGTGTCGAGTTCGCCCGAGGCAAGACGTTGTGATGCAGCCGCCAACTCTGCCACCGGAGCAGCGATGGAGCGAGCGACTCGACTTGCGAAGATGAACGATGCTCCCACCAAGGCTCCACCGACCAGGAAGAGTGACAGCCAGGCCGCGGGCACTCCGGCGTTGAGCTCCGAAGATGGGATGAGCACTCGAACCACATCAACGGTGCCGTCGCCGTGGAGCACCGGAACGATGAGTTCGGCCCCACCAGGCACGTCTCCACTCCATGCTCTCCCTTCGGCTCGAGCGCGCCTGACCTCCTCGGTCAGGGGCATGTCGGGACCCACGACCGTGTCATCGGGGAGATAGACGATCAGGCGATCCTCCGCTCCCGCGGTGGTGCGGGCAACCGCGATCTCGAGGGCGGCGATGCTCTCGTCGACAGCCAGCGCGGGAAACAGGGTGCTCGCATCGCGGTCGGCGTCGGCCATCGCACGGTCGCGGGCGACGTCGCGAACCAGCAGGGCGAGGGGTAGGACGAACGCGAGCACCACCACCGCTGTGGTGCCCACGAGCACCACGATCAGACGTCGCCTCATTGGTGGGGATCAACCAAGCGCATCCCCACGCCGCGCACGGTGTGGAGATAGTGCGGTTTCGCTGCCGTCTCGCCGAGTTTCTTACGCAGCCACGACACATGGACATCGATCGTCTTGTCGTTGCCACCAAAGGGCTGACGCCACACCTCGGCCAGGATGTCGGATCTCGACACCACGGTGCCCAGATTCTCGGCGAGATAGACCAGTAGGTCGAACTCCTTGCGGGTGAGTTCCAACTCGGCGCCATCGAGGGTGGCAGTGCGGGCTGCGATGTCGAGTTCGATCCCGCCGACCACCGCTTTGCTGGGGCGCGACGGTGCACCAGAACGTCGGAGGACCGCCCGCAAGCGAGCCTCCAGTTGGTCGGCGGAGAACGGTTTCACCAGATAGTCGTCTGCTCCTGCATTGAGAAGGCGAACGATCTCGAGTTCGTCATCTCGCGCCGTGGCGATTATGACCGGCACACCACTCACCGCCCGGATCATTCCCAAAAGGTCGGCACCATCGACGTCGGGCAACCCGAGATCCAAAACGATCACTTCCGGCGGCTGAGCCACGACCCGGGCAAGCGCGTCGAGTCCGTTGGCCGATGTCTCAACCACGTGGCCCCGCCCCACCAGGGCAGTCTGCAGCGCGGCCCTGATCGGCTCATCGTCTTCTATGAGGTGAATAGCCGCCACGAGCCAAAGATTACGACGTCGTGTCGGCTCGCGCCGATTCAGCCTTGCGGACTTAATGTCTGCTTACGAGAATCCACCGATTTCCGTGGCACAGTGGCCACAATGAGGAAGCGGCTGATTGTGGGAAGCCTCTGGCTCCTCGCAGCGACGATCTCGATGCTTGTGGTCAATCGCGGCCTCGCCGCGGTCGGCGATGCCGCCCGTAGCGACCGTGTTGCGACCGTCCCCGGCGATGTTGTCGACGATTCGGTGGAGTCGGCCGCTCCTGCCCCGACCGATCCGACCGACACTGTCGCGATCGTCGATGTGGAACCGGCCGACGACACACCAAGCACCACTTCGCTTCCCGCCACCACGACCTCTGCCGCCGCGAACCCGCCACCCACCACCACAGCTCCCGCCACCACCGCGCCGCCCACCACCACTACAGCTGCACCGACCACCACCAAACCTCCGACCACCACCACGACCACGCCCGTCGACACCCTGGCGCATGTCACAACCGGCGGCACCGCATGGATCACTTACACCCCCACCTCTGTGTTGCTGGATACGGCCATCCCCCACGACGGATACCGCACCGAGTGGAAGTTCGACGAAGACGACCCTCTCATCTTGAAGGTGGAGTTCGAGTCGGAGAATCACAAGGTCAAGATCATCGCCACGTGGAGTGACGGACCGAGCTTCACGATCCAGGAAAGCAACGACTGAGCGCGGCTGAACTTAACGAAGATCTAATGCTCCCCAGAGGTCCCGACAATGTGAGTTCCGCCAGAATGAACTCAGACCGAGGATCGTTTCGCCCGCCCGCTTCACGATCCTCGGTCTCAATCGTTTTCAGGTGCCGCCCCTCAGCTCCGCATACGCTCCGAGTCGCGGTCCCAGAGGCATCCCTCGACCCGCGAAGCGGCCCGGCGCTCGCCCACTATCTCGACCTCGAATGAGCCTTCAGAATCGGCCGACGCGGCCGGCACGTAACCCATCGCCACCGACACATCGGAGTGATGGGCGTAGCCACCCGAAGTGACCCAACCCACGACCTCACCGTCGAGCCAGATGGGTTCATCGCCGATCACATCGAAGCCGGAGCGGCCCGCCTCGCTGTCGACAGTAAAGGTCAGCAGCTGATACTTCGCCCCGCTGGCACCATCGCCATACTTGGCGGCGAGGGCATCGCGTCCGATGAAGTCCTTTTCCATGCGGATGAACCGGCCGAGATTGGCCTCGAACGGGTCGTACAGAGGGCGATATTCACTCGCCCACGAGCCGAATCCCTTCTCGAGTCGCAGTGAGTTGAGGGCATGGAGACCGAAGAGTTTAAGGCCGAACTCCTCACCGGCTTCGGTGAGCAACTCATAGACGTAGCGCTGATATCGCGCCGGCATCCAGAACTCATATCCCAGGTCTCCGGTGAAGCTCACCCGACCGCACCAGACCGGCGCCAGTCCCAAACTCATCTCCCTGAATGCCATGAAGCGCATCCCGTGCGCCGACACATCCGCATCGGTGACCTTCTCGAGCAGAGCCCGCGCGTTGGGGCCCGCTATCGACAGCCCACACGTCTCCCAGCCGAGGCTGCGGTAGCTGACCGAGCCATCGGCCGGCAGATGCTGGTCGAACCATCTCTCGTAGAAGCGCTCGGCGATGCCCGAACCGAACAACACAAACTGCTCGTGGTGCCGCGTGTTGGCGGTGGCTCCACCGGTGACGGTGTGGACCGGGCCTTCCGGTTCTCCGAGAGCGGCGCCGAGGGTGGCCACTGTGAGGTCGCCGATGAGATTGCCCTTATGGTTGGTCATCGGAGTGAGTGACATGCGCCCGGCATTGGGGATTCGCCCGGCCATGACGCGGTCGAGATAGGTCCGAGCTCCCGGACCCTCGAAGAGGAACTTCGAGAAACCGGTGGTTTCCATCATGGCGACGCTCGACCGAACCGCGAGGGTCTCGGCTCTCACCTGGTCCCACGCATTGGATCGACCAAACGTGACTTCCTCGACAGGGTCGGCACCCTCCTCCTGGAACCAGAGGGCGGCCTCCAGCCCGAAGCCGTCGCCGAACACCGCGTTCTGGTCGACCAGGCGGTCGTAGATCGGCGATGTCTGGATGTTGCGGGCCCCGGCCAGGAACTCGTTGGGAAACGAGATCCGAAAGCGACGTGAGTAGTTTTCTCGCACCTTCTCGTTGGTGTACGCCAAGGTGGCGTAGTCGCCGTAGCGGGAGATATCCATGCCCCAGATGTCGAAGCCGGGGTCTCCGTCGATCATCCAGTTGGCCAGCGACAGCCCCACCCCGCCCCCTTGAGACAACCCCGCCATCACCGCGCAGGCCGACCAGTAGCCCGGTAGCCCCCGCACCGGGCCGAGCAGAGGATTGCCGTCGGATGCGAACGTGAACGGTCCGTTGATCACCTGCTTGATGCCGGCATCGGCGAAGATCGGAAAGTGCTTGAAGCCGGTATCGAGAGACTCGGCGATGCGCTCGAGGTCGGGGGTGAGCAGGCGCATGCCGAAGTCCCACGGGGTCTGGCGGGGAGACCACGGCTTACCGCCCTGTTCGTAGGTACCGAGGAGGAGCCCGTTACCTTCCTGGCGGGTGTAGATCTCCCCACCGAAGTCGATGGCGTGGATGAGCTCTGACCCGTTGGCCTTGTTGTATTCGACGACCTCGGGGATCTCCTCGGTGAGCAGGTACATGTGTTCCATGGCCAACAGAGGCAGTTCGAGGCCCACCATCCGCCCGACTTCTCGAGCCCACAGACCACCCGCGTTCACCACATGCTCGCAGTGGATGACGGCCTTGTCCTCGTCTGATGGCGTGTCGTAGACGGTGATGTCCCAGCCCCCGTCGGCAGCCCGGTTGATATCGCGAGCCCACGAATTGCGATACACCTCCGCACCCCGCTGGCGGGCGCACTTGGCGTAGGCATGGGTTACCTGGGATGGATCGAGATGGCCTTCGTTGCCGTCGTACATGGCGCCCACGAAGTACTTCTCATCGAGAATCGGGAGGAGCTCCTTGGCTTCCGCCGCCGAGATCAGCTCGGTGTCCATCCCGAGATAGCGAGCCCGGGCATGACTCATCTTGAGCCAGTCCATGCGCTCCGGCGTGTCGGCCAGGGCCACACCGCCGGTGATGTGGATGCTGCAATCCTGGCCGGACTCCTCCTCGATCTCGCGATACAACTCGATGGTGTATTGCTGCAGTTTGGCGACGTTGGGGTCGCCGTTGAGAGTGTGCATGCCACCTGCGGAGTGCCACGTAGACCCTGAGGTCAACTCGGTTCTCTCCAACAACACAACATCGGTCCAGCCGGCCTTGGCGAGGTGGTAGAGCACCGAAGCGCCGACGACACCGCCGCCGATCACTACGACCTGTGCAGATGACTTCATCAGGGTTCCATTTCGATGGTTGGTGGGTTGGGATTGATTGAGGTACCGAGTCGGGACTCGGAGGACCCGTCGTCGCCTTGGGGTACGGCGAGCGACGACAAGGAGTCGGCGGTCATGCAGTCGGCGAGCATGTTGTGGAAGCGGTGGAGCGGTTCCTCGAAACGGGGGGCGAGAGGGCCCGCTCCCACCCGACCGCGGGTGAGGCCGCGCTGGCTGCGCTGACATATGTCGACATCTTCGTTGTTGACATCGAACCAGAACTCACGGGTGGCGGTCATGTCGTCGGTGGTCATCTCGGGGGTGGAGGGCGGCACGAGGAAGGTGCATTGCTCCGCGGTGAGCCCGGGGTTGACCGGGTCGAGGCGGATGACAAACGCGTGGTTGGGAAGCAGCGACAGCAGCACGTTGGGAAACAGGGCCACGAAGCGTCCGCTGACGGCATCACTCGGGTCGAGACCATCGGCCGGTGGCAAAACAAGCCAGTCGTCGCGGTCGTCGCCCGACACCGGCGTGGTGGTCTGACCGCAGTACATTCCCGCTCCCTGGTAGCGGTAGTGATCCTTCACCCGCGACACCTTGGCAAGCTCGGGATGCACCCAGGGAACGTGGTAGTACTCCTGATAATTCTCCGAGATCAGCTTCCAGTTGGCTTCGATCTCCAGGGAGGCTTCCTCCTGGATCCGCCACTCATCGAGTCGGTAACCCTCCATCCGTTGGGGGAGATCACCAAGCCAGTCGAGCAGGGCCGGCGTGTCGGGATCGAGGCATGCGAACAGCAGCACTCCCCACGTCTCGACGCGAACCGGAACCAGCCCGTGGTCGTGCTTGTCGAACTCGGTACGGGGAACATCTTCGAACATGGGCGCCGCCGTCAGGGTGCCATCGAGGCCGTAGCCCCACCGGTGGTATGGGCAACGGATCGTGCCCCCGATCGTGCAGTCGCCTTCGGCGATCTCGGTGCCTCGGTGCCGGCAGGCGTTGAGAAAGCCGCGGAGCGCGCCGTCGGTGTCGCGGGTGATGAGCACCGATCTCTGACCCACGCGTCGCACCAGGAGGCGACCGGACTCGACCACCTCGGGTGCCGTGCCCACCACCACCCAGCCCCTTTCGAAAACCCTGGCCTGCTCGAGATCGAAGAAGTCGGGGTCGATGTAGGCCGCGGGGTCGAGCCCGGTCGACTCACGGAGCGAAGCACGGGTGCCGGTCCAGGGTGCTTGGGTTGTCCAGTCGGCCAGAGACATGATCAAGTCCTAGTAGTCGGTGGCGACGCCACCCTCGGCGATCCGGCGATCGACGAAGTCGTCGAGTTCCTCACGAACGCCGGGAGCGAGGGTGGGTGCTTCATAGTGGGTGAGAAGGTCGTCGACCACCCGTTGGGCATGGTCGAGCGCAGTGGGCGAGCCTGCTTCCTGCCAGCTCTCGTAGTTGCGCCAGTCGGAAATCATGGGGCTGTAGAAGGCGTCGCGGTAGCGGTCCTGGGTGTGCTGGGTGCCGAAGAAGTGACCTCCCGGACCCACCTCGGCAATCGCGTCGAGACCCAGCGCTGCGTCGTCGACCACCAGCGGTTGGAGGAAGGTGGCCACCATCTGGAGGAGGTCGGCGTCGATCACCATCTTTTCGGGACTGGCGTGGAGCCCGCCCTCCATCCAACCCGCTCCGTGGTAGATCAGGTTGGCTCCGCCCATGATCGCGCCCCAGAGGGAGAAGACACTCTCGTAACCGGCTTGGGTGTCGATGGCATTGGCGGCACACACATTGGATGAGCGGTAGGGCAGGCCGTAGCGACGGGCCAATTGTCCGCCGAGCATCGCCGACTGCATGTATTCGGGGGTGCCGAATGCAGGCGCACCCGATCGCATGTCGACGTTGGAGGTGAAACCGCCGTAGAGCACCGGAGACCCCCGGCGGACGAGTTGGGTGAAGGCGATGCCGGCGAGGGCTTCGGCGTTTTGCTGCACCACCGCTCCCGCGATGGTGACCGGCGCCATCGCTCCCGCGAGCGTGAACGGGGTGAGGATGATCACCTGGTTTCGAGACGAGTACTGCAAGATCCCTTCGAGCATCGAAACATCGAGGCGCAGCGGCGAGCTCACATTGATCACCGAATGCACGATCGGATGTGTGTCGATCTCGTCTTGGGAGAGGCCTCGAACGATCCTCACCATCTCCAAGCAATCGGTGTTGCGTTGGGCGCCGAGCGAGTAGACGTTGACGGCCTTGCCGGTGAGGGTGAGGATGTCGCGCGTTGCTTCCAGGTGTCGGATCGACGGGTGGATGTCGATCGGTTCCACCGGGTAGCCACCGTGGGTCTGGATGATGTTGAGCGACTGGCAGAGCTTGACGAGGGTCTGGAAGTCGTGGCGATTGCCGCTGCGTCGACCGCCGGCGCGATCGGCGAAGTTGGGTGCACTCGCGACCGACCCGAACACCACATGGTCGCCTCCGACCTCGAAGTCGAACCGAGGATCGGGAGCGTGCATCGTGAACTCGGCCGGCGCGGAGGAGATGAAGTCGAGGATCAGCTCGGGGTCGAAGCGCACACGCTGGTCGTCGACGCTGGCCCCGGCCTCAGTCCACATCTTCAGGGCACGGGGATGGAGGAAATCGATGCCGATGTCGCGGAGCACTTCGAGCGAGGCCAAGTGGATCGATTCGAGCTCGTCTTCGGAGACCACCTTGGTGGGCTCGATCCTTCGCTGGTGAAGGTTCCATGGAGGTTGGGACGGACCCGTCTGCTCTGCGGACCGCTCCCGGCGAGAACCACCACGGCGCCGTTCGCGAGGGCCGACGGTGCCGGTCATGACGCCTCGCTCACAGGGCCGGGGCCCCGTCTCGAATAGCCGAGCTCGGACGAGATCCGATCGGCGCGCTCGAGAACGAGCCGGGCGACCTGGTCGGCTCCGCCCCGGGCCGGGAACCGATAGCTGGGGCCATAGGTGTAGAGGGCTCCCACCGCTCGCCCTGATGAGTCGAGAAGCGCTGCGGAGGCGGACGAAAGGCCGTCGACGTACTCCCCATGGGTCCACATGACCCGACGCATCCGCGCCTGGCGAACTCGCGAGCGCAGGCGCTCAGGGTCGGTGACGGTGTTGTCTGAGCAAGCCACCAGGTCTCCCCCGAGATACTCCTCGACCTCGTCGTCTTCCCAGGTGGCCATGGCGACAATTCCGGCGCCGCCGGCATGCAGTGGCACGCGGGTGCCCGTCCAGTTCTCGGCCTGGATTGGTTTGGGCGCATCGACCTGGTCGACGGTGACGGTCTCATAGCTCGACACAACCGCAAGACACACAGCCTCATCGAGCTCGGTGGCCAGATCGACGAGGTGGGGGTGGACGATCGTCTCGAGCGTTCGGGTGACATCGCCCGGGCCCGACATCGCCTGGATCGTGGCGCCGATGGAGTAGATGCCGTTGTCGTCGCGGCGTATCGCTTCGGCAGATTCGAGGGTGGCCAACAAGCGAGCAGCGGTACTGGTGGCGAGATCGGCTCGCGCCGCGAGATCCACCAATCCACCAGACTCGGCCGCGATCTCCTTCAACAAGGCGAGCGCTCTATCGACGCTCTGAACGGTGCTCAATGCCTCTCCCCCACTGATCCGACATGTTACCGAGTCGCGGGAACCATGTCGAACAGTTCCCGCATCATGAGAACCGTCTTCGATCGAAGCAGGAGATTTGCTGGGGTTAGGCTCTGTGGATGCCCACCACCGATCGCGTACTCATGGGCCCCGGCCCATGTAATCCCTATCCCGAGGTCTTCGCCGCCATGGGACGGCCGATGCTCGGCCATCTCGACCCGGAGTTCATCGAACTCCTCGACGAGACCAACGAGAGGCTGCGAGCCGTCTTTCGCACCGAGAACGCCCTGACCTTCCCCGTCTCGGGCACCGGATCGGCCGGCATGGAAGCTGCGGTGGTCAACTTCGTGACCCCTGGCGACGTTGTGGTCGTGGGAGTCAATGGCGTCTTCGGCGGTCGCCTGTGCGATGTGGCTGCTCGCTGCGGTGCCGAAGTGGTTCGGGTCGACTTTCCCTGGGGCACACCGGTCGACCCTGCCCAACTCCTGGCTGCCCACCCCAACCCCAAACTGATTGCCGTGGTTCACGCCGAGACCTCCACCGGGGTCCGTAGCGACATCGCCCAACTCGGTGCAGAGAAGGGCGAGGCCCTCTTGTTGATCGACTGTGTCACCTCCCTCGGTGGCAGTGGCGTGGCCATCGACGACTGGGGCGTCGACATCGCCTACTCCGGCACCCAGAAGTGCCTCGGCGTGCCGCCGGGCCTCGCTCCTCTCACGGTGTCCGAGCGAGCGATCGAAACGATCGTGCCCACCCCTCAATCGTGGTATCTCGACCTCAACATGATCGCCGGGTATGTCACCGGCTCCGGAGCACGGGCCTACCACCATACGGCCCCGATCTCGATGATCTACGGCCTTCATGCCGGCCTCGGAGCGGTGCTCGACGAGGGACTCGAGGAGGCCGAGGCCCGCCATGAGCGGTGCGGCCGACTGCTGCAGGCTGGTCTCGAGAAACTCGGACTCGAACTCTTCGCCCAGGAGGGTCACCGCCTGGCCCAGCTCACCACGGTGAAAGTGCCGGCCGAGCGCCTTCCGACAGGCATGAGCGAGGGCGACGTGCGCGCTGTCCTGCTCAGCCGCTATGGCCTCGAACTCGGTGGCGGACTCGGCGAGCTCGCCGGCAAGGGCTGGCGGATCGGCTGTATGGGTCACACCGCCCGCGAACGCAACGTGAGTTTCGTGCTCGGCGCCATCGAGGAGACCCTCGCCGGCTGAGCCTCAAGTGCCCTCGCGGCGGGCCAGCTCCTGTTCGAGTTCAGCAATTCGGGCAATCACCGAGTCGGCCCCCTGGGCTCCCATCAGGGCATTGTTGAGGGTGCCGCCGTTGTCAGCGCCGATGGAACCGGCATGGCCTCCCGTGGCGTTGTGGGCCTGATAGGTCATGTTGATCTTTGTCTCGTGGAGAGCGTCGAGCTGACGTCTACGACTCTTCAGCTCCCGCTCCAGCTCCTTGAGAGTGCGCCGCTCATCCTTGTTCTCATGGTAAGCCTCGGCCCGCGCCCTCAACTCGTCGCGTTCCTTCTCGAGCACGAAGCGTTGCTCGAAAGCGTCGGCTTCGAGCCCGAGTAGCTCATCGGTCACCTCGGAGAGGCGCCGAACGAGATCATCCAACTCGGTCACGACACCAACGTTAGTGGCACTCGGCGGCCGGCCCGCTTCGGCCGGCAACGAGGCTTACTGGGTGCGTTCGAGGGGCTTCTCGGCCGCCGGGTGGTACACCGCCGGGGTTTCCCGCATACGCACAACCTTCTGCCAGGGCCTGGTGAGGTAGCCGAGCGGAAGGGTGATGATGTGCACCAGTCGGGAGAACGAGAAGACCGCCAGGAACACCCAGAACAAGAAGGCATGAGTCTGAAGCACGAAGGGCAGGGGATCGACGTACTCCGGCTTGGGATCGAACACGAGGATCGAGCGCACGTAGGGCACGAATACCGAGGTGCCCCAGAAGGACCCCCAACGGTAACCGACCGCGATCCAGATGCCGGTGACTATCTGGGCCCCGATGATCAGAACGATCAGATGATCCATCGGCGAGGTGACAGCCTTCACCCGGCTGTTGGTGTGACGACGATAGGCGAGCATGAAGATACCGAATGCAGCCCACAGGCCAAGAGCCAGCCCGGTTGCCTCCAACAGGTAGAGACGAAGGGGCTCGCCGTTCCACAACTCAAATCCCCGAGGCACGATGAGGGCAAGGAGATGGCCCGTGAGGATCAGGGAGATTCCCCAGTGAAATGGGATCGATCCCCAGTAGAGCTGCCTGCTCTCGAGCAGCTGAGACGACAGCGACGACACCGAGAACGGGTGACGGCGCCACCGGATGACGGCGACGACCACCATCAGGGCCACCGCCACATAGGGGAACACGCCGAAGAGCAGCTCATTGGTGGTCATCGTCTGACTCCGATCACGACTGGCTTGAGGTCTTCGACCACCGCGAGGGTGGCGGCCAACAGGTGGCGGTAGGGATTCTTCTTGTCGGCCGACGCCAGCGTCGACTGCATCTGGGTGACCGCACCCACGAGAACGTCGAGCAGGTCGGAAAGCGGTTCGGGCGCGGCGGCCACATAGCGCAGGATCGGCTCGATGTGGTCGGGCAGTTCGCCGTTGAGTTCGATGCCGTTACGTCTCATGTCGCCCTTGAGATCGGCCATGAACTCACCGCGGCGATAGTTCTCGCCCCAGGTGACATGGCCGACGTAGGGGACAAACGCCGGTGAGAGGTCGAGGGTGCGGGTGTGGAGTTCCTCCCACTCGCCCAGCTCAAGTCGGCCGACTTCATCGATGAAGTCGGCCAGCGCTTTCTGAGCCAGCGATCGGGGCAACGACTCGACCACACCCTCGAGGGTGCTGAGGGAATCGGGTGACGGATACAGATAACCCGAGGCAACGACACTCGCGGGATGCATCTAGGCCCCCCGCCTCGGAGCTTCGAGCGAGCCGAACCCGGCCGCACCCTTGTGCAGCATCACATCTTCCATGGCCTCGATCGACATCTCCCGGTGATAGGGCGGGAACACGAACCGGTCGTCGAGGGTGGGAATCGTGGTGAGCTTGTAGATGTCTTCGGCGCGCTCCTCGGTGAGCCCGGCCGACGCAAGCATCTCGATCGTGGACGCATCGATCGTTCCATCCACACTCTGGCGCCGCTTGTAGGTTCGCACCGCCAACATCGTGCGCAGAGCAAACCGGATCGGTTCCTGGTCGCCAACCGAGAACAGGTTGGCGAGGTACTGAACCGGCAGGCGTGCCTTGTCGAGCTCATCGAGAAGCTCGAAGTCGACCCGCTCGTCGGGGATGTCGAGGTCGACCATGTTGCGTTCGATGGTGCTGATCACCGGCGACAGGGGCGGCACGTAGAACATCATCGCCGCAGTGCGGTATTCCGGGTGGAGGGGGAGCGCCATGCCCCACTCCTTGACAAACTTGTAGACCGGCGATTGCTGAGCGGAGTCGATCCACCCGTCGTCGATTCCGGCCGCCTTCGCCGCGGTGATCACCCGCTCGTCGTAGGGATCGAGGATCGCGTCCATCTGGGCATCGAGCAGCTCGTCGTCGGGCCGCGACACCACTTCCTCGATCTTGTCGGCGTCGTAGAGCAGCACACCCATGTAGCGGATCCGCCCGACACACGAGTGGGCGCAGGCCGGGGCCTGGCCGGTCTCCATGCGAGGGAAACACAGGATGCACTTCTCGGACTTGCCGGTGCCCCAGTTGTAATAGACCTTCTTGTACGGGCAGGCCGCCACACACATGCGCCAACCACGGCACTTGTCCTCGTTGACCAGCACCACGCCATCTTCGCCCCGCTTGTAGATCGCTCCGCTGGGACAGGCGGCAACACACGCCGGGTTGAGGCAGTGATTGCAGATTCGGGGGAGATAGTTGAATACGACCCGCTCGATCTCTTCCATCTGGGCCCGCACGGTGTCGTCGACACCCTCGAGGGACAGATCATTGCGGGCATAGATCTCAGAGCCGCCGAGATCGTCGTCCCAGTTGGGACCACCCTTGATCTCCATCTGCTCGCCGGTGATCTTCGAGATCGGCACGGCAGTGGGCTGGTGGTCGGAACGAGGGGTGTCGAACAGGTCGCCGTACTTGAACGTGAACGGGTCGTAGTAGTCGTCGAGTTCGGGCAACGAGGGGTTGTAGAACAGCTTCCCGAGACCGCCAGCCTTGGAGTGCAAGGTGAGTTTCAGGCGACCCTTGTCGTCGCGGTGCCACCCGCCCTTGTAGTGGTCCTGGTCTTCCCAACCGGTGGGATAGCCGGTACCGGGCCGGGTCTCGACATTGTTCCACCACATGTACTCCGCGCCCTCGCGGTCGGTCCACAGGTTCTTGCACGCAACCGAACACGTGTGGCACCCGATGCACTTGTCGAGGTGGAAGAGCATGCTCATCTGAGCTCTTACTCGCATGGCTTGCTCCTAGTAGTCGGGCCGGTCGATCCGGCGCACATAGACGAAGGTGTCGCGGTTGACACCGGTGGGACCCCAGTAGTTGAAGGCGTAGGTGAACTGGCCATAGCCGCCGCTCATGAGCACCGGCTTCAGCCGGGTCCGGGTGAGTGAGTTGTTCATGCCTGCCCGTTTGTTGCGGCGCGGCGAGATGGGAATCCCGACCGTACGTTCGGTCGCGTGGTACACGAAGACGGTGCCCCGGGGGATCCGGGACGATGTCGTGCAGCGCTGCACGAACACCCCGTTGTCGTTGTAGAGCTCGACCCAGTCGTTGTCCTCGATACCGAGATCGGCGGCGTCCTTGGCGTTGATCCAGACCGGATAGCCGCCCCGCGACAGGGTCATCATCCGCTCGTTCTCGGAGTAGGTCGAGTGGATCGACCACTTGCCGTGGGGCGTGATGTAGTTGAAGAGCTTCCCGTTCTGGCCCTCGGCCAGCGACTCCTCCGTCTCCGACAGCATCACGTGATCGGGCCGGGGCTTGTAGACGGGCAGGTGTTCGCCCCACTCGATGTAGCGCTCGTGGTCGAGATAGAAGTGCTGCCGACCGGTGAGGGTGCGCCACGGCACCAGCTCCTCGACGTTGAAGGTGTAGGGGCTGTAGGCCCGCCCCTTGCCGATCAGCCCGCTCCACGTCGGGGTGGTGAGCACCCGGCGGGGCTGGGCGATCAGATCGGAGAAGTTGATCCGGGTGTCGCGCTGACCTGCGCCGAGGTGGGTGAGGCTGCGCCCCGTCTTGACCTCCTCCGCCTCGAACGCGCGGTGTGCGATCTCGCCGTTCGACGCCGGGTCGAGCGCGAGGATCGTCTCGCACACCTCACGATCACGCACGAGCGAGGGCCGGGTCGGGCTGCCGTCCTCGCCGCTGCGACGATCCGGCTGCTTACGGGCGAGCTCGTCGTAGAAGTCCTCGACATCCATGCGCAGTCCGTGGGCGGCGACGCCGTTGTTGCGAACACCGAGCCCGAGCGATGTCATGCGCTCGTAGAGGGCTGCGTAGCTCCGCTTGACCACCTTGAACTTCGGCATCGTCTTGCCGGGAATGGCCTCGACCTCGCCGCTTCGCCAATCGCCCACCGTGGGTTGGGACATCTCGTCGGGGGTGTCGTGCACCAGCGGCTGCATGACCACGTCCTCGACCTCGGCGGGAAGATGGCCGCCCGAGAGCTCCGACACCTTCGCGGCCAGGGCGCTGAAGATCTGCCAGTCCGACCGCGACTCCCAGGCCGGCGGAACCGCGGCTTGCATCGGGTTGATGAACGAGTGCATGTCGGTGGTGTTGAGATCGTCCTTCTCGTACCAGGTCGCGGCGGGGAGCACGAGATCGGAGTAGAGCGCCGTGGTGTCCATCCGGAAGTTGAGATCGACGACCAGCTCCATCTTGCCGATCGGGGCGTCGGGACGGACGTTGACCTCGGCCACACCATGGTCGTCCGGCTCGGCGGCGATCGCCGTCGAGTCGGTCCCGAGATAGTGGCGCATGAAGAACTCGTGGCCCTTGGCCGACGTGCCGATCGCGTTGCCCCGCCAGATGAACCAGGTGCGGGGCCAGGACTCGGGGGCGTCCGGGTCGTCGATGGCGAACTCCAGATCGCCGGACTTCAGCCGGTCGACGATCAGGTCCGTGACCTCTTCGTCGGTCTCCGCGCCCTGTCGACGGGCTTGGCGCATCACCTCGATCGGGTTCTCCTTGAACTGCGGGAAGAACGGCAACCAGCCCTGGCGGACCGCACGAGCCTGATGGTCGATGGTGTGATCGTGCTTCTCGGGATGAGCTTCGGGCAGCGAGTCGTAGTCGCGGTAACCCCGCTCATATCGCCACTGATCGGAGTGCACATAGTGGAACGACGGCGTGTTCTGATGCCGCGGTGCCATGCCCCAGTCGAGCCCAAAGGCAATCGAGCCCCACGAGGCGGCATTCACAAGCTTCTCTTGGCCGACATAGTGCCCGAGACCACCACCGTTGACGCCGACCGAACCGGTCAGCATCAGAGCGCAGATGCCCGAGCGGTACAGCAGGTTGTTGTGGTACCAGTGGTTGGCGCCTGCCCCGATGATGATCAGGTTCTTGCCCTTGGTGAGCTCGCCGTTGCGGCCCCACTCCCGAGCGAACTTCACCACGGTGTCGCGATGGATGCCGGTGTACTGCTCCTGCCATGCCGGGGTGTACGGCACGTCTTCGTCGTCGTAGCTGGCGGCGTCGTAGCCCTTCAGACCACGGTCAACACCGAAGCGGGCGTTGAGCAGATCAAAGACCGTCGTGACCGTGACCGGACCGTTTGCGGTCTGCACGGTACGAACCGGAACCGAACGGGTGACGTTGCCATCCGTGCCGAAGAACTCGAGCTCGACCGGCACGACATCGTCGTGCTGATCGATGAATGTCAGCCGAGGGCTGATGTCTTCGCCGGTGAGGCTGTCCTTGAGCTCAAGGTTCCACTTGCCCTTCTTCTCCTCAGCCCAGCGATCACCAAGCGTGCCGTTCGGCAGCATCGGCGCATCGGTGGCGTCGTCCCAGACGAGCATCTTCCAGTCGCCGTTCTCGACATCTGTGTAGGGCTCGACCGCGCCGGCCCGCAGGTACTTCCCCGCCTTGCCGTCCTCGATCTGAACAAGGAACGGAAGGTCGGTGTTTTCCTTCGCGTACTGCTGGAAGTAGTCA
>JAJCXY010000078.1 GCA_029263215.1 Acidimicrobiales bacterium
CACTGGATCACCGAGGCCCGAGCCATCGCATCGAGCAGTTCCGACCGACTCGCCCCGCCGGCCCAAGCTCGGTCGAATTCGGTGAGGGACGGGAACATGGTTCAACTATACACGAACATACGTTCGCTCACACCATCAAAACAGGACTTCGAGAAGGTCGCCACTTGTAGCGGATCTAGGATCAGAGTCCGTGACCGCCATCCCCACCGAGAGCCTCTGGCGCGCCGACGACATCGCGTCAGACGAGAGCTTCGCCATCGATATCGATGTGGCCGAACTGACAGAAGCGGCCGAATTGCTGAGGGCGACGGGATGTCACGTCGCCTCGGTGGCCAGCGCCGCCCTTCCCCTCGGGGGCGCGGCTCGCACGCTCACCGAAATCCGCCACCGACTCACCGAGGGTCGAGGCATCGCTCTCCTACGCGGCTTCCCGGTCGGCGACGTTGCCGATGAAACGATCGAGTTCGTGTTCTGGCGAGTGGGACTCGCCCTCGGCACTCCGGTATCTCAGAGTGTGATGGGCGAGCGCTTCGGTCACATCGTCGATCACAGCCACACCGACCCCGACGCTCGCGCCTATCGCCGCAACGACGAGCTCAGGCCCCACACCGATCCTGCCGACTTCCTGAGCTTCCTCTGCCTCAGGCCTGCCGCTGAGGGCGGCACCAACCACTTTGTGAGCTCCATGACGATCCACGAGGAGTTGAGGCAACACCATCCCGAGCTCCTCGAGCGTCTCGAGCGCGGTTATCGCTACTCACGCTTCGGCGAGCAGGCCGACGACGAGGAGCCGATCACGCCATACCGCGTCCCGGTGTTCTCGACTTGCGACGGTCATCTCAGCTGCCGGTTCGTGCGTCAGTACATCGAGATAGCGGCGGCCGAGGACGCCGACTGCGCACTCGACGAGATCGATCGCGCCGCTCTCGACACCTTCGAGTCTCTCGCCGTCGACCCCGCCCTGGCCCTCAGCCTGCGCCTCGCCGCCGGGGAGGCGATCTTCGCCAACAACTACACCGTGCTCCACGATCGCACTGGCTTCAGCGATCCGGCGGACGGGCCGAAGCGTCACCTGCTCAGGCTGTGGCTCGAGGCCGATCCGCCCCGGCCGGTGAAGGCGGAGACGCGCATCTATCCAACGAGCGCCGGTATACCGCCCCAGCCGGGACGAACACCCTCCTACGCCACCGACGTGGAGATCATCTGATCGTCGGGCTTCGCTCGTCGAGGTTCAGAGGCGGTTCTTGTAGACCACGCGGGTTTCGCCGACGCGGTCGAAAACGCTGCGTCGTTCGTCGTCGTTCGACACATAGACGATGCTGACGATGAAGACCACGAGCATGACAACAAGGCCGAGGAAGGGGATGATCGTGCTCAGGAATGGCGAGTTTCGCCTCGCGGCCACCGAGAATGTGAGAGGTGACGTGCCTGAAGCGTTGGTGACACGGAGCCCGACGATGAGCTTGCCGGGGGTGCCGCCGTATTGGGCCAGGATGGCGGTGTAGATCCCGAACGTGGCCAGCGTGATGATGACACCGCTGATGAGGTCGACGTTGACGGAGTTGTCGGAGCTGAGAAACGCCACGAGCGCCAGAGTGACGCCCAGGTTGATGAAGAAATCGATGACGTTGGCTCCGATGCGAACCCCGACTCCGGCGTAGCGGCTGTTGTCGGCGTCCACGGGTGAGGCCATGCCGGGCGAGCCGGGCGGAGCTGGTATCGGATCACCTGACCATTGGGTGCCGTCCCAATAGCGCACGGTGCCGGGAGGGTCGCCATCGGCGTGGTAGTGGCCGGGCATGTTGGCATTGGACATGGGTGTTCCTCACGGGGTTGAGGCGACTTCGTTCCCCGCATGATGCAAGCGCGAAGACCCGGCCGCCAACTTCACCTCAGGGTTCGACCGCTTCAGTCCGTCGATGTAGTAGTTCTCTCAGGGTGGACGAAGAAGATTTCACCCCCAACGCCGATGCACTGGTGCTCCTCAACCGGGCCGCTGCGGCCGATTTCGGCGCCGATCACCTCCAGGTGGCCCCCACTCGCCGGATGGCGATCGTGACATGCATGGATTCGCGGATGGACACCTTCGAGATCCTCGGACTCGGCCATGGTGAGGCCCACATCATCCGCAATGCGGGTGGGGTCATAACCGACGATGTGATCCGGTCTCTCTGCCTGTCGCAGAGGTTCATGGGCACCCGCGAGATCCTCCTGATGCACCACACCGATTGCGGCCTCCAGCATGTGAGCGAGGACGACTTCAGAGACGACCTCCAAGCCGAGATCGGGGTGAAGCCGGTCTGGGCGCTGGAGTCGTTCAACGACCCCTACGCCGATATCCGCCAGTCGATTCAGAGACTGATGATTTCGCCGTTCATCACCTACAAGGACCACGTCCGAGGGTTCGTCTACAACGTGACCGACGGTCTGCTCACCGAGGTCGCCGACTGAGCTCGTAGAGCCCGATTGCGGCTTCGGTGATGGCAAGGGCCACGCGCTCCAGCGAGGCCGCGGATGTGGCCCGATCGGGTATGTCGTCGGGCGTGTGGAAGTCGATCCCGGCGCCGGTGAGCGAAAGCATGGGTGCCCCTACGTCGCAGAACACCTCGCTTTCGCCCAGCCACTCGGCGGTGCTGGTGATGGGGGCGAGTCCGATCGGCGCCAGGGCATCGACAATCGGCGCCGCCTGTTCGGTCGGTGCCGAGGTCATGGCCAGCCGCGACGCGATCAGCTCCCGCCCGCCGCCGGGGTCGGGTGCGTCCACCGCAACCGACGCCCCGACATGGATGATCGCGGCCGGTTCCACCTGCCTCGTCTGCACCCAATGACGCACACCGAGATAGTCGAGTTCGTGGCCACCGGTGG
The DNA here is from genome assembly GCA_029263215.1 of Acidimicrobiales bacterium. GTDB lineage: Bacteria > Actinomycetota > Acidimicrobiia > Acidimicrobiales > Aldehydirespiratoraceae > OFTM10. Next base: position 2,866 of record JAJCXY010000078.1, read on the forward strand.
CGATCACGATGAGGGGAAGGTGCGAACATCGTTGGATCAGGTCGAGGAGAACAGCAACACCCGTGCCGCGTTCGCCCGCGCAGGTGAACCAGCCCGTGAGGGGAGTGGTGAGCAGCAGGGGCGGACCCGCGATGTCGTTGGCGGCGATCAGGTTTGTCGTCTCGCCGGCAACTACGGCGGCGCGCATTTCGAGTCGGGCCGGGCCAGTCTGGAGCCGCTCGTGATCGCGGCCGGCCACGAGAACGGTGGGGATTCCGCCATCGAGTACGGGCTTGCGGTTGATTGCCACCAGTGAACCCTCGGGGTGCTCCGTCGCCAGGATCAGGGCTTCTGCCCCAGGGTCGCTCGGTGCCCACCTCAGCTCGGAGAGCGAAACGGTGTGGCCGCCTCCCGGATCAAATGGCTCGATGCGGATCCTGTCGGTGGCGACCGAACCGGTCCACTCGTAAAACACGGGTAGGTGCTCGATCTCGACGCCGTCGACGGTCAGGCGACTCGCGACGACCCACCTCGAGAACGGAACCGGCTGGGTACCGATGCGTAGTCCCCGTCGGTTCAGTTTCTCGACCAGCCACTCCACCGTGGCCCGGTCGACATCGGTTCCGGCTCGGTGGATTCCGAGGTCGGAGTACTCCTTCACGAAGTCGAATAGCTGCTCTCCGGTGGTGCCCATGGGTGAAGAGTAGGTTGATGCTGCGGGCCATGGTTAGGCCCATGCCAGGAGCGGATTGTTGACAATTTCCCGAATTGTTGACAATCTGCCATCGCTGGAACTGGACAACCTCTGGGGGAGTAATGACCAAGAAGCGATATTTGTGGGTGGCACTATTTGCCGTGTTCGCCCTGTTCGCCGCCTCGTGCGGCGACGATGACGACGCATCAGGCGACGACGCGGCCGCTGATGCCGACGACGATGCCGACGACGCCGCCGGCGATGATGCCGACGACGACGACATGGATGCCGACGACGAAGGCGACGACGCAGAGCCTGCCGACGACGGCGACGATGCCGAGCCGGTCAACACCGAGCCGATCAAGATCGGCGCTCTCACCTCCCTCACCGGGCCCTTCACGCCCTGGGGTATCCATTCGAGCCAGGGCATGCAGCTTGCGGTCGATGAGATCAACGCCGCAGGCGGCGTCGACGGTCGCATGTTGGAGTTGATCATCGTCGATGATCAGTCCGATGCCGAAGAAGGTGTGCTGCAGCTGGAGCGCTTGCACGAAGATGGCGTAGTGGCCGTCGGCGGAGCGATCTCCAGTGGCGTCGGCTTGGCCACCACCCTGGTAGCCGAGGAGGCCGGAGTACCCCTGTTCTTGAGCAAGGCGGGTTCCTCGGCGATCCTCACCACCGACAGCCGCTATACCTTCCGCACCTGCCTGCCGGCAGCTCCGATGTTGGCCACTCCGTGGTCCCAGTACGCGAGCGATCAGGGCTTCACCAGGGTCGGCGCGATCATCGCCGACTATGCATGGGGGCAGTCGTTCAAGTCGGCCGCCGAGACAGCGTTCGGCGCGATCGACGAGATCGACCTTCAGGTCGAAGTCGCTCCGGTGCCCGAGCAGGACTTCACCACCTACCTCCGCAGCCTCGAGGACTTCGATCCCGAGCTGATTCTGGCCACCGGCCACCCGCCGGGGACTGGCCCGATCCTCCTACAGGCAGCTGATCTAGGCTTCGAGACGAACGTCAGCGGTCCGTCGGCTTCACTCTCGGCCGTGATGGAAGGCGTCGGCGATACCGGAATCGGCCGATACGTCGACTACAGCTGCGCCGACTACTTCGGCGACTCCTACGCCGATCTCGCCCAGCGCTACATCGCAAACTCGGGCCATGGCTTCATGGAAGACGACGCGGTGGCGGGCTTCGGTGTGGTCACCATGGTGGCCGAGGCGATTGCTGCGGTCGGAGACGACCCCGGCGCCATCGCCGAGTACCTCCACGCAAATACCTTCGATCTCGAAGGTATGGCTGCACCGGTCAGCTGGACCGAGTGGGGCGAACTCGCCACTTCCCAGCTGCTCTTGATCGAGGTCGGCCCCGGGCCTGCCCCGGCCGGCTTGAACGAGGCAGGCGATTGGTGGCCCGAGAAGCTGTTCCTGTCGGATCCGCTGGAACCGTTCGTTCCCTAGTTTCCGACCCGATCAAAAACCCTTTCAGTGACAGTCTTGGAGCTTGCCGGTGTTGAAAAACACTTTGGTGGCCTACCCGCTGTCAATGGTGTCAGCCTGACGGTCGACGAGGGCGAGATTCTCGCCCTCGTCGGCCCGAACGGCGCCGGCAAGAGCACCCTTCTGAAAGCGATCAGCGGGCTCCAGCCCGCGACGCGCGGCAGCGCCAAGTTCTTCGGTGAGGAATTGGTGGGGATGAAGGCCCATGTCGTGCGCCAACTCGGCATCTCCATGGTGTTGCAGACTCCTCGCGTGTTCGAGTCGATGACGGTTCGCGAGAACGTGATCGTCGGCGCCACCTTCGGCGTCACCGGCGATCGGCCATCGGCCGCACAGGCTTTCGCCCGGGCCGAGGATGCTCTGGGGTTCGTGGGCTTGGCCGGCTACGCCGATGCCGAGGTCGACTCCCTCAACCTGCACCAGCAGCGATTCCTCGAACTGGCCCGATCACTAGCGGGCCAGCCCAAGCTCCTCCTGCTCGATGAGGTCATGGCTGGCCTCAACGACACCGAACTCCAGGCATCGATCGACATCGTGCGCACCGCTCGAGATGAGCTCGGCGTCACCGTGATCTGGGTGGAACACGTGATGAAGGCGGTCATGAGCCTGGCCGAGCGTGTGGTGGTGTTGAACTTCGGCCAGATCCTGGCGGATGGCAGTCCCGCCGATGTGATGGCCCACCCCGAGGTTGTCACCGCCTATCTGGGTACCGAGATGAAGACATGACCGACCACTTGCTTCGCGTAGAGGGACTCTCGGCTGGCTATCTCGGCGAGAACGTGGTGCACGACGTCTCCCTGTCGGTCGGCAAGGGGGAGGTCGTCGCGGTCATCGGTTCGAACGGGGCCGGAAAGTCGACGATGTTCAAGGCCATCTGTGGGCTACAGCGAGCCACCAGTGGCACGGTCGAATTCGCTCATGCCGATCTCACTGCCAAGAAGGCGCACGCGATCGTCCGCGCCGGCATGGTTTACGTGCCCGCCGAACGCCATCTCTTCCCCCACATGTCGGTGCGCGACAATCTCGCGCTCGGTGCCTACCCCAAACGCCCACGGCCCGAGCAGATCGAGTTCGTGTTCAACACCTTTCCCCGGCTCAAGGAACGCGCCACCCAACATGCGGGCACGATGAGCGGTGGTGAGCAGCAGATGCTCGCAGTGGGACGAGCGCTCATGTCTTCACCGCGCTTGTTGATGCTCGACGAACCCACAACCGGTTTGTCTCCGTTGTTGGCATCAGAGGCATACGCGGCGCTCACCGATCTGCGGGCCGAAGGTCTCACGATCCTCGTGGCCGAACAGCAGGTGCCGCTGGCTCTGGGTTTGGCCGACCGGGGCTATGTGCTCGATCACGGGCGGATCGAACTTACCGGCACAGCTCAAGAGTTGGCCGACGACCCTGGTGTCCGCAAGGCGTACTTGGGCGTGTGATGAGGAGTAACCCATGACCGCGGTAGTACTTGACGGGATCGTCCTGGGCCTCCAGTTCGCGATACTGGGAGCGGGACTCACCCTCGTCTACGGCCTCGGTGGTGTCGTCAACCTCGCCCACGGCCAGATGGCGGTCTTCTCCGCCATCGTGATTGCTCGCCTCATCGACCACGGAGTCTCGACCTTCCTGGCCGTCATGATCGGGATTGCCGCGGTCGGTGTGCTTGGTCTGCTGATCGACCTCTCCTTGATGAAACCGGTCTACCGGCAGAAGGGTGAGAGTCGGGTGTTGCTGGGCCTTCTGCTCATGCTGGGGGTCGGCTTCATCATCGACGGCGTTCTCGAGTGGAAGTATCCGATCGAGGCTCTCACCATCCGTATCAGCGGCGATCCGATCCCCATCCTCGGCGTCAACATGCGCCGCGGGTCTCTCATCGCATCGGGGATCATTGTGGTTGTCGGTGCCTCGCTTGTCTTGTTCTTCCGGTTCACCACGTTTGGCCGCGCGACGCGATCCGTCATCCAAGACGAGCGGGGGGCTCGGCTCTGCGGCGTCAATCCGGCCACCGTTCGCACCGTCATTTTCGGTCTGAGCGGCGTCCTGGCCGGTGTAGTGGCCGTAACTCGGGCCATGAGCACGCCGGTGGTGTCGACCGCCGGCGTCGACCTCACCATCTTCGCTCTGATCGTGGCCGTCGTGGGCGGCCTCGGCAGTGTGTCGGGCTCGTTCTTTGCCGGGATCCTGCTCGGAATCGTCAACACCTTCAGCGCTTTCTACATCGGCACCTACATCACCACGATCGTGTTGTTGCTGGCTGCGGCCCTCACCATCGTTTTGCGACCGAGCGGCCTGCTGGGGGAGAAACCATGACCGCTTCCACCGCGTCCGCCAAGGAGGGCGCGCCCAACACCGCGGCGCGAGGTTCAGCGACGGCTTTCCGCGACTTCGCGCCGATCGCGGTGGTTGCAGTGCTCCTCGCGCTCGTGCCGCTCAATTTCCACGACTCGCGTTCGATGATGACGGTGATCATCGCCGGCATGTTGTTCCTCAGCTACACGATTGCGTTCAATGTGATCTTCGGAAGCACCGGACAACTCTTCCTCTGCACGGGTGCTCTGGCAGGAATCGGAGGGTTCGGGTCAGTGATCCTCAGCGATCGTGTGGGTATTCCCATGACCCTCAGCATCGTTCTGGCCGGTGCTGTGGCGGCCGTGTTCGGCGGCCTCCTCAGTTGGATCGCGGTGAGTCGATCGCTCGACACCATTTTCACCGGCATAGTCACCCTCGCTTTCTCATTGTCGTTCCAGAACTTCGTGCTCGGCCGCCGCGACCTCACCGGTGGCGAGAACGGGCTGCGCGTCGAGGCCGGCAAGGATGGCCTCCTCGACACCCAGGTGAAGCCCTACTACGTGTTCCTGGCTCTGGCTGTGGCGTACCTGATCCTGTTCCGGCTCCTCCAGAGATCCCACATCGGCTGGGCCTTCAGGGCTCTGCGCGACGACGAGGTGGCAGCCGAACTCTCCGGCGTCGATGTCACCCGTTACCGGGTCTACGCCGGGATCATCGGTTCGGCCATGCTCGGCGTGGCCGGAGCGATCTTCGCCCATCATCGCGGCTTCATCGGCACGTCTACCTATTCGTTCGGAAGCGTCGACGTGAGGGTGCTGGTGATGCTCGCCTTCGGTGGGATCGGCACCCTGATCGGGCCCGTGCTCGGGGCGGCGGTCTTCACCATCCTCGACGAGATCCTGGTGTCGTACGCCCAGCTGCGAGAGGTGCTCTACGGAGTGGTCACAGTGGGTCTCTTCCTGGGCTTTCGCCAGGGGGTCATCCCCGCCCTGAGTTCTCTGTGGGACCGGGTCGTGTCGTCCGGCGGCCGAGGCCGAAAATCCACCTAACCCGGTTCTGGTGTAGCGGGTGTTCGGTTTCCGGGGTTTGGCTACACCAGAACGAGATTCGGTTTGATCTTCGGGGCGGGAATGCTGGTGGGGGCTGGGGAGTTGAAGCCTTCAACAGGAGGTTGTTTCATGCGTGAGATCAATGTCGAAGGCAATATCGACGCCCCCGTGGGTGCGATCTGGGGAGTCCTGGCCGACTTCCCCAATATCGCCGACTGGAACGGTGGCGTGAAGAAGAGCTTCTCCACCAACGACCAGACCGACGGTGTGGGTGCCACCCGCCACTGCGACCTTTCCCCTGCCGGGGGGCTGGAGGAAACCGTGGTCGAGTGGGATGAAGGCAAGCGGCTGGTGATCAGTATCGACTCCACGTCGAAGCTTCCCTTCAAGAGTGGTCTGGCCACGATGTCGTTCGATGAGGTAAACGGCGCAACAGCGATGTCGATCCACTACGCCTATGAACCCAGGTTCGGCCCGCTCGCTCGTTTGCTCGGGCCCTTGCTCGACAAGCAACTGTCGAAGGGTTTCACGGGATTCCTCTCGGACCTGGAGAGCACGGCTCAGGCAAAGGCCTAAGGCGGCCTTCGCGTCGTTCAGCAACGGGCGGTGTCTGCCCGTGTTGCTGTCGCGTCGATCGGGGAGTGATTCTGGCCCCAACCGATCGGGTCCTTTGCCAGCCTTGGAGGGTTTGTGCCTGCCGAAGTCGAAGTCTTCGCCGACATCACCTGTCCGTTCACCCATGTCGGGCTCAAACTCGTCGCATCGCGATTGGCTGAGCAACACCCCGATGCCGAGTGCCGAGTGCGCGCCTGGCCCCTCGAGTGGGTAAACGGTACGCCGCTCGAAGGCGACGCCGTGGTGGTCAAGATCCAGGTGCTCCGCGACCAGGTCGGCAGTGAGTTCTTCACCGGGTTCAGACCCGACCGTTTCCCCTCCACCACGATTCCGGCCCTCAATCTGGCTGCCGCGGCGTACGCGGTCGATGCCGCCACCGGCTTGCGCGTGAGTATGGAGCTACGCGACGAACTGTTCGAGAACGGGCGCGACATCGCCGACCCGGAGGTGCTGGCGGAGATCGGGGCTCGTCACGGCCTCGATGCCCCGGCGCTCGATCCGAGTCCCGCGGTAGAGGCCGAGTATGCCGACGGTCAGCGGCGCGGAGTGAGGGGTTCACCCGACTTCTTCACCGGCGACGACGAGTTCTTCTGCCCTGCTCTCGACCTCGACCACGACGACGCCGGCCAACTTCTCGCCGCGATCGACATCGAGGGCCTCGAAGCGTTCATCTCGACGATCTGATGGATTCCCGATGAGCGATGCCTTGCTGGACATGGCATCGGCGTTCAGGCTTCCGTCCGAGCGGGTGTGGCTGAACGCGTCGCACCAGGGGCCCTTGCCTCAGGGGGCGGCCGATGCGGTGCAAGAGATGGTTCGCTGGAAACAGCAGCCCCACCACATGTCGACCCCGGAGCCATTCATAGAGATACCGGGCCGTCTCCGCACGGTGCTGGCCGATCTTCTCGATGCTGGCATCGACGAGATCGCCTTGGCCAACAGTTCTTCCTACGGGCTCCATCTCGTGGCCAACGGACTCGGACTGAAGGCGGGCGACGAGGTAATTGTTGCGGCCAACGACTTCCCCTCTGATGTGCTGCCCTGGCTCAGGCTGAAGGACCACGGTGTGGTGGTGAAGCAACTCGATCCCCAGGGTGAGGTGTTGACGGTCGATGAGATCGCCGCCGAGATCACGCCCGCCACCAGGGCGGTGTGTCTGACCTGGGTGCACTCGTTCAGTGGGCATGTGGTGGATCTCGACGCGATGGGGGAGCTGTGCCGACTAAGTGGCGCACTTTTCGTCGTCAACGGCGCCCAGGGAGTCGGTGGCATCCCCATCCGGCCCGCGTCCCGATCGATCGACGTCCTTGTCGGAGTTGGATTCAAGTACCTCTGCGGGCCCTACGGCACGGGCCTGCTGTGGCTCGGGCCCAGAGCGATGGATCAGGTTTCCTCCGACAAGCTCTATTGGCTGAGCGCCCTCACCGCCGACGACCTGGCTCAGGAAGAACTCGACCTCGATCAGATCGAAGCGCCCGCCACTGCCGCGCGCCACGACGTCTTCGGGACGGCCAACTTCTTCAATTTCGCCGCTCTCGCCGCCAGCGCGGGCCTGGTTCTCGACACCGGCGTCGATCGGATCTACGCCCATAACCTGGCGTTGACCGAGATGCTGGTGGAAGGGATCGATCCCACCCGGTTCGAACTTCAGCACCGTGGCCCGGTGGAACGCCAGTCGTCGATCCTCTTCGCCCGTCCCCTCAAGAGTTCACTGGAGGAGGTCGGTGCCCGCCTGGTGGCCGCCGGAATCGATGTGGCTCGCCGCAGGGGAATGGTCCGCCTGGCGCCTCACTTCTACAACACCGCCGAAGACATCGATCGTGCCCTCGCGGTGATCAACCGGGTGTGAGCCGCGCTCGGCTCGGCTGAGTCAGGCCGATTCGGTGCCCGCTTCCCCGGTGGCTACTTCGCCGGTGCCCACTACCCGAACGACGATCGCAGAGAACACGAAGATCGCCGCACCCACGAACATGGCGAGGCGCTTGCCGTCGACATAGGCGTCGCGTGCCGCCAGCGCGAGGAGCTCTCCGCCGGGGGCTTCGGCCGCGATGACGAGAGCGGCCCCGATGCTGTCGCGAGCGGCCTCGGCGGCATCCGGAGGGAGGGGATCAGTAGCTGACCCCAGACCGTCTCGATAGCCGACCGACAGCAGGGTGCCGAGCAGAGCGATGCCGATCGCGCCGCCCACCTCGCGAGTGGTGTCGTTCATGGCCGAGGCGACCCCGGCCTTGTCCTGGGGCAGGGATCCCACGATGAGTTCGGTAGCGGCGGGGAAGACAAGTGCCATCCCGCCGGCCAGCAGCAGGATCGAGCCGAGCACGGGGCCGTACGACGAACCGGAACCGAGAATCGCCAGCCAGAACGCGCCCGATGCCGCGATCAGCATTCCGGTGGAGATGGTGGTGCTTCGTCCCAGCTTCTGTACCAGGGCCGGCCCCCGCGGGGCCACGATCACCATGGCGATGGCAAACGGCAGGGTGCGCACCGCGGCCTGCAGAGCGGTGTAGCCGAGCACGAACTGGAGGTACTGGGTGAGCACGAAGAACATGCCGAACATCACCAGGAAGGAACTCGTGATGGTGAAGCTGCCGACCGAAAAGGGGCGGAGCTTGAAGAGGCGGGGGTCGAGCATCGGGTCGGCTTGGGCGAGTTCAACCCGAACCCAGCCGGTGAGGAAGACCGCGGCGGCGATGAACGCACCGATGACGGCACCGTCGGTCCAGCCGAACTCCGGTCCCTGGACGAGCCCGTATACGAGGGCTACGAGTCCGGCTATCGACAGAGCACCACCGACAGGGTCGAAGGGCCGCTCGGTCGCGTCGCGGCTGGTAGGTACCCGAAGGGTCACCAGCAGGAGGGCCAGGGCGGCGATCGGCACGTTGACCAGGAACACCGATCCCCACCAGTACCACTCGAGCAGGAGTCCGCTCGCGAGGATCCCGATCGCTCCGCCGGCACCGGCGAAGCCCGACCAGATGGCGATGGCCTTCGCTTTCTCATCAGCCGGGAAGATCACCGTGATGATCGACAAGGTGGCAGGCATGGTGAGAGCGGCGCCGACACCCATGAGGCCGCGGAGGACGATGAGTTGGGAGGGGCTGTCGGCGAAGGTGGCCAGCAGGGCGGAAGCGATGAAGATGCTGAGTCCCGCCTGGAGGGCGCCCTTGCGCCCGAGGCGATCGCCGAGCGCTCCGGCGGGAAGCAGGAGGCCGGCGAACACCAGGGCATAGGCCGCATTTATCCAGACGAGTTCGGAGGCGCTTGCGTTTAGCTCTCGCTGGATGGTCGGGATGGCCAGGTTGAGCGAGCTCACGCTGGCCACGATCAGCACGAGTGAGAGGTTGAGAATCCAGAGGATCGCCCAACGATCAGGATGTCCGGCGGTCGACGAGCTTGCTTCGGTCACAGATACCTCCGTAGGTAACCGGACGAGCATGCCACGTCGATCGCCGGACAGGGAGCTCTCGGCGGTGATGCGCTCAGGCGGCGAGAACGGTCTCGGTGTCTCGCTCGACCTGGCTGACGCGTGCGGTGCGGGGCAGCAGGGTGGCCGCCACGACGATGGCCACACCCATGACACCGGCGCTCAGCAGGAAGCCGCTGTTCATGGCATCGACGAAGGCCTGGCCGGCCCCGGTGAAGGTGGTCTGGGCGACATCGGTCGGGAGATTCGGTGACGCGGCGGCCACCACCCCGATGCCTTCACGGGCGAGCTCGACTGCATCCTCGGGGACCTGGCCGGAGAGGCGGTCGTCGATATTGCTGCGGTAGATGCTGTTGATGAAGGTGCCGAGCACGGCGATGCCGAGGGCGGAGCCGAGTTCGCGGCTCACGTCGTTGACCGCAGAGCCGACTCCGGCGTCCTCCACCGGCACCGACGCCATGATCGAGTCGGTGAGCGACGGCATGCCGAGTCCGAAGCCGAAGCCGAACCCGCTGATGATGAGGATCTCGGTGAGCGCGTTCCAGCCCGCATCGACTCGGGAGAATGCCAGCATTCCCAGCGCCATGATCGTTACCGAGATCATCACGGTGCCGCGGAGCCCGATGCGGGCCGCGACCTTGGGTGCGATGACCGAGGCGGCCACGATGGCCCCTGCGTTGGGGAGGATCAGCAGGCCCGCCTCGAAGGGATCGCGTCCTTGCACGATCTGGAAGAACTGGGTGAGGAAGAAGAACGTGGCCGGGCCCGCGAAGAACATCAGGCCGATGATCAGCACCGAACCGGTGAAGTCGCGGTTGGCGAAGAAGTGAAGCGGCAGCATCGGGTTGGTGGTGTTGAGTTCGATGACCACGAAGGCGGCGAGAAGGGCCGCTGCGGCCAGGAAGCTGATCAGGATCACCGGCGAGGTCCATCCGGCCTCGGTTCCCTGAATCACGCCGAATACGAGTGCGCTGATACCGAGGGTGGCGGTGACGGCACCGGGCACGTCGAGTCCCTTGATCCGTGAGTCGCGGCTCTCGGCCACGACCACCTGCCCGACAAGGGCGACGAGGATGATCGGTACATGGATCCAGAAGGCCGCAGCCCAGTCGTATCGATCGACGAGGTAGCCGCCGACTGCGGGGCCGAAGCCGATCCCCATTCCGCCGACCGCGGTCCACACCGCGATGGCCTTGTTGCGTTCCTCGCGGGGGAAGGCGTTGGTGACGATGCTGAGAGTGGCGGGCAGCACGAAGGCCGCACCGAGGCCCTGGATCGCTCGGCCGGCCACGAGGGTGGGGATGGAGTTGGACAGGGCACCCACCACTGAGCCGGCCATGAACGTGAGCAGGCCGACGCTCATCCAGCGGCGGCGGCCGTATCGGTCGCCGATGGATCCGGCGAGGATGAGCAGTCCGGCGAGGGCGAGCACATAGGAGTCGACGACCCATTGGAGTTCAGAGGTGGTGGCTCCCAGGTCGACCGAGATGGCGGGGAGTGCGGTGTTCACGACCGTGAGGTCGAGGAACACGATGAGGGTTCCCAACGACATGACGGCAAGTACGAGCCAGCGGCGAGGATCTGGTTCGGCTCGAGTCGTGAAGTCGGGGATTTCGTTGGTGGTCATTGGGGAACTCCTGAGGTGTGAGCAGGGGCCTCATCCAAGGTTTTGGACCGGCCGGTTCAGTACGTTGTTGCACTTTGGACCAGTTGGTCCCAAAATGTCAAGAAGTTTTTCGGACCAAGGGGTTCACAAATGGCTCTTCTTTGTTTACGGTGGATTCATGACCGCACCGACCCAGTCCGAGAGGAGCCGTGGACGGCCCCGCTCCTTCGACGAGGACGAGGTCCTCGACGCCCTGGTCGGCCTCTTCTGGGAACGCGGTTTCGGGGCGGCATCGCTCAGTGAGATCGTCGAGACGTCGGGGCTCAACAAGTCGTCGCTCTACAACACCTTCGGCTCCAAGGACGCCATGTTCGAGCGGGTGCTCACCCGCTACATGGACACGCGCGAGGCCACCTTCAACGAGGCCATGGCCGAAGGCACACTCGATGCCCTGCTCGGATTCGTCGAGCTGATGCGCATGGAGGTCAACAGTGAGATCGGCGGCCGCGGCTGTCTGGCGATCAACTCCTCCACCGAACTCGGCTTGCACAGCGACTCGGTCACCGAGTTGGCCAACCGCTACCGTTCCATGCTGCGCGACGGTCTCAGCGGGCCGCTCGCGAGGGCCGAGCAGGCCGGCGAGATCGCCCCGGGCATGGCTCCCGTCTATGCCGACGTGATCATGTCGTTCGCCATGTCGACCGCAGTCACCATTCGCAGTGGCGCCGGAGCCGGCGAGATCAACGCACTACTCGACTCGATGGCGACGCTCATCGAGAGCTGGCGGATCCCGGCCCCCGTGCTCTAACTCAGGGGATGCTCATCACGCGGATGGTGTCGGTGGCCAGCGTCTTGGTGGACTGACCCGAAATCACCACCACTCGCTCTCCGCTCTCCAACCCCATCTGGTCTCGGGCGATCCTCAATGCGTCGTCACGGATATCCGAAGCGCTCGAGCGCTCAGCGCTGAGCGCGGCACGGGTGCCCCAGCTCACCCCCAACTGGCGAACTGCGGTGGCATCGGGGCTGAAGGCCAGGATCGAAGTGCGAGGCCGGAACCGGGTGACCGATCGCACCGTGAAGCCCGTACGCGACAAGCACAGGATCGCCCGAGCATCGATCTCCTCGGCAATCCTGCAGGCCGCGGACGTGAGGGCATCGGTGATCGCACGAGCCGGATCCACGAGTCCGTCGTCGTATTCGGTTTCATCGATCATTCTCGCCCACGCCTTGTGATCGAATTCCTCGTCGGCGCGGTTGATGATCTCCGCCATCGTGGCGACCGAGTTGACGGGGTCGACGCCGATGGCAGTCTCCCCCGAGAGCATCAGCGCACTCGAACCGTCGAATACGGCGTTGGCGACATCGGAAGCCTCGGCCCGGGTCGGGGTGGGCGCGTAGACCATCGACTCCAACATCTGGGTGGCGGTGATGACCGGGCGCCCCATCGCCAGACAGCGGCGGATGATGTGCTTCTGGAGGTGGGGGAGTTCGGAGAGCGCGAAGTCGGTGCCGAGATCGCCTCGCGCCACCATCACCCCTCCGCTGGCTTCGATGATCCCATCGAGATTGGTCACCGCGGCAGACGTTTCCACCTTGGCGATCAGCAGGGGACCCCTCGGCGCAGGCTCCACGCCCACGCGACGCATGTCGTGGGCCGATCGCACGAAAGACACCGCGATCATGTCGACGCCTTCGTCGACGAACGCGTCGACAAGCCGGAGATCTTCGGGAGTGGGGGTCGGCAGGCCGAGGCGATCGGAGGGGATCTGCAGCCCGGGACGACCCTGGGCCCTTCCGCCCCGTAGCACCTTGACCGTCAACCCCTCGGCATCGACGGACTCGATGATCATGGCGATGTTGCCGTCGCCCAGGGCAACACGATCGCCGGCCTGCATTGTCTGCATCAAGCCGTCGTAGTCGACCGAAATTACCGCCGCCGTACTTGCGTCACGCCCGGTCGTGATGATGAGGTTCGCCCCATCGACTATGTCGACTCCACCTTCCGCGAATGATGCACAACGTACCTTCGGGCCGGGCAGATCGACCAGGATCGATACCTCGGCACCCATTTCGTCAGCGGTGTGGCGGATGGAGTGGTAGCTGGCGAGGTGGTCCTCGAGTGTTCCGTGGGCCAGCCCGATTCGGGCCACGTTCATCCCAGCATCGATCATTTGCCGCAGGATGGGCGGGTCGAGAGAAGCCGGCCCCACGGTTGCCACGATCTTCGTACGTCGCATCATTCCCCCAGAATCCAGCTGCGCAATCGGTCCACCCTTTCACGTCTGAGGATCAACGTCTTCTGAGTCGGGGGAGCACGGGGAGCCCGATTCAGCCGGGTGAGACCTGTACAAGACTCGATGATGGTGGTCCACTGGTGAAGTGAGGGTCGTGGCCAGTGGGTTGGTGTCGCTGTCGATCGTGCTGGCCGGTTGTGGCTCCAGCGACGGCGCCGAAGTCGAGGAGACCCCCGTACCTGACGTCAGCGACGAGACCCCGTCGGCCACCACGACAGACAACTCGACTCCGCCCGCCACGGCGGAACAGGACGCTCCGCCGGCTGCGGTGGCCATCGCTGCGGCCGCGGCCACCGCCGGCGACACCTTCGACGAAGCGTTCTACGACCCCAACGCCGGGAACTTCCCGGCCCTCGACGACCCTGAGATGGTCGCCGCGTCGAGTGCTAGCTGGCTCGACCCCGGCGACATTGTGATGGGAATCGTGTCGGAGTCGGGCGAGGCGATGGCCTTCCCGGTCGATCAGATGGCGTACCACCATGTGGCCAACACCCGACTGGCCGGCGAGCCGTTCGTGGTGACCTATTGAACGGTCTGCTCCAGCGGGATCGGTTTCGATCCCGTCGTGAACGAGGTGGCCCATACGTTCGAGACCGCGGGCATCTACAACGGCTTGTTCGTCATGGCCGACCGCGAGACCGGGTCTGTGTGGACCCACTTCGACGGCACCGTGATCACCGGGCCACTGGCCGGTGCTGGCCTGGCGATGGAAATTCGGCCCCTGACCCACACCTCGTGGGGGAGCTGGCTCGAAGACCATGGCGACACGACGGTGCTCGCTCCGATCGAGCAATACAAGGCCTGGTACGGCACCAGTGGATGGGGCGACGGCAACATCGGGGCCTCTTGGCTGGGCCCCCTGTTCTCCGACACCGTCATCAATGACGACGACCGGCTGGCCGGTAATGAACTCGTTCTCGGAGCGGGGGTGGGCGACGACTTCCGGGCCTATTCCCTGGCGATGGTCGATGAACTCACCGTGATCCACGACGATCTGGGAGGGCAGCCAGTGGTGGTGTTCCTCGACCCGGCGAACATGTTCGGATTGGCGTTCTCATCGGTGGTCGATGGTGAGGAGAGGCAGTTCTTCGTCGATGACGGAGAGGTATTCGACAGCCAGGGCACCCGCTGGCGCCTCGATGGCCATGGCACCGACGGACCCGATGAGGGCACCTCGCTGGAGTATGTGACCTCGTTCGTGACCGAGTGGTACGGCTGGGCGACCTATCACCCCGAAACCACGATCTACGGTTCGAGCTGAGCCGAGGGGACCGCTACGACTTGTCGGGCAGGCGGTCTAGAACTGACGGACATCGTTGACAGTTGGGTCTCTTGATGAGAGAGAGATTCTATGAACGAACAAGAGCTCCAACGCCAGGCGAAGCATCGGTTGGCGATCCTTCGTCACTCTGAGGAGGTGTCGGGCAATGTCGCGGCGACGTGTCGTCACTACGGGATTAGCAGGACCCGGTTCTACAAGTGGCGGCGCCGTTATGACGATGAGGGTCTCAACGGGCTACGGGACCGTTCGACACGCCCCCACCACAGCCCGCTGGCGACCTCGAGCGAGGTGGTCGGAAAAGTCATCCATCTGCGCCAGACCTATCATTTCGGGCCGCTCAAGATCTCGATGTACCTCAAGCGCTACCACGACATCGACATCTCGCCGTCGGGGGTGTGGCGGATCCTCAAACGTCTCGACATGAACCTGTTGCCGGCCTCGCAACGTCACAAGACCCACGCCAAACGATGGAAACGCTACGAAAAACAGCAGCCCGGTCACCGGGTCCAGATCGACGTGAAGTTCATCGAGCCGCTCAAAGGCTCACGAAAGACCAAGTACTACCAATACACCGCGATCGATGACTGCACCCGACTACGAGTCCTGAAGATCTACGACCGCAACAACCAGAAAACCGCGATCCAGTTCCTCGACTACGTCTGCCAGAAACTCCCCTTCGCGGTCGAAGTCATCCAGACCGACAACGGCTCCGAATTCGCCAGCCAATTCCACTGGCACGTCCTGGACCGCGGCATCCGCCACGTCTACATCAAACCCGCCACCCCAAGACTCAACGGCAAAGTCGAAAGATCACACCGCATCGACGGCGAAGAGTTCTACCGGCTCCTCGACGGCGTCGTCATCGACGACACCGAACTCTTCAACGACAAACTCGCCCAATGGGAGAACTTCTACAACTTCGACCGACCCCACGGCAGCCTCGATGGACAAACCCCATACGAACGACTACGACAAAAGACAACCGAGGCCCCGCTGTAACGCAAGACCGTCAGTTGCACATTGTCGGGCAGGCGGGATTTGAACCCACGACCTCCTCGTCCCGAACGAGGCGCGCTACCAACCTGCGCCACTGCCCGTGTGCAGAACCGGAAGGTTATCGGCTCAGGCGGTGGACGGCTCTCCCGCGAGTGCAGCCTCGACCGCCCGCAGGATGCGGAAGGGGTCGAGGGGCTTGATGAGCCAGGAATCTGCGCCGGCCTGGGTGGCGATGAAGGTGTCGACCTCACGATCGAGCAGGAGCAAAACCGGCCGGGTTTCGAGGTCGCCCATGCCCTCGCGGTGGCGTATGGCCAGGCAGGTGGCCACGCCGCCCATGTTGCCGATCTGGAGATCGAGCAGCACGAGTGCGGGATCGACCTCTTCGATGGCGGGTACGACATCGACGCCGGCGCGAACTCGAAGCAGAAGGTGGCTGCCGGCCACGGCTGCTTCCACCTCGTCGGCGAGCCAATCTGAATCGGTGGCGAGAAGGATGTCCGTCACGGATCGGATCGTACACGCCGCCCAGGTACGGCCCCACGTTGGGCCCGCGGTGTGTCCGGCGGGTGAGTGCGGTTACCATGCGGCGGTGCTCGAGATCCGTGTCGAACGTTCCGAAGCCACCGACTACGTCCAGCTTTGCCCCGAGGGCGAGCTCGATGCCTACTCCGTGGCCCAATTCCGCGAGTCATTCGCCGAGTTGGGTGGCGAGCCGCGCCTTATCGTGAACCTGGGCGGTGTGCAGTTCATGGACTCCGCCGGCCTGGGTGCCCTCATCGGCGGCATCCGGAAGGTTCGCGAGAACGACGGCCGGATAGCGGTGTTCTGCGACCGGGCCAATATCACGCGCCTGTTGCACACCACCGGCTTCGACCGCATCGTTCCGGTTAAGGAAGTGCTCGAGGAATCGGTCGCGGCGCTCGACGAAGATCCCAGCTGATCTGAGCCAGCGGGGTTCAGTCGGCGGTGAGTAGATCGGCGATGGTGGCGAGTCCGTCGAGATCGTGGACATCGTCGGCCAGGAGTGGCACCTGAACCATGATGGCGTCTGGCGCGGCGTCGGTGATCTCATGTATCCGACTCTGGTCTTCGGCTCCGGACCCGGCGAGGTCGGCGAGCGCGACGGCTGCCCCGGCCGCCTGGGTGCCCGCCAGCGACCTGACGAGCTCGGTGGCCCGCTCCGGCGACGTGGAGACGGAGGGAAGCACGCGGTTCACGACGACGGCCGCCGCGTCGAGATCGGCTGTTCGGATCCGGTCGAGGAAGTAGCGGGCCTCCATGAGGGTGTCGGCTCGAGGTGAGGCCACCAACACGAACGCTGTGCGCTGATCGCCCAACAGCTTCAGGGTGGCATTGGCGCGATCGCGAAATCCGTCCTCCATCCCCTCGAACGCCTGGAAAAAGGCGACAGCTTCGTCGACCACGGTGGCGCCCACCACTCGTGCCAGCTGGCGAAGCACGGTCTGGGCCGCGCTGTTCACCGCTCTGAACACCCCTCGAGATGGAGCGGTCACGATGCGGTAGATCGGATTGTCGAGAAGGCGAGCCAGCAGCTTCGGAGCCTCGAGGAAGGCGAGGGCGTCGCGGGTGGGCGGGGTGTCGACCACGACCAGATCCCAATCACCGCTGTCGTAAAGCTCACTGAGCTTCTCCACGGCCATGTAGTCCTGGGTGCCCGACAAGGTGCCGGACACGTTGCGGTAGAAGCGGTTGGAGAGGATCCGCTCCGCCTGGTGATCGTCGTGGGCATGGCGGCGCACCACATCGTCGAACGTCGACTTGGTGTCGAGCATCAGGGCGGCGAGCTTGCCGGGCCACGGGCCCGCGATTTCGGTTGGTGTGTTACCGAGCTCGGCGATCCCGAGCGCATCGGCCAGCCGCTTGGCGGGGTCGATGGTGACCACGACGGCGCGTTTGCCGGAGCGGGCCGCGGCGACCGCAGTAGCTGCCGCGGTGGTGGTCTTGCCGACGCCTCCCGTGCCGCAGCACACGATGACGTCCCTGCCACCGATGAGTTCCGCGTAGGCGTTCACGAGAGATCCTCGAGCGATTCGATCTCGGCGAGCATCGTGGTGGCGAGCTGCTCGAGGTCGTCGGGGCCGATGCTGGTGCCGAATATCTGGGGAAGGCGGATCTGGGGGAGTGGGAGTCGGTCTTCGAGTCGGGCGAGTTGCTCGTCTTGGAGAGCGGTTCGCCCTGCTCGGAACTCAGCCGCGGTGGCCAGGTCGGACCGTTCGTGGTCGGAGCACTTTGCCCATCTGAGGCGCCCGTCGAGGCCGTCGATCCGCGGCAGGACACTGTTCACCACCACCGGCCCGAGTTTCACCCCCACCTCATCCTCCACCGCGAACGAGGTCTCGATAAGTTCGTTGATCGGCGTTTCCTCGGGGATGGTTACCAGCACCACCTGGCAGCGGCTCGGATCGCTGATCATCTCCAACACCTCTACGGCCTGGCGGTGGATCGTGCCGCTACGCGCGGCTTCACGTACCCCTGCGGGACTTCTCAGGAAACCCAGCGCATGGCCCGCGGCGGGAGCGTCGACCACGATGAGGTCGGCGGCTCGGGCTGCCTCGAGGGCCTTGATGCGGCCGAAGACGAGCAGGTCCTTGATGCCGGGAGTTGCGGTGGCCACCACCTCGAGAAGACCCGACTTCGTCATCCGCTTCACGATCCGCTGGAAGCCGTGACCCGAAAGCCACTCGACCAGAGCCTGGTCCGGGGTGATCGAGCGGCCGCGGATCTCCCCGTGTTGGTTTCCCGCGTGAACCAGCACCGCTTCCTCGTAGCCTTGTGCGTCGGCTCCGAACATAGGAGCCGCGGCCGAACGCCCGGACACCTCCACCAGGAGGACCGACAGGCCGCATCGAGACGCCGCCGCAGCGATCGTCGCTGCGGTGACCGTCTTGCCGACACCGCCCTTTCCCGCCACAATCAGGACACGCGACGATGCGAAGAACTCACCGGGATCCATTTCCCTCCTCGCAGAAGCGATCAACCGTCCGACGGCGGGTCACCCTATCGGCAGCGTTCGCCGCCGTTCTTCTCGGGATGCTCGCGAGTATGTCGCCGGCGCGAGCAGGCGACATACCGGCGCAGGTATCCCAGGAGTCGCTGGATGCGCCCACCTTCGACGTGGTGCAGATCTCGGGCTTCCTCGACGGGATCGTGGCCGACTACATCGAGAAATCGATAAGTCGTGCGGAAAGGTCTGGCTCGGGCGGCCTGATCCTCCAGGTAAACAGCACCCACTCGGTGATCGACGACGAGCGACTGGTCGAGCTGGCGGAGGCGATCTCGGCCTCCGAGGTGCCCGTGTATGCCTGGGTCGGCCCGTCCGGGTCGAAGGCCGAAGGTGGCGTCGCCCAGTTGGTGGCCACCACCGACGAACTTGCCGTCACCATCGGCTCCCATTTCGGCAAGACCGGCGATCTCGTGATCCCCGAGGAGTTCTTCATGCCCGCCTTTGTCGCCGCGGCCGATGCCTTGGCCGATGGCACCGTCAACGAACAGGGTGTTATCGAGATCGGGCTCGCCGACCGCGATTCGCCAACGCTCGGGTTCTTTGCTCTGGATCTCCCCGGTTTTGTGTCCGAGATCGATACCTCCGGCGATGCGGCCGTTCGGGTACCGGTGTCGGCGATCCGTTTCTCGAAGCTCTCGGTGTTCGACGGCTGGATGCATTCCTTCGCCAGCCCGGCGATGGCCTACTTGCTGTTCCTGATCGGAGCGGCCCTGCTGATCTTCGAGTTCTACACCGCTGGTATCGGCATCGCCGGAGCGGTCGGTGCCTTCTGTTTCGTCATCGGAAGTTTCGGCCTGGATGTGCTCCCGACCCGCACCTGGGCGCTTGCTCTGCTGGTGATCGCAATGCTCGGCTACGCGATCGACGTACAAACGGGGGTGCCCCAGCTGTGGTCGGTCATCGCAACGCTGGCATTGGTGGTCGGATCGTTGTTTCTCTACGAGGGCACCTCTCTGTCATGGATCACCCTGCTCGCCGGCATTCTTGGCATCTCGATGTCGATGATCTCGGGTATGCCGGCCATGATCCGTACCCGCTTCGGGACGCCCACCATCGGTCGCGAGTGGATGATCGGGTCGATGGGCGCGGCAGCTGAAGACATCAAGAAGGAGGGCGTCGTGGTGATCGACGGCGCCCCGTGGAAGGCACGGGTGAATCGCACCACCCCGATTGCCAAGGGTGATCCCGTCCGTGTCGTGTCGATCGAAGGGCTCTACCTGGAGATCGAGCCGGAAGAGGGCGGGGCGCGCGACTACCGCGATATGCGCGGTGGTTCGGAGTAGCCCTGCCGCGGTCAGTTTCCGCCGAGGCGGCGCTCCAACATGGCGGTTAGTTCCTCGACCGGCCCGCCCAGCTCGTCGAGTACCTCGTGGCAGCGCTGCATCGCCCGGTGGGCGGCAGCGCGGTCGCCGCGCTGGAGATGAGCGGCTACGAGGGTGCGATGGGCCGGCTCTGACCACGGTTCGGCCCGGATGGTGCGGCTGGCGAGCAGGACGGCGTCGTCGACCCGGTCGTGGGCGAGGAGCAGCTCGCTACAGCGCACCGCGGCCTTGACGAACCGCACGTGAAGGCGCTGGCGCTCGATATGGAGCCACTCGCCTTCGTGGATTCCTGCGAGCAGATCGCCGCGATACAACGCACTTGCCTCGGCCAGGCACTCCAGGGCAAGGCTGGGCGCGCCGTCGGACTCGAGCTGCTGGGCTTCATCGACGAGGGAATCGAAGCGCCACACATCGATCTCGAGCCGGTCGTGGCCGGCCAGACGTAGACGGTTGCCGTCGGAGCGAATGAAGTAGGCCGCGTCACCCCCCGCCCGAGAGCTCTCGAGGACGCCGAGGAGGAGGTTGAGGGTGGAGCGGAGGTTGCGCCGGGCGGCATCTTCGGTGGCTTCGGGCCACAGGGCGGCCATGACGGCATCGCGGGTGGTCTCGGGGTGGATCACGAGAAAGCCGAGGAGCGATCGGACGCGTTCACGGCGCCAGCCATCGTGGTCTGATTCGACATCGCCCAGAAGGAGCTGTTCGGTGCCGAGGAGATGGAGCCGACGCGGTTCGGCCGGCGGGAGCGGCACCGAAGCGAGGATCTCCTTGGCCGCACCACTAACTGCGGCAATCGGGTGGTCGGCGAGGTCTCGAAAGCGGAGCCGGGCGTTGTCGCCGATCACATCGAGGAGCCACTCAGCGGCACCACGAGCCTCGGTTCTGCCTGCTGCCCACCCGGCAGCGACGAACTCGCACGTGGTTCTCAAGAAGAGGGATGCAAGAAGCAGGCCGGATGTGGGTGGCCAGTTGACGGTGGCCAGCGACTGGAGATCGCCGGTCTGATCCATGCTGCGCAGAGCCACGCCCAGGTCGAGGTCGCGGGCCGGGAGCGGCACGGAGAGCTCGGCGAACGCCTCGGGCGCGTAGCGCGCAACGAGCGCTCCCGCACCGTTGTACGACAGGCGCGTATCGGATGCGATCGGGATCTGTTCGAGCAGCTCATGCATCATCTCTTCGGCGTGGGCAGAGTCACCCTCTTCGTGAACGATGAGCAGTTCCGGCAGGGCGAGGGTTATCTCGACCTGCTTGGCTTCACGCTCGCCGGCGAATCTGCGGGCCATACTCAGATGCGATCGGGCCGTATCGGTGTCGCCACACCCCGCGGTGACCGCGGCGAGCCATGAGTGGCTCAGGAATCGTGCTCGCTCGCTCCCGCTGCGCGACGCCCAGCTTTCCGGATCGGCGAGAAGCTCTTCCACCTGTCCGGCGCGCCATCGAGCGGAGATGGCGATCACCTCGGTGCCGCGGATTGCGCCCGCACCCTCGAGATATTTGTCGGCCAGTGCCACCTCGGTCTGACCCAGGAACTCGAGGGCCTGAAACTCGAGCCAGTAGCCGATCGCGTCGAAGCGGCCCGTCATCGGAACGTTTCTCGCCCGGCGGATCGCGGAGAGCATCGCGTGTGGGTCGCCCTGGGCGAGAGCCACGAAAGCGGCGGTGATGTCGATGTAGGGGGCGGCAGCACTCTCCCCTTTTTCGGCCAGGTCGGCCATCCAGGAAGCGACCCTCATGAGTCCACCGGCATCGCGCTGGATGTGATACCAGAATCCGAGCTCGGCCACCGCGGACACGACCGCTTCGGTGTCGCCGAGAGCGGTGAAACCTTCGGCGGCGTTTTCGAACAGTTCGCGACCGCGATCGGTCGTGGGATCGGCCGATTGTTCGAGCAGGCCCTCGACATGGGCGGCGATGGGATGATGCCTGATCTCATCGGGTGCCAGGCCGAGCCAGCGGCGCAGCGTGTCGGGCTCCTCCACCCGACCGGTGATGACGGCCTCGCGCAGGGCCAGCACGATCAGGTCGGGTTGGGTTCCCCGGCAGGCCAACTCCACGGCTCGATCGGGTTGGTCTCGGCTCAGCAGGTGGTCAACGGCCGGCCGAAGCATCTTGCTCTGGGTGGCAGCGAGGTCCCGGGCGGCAAACACCTCCAGCCAGAGATCGTGGGCTTCGTACCAGCCGTCGACGTGGTGCACCATGGGCAAGGAGCCGAGGGCGGGTGCGGGGTCGATGCTCGTGAGATGGTTGAGCAAGGTGTTGTCGGCACCTCCGAGAGCCACCACCACTTCGAGTAGGCGGCGCTGGTCGTGATCCAGCGAGGTGAGCACCTCCTCATCGAGGAAGCTTGCGATTGGGCCGGATTGGAGTCCGAGAGCGACAAGGGCGGGCCAACCGCCCAGGTGAGCGATCTCATCGGATCTGCGGCCTGCTCGACCGGCGAGACTGGCGAGTTCGGAGGAGTCGAGGGCGAGATCGGAATCGTAGATCCTGGTGACCTGTCCTTGGGCCTCCATACGAGCGAGGCTCAGAGGAGGGTCGGTGCGGGTGGCGAGCAGGACGTGGCCGTTGGAGGGCAGGTCGGCGATGAGGTGCTCGATGAACTCGGCACCCGACGACCTGCGAGAGACCTCGTGGAAGTCGTCGAGGATCAGGCAGACCTGGACGGGGGACCGGGCTGCGACGGCGTCGCAGATGGCGTCGCGGTTGACTCCGGTGGGGAGTCCGAGAGCGGAGGTGATGCCGGCCCGGAGGTGGGACCCGTCGGTGTCGGCCGGTTCACAACCCAACCAGATGTCTTGGCCCCGTGAGGCGAGAACGTTCTGCGTCACCGCTTGGGCGAGTGCGGTGGTCTTACCGAACCCCGCCGCGGCCCGCACGACCACCACCCTCGACTCGAAGCGGCTCAGGAGGCGCCTCAGGAGGCCAGGGCGCAGAAGCGCGCCGACGGCATCAGGCGGCGCGGCTCTGAATGGCCGACTCATCGAAGACCCCATGAGGTCGCGACCGTACCTTTCATGACCCCATCGTGCTGTCGTGGTGTCACCGGGGCGTCACTCATGGTTGGTCGGTAGGCGACTGGAATCGGCCGAGCGCGGCTCGATTTCGGGCCCTCTCTGTCTGTACGATTCGCACTGGACGCTGAAATCAGTCGATTACGGCGGAAAGTGACCGATATGTAGATATCGACCGCGGTGGGCGTTTGTGGGAATCGCTCTGCTCTGGTAATCGTGATGCAGAAGACGGGGGACGAGATGGCGATTCGCAATGATCAGGTGGAATGGCAGCTGCGTGCTGCGTGTCGTGGACCCCAGGCGATCGTGTTCTTCCCGCCCACCCAACCCGAGCGGCGCGACGAAAAACGTTTCCGCGAAGACAGCGCCAAAGCGATCTGTGTGGGTTGCTCGGTACGAGACGACTGCCTGTCCTACGCCTTGTCGATCCGTGAACAGCACGGGATCTGGGGCGGACTCAGCGAGGCGGAGCGTCGCGACCTCAACTCCTGCTGAGCAGACCCTCGCTCCGGTCCTGGCTCAGAGTTCCGGCAAGCGGGGACCACCGATCCTCAGATCCCCGCGGCGTCGGGTGACCCCGGTGCTGTCGAGACGAGTGATGAGGGGGATAGCGAACTTACGGGTGGTGGCCCATGCGTCGCGGGCTTCGGCCACGGTGATCCCATCGGGCTGAGCCTTGAGGAGTTGGGCAACGACGCGAGCAGCGTCGTCGATGGCGGTGGCCGCGAAATACACGCCGCCCTCCTCCACGATGTCGCCGCGGCGCACGAGCTCACGAAGCTCGGCACGGTCTATGCCCTCGGGGTCGGGAGGTGAGAATGGCTCGGCGGCGAGTAGATCCACAAAGGAGTGGCCGGCGAGAGGGTCGGCCGCGGCCGCAGGGCGGGCGTGGCCGCCTTCTATCGCCACCGCCTCGAGAGTGTCGAGAACAGCTCTCTCGAACTCGTCGAGTCCGGCGATGTCGAGCCCGAGGGCGTCGGCGCGGTGGACCGCCTCGGCGAGGCGTTTCTCGACCGCGTCCAGGGCGGCGGGATCGACCACCCATCTCCCGACGTCGGGCTGATGCCGCTCACCCGTGAACCGCTCGAGCTGGTCGGCATCCACCCGACCGCGTTCGGCGACGAGGCGCTCCGCTCTCTTGTCGGGGCTGGCCTTGGAAGCGGCGATGATCGGGTCGACGTCGAGGATCTCACCCCCACCGAGGGTAACCCCTTGGCCCGACTCGCGAAGTATGAAGCGGTCGCCGATCACGAGTGGCAGACCGGCGGGGAGATGGAGCCGCACCGCACCGCTGTGTCCGGGTTCGATCGTGTCGGGTCCGAGCACGCGCATCTGCACAGGGTGTTCCCCCGACCCTATGTAGGCGACGTGAGCTCCCCGCCTGCTCACCGCCCGATCGAGGGAGTCGAGCACGTTCAATGAGCCGTCCACACGAGTGGTGATGTGCCACTGGTCGGCGCGGATCAACACGTCGCCTCGCTTGAGCTCATCGTGACTCACCCCGGAGAGGTTTGCGGCAACCCGGTTGCCGGGGCCGACCTTGGTGCGGTCGGCGTGGAGGCTCTGCAGGGCGCGGACCCTCACCGGGCGTTGTGCGGGAGCCACCTCGAGCTCGTCGTCGACGCGGATCATCCCGCCCGTGAGGGTGCCGGTGACCACGGTGCCAGCGCCCTTTGCGGCGAATACGCGGTCGATCCACAGGCGGGGGCGCTTCCGATCGATCGCGGTGGGTGTTGTGTCCGTCAAAGTGTCGAGAGCGTCGGCGATGTCGTCGACGCCCACACCGTCGATGGCATCTACGCCCACGATCGGGGCATCAGCGAGGAAGGTGCCGCCCACCCGGTCGCTGATCTCGAGCATGGCCAGCTCAACCAGCTCGTCGTCGGCCTGGCCGATCTTGGTCAAGGCGATGAGTCCGTGCTCGATTCCGAGCAGGGAGAGGATCCGCAGGTGCTCTTCGGATTGGGGCTTCCACCCTTCGGTTGCGGCGACAACGAAGAGGCAGGCATCGACGCCGCCCACACCGGCAAGCATGTTCTTCAAGAAGCGCACGTGGCCGGGCACATCGATGAACGACACGCCGCGGCCCGACGGCAGCTTCATGCCCGCGAAGCCAAGGTCGATGGTGAGCCCCCTGGCCTTCTCCTCGGCCAGTCGGTCCGGGTCGGTGCCGGTGAGGGCGGTTATGAGGGTCGACTTGCCGTGATCCACGTGGCCTGCGGTGGCGACGACGTGCATCAGTCGAGAGCCGTGAGCGCGGCTGTCACTTCGGTGTCGTCGTCGGCGTGAACGGTCCTCAGGTCGATGATGGTGTTGCCGTCGACCACCCGCGCGATCAAGGGGCGCTCGCGATTGCGGAGTTCGCTGCGACGGTCGCCGCCAACGCGAACGCCGACAGAAGGGATCTCGACGCCGGGAAGGGTGCCGCCCCCAGGCGTGGACTGGGTGTCGGTCGGTACCCCCACGCCGAGGGCTTCGGCCCGGGCGGTCAGTGCGTCGACCGAGGCCGAGGCCATACGCCAGAACGGGATGGCCTGGCCGTCTTCGGCGAGATAGGCGAGCGCCGTGGCCTGCAACGCCCCGAGCACCAACCCTCCGGGCCTTAGGGCCCGCGCGAGTGGGTGACGGGCACAGAGCGCCACGAGATCGGCGCGGCCGGCGATGATCCCGGCTTGGGGTCCGCCGAGGAGCTTGTCGCCCGAGAAGGTGATCAGCCCCGCTCCCGCGTCGAGGGTCTGGCGGGCCGCTGGCTCGTCGGCCAACCATCCCGGCGGGCCGCCCTCGAGCCAGGGGCACCGACTGTCGAGCAGCCCGGACCCGATGTCGGCCACCAGAGGAACTCCGAGATCGGCCAACTCGGCCGTGCGGGGGGCCTCGGTGAATCCGATGATCCGATAGTTCGACTGGTGGACCTGCAGCACGATGCCGACATCGTTGTCGGGGTCGACCACAGCCTTTTCGAAATCGGCTCGGCGAGTGCGGTTGGTGGTGCCGACCTCCAGCAGACGGGCGCCGGAGCGGTCCATCACCTCGGGCACCCGGAACCCTCCACCGATCTCCACCAGTTCGCTGCGCGACACCACCACATCGCGTCCATCCGCCAGTCCGGCCAGAACGAGGAGCACCGCGGCTGCGCAGTTGTTGACGACGATCGCGGCTTCGGCCCCACACGCCCGCGCCATGAGAGCGCCTGCGGTGGCCATGCGTGACCCTCGTTCGCCGGTTGTGAGGTCGAGTTCGAGATTTGTGTAGGTGGCGGCCTGTTCGAAGCCCATCGGGGCGCGCCCCAGGTTGGTGTGTAGCAGGGTGCCCGTTCCGTTGATGACCGGGCGGAGGGTGCGACGGGCCATATCGTCGGCGATTCGGCGAGCTCCTCCGGGATCACCGGCGGCGATCGCGGCTCGCGCCGCCTCCACCAGCATCGGATGGGGGAGACCGACATCGGCGATCGAGCGGGCCAGCTTGTCGACGGACGGTGGGCGGTCGGCGGGTGTGGTCACGGTTGGATCAGCCTAGGTGGTCGGCTGTGGCGGTGATCCCGCGGATCGCGTTGCTGCGTAGAAATTCAGCTCCTCGATCACTACCGGGCGTCACGACGGCCAGGGCACTCACCGGATTGGGAAGGTTGACGATATGGCCGAGGCGGTAGTCGTGCTCGAGCTGTGAACGGCTGTAGGCGTCGACCCCTCGCCGCCGGAGGCCGGCGAGGTAGCGATCGAGGAGGTCGGGCTCCAGGCGGCGCCTGGATTCGGTGCTCAGCGAACCGGCACAGAAAAGGCGAGGTCGTAAGCCCCTCGGCTGCGAGTGGCCAGCTGGAAATCGAGTAGCACGGCGTGATCGTGGGCGAACCGTGTGTTGTCGAGTCGGGCGTCGCCATGCACCAGGGTTCGGGGGCCCGAGCCGAACTCGGCGAGTGAAGAATCGAACTGGCTCCGTGCCGAGAGAGCAGTCTGGAGGACCTCGTCGGAGAGTGCCCCCTCGAGGCGCTCGACACAGGTCTGCCACGTTGTGTCGAAGATCTCTCCGTAGCCCGCCACCACCGCACTCGATGCGTCGGGGAGCCAATCGAGTTCGGCGAGCCGCGGATCGTCCCACCAGGCGCCGTGCCATGCCGAAAGTGCGTCCACCACCATGTGGGCCTGTTCGTCGGTGGCCCCGCCGAGTTGGTCACCGGTGTCGAGCTCACCCAGATCCTCGAGCATAAGGCAGCCCCCGCCGGCCTCGTCGTCCCAGAAGTGGGCCAGACAACGCGGTGCCGGAGCGCACTCCCACGGGCGGAGATCTCGATACACGCCGGCCTCGCGCCGGGCGTAGCCGAAGTGCTGAACGATCCATTCGTTGCGGGGATCGCTCGTCGGCAGCTTCGCCACGATCGACGAGGGACCCGCAATCTGATCCGCCCAGGTCAGGTGAACCCTCACGAGCGTTCCGAGGAAACCGTCGCCCGCCGCGAGCGGCTCGACGGTCGCTTCGAGGGGGTCGGCCGCTACGACCCCAGTGGCGGTCAGGGCCGCGCCGATGCTGGTTGCGGTGAGATCTGCTGGTGTTCGCATCTACGATGAGCTGGTGTTTGGACTACTGGTCATCTTGTTTCTCGCCCTCCCGATCGTGGAGATCTACATCATTGTGCAGGTGGGCGGCATCGTGGGGGGCTGGAACACGATCGGGCTGATGATCCTGATCAGCATCGTGGGAGCCTGGATGGTGAGGCGGGAGGGCCTCAGCATCATCGCCAAGGTGCAAAGCCAACTCGCCGAGGGTTCGCTCCCCACCAAGCAACTGGTCGATGGCCTGCTCGTCGCTTTTGCGGGGGCCCTGATGCTTACGCCTGGTTTCCTCACTGACGGCATCGGTCTGCTGTTGCTCTTGCCCCCCACCCGGGTGATTGCCCGCACTGCTCTGATCGCGCGATTCCGCAACCGGGTTCAGGTGGGAGGAGCCTTCTCGGGGCCGCCGCCCGGTTTCGGTGCCAGACCACCCGGATTCGATCCCCAGGTATACGACGTCGGTGAAGCCGACTACTCGCGATCAGACGACTCACCGGATTCGCCCATCGAGCTCGGGCCCTGAATCAGGACTGCTCGGCCACGAGTTCGCTCAGACGGCGACCTTCGATCGGCGGCGAGAACAGGTAGCCCTGGGCATAACGACACCCGAGTTCTCGCACCGCCTCGAGGTCGTCTTGGGTCTCCACCCCCACCGCACACACATCGACACCTCGATCGATGATCGCACCGATCACCAACTCGGCCCGGGCTCGTCCCCGCTCACCGTGGATGCCGTGCACGAGGCGCTTGTCGAGCTTCACCAGGTCGATGCTGGCGCCGTCGATCAGCTCCAGCTCGCTGGCGCCGAGGTACTCGTCGACGACCACGCAGACCCCGAGGGCACGGAGCTGGGTGATGAGGCGGACACCTGCGCCCTTCTCGGCCAGTACTTCCGGGTGGAGCTCGAGGTGGACCTGTTCGGCCGGCAGATCGGCATTGTGGAGGGTGCGGGCCAGGTTGAGAGGGAACCGACTGTCGAGCAGGCGACGATCCGACACATTGACCGAAACGAACATCGGATCGTCGGAGATGTCGGGCAGGATGCGGATCGTGTTGGCGGCACGATGCAGCACGGTCTCCTCGATACGGCGGATGAGGCCTCCGTCCTCGGCGGCACCGATGAGCTCGCGAGGATCGAGATGGCGGCCGTCTTCCCCGACGATTCGCAGGAGGGCCTCGCAGCCCACGATCCGGTCGGCATGAAGATCAACGATCGGCTGGTAGTGAACCTCGATCGCGTCGTCGTCGAGGGCCCGGCGGAGGCGCTGGTCGACATCGTTGTGTCGCTCAGCTCGCGTACGTAGCGCTTCGTCGAAGAGCTCGCAACGATCGCGGCCCAGTCCCTTGGCTTGGTACAGGGCGGTCTCTGCCTCCTGGACGAGGTCCTCGGCCCCACGGTCGGCGCGACCCACGGCGATGCCCACCGAGACGGTCAGCCCGTGCAGTGGACTGTCGACGGGGACCTCCAGGCACGCGTTGCGAAAGCGTTCCGCGAGGTTGGCCGCTTCGGCCACACCGAGAACGTCGGGGCACAAGATGGTGTACTCATCGCCCCCGAATCGGGTGAGCACGTCGTCGGGGCGAAGCACACCGGCGAGTTCGGTGGCCATGGCCCGCAGGGTGTCGTCTCCGGCGCTGAAGCCGCGAGTGTCGTTGACCGTCTTGAACCGGTCGATGTCGATCGAGAACACCGCCACGGAATGCTTGCTCGCCACCGAATCCTGGAGCGCGATCGTGAGCATCTCGAGGAGATAGTCGCGGCCGGGGAGTCCGGTGACGCGGTCGAGGCTCATGCTGTCGCCCGCGTCGCCCACCAGGGTGGTGGCACCGGACTCATTGCCCATGACCACGATCCGAACGTGGCGATCGGGACCCCCTTCGATCTCGACCCGAGCGAGCACTGTTGTGCTGAATCCGGTCGAACGGTGTTCGGCCACCCTCAACATCGTGGCCACGGCCACGGCATCGTCGGGATGCAGACCCTCGGGAAGGCCGAGCGAAGTGAACCGCTCCTCTGCGGAGTCGTGCTCGCCGTCGCGGACCCGGGAGGCCGCGGCCACCCTTCGATTCCACGACGTCATCGGGCGTGCCTACCCGTGGTGTGAGCCATCCTCCCCAATCGACAGATCGACCGGAGAAGTTGAGGTCAGGCGGTACTTTCGGTGGCGTCGAGAGCGTCGAGCGCGGCCATGGCCGCGTCGAGCATCCGGGCGCTACAGCCGGCCATTTCGGTGGGCGGCACCCATTCCTCCGCGATGGCGGTGGCAATGGCACGGAATTCGTCGGCTGCGGCACCCGAACCGAGCACGGCCGGTTCGCCGATATCGCCCCCTTCCGACACGGCCGACTCGATCGGCACCCTGCCCAGCAGCGGTGCGCCCACGTCGGCCGCCAGCTGCGAACCGCCTCCTGCGCCGAAGAGGCGGTGAGCCGAGCCATCCGGGGCGATGAACTCCGTCATGTTCTCGATCACGCCGACTATTCGCAAGTAGTTTTTGCGGCCCATGTCGACCACCCGTGCAGCCACCTTCTGGGCATTGAGCGCAGGAGTGGTGACCACGACCATCTCGGCTCGAGGGAGCATCTTGGCGAGCCCCATCTGCACGTCGCCGGTGCCCGGGGGCATGTCGATCAGTAGATAGTCGAGGTCGTCGGGCCAGGAGACGTCTTGGCAGAAGTGCTGCACCGCCCGGTTGAGCATGAGGCCACGCCACATGAGCGCGGAGTCTTCCTGGCCGACTAGGAACCCCATCGACACGACCTCGAGTCGACCTTCGCCGATCGGGCGGGTGAGGGGTTGGATCTTGCCTTCGACGGCCAGGAGATCTCCGGAGACTCCCAACATGCGAGGGACCGAGAATCCCCAGATGTCGGCGTCCATCACCCCGACGGCATAACCCTTGTGGGCAAGAGCGGCGGCGAGGTTGGTGGTGACCGACGACTTGCCGACGCCCCCCTTGCCCGAAGCGATCATCAGGACCTTGGTGGTGGCGGGAATGGCTGTATCGGGCGCGTCCTGGCTTACGTTGAAGCGGGCTTTCGACATGGCTTCGGCGCGCTCGTCGGCGTTGAGTTCCGTCCAGTTGATCTTCACCCCGGTGACACCGGGCAGCGAGGTGAGTCGGCTACGGATGTCCTTTTGGATCTGGCCGCGGAGGGGACATCCCGAGGTGGTGAGGGCGATCTCGAGTCGGACGACACCGTCGGGGTCTACCCGGGCCGATTTCGCCATGCCGAGCTCGACGATGTCGCTTCCCAATTCGGGGTCGATGACCCCGCGCAGAAGCCCCATCACGTAGTCGTCAGATGGAGGCGCGGTGTGAGCGGCCACGGGGTCATGGTACCGGTGCCATCGAGGTAGGGCTTCCGCCGAGGGAATTCATACCGATACACTCCCCTTCGAGGTTTGTGGCGGGTTCATCCCCGCACCAATACAGAGGAGCAATCTCACCGTGATAACTCTCACCGACAGTGCAGCGTCGAAGGTAGGCGAACTCATCACCGCCGAAGGCGAAGAAGGCTTGGCCCTGCGGGTCGCCGTCCGCCCGGGGGGATGCAGCGGCTTCTCCTATGAGATGTACTTCGACACCGATCGGGCCGCCGACGATGTCACCGTCGACTATGCCGGTATCGACGTCGTGGTCGATCCGTCTTCCGCCCAACTGCTCGAGGGAGCCACCCTCGACTACAAGGACGGGCTCCAGGACGCAGGGTTCTCGATCGACAACCCCAACGCCGAACGCACCTGCGGTTGCGGCCAATCGTTCAGCTGACCCTTACCGGGGCTGCGGTTCGCTAGAGGCTCAGAGGATCGCGAGCGCGTCGGCCAATTCGCTGCGGTCCCACATGACATCGAGTCGAGCCATGAGGGTGCCGCCTGCGTCGACGACGAACAGCGCCGGCTCGTAGGGCAGACCCATGGCCGCGATCGAGGCAGTGGTGTCGGGGAATCCGCCCTTGTCGAAATCAGACGGGTCTACATACACCTCGGCGTGGATGAAGTCGACATCGTCGTGTCCATCGGCTCCATCGATGAGCAGATCCACCACCGGGCCGCAGATATCGGTCTGACAGAATCCCGGGGTCGCGATGATCAAGACGGTGGGGCGGCCATTGTCGATCATGTCGGTGAGATTGTTTTCGTGGAACGGGCACTGGATGGCCCGCGTGCAGATCGGCGTGACTCCTCGGGGATCGTCGATCGTCGGGGTGTCGACCACGGGGAGCGTGTCGCCTACCTGAGGGATCGTGCTCTCCGCTCGATCGATCACGATGAATGGCACGGGGGTGACGTTGGGATGATCCACGAGGGTGGCTGCGTACTCGCCCGGCTCCGGCGCGGTGAACCGGATGGGGTAGTAGGGCGTGATCACACCGTCGGAGCGCAGGGCCACCGTCTCGCTGACCACGGTGGTATCGCCTCGGGTGATCGTGAACGCAAGCTCAGAGGGAGCGGACTCGCGCATCGTGTCGATCTCGTCGCGCACCAGCAGCGTGATCCGCTGCTCGATCCCGGCCACCACCGTGGCGGGGGACCGGAAGCCATCGGGAAACGACGGCACCAGGAAAGTGAGCTCGGTGCTCGGCACCGGCAGATCAGAAGAAGCGGTGTCGGCCGCTGATCCAAGATCACTATCGCCGCACGCCGCGAGGAGAGCGGCGCCCGACGGAACGGCGAGCGCGCCAGCAATGAACTTGCGACGATCTAGGCGAGTCATGGAGACCGACCGTAACCTGCGGTCGATGTCAATGAGCACGCGGCCACCAATCGAATTTGTCGTCAACGAAACGCCGGTTGTGGTCGACGACGACTCCCTCACCCTGCTCGACGTTCTCCGTGACCAAGTCGGGGTGCGTTCGGTCAAGGACGGGTGCAGCCCCCAAGGCCAGTGTGGGTGTTGCACGGTCCTCGTCGACGGCCAACCCCGAGTGTCCTGCGTGACTCCGATTCGACGGATGCAGGGCCGATCGATCACCACCGTCGAAGGGCTTGATGGCGACGTGGCGGAGGCGTGGGGCAACGCGTTTGCCGCCACGGGTGGCAGCCAATGCGGATTCTGTACGCCCGGCATCATCTGCCGCTACGAAGGACTCAGGGAGAAAGGGGCAAGCCACGAGCAACGCCAACCGGCGGCTGACGCCCTGCTCGCTCACATGTGTAGGTGCACGGGCTGGCGGCCGGTGGTGGATGCCTGGGTCGCGTTCGGCTCAGCACCTGCACCCCCAGAAGATGATGGTGGCGCCGCGATTCGGGCCGAGTTGGAGGGTGGTGTGGCCCAACACGTCGGTGCTCGCGTTGCTCTGGGTCAGGGCGTGTTCGCCGACGACACAGCCCCGGCCGACGCGCTGGTGGCGGTTCCTTCCCCCGAGAGCGGGGGCTGGCTGGTGGCCCCTTCGCGAAGCCAAGCACTCCGCGAAGTAGGCAAGGTGCAGGGGCGCAGGACCACTGCGGAATTCGACCCTCCCTTGAACGTGCCCGACGGCGATTGGGCGCTCACCTTGAGCACCTCGTGGGTCGAGCCTGCGTATCTCGAGACCGACGCATCATGGTGTGAACCAGGGGGTGAGCCGGCATCGCCATTGGCCAATGGGGGCGCGTTCGGCGCCAAGGTCACCAGTGAGGTGGAGGAGGTGGCTCGCCGACTCGCTGATGAGCACGGACGGGCCGTGCGGGTGCTCTATTCGCGTGAGGACGCCGTGCGTCGGGGGCCCAAGCGTCCACCGATCGCGGCGGGCCTGCGATCTGATGGCACCGGTGTTGTGCGGGTGGTCCGTACTACCGGCGTCGGCGAAGCCATGAGCTCTGTCGCTCCGGGGCTCATTGTCGAGGAGGTCGATGTTGCGGGGCCGCCCACTTCGGCTGCGATCCGGGGTGCCGGTTGGGTGGAGGCGGAGGTGCTGCTGGCGGGCCTGCGGGGCGAGGTCGGCTGGATCACCGCGCCGGGAGGAGGCAAGGCCACCGCGTCGGTCGCGGAGGATGGTTCGATCTCGGTCCGGGTGCAGTGCGGCGCTCCGCTCGACGCCACCGTGCTTCGCTCCTACTGCACAGGCGCCGCCCACATGGCTCTCGGGATGGTCACCAGCGAGTTCCTGTCGGTCGATCAGGCCGGTGAGGTCCACGACCTCACGATCCGCTCGTTTGGTGTACTGAGGGCTGTCGACACGCCACCGGTCGATGTGGTCATCGAACCCGATGAGGGTGTGCCGGTGAATGGCAGCGACGCCGTGTTCGCCGCGGTCGCGGCTGCCGTCTGGATCAGCCGTGGTCTTCCGCCCCGATGGCCCTGCGGCTGAGCGGTCGAGTTCCCGCTCGGGTGAGGCACCTCATCGCCCTATGATGCCGACATGAGCAAACCCGTTGGTCCCTACACGCCGATCGTTCGCGGCGGCGATCTCCTTTTCAGCTCCGGCCAGATCGGTATCGTTGATGGTGCTCTCGTGTCTGATGGGCTCGAAGAGCAGCTTCGCCAGGTGTTCGTCAACCTCCGCGGAGTGTTGTCGTCGGCCAACGCGTCGCTGGCCGACGTGGTGAAGACCACCGTGTTCATGGTCGACATGGCCGACTACGCGGCGATGAACACGATCTATGTGGAGGAGTTCGGCGAGCACCGACCGGCCCGTTCGGCCGTGGCGGTTGCGTCTCTCCCCCTCGGTGCGCGTGTCGAGATCGAAGCGATCGCCACGGTCTGATCGAAGGCCGGTACTGAACGGTCTGGTCGGATCTGGCAGACTCTCGCCCATGGACTTCGGTGCGATCGTGATGCTTGTTGTTCTTGTGGTGGTCATGCCCGTGGGCATCCTCGTGAGCATGACCGGCTTGGCCGGCGTTTTGGGTGCCCTGGTGGGCCGCAACAGCGATCTCGCCAACGTCAGCGAAGAGGGCGATCCCAACGAATACCTCGTCCTCGCGAACACCAACCCCTACGAATAGCCCTCGAGCCCCGGGTTACACCCAGCGGGAAGTACCGAAGCTGTAGCCGACCGATCTCACGGTCTGGATCAGGTTGGCGTGTTCCTCACCTAGCTTGGCTCTCAGCCTTCGCACATGCACATCCACCGTGCGGGCGCCGCCGTAGTAGTCGTAGCCCCACACCCGGCTGAGAAGGGTCTCGCGGGTGAACACCCTGCCCGGATGAGAGGCTAGAAACTTCAGCAGCTCGTATTCCATGTAGGTGAGGTCGAGCGGTTTGGCCTCGATGACCGCCTGATAGGTCTCGAGATTCATGGCCAAGGGTCCGTACTCGATCACTTCGGCCCTCGCGGCCCGCCCGGCTCGGCGGAACAGGTGCTTGAGGCGGGCTTCGAACTCGACCGGATGGAAGGGGTGGAGGCAGAAGTCGTCGAAGAGATTCTCGCGGAAATCGAGGCTCGCGAGGTGGCCTCCGTTGATGAGCAACAGCACCGACTCGACATTGATGTCGCCGCTGCGTATTGCCCGACAGAATCGGAAGGCATCGTCGGGGTCGTCACCGGCCACGATCACCGCGCCCATCCAACCTTCGGCAGGTTCTTCGCGGCGGGCCGAGTCGATGTCGACCGCGCTCTTCCACACCCAGCCACCCATGTCGAGTGCCTGGGCCAGCTCCGGTGGGGCCGGTTCGGGGAAGACGATCAGGGCGTCCATCAGGTCAACAGCTCACCACGTGGGGAGGTAGCGCTCTAGTTCGAATGGTGTGACGTGGGCACAGAAATCGGCCCACTCGGCCCGCTTGTTGCGCAAGAACCACTCAAAGACGTGGTCGCCGAGCGTTTCGCGGGCCAGCTTCGATTCCTCCATCACGTCGAGGGCCTCATCGAGCGATCGTGGCAGCGGCTCCACGCCGATCTCGCGTCGTTCGAGGTCGGTGAGTTCGAAGAGATTGACGTTGGTCTCCGCAGGTAGCTCGTACCCCTCGGAGATTCCCTTGAGTCCCGCGGCGAGGAGCAGGGAGTAGGCGAGGTAGGGGTTGTTGGCTCCGTCGATCGCCCGATATTCGATACGGGCCGACTCGGACTTGCCCTGGCGGCGCACCGGAACCCGCACCAGAGCAGACCGGTTGTTGCGGGCCCAGGCCACAAACGGGGGCGCTTCAGATGTTTCCGCGAGCCGCTTGTAGCTGTTGACGAGTTGGTTGGTGACCGCGGTGATCTCGCGGGCGTGGCGCAGGATCCCGGCGGTGAACTGGCGAGCCGTTTGTGACATGCCGTACTCGTCGCTCGCGTCGTGAAAGGTGTTGGTCTCACCTTCGAACAGCGACAGGTGGGTGTGCATCCCCGACCCCTGCACCCCGTTGAGAGGCTTGGGCATGAAAGTTGCGTAGGTGTCGCGTTCCATGGCGATCTTCTTCACGACGAGCCTGAGCGTCATGACATTGTCGGCCATGTCGAGCGCTTCGGTATAACGCAGGTCGATCTCGTGCTGGCTCGGGCTGTCCTCGTGGAATGAATACTCCACCGGGATGCCCATCGCCTCCAGCATGTGGATCGTGCGCTTGCGTAGATCGCTCGACACATCTGAGGTGGTGAGGTCGAAGTAGGAAGCGCTGTCGAGGGGCTGAGGCTTGCCGAGCGATGGGTCGCCGGAAGCGAAGTAGAAGAACTCCGCTTCGGGTGCGGCGAAGAACGAATAGCCCTGCTCTCGCGCCGATTGCAGGTTGCGGCGAAGGATCTGACGCGGGTCGCCCTCGAACGGGGTGCCGTCGAGATTGTCGATGTCGCAGAACATCCGACCCGATGGCTCGTCCTCCTGGGCCCACGGGAGCAGCTCGAAGGTTGTGGCGTCGGGTCGGGCCAAAACGTCGGATTCGTGCACTCGGGAAAACCCGTCGATGGCGGTGCCGTCGAACTGCACACCTTCGGCGAAGGCCGATTCCAGCTCCGCGGGAGAGATCGCCACCGACTTGAGTCGACCGAGCACGTCGGTGAACCAGAGGCGGACGAGTCGGACCCCGCGCTCCTCGACTGTACGGAGGACGTACTCCTGCTCTCGCGACATGGAAGCTCCCGGAGGATTCGACACCAAAACAGCTTGCCCGGACGGGCTGCCGTTTCCCAGGGTGCCGTGTCGGGCACTAGCTCGCCAGGGGTCCGCGGGGTGCGTTCACACACCGTTCACAATTGGGCAACAGCAATGAAATTCCGTGATGGAACGCTGCATCTCGGACCACCACCCTGTGGTCTGATCACGATGCCCTGACGGGCAAGCACAACCAAGGAAACGAAACGATGGCTTACCGGGCTGAATACCTTTGGATCGACGGCGTTGCGCCGACACCTGAGATCCGTTCCAAGACCAAGATCCTCCCCGACGGTGAGTCGCCGGGAGTCTGGGGTTACGACGGTTCGAGTACCAACCAGGCCACCGGCGACAATTCCGATGTGGTCCTGAATCCGGTCTTCAGTTGCCCCGACCCGATTCGTGGTGGCGCCAACATCCTCGTGATGTGTGAGGCCCTGCTCACCGACATGACGCCGCACCCCACCAACACCCGTGCGCTCGCGGTCGAGGCGCTCGCGACATATGCCGATCAGGAACCCATCTTCGGCCTCGAGCAGGAGTACACCCTCATCAACCCGGCAACAGGTTGGCCTGCCGGCTTCCCGCCCAACGGTTTTCCTGCCCCGCAGGGCCCCTACTACTGCGGTGTGGGTGCCCTCAAGATCCATGGTCGTGACCTCATCGAGGAGCACACCAGTGCGTGCATCGAAGCCGGGCTTGCGATCTCGGGCACCAACGCCGAGGTGATGCCCGGCCAGTGGGAGTTCCAGATCGGCCCTGTCGACACAGTCACCGTCGGCGACCACCTCTGGATCGCCCGCTACCTCCTGTACCGGCTCGCGGAGAACCATGGCGTGGAGGTCAGTATCAAGCCGAAGCCCATGCCCGGCGACTGGAACGGCGCGGGGATGCACACCAACTTCTCCACCAAGGCCATGCGTGAGAGCTACGAGCCGATCATCGCGGCGTGCGAGGCGATGGGTGCTTTGGGCAAGCCTGAGGAACACCTCACCGGCTACGGCGTCGGTATCGAGGATCGTCTCACCGGTGCTCACGAGACCCAGCGCTTCGACGAGTTCTCCTACGGCGTGTCCGATCGCGGTGCGTCTATCCGGATCCCGTGGCAGGTTGCCAAGGACGGCAAGGGTTACATCGAGGATCGGCGGCCGAATGCCAACGCCGATCCGTATGTGGTCAGCGCCCTCGTGACAGAGACCGTTTGTTCAGCACTCATCTGAGTGACGGCCGGCGGCGGTCGTGACGTCTTCGCACCCCTACGATGAAGGGGTGTCCGACTCCGATTCGTCGCCCGGCTCGATCCGGATAGCGATTGCCCAGCTCAATTCGGTAGTGGGTGATCTCGAGGGCAACACTTCTCGCGCCCTGGAGATGGTGGCGGCGGCCACCGAGGCGCGGGCCGACGTGGTGGTGCTGCCCGAGATGACCCTCACCGGCTATCCGCCCGAGGACCTGGTGCTCAAGCCGGGTTTCGTCGCTGATGTTCGTGCCGCGTTGGAGAAATTCGCGGCTGGCACCAGTCGCACGGTTGCCGTGGTGGGCTTCGCCGACGGCGACGATCTGGGTGGGAGACCCGATCGCCTGGCCGAGGATGCCGCCGGCATCTCATACTTCAACGACGTGTGGAATGCGGTGGCGGTTTGCGCCGAGGGAAAGGTGTTCGGCTCTTATCACAAGCGCCACCTCCCCAACTACGACATCTTCGATGAGCTGCGACATTTCCGGCCCGGTGATCAGGCACTCCGGTTGTTCGAAATCGGCGGCGTGCCGGTGGGGGTGACACTTTGTGAGGACTCGTGGATCCCGGATGGCCCGGTGGTGCAGTTGGCCCAGGGCGGCGCTCGAATCGTGATCAACGTCAACGGGTCGCCGTTTCGAGTGGGCAAACAGCAGGTGCGCGAGGGCGTCATAGCCGACCGGGTCGCGGAGTCCGGGGTACCGGTCGTATACGCGAATCTCGTCGGCGGGCAGGACGAGCTTGTCTTCGATGGTGGTTCGTTTGTGGTGAGTCCCGGTGTCGATGGGCCCGAAGTGGTCGCTCGTTGTGCTTCGTTTGCCGAATCGCTCGACGTGTTCGATGTCGAGCTTCCGCCGGCCCGACCCGTGCTCGACCGGTATCCGGTCACCGTGGTGTCCCCTCAGCACGCCGAGCCCGGTGATCCGATGAGGCCGCCGCTGCACCCCCATCTCGACCCTCAGGCGGAGCGCTGGGGCACCCTTGTGCTCGCCGTCCGCGACTATGTGCGAAAGAGCGGTTTCACCGACGTGTGCATCGGGTTGTCCGGTGGGGTCGACAGTTCGATCGTCGCCGCCATAGCGGTGGATGCCCTGGGCGCCGACCACGTGCACGGGGTCTTGATGCCGTCGCGTTACTCGAGCGACCACTCCATTGCCGATGCCGAAGAGCTCGGCCACAATCTGGGGATCGACACCCGCACTGTGCCGATCGAGCCGGCCCATGCCGCGTTCACCGAGATGCTCGTCCCTCACGTGAGCGACGGCCGGATCGAGGTCGGCGACCTCACCGACCAGAACGTGCAGTCGCGCGTGCGAGGCATGATCCTCATGGCGTTGGCCAACGAGCACGGCTGGCTCGTGCTCACCACGGGCAACAAGAGCGAGTCGGCGGTGGGCTACTCCACCCTCTACGGCGACACTGCCGGCGCCTTCGCAGTCATCAGGGATGTGTGGAAGCTCACCGTCTACGAGCTGTGTGAGTGGCGAAACGCTCAGGAACGACGAGAGCTGATTCCCCGATCGGTGCTCACCAAGGCGCCCTCGGCCGAACTCAGGCCCGACCAGCGCGACGATCAATCTTTGCCGTCGTATGAGATTCTCGACCCGATTCTGAGGGCCTACGTGGAAGACAATCGCACGGTCGCGGAGGTGGTTCATCTGGAGCTTCCCGGGGCCGATGCCGAACTCGTGCGGAGGGTGTGTCGCCTCGTTGATATTGCCGAGTTCAAGCGACGCCAGACACCGGTGGGCCCTCGTGTCACCAAGAAGGCGTTCGGCCGGGATCGTCGGATGCCGATCGTCAACCGGTATCGCGGGTGACCACAGCTGAATCTCGAGGCTTCAGTGCTGTCGAGACCGCTCGGCTGGTGGGCGCCCTGCAATGGACCACTGGGAGCTTGTTCGAGCTTCTGGGTGCTTGGGTGGTCGCCTGCGATGATCCGGCCGCGTCGGTCTGGTTGGCGGAGGCGAGCCGCAAGCTCGGCTCCCACGTTCAGCCCCTGGCTGAGGTGATGCCCGACTCTGAGCTCCTGGCCGAGTTCGCAGTGGTTGCCCCGCACGCCTCCGAAGTGGCTGATGCGTTCAGATCGTGGCGCCTACTCCCGACCGATGCCGGCCGAAACCACGAGCTGGTGTTTGGTATCGCCCGTGAGTCGATCGCTGGCTTGGCGGACGAATGCCAGCGGTTACTCGATCACTGTGCGTCGCATTGCGACGGACCGTTGGAGCGGGTCGTGACTGCTCTACGGGTCGATCTGATCAGCCTCGGTTCCCAAGATTCGTCGACTGTCGACGGTGGCGGAGGCGATCCCGCGGCGAGCGCGCCGCAGTTCATTCCTGATGTGCTCAGCGGCCGGGGTATCGATTGCCATTGAGAACTTCTTATGGCCCCACCGAACCTTGCCGATAGTTTCGGAGTGGTCGCACCGGTGGTGTGACCGATTTCCCTCGCTATCGTTCAGCAGACGGCGAGCGAAAGTTCTCCGAGGATCCGCCTAGGCAAGGTCCGCTAACGGCCGTAGCGACGAGAGGGACATCCGTGGCGAAGGAGCGAGTCGAGCGAGACGAAGAGGATCTCGTCCGCCTGTATCTCACCGACATCGGTCAGTACCCCTTGCTCACCAAGGAAGACGAGGTCCGCCTCGCTCAAGCCATCGAAGGTGGCACCGAGGCCCGGGTCGAATACGAGAGCCCCGACACCGATCTCACTCCGGCAAAGAAGCGTGAGCTTCGCCGGGCGATCAAGAACGGTGAGTCGGCCGAGCGCACTTTCGTCCAGTCCAATCTCCGCCTCGTGGTTTCCATCGCCAAGAAGTATCAGGCGTCGGGCCTGCCTCTGCTCGACCTCATTCAGGAGGGCAACCTCGGCCTGATGCACGCTGTCGAGAAGTTCGACTGGCGTAAGGGGTTCAAGTTTTCCACCTACGCCACCTGGTGGATTCGTCAGGCGATCACCCGCGGTATCGCCAATACAGGTCGCACCATTCGTCTCCCGGTGCACGCCGGCGACACCCTCGCTCGTCTCCAGAAGGCACGCGCTCGCCTAGAGCTGAAGTACGGCCGCCCCGCCACCCTGTCGGAGTTGGCGATCGAGGTGGAAATGCCCGAGGAGAAGGTCACCGAGGCTCTGCGCTTCGCGGCCGAGCCCTTGTCGTTGTCGGAGCCGCTCCGTGAAGATGGCGATGCCGAACTCGGCGATGTTGTCGAAGATCGTTCGGCCGATTCGCCGTTCGAAGTTGCCGCCACCTCCCTTCTCCCCGACGAGATCTCCCGCCTGCTTGCGCCGCTCGACGAGCGTGAGCGTGAGATTTTGAAGCTCCGTTTCGGTCTTGATCGTGGTGAACCCCGCACCCTCGAAGAGGTGGGCGAGCACTTCAACCTCACCCGGGAGCGGATCCGTCAGATCGAGGCCCGGGCGATGTCGAAGCTGAGGCATCCCTCGAGCGACACCGGAGCCCGAGACCTACTGAGCGTCTAGCAGCAAAGAACAGTTGGCGGAGGTGGACGGGAATCGAACCCGCCGGACAGGGATCACCCATCCCACCCGCTTTGAAGGCGGGGGAGCCCACCAGGCGCTCGGACACCTCCGTCGAGGAGGGTAGCGGTCGGGGGCGACGACACGGCGACGATTCTTGTGGCTACGGTCTTGCCATGTCGAAGAACCGACTTGTCCTACTGGTCGTGCTGGGTGTGCTTCTCGCGATTCTCGCCCGCAAGGTGCGCGACGTTTAGCGATTGAACCAGCGCCGGCGTTGGTTCATCCGACGGCTGCGCCACCACAAGGCTCCACCGGCCGCTACCGCGGCACCCACCGCTCCTGCCCCGAGGGTGGTGGATTTGGGTGGTGTGATGTTGCGTTCCTCGCTCAGCGGACGCGGATGGTTGAAGGTTCTGATCTCCCATCCCCGCTCGGTTGCCTCTTTCAGCAGGGCCTTGTCGGGGTTGACCGCCACTGGATGGCCTACCGATTCCAGCATCGGAAGATCGGTGATCGAGTCGGAGTAGGCGAATGATGCTTCGAGGTCGAGACCGTGGCGTTCGGCGTGTTCGGTGATGGCCTCGACCTTGTGAGGTCCGGCGGAGTAGAACTCGATCTCTCCGGTGTAGCGACCGGTGGGGTCGGTTCGGGCGCGGGTGGCGATGGCGTCGTCGACTCCGAGATGGCGGGCGAGGGGGAGCACGATTTCCTCGGGTGACGCCGATACGAGGTAGACCCGGCGGCCTGCCTGTTGATGGGAGTCGATGAGTTCGATGGCTTCGTCGTAGACGAGGGGGTCGATCACTTCGGTGAGGGCGTTGTCGACCAGGGTGGAGATCCTCTCCTTGTCCCAGCCGACACAGACCCGCAGGGCCGTCTCGCGCATCTTCTCCATCCGGCTTTCGTCGGCGCCAAGGTATCGGAAGACGAGTTGGCCCCACAGGGCGCGGGCGACGAGCCAGCGGTTGAGCATGCCTGCCTTCTGGAGGCTGGGGCCGAGCGCGAGCATGGCGGCTTTGGCGATGACGGTCTTGTCGAGATCGAAGAAGGCCGCTTCGGTCATGTTGGCATCGTAGGACCCCGACCCTAGAGTCGAGCGCGCGACTTCCCCGTCGATGCCTCGCCACTTCCCCTGGTTCGAAGCGATCCGGGAGTGAGTCGTGTTTGTTGTTTGTTGGTCGGCCAAGGGTGGAGCCGGCACATCGGTCGTGGCTGCAGCCATGGCGCTCATGTCTGCCGCCGACGGTGTTGCCACCCTGCTGGTGGATCTTGATGGTGATCAGGCGTCGATCCTGGGTCTGGCCGCGCCGGCCGGCCCGGGGGTCGGAGACTGGCTCGATGCCGGCGACGACGTGCCGGTAGACGCGCTTGCAGAGTTGGAGATTCCGGTTGGGGCCAACCTCTCCTTGCTGGTGAGGGGCGAGGGCAGCATCGTCGATGTCGAGCGACTCGCCCTGCTCGGCTCGATACTTGCCGGATCGGGCCGAGCGGTGATCGTCGATGCCGGCTCAACCGGCCCGCTTCGGTGGTGGGCGGGGCGAGCGGAGTCCATCCTCGTGTCGAGGGCGTGTTACCTGGCTGTGCGCAGCGCTGGTCGGGTGCCGGTCGACACCCAGCTGGTGCTGATAGACGAGCCCGGCCGCGCCCTTCGGGTCGACGACGTCTTGATGGCCACCGGGGCTTCGTTGCGCTGCCGTATCGCACACGACCCTGCAGTGGCGCGTGCTGTCGACGCGGGCCTGTTCACCACGCGACTGCCCCGCTCACTGCGCCCGCTCGGACCCAAGCGATGACCCATATCGACGTTGTTGATCTGGTGGATGCCGTGCATCGCGACGTATTGGACGACGACGATCTGGATCCGGATGCAGCGGTGGTGAAGCGGGCGCCCCTGCTGGCCACACCCGTGAGGGCCGACGTGGTTCGCAAGGTAAACGCCCGGTTGGCGGGTCTCGGACCGATCGAGGAGATCCTGGCTGATCCCGAGGTGAGCGAGGTGATGATCAACGGCCCGGGGCCGGTCTGGATAGAGCGAGCAGGGGTGATCGAGCAGGCCGGCCTCATCCTCGATCGCGATGAGATCGACCATCTCGTCGAGCGGGTGGTGGCCCCGATCGGTCGCCGGGTAGATCGTCGGTCGCCTTGTGTCGACGGGCGCCTCCCCGATGGGAGCCGGGTCAATGTCGTGGTTCCGCCCGTGGCCCTCGATGGGCCCTACGTCACAATTCGCAGGTTTGTCCTGCGTGATCTGGGCCTCGAGGCCTTCGCCGAGGTGGGTGTGGCGGCCCTGATCGGTGAGGCAGTGGCGGCGGGTGCCAACATCATGGTGAGTGGCGGTACCGGCGCAGGCAAGACCACCTTGCTGAATGCGGTGGCCGGGTTGGTCGATGGCGACGCGCGGATCATCACGGTG
This sequence comes from Acidimicrobiales bacterium, assembly GCA_029263215.1. Classification (GTDB taxonomy): domain Bacteria; phylum Actinomycetota; class Acidimicrobiia; order Acidimicrobiales; family Aldehydirespiratoraceae; genus OFTM10. The sequence continues at coordinate 46,614 of JAJCXY010000078.1, forward strand.
GAGGATGCCGCTGAGCTACGTCTTCGGCATCCCCACGTGGTCAGGCTCGAGGCTCGGCCTGCGTCGTCGGAGGGGGTTGGTGAGCTCACGATCCGCGACCTCGTGCGCAATGCTTTGCGGATGCGCCCCGATCGCATCGTGGTGGGGGAGGTGCGAGGCGATGAGGCGCTTGATCTGGTGCAAGCGCTCAACACCGGCCATCGCGGCTGCCTCTCCACGATCCATGCCAACGGTCCCGTGGATGCCCTTCACCGCCTGGAGTTGCTCGCCCTGCTGAGCGGCGAGGGAATGCCGCTCATCGCCCTGAGGGCTCAGATCGCGGCTGCTCTCGATCTCGTGGTCCATGTCGAACGAGGAGTTGGGGGCGATCGGCGAGTGTCTGCGGTTGCCGAGGTGATCGGGCCCGCCGAAGTGCGGATTGTGGCCGTGGGAACCAGCGGTGGAGTGGGCGCATGACCCTTGTCATCGTCGGGTGCTGTCTGGTGGTGGCCGCAGTGGTGCCTCCCCGCGGTCGTCGCTCCCGATCGACGGCTGCGGTTGATACGGCCATGGTCATCTCCCGCCGGGTCGATCCGCTTCGCGGGTTCGGGCGCTGGCTCACCCGATCGCGGCGTCACCGGCTCCTGATCGGAGCGCTTCCCGAATTTGTCGATCTCGTGGCCCGAGGCCTCCGAGGGGGAGCAAACCTTCATGTGGCACTGGCCGAGGCGGCTGAAGGCGAAGGCCCGGCGTCGAGATCGATACGTGAAGTGCTGGCCCGAGTGGCCGGTGGTGAGCGTTTGGGCGAGGGGGTCGATCGATGGGCTGCGGGGTTGGATCACCCCGATGCCTTGATGGTGAGGGCTGTGCTCAGACTGGGTGAGTCCACCGGCGGCGCGCTGGCACTCCCGCTCGAACGCGCCGCGGCCACCTTGAGGGAGAGGGCCGCTCTCAGCGACGAGATCAGGGCGCTCACCGCTCAGGCTCGCGCCTCGTCGATGGTGGTGGCGCTGGCGCCGCTCGGCTTTCTGGGGATGGTGACCCTGGTTGATCCCGGATCGGCGACCGTGCTGTTCACCACTCCGCTCGGCATGGTCTGTCTGGTGGTCGGGCTGGGGCTCGATGCGGTGGGGATCGCGTGGATGTCGCGAATCGCCGCGGCGGTGGAGCAGTGAGCTGGCTGATCATGGCGCTATCTGTCGTGGGGGCGAGCGCGGTGCTGTGGCCACCCGCTCACCTTCGCACCGAGTCTGTCGATGCCCGACCGGTCCTAACTCGTAGATCGCCGGGGTGGCTCGCACGGATCGGGGGCCTGGTGCGCCGATGGCGTCTCCTCAGCACCTGGCTGGGCGACGACGTGAGCGACTCGACCCTCGGCGCGGGGGCTATCGCCGCGGCCGCCATGGGGGCAGTGGCACCGCCGTTGATGCTCGTTGTTCCTTCCGGACTCGCCCTTGTGGTGGTGCGGCGGCGGCGCGAAAGGCTCCAGGCCGCGGCCAATGAGGTGATGCGGGGTCTTCCCGACGTGATCGACCTCCTCTCGCTCGGAGTAGGTGCCGGGCTCACTCTCCGCCATGCCCTTGCCCACGCTGTGCCGTGGATGCCGTCACCGTTCGCGGCGGTGTTCGAAGAAGCTCTTCAGCGAAGTAACGAGGGCGAGCCGCTCGCTCGCTCCCTCGGCCGGTGTGAGTCTCGCCTGGGCGACCCGGCTCGGGCGCTCCTGCGGGTATTGATGGCAGCAGAGCGCGATGGAGTGGCCCTTCTCCCCGCCCTCGAGCGGGCCGGTGACGAGGCGCGGCGTAAGCGGCGGGTCAGGGCCGAGGAACGGGCCCGGAAGGTACCCGTCACGATGCTCTTCCCGCTGGTGGTGTGCGTGCTGCCGGCATTCGCCCTGCTCACGATCGTCCCCCTGCTGCTCGGCACCCTCGCCGACCTCGAGCTACCGGGCTGAGGCCCCTGATCTTCGCTTCCCCTCGTGCTTCCCCAGACACAGCCTCAGACTCTCAGGAAAACGACATGACAACAATTTCCACACGACCGGCGCCGACACCCACGGTGAGACTTGCCTCGAGCGTGCAGGCCTACGCCGTCACCTGGTGGTATCACCGAGACGATCGGGGCCAGGCCACCGCCGAATACGCACTCGTGATTCTCGGTGCCGCCACCATGGCCCTGCTCGTGGTTTCGTGGGCAGCGAAGACCTCGAAGGTATCAACCCTGCTCAACAAGGTGGTCGACGCGGTGGCGTCGCGGGTCGCATGACCGGCTGGTTCCGGGTCCGCGACGAAGTTCCGGACCCGGGGCCGGGTCCCCTTCGCGATGCGTCGCGCGGTCAGGCCACGGTGGAGTCGGCTCTGCTCATCCCCTTCGTGGCCCTGCTGTTGCTGGCTCTCGTGCAGGTGGGACTCCTCGTGCACGCGCGGGTGATGGTGACCCACGCCGCTCGCGAGGGGGTGAGGGTGGCCGCGGTGGGAGGATCCGATGATGAGATCCGTGAGGCGGTTGCGGTGGCAGGCGATCTGGCCCTGCATCGGCTCCGAGTCGAGATAGCCCGCGAGTCGGGCACTGTCACCGTGCAGGTCAGCTACACCGATCCCACGTCGGTGCCGCTGGTGGGGTCGATGATTCACGACGTCGAGCTGGTGGCTCGGGCGCGAATGAGAATCGAATGATCTCGCTCAGAAGAGCTTGAACTCCGACGGATACGTCGACGACCCGAATTCGACCCAGAGATCGTGGGTCGAAGCCTCGGGAACGGCCACCGTCACCAGCAGGTGGCGGCCGGCGGGGATGGTGTGGTCGACTTCGCCGAGGTAGATCTCGATTTCGCCGAAGCCACTCCCGAACCCGACCTGGGCAAACCCGCTCTGACCGGAACTGATTGTGGTGCAGCCGGATGAGGGTTGGCGGCACTCGACGAGTCCGGCGATTACAACCCCGAAGCCATCGGCGAAGTCGGCGGTGGCGACGTGGAGGCGAAGTGTTGCCCTGCCGCGGAGCACCATCTCGTCGCTGACCGGGACCGACCAGGCCTGCACGCTTGCGCTCGATATCTCGATGAGCCCCTCCGCCGATCGAGGGATCGTGAGGCCTGGATTGGCATCGTTGTCGACGTCGAGAATGCCCCCGCCATCGACACTGGCAACCAATGCAAGTACCTCGCCGGCTCCGCCTCCGAGAAATCCGGTGGCGAACGTTGAGCTCGGTGCGGCTGTGGTGGTGGTCGGTGCGGCTGTGGTGGTGGTCGGAGGGGCGGTGACAGTGGTGGTCGGGAGCGTGGCGGTGGGAGCCGCGGTGGTGGATGTGGTGATCGTGGATGTGGTGGTGGGCGCAGCTGTGGTGGTGGGAGCGGCGGTTGGCGGAGGCGCCGGGTTCGTTGTCGGTGGAGCCAGGGTGGTGGTGATCTCCACGACACGTTCGGCCGCTACCTCCTCGACCGGAGCAACGGGAGCAATAGGAGCCAGCATCGTTCCTGCCGCAATGGTGGCCGCCGCCATCCCGGCAACGACGGTGGTGGGCACCGCGGCACCGGCGGTGATCGACGTGGCCATCGGGGAGTTGGTGAGCCAGCTGATCACGCTCCAGTGGCGCCGACGCTTGCTGAGCGACAGGGCCAGGAAGGCTCGGACAACCTCAGGATCGAATTGGGTGCCGGAGCAGGCAGCCAGTTCGGCTCGGGCTTCATCGAAGCTGAGTGATGGCTTGTACGAGCGGGTCGTGGTCATCACGTCGAAGGCATCGACAACCGAAATGATCCGGCCCCCGCGGGAGATCTCATGGCCGGACAGGCCCCTGGGGTATCCGCTGCCGTCCCACTTCTCGTGATGGTCGCGGGTGGCTCGTGCCCACTCGCCGAGCCATCCCCGAAGGGGTTGGACCAGGGCCCAACCCTCATTGGGGTGCAGCTTGATCTGAGCCCATTCGCGGTCGGACAGCGGGGTTCGCTTGTTGAGAATCACCGCGGGCACCGACAGTTTGCCGATGTCGTGGATGAGGCCGGCCCAGTGCATCTTGTGGCGTTCCTCGAGGCTGAAGCCCATCTGCTCCGCCACCAGGTCGGCGTAAGCGCGGACTCGTTCGGTGTGACCCCGGGTGAGTCGATCGTGTCGGCTCAGTTGGGTGACGAGGCCGATGAGCTTCTCCGCGGCGGCCTGAGGGGTTGCCTCGTCGAGGCTTTCGTCGGCGACGTCTCGCGCCAACTGGCGGGTGGAACCGTGGCGCATGGCGACGCGAAAGCGCGACGGGACATCGTCGGGGAACACCACCGACATGTGCAGCAGCACGGTGAGCGGAAGGAGGCGCTTGGCACCGCGGTCGATGAGGCGGATGGCGACCGTGCCGCCGGCGGAGAGTGCGGCCCAGCGAGCCACTCCCTCGATGAGTTCGCCGGGAGGTCCCAGCGCGAGGTGGATCTGCCATGCCGCGAACGAGACGACGATGAGGGGCACGAGAGTGATCGCGACGCGCAACGTCCGGGCGAGCCCAGGATGGGCTTGCCAGGTTCGAGCGGTGGCCGGAGCGGCCGCTTCGGTTGGATCTTCCTCGGCTGTCGCCTCCATCTGTGTCCAGTCGGTGACTGGAGTCAGTTCATGTATGGGCCGATTGGCCCATTTTCGGCGGAGGGGATGGCTCGGATCCGGCGAGGACGAGGCGAATCAGGTGCCGTGCACCGGCCTTGTCGAGGGGTTCGTTGCCGTTGCCGCACTTGGGCGACTGCACACACGATGGACAACCCGACTTGCAGCCACAGCCTTCGATGAGTTGGGCCGTGGCTTCGAGGTGGTGGTTTGAGGCCTGCCAGCCGAGTTCGGCGATGCCGGCCCCGCCGGGCGATGCGTCGTAGATGAAGATGGTGGGCGCGTCGGTGTCGTGGTGGTGCGTCGTGGACACACCTCCCACATCCCAGCGATCGCAGATTGCGAAGAGTGGCAACAGGCCGATGGCGGTGTGCTCGATCGCATGAAGGGTGCCGGCCGGATCATTGCCCGACTCCACCAGGGTGTTGATCGGATCCTGGTCGAACACATACCAGAACGCACGGGTGGTGAGTAGCTGTTCGGGCAGATCGAGGGTTTCGTTGGCAAGTACCTTGCGAGAACGGGAGTCGCGTCGCTGGTAGCCACGCACCTGGGTGGCCACCTCCACCGAACCGAGGTGAAGGGTGGCGTTTCCCACCCGGCGGGAGTCGTCGATGCCGAGGACGCTGATGCGCGTGTCGGTGCGGGCTTGAGTGTATTCGTGGCCGTCGGCCTCGATCACGTGGGCCTGGCGGGCATCGAGATCGAGTCGGATCACATCGAACGCCTGGCCGCGATGCACATACACGGCGCCTTCGTGAACTGATGTGGCTCCGCGGGAGTGGTCGACCGTGCCGATCAGTCGTTGGGTGTGGAAGTGCAGGATCTGGATCTCTCCTCGGGAGCCGGATCTCAGACTCATGGTGCTCGATGGGTAGCCGGTGCCGCACCAGTGGGCGAACGGCTCTTCGCGTCCGTTGCGCCAGCGTCGCCGGAGGCGAAGCTGATCCTGGTGCACCAGATCACGGACCCCGTCGTGGAGCTCTGCTTCGGTCCACCAGCGGAGGTCGTCGTATGACAGGGGAAGTTCGTAGGCGGCGCAGGCGAGGTGGGGGTCGAGGATGAAGGGGTTCGCGGTGTTGACCACGGAAGGCTCGGGCGGGCGCGTGAAGACTTCGGCCGGGTGGCGCATCAGGTAGCGATCGAGTTGGTCGTCGCCCGCCACGAGAACGGTTACGGATGGATCGGTGCTGCGCCCGGCCCGGCCGGCTTGCTGCCACATCGATGCGATGGTGCCAGGGAAGCCGTTGAGGACACAGGCATCGAGCCCGCCGACGTCGACCCCCAGCTCCAGTGCAGATGTGGCCACCACACCACGGAGTTCGCCGAGTGCCAGTTGGTCCTCGATTTGGCGTCTTTCGTCGGGGAGGTATCCGCCGCGATAGGGCATCACCGCCTCGCTGAGATGGGTGGGGAGGCGGCGGGCGATGTCGGCGGCGACCACCTCGGTTGCCTTGCGGCTTCGACAGAACGTGATGGTGCGATGGCCCGATTCGACGAGGGCGGCGGAAACCGACGCGGTTTCGGACCCGGCGGATGAGCGGGCCCCTGAACCGGTGTCGATCACCGGCGGGTCGAGGAGGGCGAATCGTTTCGGTCCGCGGGGCGAACCGTCGTCGGTGACAGTGCTGACCGGTGCACCGCAGAGGGCCTCGGCGAGACGTTGGGGATCACCGATCGTGGCCGAACAGAACACGAAGGTGGGGTCGGATCCGTAGTGGCGGCACAGCCGACGAAGTCGTCTGAGCACTTGGGCGACGTGGGTGCCGAACACCCCTCGGAGAACGTGGAGTTCATCGATCACCACATAGCGGAGCCTCATGAGGAAGGCGTCCCATTTCTGGTGGCGAGGGAGGAGTCCGCCATGCAGCATCTCGGGATTGGTGAGCAGGACGTTGGCGTGCTCACGGATCCACTGCTTTTCCTCGGAACTGGCATCGCCGTCGTAGGCGCCGGCCACGAGATCGGGAAATTCGAGGGTGGCGAGCGAGCGAAGCTGGTCGTGGGCGAGTGCCTTGGTGGGGTAGAGGAGCAAGGAAGTGCCCGGCTTCACGGGGTGGATGACCGCCTCGGCGATGGGCAGCTGAAAAACCAACGACTTGCCCGACGCGGTGCCGCTGGCGACCACCACATTTTCACCCGATCGTGCGAGGTCGATGGCATGGGCTTGGTGGCTCCAGAGCCTGTTGTGGTCGAGTCGGTCGATGATCGCATCGGGAAGCGGTCGAGCGAGCGAACCGAATCGCTCTTGGCGCGCCTCCATGTGCTCGATGTGGACGAGGCGACCGTCGTCCTCGAGCTCTTCGAGGATGTCGTCGAACGCCGGAGGAACCGGCAGGGGGGCGGACGCGAGCGCCATCACCCGATCGTAGGGCAGGTGTGTGACCGAATCACATGCTTGTGATCCGATACGGTCATCAGGGTGCAGATTGTCGTCCACACCCATGTCGAAGGCGACTGGACAGTGCTCACTGTCGCGGGTGATCTCGACGTGGTTGGCGCGCCGGATCTGCGCCAGCACGTGATGACCGCGGTTCACGATGGCCAACATCGCCTCGTCATGGATCTCAGCGGTGTCGACTTCATCGACTCATTCGGTCTGGGAGTCCTGGTGGGGGCGCTCAAGCGCACGCGCCTCCTCGACGGCGACCTGCTGCTGGTCGTGCCGGAGCCCCGCCTTCGCCGGGTGTTCGAACTGTGTGATCTGGATCGGGTCTTCACCTTGCATCACGCGCTCACCGACGCCCTGGAGGTGCCGGAGTGACCAACCAGCAAGGCGGCGGCTCAACTCCGGTAGACGGCCAGATCGCATTCCGACCCGGGCAGTTGGTGCTGGAGGTTCCCGCCCGCACCGAGTTCGTTTCGTTGGTCCGGGTGGTGGTTGCCGCCGCGGCCGAGATCGAACCCGACATCTCCTCCGATCGCATCGAGGACCTACGAGTTGCGGTTTCGGAGGCCACCACCAATGCCATGGAGGCCCACGGCCTGTCGGACTCTCTCGACCGCATACGTATCCAATGCAATCTCGCCGACGACGAGATCTCGGTGGTTGTCCACGACGAGGGAGTGGGTTTCGACCCAGCTGCTATTCCGCCCCTTCCCGACCCTTCGTCACCGGAGCGTCTGGAGTACGAATCGGGGTTGGGCGTGCACCTGATGCAGATGTTGGCCGACGAATCGGAAGTCTCATCCAGCGATGAGGGTACCGACGTGAAACTGGTCGTGTATTCGTCGAAACGTCGGCGCAAGGGCCGACTCCGGTAGCGTTTCTGGCGCTATGGCCCACGACCACCTTGATCCATCTCCCCTGACCTGGCTCGGAGGCGAGCGTCGTCTCGCTCGCCGCATCGGCCGACCGGTGCGGGATTTTCTTCGCATCGAGGCCGCCGGTGGGCTCCTCCTCATCATCGCCACGGTTGTTGCGCTCGTCTGGGCCAACTCACCTTGGAGCGGCTCCTACCACGAGATTCTCGAGACCCACATCTCCTTGGAGATCGGCGATCTTTTGCTTCTCGATGAACCGTTGGAGGCCTGGATCAACGACGCTCTCATGGCTGTGTTCTTCTTCGTCGTCGGCCTCGAGATCAAGCGTGAACTGGTGGTCGGCGAACTGAAAGACCCCCGTGCGGCGGCTCTTCCCGCAGTTGCGGCGGTGGGCGGCATGGTGGTGCCCGCTCTCATCTTCTTCGCCATCAATTCGGGTGGATCCGGAGCCGACGGCTGGGGCATCCCGATGGCCACCGATATTGCTTTCGCGGTGGGTGTGGTGTCGCTGTTGGGCAACCGGGTACCGGGCGCGATGAAGGTCTTCCTCCTCACCCTGGCGATCGTCGACGACATCGGCGCGATCGCGGTGATCGCGATCTTCTACACCGACGACCTCTCGACGGGATGGCTGCTAATCGCTATCGGCTTGCTCGGTCTCGTTTTGTTCATGCGGATGGTCCGCATCTGGTACATACCCGCCTACGTCGTGGTCGGTACGGCAGTTTGGCTGGCGGTGTTCGAGTCGGGTATCCACGCCACCATCGCCGGGGTCATCTTGGGGCTCATCACCCCGGCCCGGGCGCTGAAGTCCGAACCCCCCGACCAAGATGTTCACATCGGCGCGGCCATCTCCGGACAGGCGAGCGCCACGGTGGTGCGGCGCGCCAACTTCGAACTCAAGGAGCAGGTGTCGGTGGTGGACCGACTCGAAGACATCCTCCATCCGTTCACCGGCTTTCTGATCATTCCGATATTCGCACTCGCCAACGCCGGCATCGAGATTTCCGGCGACAGCCTCGCCGACGCCGTATCGAGCGACGTCACCATAGGTGTCGTACTGGGTCTGGTGGTGGGCAAGCTCGTCGGCGTGTCCTTCGCCACCTGGATCGCGGTGCGAAGCGGCTTGTCGCGCCTGCCTCGCGGCGCCACCTGGACCCACGTCTTCGGTTTGTCCGCGGTGGCGGGTATCGGCTTCACGGTGTCGCTCTTCATCACCGGGCTGGCGTTCGACGACCCGGTCGTCACCGACGAGGCGAAGCTCGGAATTCTGGTTGCGTCCACCGTCGCCGCGGTTGTGGGTATCCTCATTTTGCTTCGAGCCAATGAAGTGATCGAGGTGGAGATCTCCGAGCCGGACGGTAGCTCTTGATCCCTCGTCTCACGGCCGACCAGCAATACAACAAGTTCTTCACCCCAACCCACCCGATCGGATCGGTTAGTCACTCGTGGCCAACGCCCTCGTAATCGTAGAGTCGCCTGCCAAGGCCAAAACAATCGCCGGCTACCTCGGCGACGGCTTCGTCGTGGAGTCGTCGATCGGTCATGTGCGCGACCTGCCCCGAAACGCAGCTGAGGTACCCAAGGCCTACAAGGGTGAATCGTGGGCGCGCATCGGCATCGATGTCGACAATGGTTTCAAGCCTCTCTATGTCGAGAACTCCGACAAGAAGGACCACATCCGCCATCTGCGGGCCCTGCTGAAGGATGCCGACGAACTCTTTCTCGCCACTGATGAGGATCGTGAGGGGGAGGCGATCGCCTGGCATCTTCTGGAGGTGCTCAGTCCCACCGTGCCGGTGAAGCGCATGGTGTTTCACGAGATCACCAAGTCGGCGATCCAGGCCGCCATAGATCAGCCCCGCGAGCTCGATCGCCGGATGGTCGATGCCCAGGAAGCCCGGCGAATGCTCGACCGGCTCTATGGCTATGAGGTTTCGCCCGTCCTCTGGAAGAAGGTGATGCCCCAGCTCTCGGCCGGCCGTGTGCAATCGGTGGCCACACGGGTGGTTGTGCAGCGCGAACGTGAGCGGATGGCCTTCGTGTCCGCCGGGTACTGGGACATAACCGGCTCCTTCGTGGCTTCTGAAGGTGAGGCTCGTGAGTTTTCGGCCTCGCTCGCCACGATCGATGGAGCACGGGTGGCCAGCGGCCGCGATTTTGGCGACGACGGTGCGCTCAAGCGCGACGACGTCACCGTTCTCGATCAGGCCGGAGCGGGCGTTCTGGTGGCTGATCTCGACGGTGTTTCCTATGAGGTGCGCTCGCGTGAATCGAAGCCGTACCGGCGTCGACCGGCCGCGCCGTTCATCACTTCCACGTTTCAACAAGAGGCCGGCCGCAAGCTGGGTATGTCGTCGGCGATGGCGATGCGAGCCGCGCAGGGACTCTACGAAAAGGGTTTCATCACCTACATGCGCACCGACAGCACCACCCTGTCGGGCACCGCGCTCAGCGCGGCGAGGGCGATGGTCAAGGAGCGTTACGGCGATTCCTTCCTGCCCGATGCGCCTCGCCATTACACCAAGAAGTCGAAGAACGCCCAGGAGGCCCACGAGGCGATCAGGCCGGCCGGCGACCGGTTCCAGCTCCCCGCCGACGTGGCCAAGCAGGTGCCCCAATCCGAAGCGCGCGCCTATGAGTTGGTCTGGAAGCGCACCGTCGCCTCCCAGATGACCGACTGCACCGGCGACACCGTCCAGCTTCGCCTCGGCGCCGCCAGCGCGGGTGGTCGCGACGTGGTGTTCAACGCCACTGGCACTGTCATCACCCATCGCGGCTTTCGTGAGGTCTACGAAGAAGACATCGACGCTGGCGCCCGGCCCAACGCGGAGGACGACGAGCGTCGCCTGCCGCCGTTGGAGGAGGGCGACGGCGCTCGCAATGTGTCGATGGAAGCCGACGGGCACGAGACCCAGCCGCCGAGTCGGTTCACCGAAGCGAGCCTGGTGAAGAAGCTGGAGGAGCTCGGTGTTGGCCGGCCGTCCACCTATGCGTCGATCATCGGAACCATCCAGGACCGCGGCTATGTCTGGAAGAAGGGTTCGGCGCTGGTCCCCTCGTTCACGGCCTTCTCGGTGGTGAACGTGCTGGAGGGCCATTTCCCCAACCTGGTCGACTATGCCTTCACCGCGCGTATGGAGGACGACCTCGACAAGATCGCGGGTGGGTCCGAGGAGTCGGTGCCGTGGCTCGAGCGCTTCTACTTCGGTGAGGGCGACGGCGGTGAGCCGGGGCTCAAGGAGAAGGTGTCTACCCGACTCGCCGACATCGACGCCCGCGCCGTCAACACGATCCCGCTCGGAATGGCCGAGGATGGTGAGCCAGTGGTGGCTCGGGTCGGGCGCTACGGACCGTATGTACAGAAGGGGACAAACGGGGAGGCAGGAGACAACGCCACCGCCTCGATCCCCGACGACATTCCTCCCGACGAGCTCGACCTCGAGAAGGCGTTGGAGTACCTCGCCATCCCCAAGGATGGTCGGGTGCTCGGTCAGGATCCCGAGACCGGGCTCGACATCTTCGCCAAGGCAGGGCGTTTCGGGCCGTTTGTGCAGGTTGGCTCGCACGACGAACAGGACGACAAGCCGAAAACGGCGTCGCTGTTTCAGACCATGACCCTCGAGCGGGTCACCTTCGAAGATGCGCTACAGCTGCTCTCATTGCCGCGCACGGTGGGAGCAGATCCCGCTGATGATGAGGTGATCACGGTGCAGAACGGGCGTTATGGCCCCTACCTGAAGAAGGGCACCGACAGCCGAAGCCTCGAAAACGAAGAGCAGCTCCTCACCGTCACCCTCGAGGAGTGCCTCACGATCCTCGCCCAGCCCAAGCGCCGGCGGGGCCAGGGTGCGCCCAAGCCGCCGCTACGCGATATGGGCGAAGACCCGGAAACCTCCAAACCCATGGTGGTGAAGGACGGCCGCTGGGGTCCCTACGTCACCGACGGCGAAACCAACGCTTCACTGCGCAAGGGCGACACCGTCGAAGAGCTCACCGTCGAGCGGGCATCAGAACTGCTGGCCGAACGGCGGGCCAAGGGGCCGTCGAAGAAGAAGGCGCGCAAGAAGAAGGCGGCCAAGAAGAGCGCCAAAAAGAAGGCCACCAAGAAGAAGGCGGCGAAGAAGAAGGCAGCCAAGAATCCAGACCCGGCTCCTGACGACGACTGATTCTGGCCCCTCTGGCCAACCTGGCGGCAGTGTTGGACCTGGTTTGATCTAGTGTCGAGACCCGTGAAACCTCCGGTGTCCAACAGTGCGGAGAGGATGGCGGACGCGCTCGGGGCCACCCAGCCGAGCGGTCGGATCGTACGCGTATTCGGTTCTCACGAATTCTTCCGCCTCTGGGTCGCCCAGGTCATCTCTGCCACCGGAGATTGGCTGGGCCTGATCGCCATCATCGCGTTGGCGGCCCGCATCAGCGAGGGGTCAGAAGGCACGGCGATAGCGCTCGTACTCGGGGCCCGCATCGCCCCCGGATTCTTCCTTGCCACCGCGGCCGGGGTGATCGTCGACCGTCTCAACCGCAAGCGCGTGATGCTCGTCTGCGATGTGGGTCGGGCCCTGGTGTTGTTCTCCCTGCCGTTCGTCGACTCGTTGTTCGGCCTGATCATCGCCTCGTTCGTGCTCGAGTTGTTCACCATGTTGTGGTCGCCGGCGAAGGAGGCGACGGTCCCCAACCTGGTGCCCACCGAGAAGCTCACCTCAGCCAACTCGCTCAATGTTGCCGCGGCCTACGGGACCTTCCCGGTGGCGGCTGGCATTGCGGCCTTACTGGCCAAGGTGGCCGAGAGTTTCGCCGACGAAGGTTGGGTCGACACCTGGCGCCTCAACGAAGAAGGGCTGGCGTTCTACGTCGACGGCTTCTCCTTCCTGCTCACCGCCCTGATCATCTGGAAGATAGCGATACCCAGTCGTTCGTCGGCGGAGCGAAGGTCGGGTGAGCGAGGGAGCTTGGATCTCAGCGGCGCGGTTCGTGAGCTACGGGAGGGTTGGGAGTTCATCGCCGTCAATCCGATAGTGCGTTCCGTCAACCTCGGCCTCGCCACCGGTGTGGTGGGAGGCGGCATGCTGGTGCCGCTCGGGGAGATATTCGTCAACCAGGTGATCTCGGGTGATGCCGCAGATTTCAACCTCATCCTGTTTGCCCTGGGCACGGGAATGGCCCTGGGTGTGGTGGCGGCATCGGTCCTCCAGAACAAGATCAACCGGGCTCGGGTGTTTCCCTTCGCCCTGGTGACCGCGGGTGCAGCCCTGATGGTGGCGGGGTCGTCGTCGGTGCTGCTGATCGTGGTGCCGCTCATCGGTGTGGTCGGCTTCGCCGCGGGGCCCATTTACGTGCTCGGCTTCACCCTGCTGCACGAAAATGTCGACGACGATCTGAGAGGCCGTGTCTTCTCCGCCCTCTTGGTGTTGGTGCGGTTCTGCCTGCTGCTGGCGCTGGCTGTGGCCCCACTCGTATCTGACCTTCTCGATGGCCTGTCCAACCGCTGGTGGGGTCGCGAGATCGAGATCTCCGGCCTGGCGATAGCGGTGCCCGGGGTGAGGCTCACGCTCTGGTTGTCGTCGGTGATAATCATCGGCGCCGGGGTGCTTGCTTTGTGGAGTTTGCGGGCAGGATCAGGTGTGTTCCTGGCTGATCCCTCACCACAGGACGACGACGAGATGGAGCCTCCCGAACAGTGACCGGCCGACTAATAGCGTTCGAGGGAGCAGACGCATCAGGCAAGTCCACCCAGGCTCGTCGCCTCGCCCGACGCCTCGGCGCAACCCTTACGTTCCAGTTCGGGGCCACCGAGATAGGCGGTGCGATCAGGTCCATCCTCCTCGACCCCGCTCACTCTGCTCTCGATGATCGGGCCGAAGCCCTGCTCGTGGTGGCCGACAAGGCCCAACACATCGCCGAGATCGTGAGGCCGGCGCTGGCCCGCGGCGAGACGGTGGTGTCGGATCGCTTCACCGCTTCCTCCCTCGCTTACCAGGGTTATGGACGCGGGCTCGATCTCGAGGTTCTCGATCAGATGATGCGGTTTGCCACCCACGACCTGAGCCCCGAACTCACGGTGCTGCTCGACGTTGATCTGGAGTTGGCGCGGGCTCGCCTCGGCGACGAGGTCGACCGCATCGAGGGAGCCGGCGGCGATTTCCATCGGCGGGTCCGACAGGGCTACCTGGCGATGGCGGCGGCCGACCCCGATCGGTGGCTGGTGATCGATGCCGGTGGCACCGTCGACGAGGTGGCGGCCCGAGTGGATGCTGCCGTCGATCAGTGGATGGCCGGCGAACACCGATGACCTGGGAGTCGGTCATCGGCCAGGACGGCGCCCTCAGGCGACTCACCGCCGCGGTCGACGCGCCGGTTCACGCCTATCTCTTTGTGGGCCCCAACGGGGCCGGTAAGCGGCGGGCCGCCAACGTCTTCGCCGGAGAGCTTCTTGCTTCTGCTGACCCCGACGGCGCCGAGCGCCACCGGCGCCTTGCCGCCGCCGAACATCATCCCGATGTTCACGTGCTCGACCCGGCGGGCAACTCGCTACGTCGAGATGAGGAGGCCGAGCCCCTGATCGTCGAAGCCAGTCGGTCCCCGGTGGAGGGCAACCGCAAGGTCTTGGTGGTGAATCGTTTTCACACCGCCACCCCCGCGGCGGCCGCTTCGCTGCTCAAGACGATCGAAGAACCCGCGGCCACCACCATCTTCGTGTTGCTGGCCGAGGATGTCCCTCCCGAACACGTCACCATCGAGAGTCGGTGCACACGGGTCGATTTCTCACCTGTCCCCACCGAGGCGATCGAGGCTGCGCTGGTGGCGGAGGGCCTCGCCGACGCCACCCAGGCGGGGGTGGTTGCCGCCGCGTCGGGCGGAAGCATGGAACGGGCCCGGGTATTGGTGCGAGATGATCATCTCGTCGCCCGCCGTGAAGCGTGGTGGTCGATCCCCGATCGTCTCGACGGCACCGGATCGGAGGTCGCGGTGATGGTGGAGGAGGTCCGTTCGCTGATCGATGATGCCGGTGCGGCCAAGGCGGAGGTCCATGCAGGCGAAGGCGAAGCCCTCGATGAGCGCGAGGAACGGCTCGGCACCCGCGGCTCGGGTCGTCGCGACATGGAGGCTCGCCACCGACGCGAACTTCGCCAGTTCCGCACCGAGGAGTTGAGGTTCGGACTGGCCACGCTCGCCGGTCGTTACCGAGAGGTGATCGTGGCGGGCGATGATCGGCCGGGTGTGCTCGACGCGAGCAGCCGAATCCGTGACGCGTCTGAGGCTCTCAACCGCAATCCCAACGAAGCCCTCCTGCTTCAGGCCCTGCTGTTGAAGCTGCCCGCCCTTCACTGAGCGATGGGGGAGGGCCGGAGGCGTCGGCGGGGAGGAACCGCATACCTCGTTTGGTACCTTCTGTTGTCTGTCGCATTGGGCGACATGAGTCTCGCCCGAGTAGCTCAGTTGGTAGAGCGACGCTCTCGTAAAGCGTAGGTCAGGAGTTCAATTCTCCTCTCGGGCTCAGCGGTTCCGATGGTCGGAGCCAGGTGTGTAAGCGATGTTCCTCCTGGAGGTCAGGTGGCCGATCCGGCGACTTTTGCAGATGAAGCAATGCCGCTCATGTCGTCGCTCTACTCCGCCGCGCTGCGCATGACCCGGAATCCGGCCGATGCCGAGGATCTCGTCCAGGAGACCTATCTCAAGGCCTACCGGGCCTATGAGCGGTTCGAGGCCGGCACCAACCTGAAGGCGTGGATGTATCGCATCCTCACCAACAGCTACATCAACGACTACCGCAAGAAGCAGCGTCGCCCCGATGAGTCCGATATCGAAGATGTCGAGGACCTCTACCTCTATCGCCGTATCGGGGGCTTGGCGGGCGCCACCCTCGGTCGGAGTGCCGAGGACGAGCTTATGGATCTCTTCGGGGAGGCCGAGGTGAAGGAGGCGCTAGAGGAGCTGGCCGAGCACTACCGACTGCCCGTACTCCTTGCCGATGTCGAGGGTTTTGCCTACAAGGAGATCGCCGAAATTCTCGACGTTCCGATCGGAACGGTGATGAGTCGCCTGCATCGGGGAAGAAAGCAGCTCCAGAAGTTGTTGTACGGATTTGCCGAAGCCCACCGGCTGCTCCCCGACTCCGAACGAGCCGTCGTGGGCGCCGACTCTAATGATGAGGTCTGAGCATGAGGTCTGAGAAGTGACATCCGACCAGCCAGATCCGTGCGCCGACGGCGGTGGAGGCGATTGCACCGCTGCGCTCGAAGCGCTCTACATCTATCTCGATGGCCAGCTCACCATCGAACGACGCACAACGATCAAGACCCACATCGACCTCTGCTCGCCCTGTTTCGATGCGTTCTCGTTCGAGACCGAGCTTCGCCAGGTCGTCTCGCGCCGATGCACCGATGAGGTTCCCGAGGCCCTGAAGGCCCGGATCGCCGATGCCATTCGGGGTGAGCTGGGCGGCGGTCCCATCGGCTGAGGCACTTTCGCGGCCCGGGCTGATTGAGTTTCGAATCTGACACTTGGGCTGCGCACGGAACTAATTGGGCGCCTCACGCCGTTCTCTATGGCATGAGGGTCCAGGGCGAACGCTTCACCAGCATCGAGAGGCACACCCCGCTGTCGTCAATGGGTCGGGTGTGCGGTGAGTCGGGTTGCGAGACCCGATTGTCGGTCTACAACGATCAGGATTTCTGCAGCCTCCACGCGCCCATGGTGGTGCCGAGGATGCGGGGCAAGGTCCTGAACGATTAGGGCCGCGCTCAGTCGAGGCTGAGGCGGCCTGTTCGGCTCGCGCCATCGTCGGTGATGTAGTCGACCCTCAGCTTGAGGCTGTTGATATCGGTGGGAGGATCCGAGCAATCGCGGAGCCTGTACGCGATTTGGGCCGCGCTCTCGTCGGTGAGCGCCGAAACCGTTAGGTCGAATTGCTCGTCGAACCCGAACGATGGATGACGGGGTACCACCTCGAAGCTGTGGATCTCGACTGCTTCGTCGGTCAAGTTCTTGAACCTGAATTCAAGATTCCACGTACAACCGTTGCCATCGCTGTCGACAAGCACGCTGAGCTTCGTGGAGCCGTCCACGATAGTGAGATCGGACCGCTCGTCGAAGAGATCCACGACGCGGCTACCCACGAATACCAGTCCGAGTACCAGAGCGACGATCCCGACAATCAGCGCAGCGAACTCCACCTTGGTGGCCGGATTGGCTCCCTGTTTCGGATCCACCCACCTGGGCGACGATCGCTCGCGGAGAGGTCGGACGTCGTCTGCCTCCCGCTCAGAATCTTCCATACTCGAAGTATCTCATGGCGTTCGAGGGCCGTCTGAGCCCACTGGGTGCGGACAAGGGCCCGAGGCGTTCTACACTCTGCGCCATGAGTCAACTTGCTGTCGTATGGCACTTCTGGATTGCGCCGGTTCTCGCCATCGCCTGCATCGCGGCGATCGTGTTCACCGTCGTCGGGTATCTGGGCCAGGTCACCTACAAGCGCTATCCGCGCGACTGATATGACCGAGGCGGTCGACTGGGAGGTCGCCCGGAAGGTTGCGGGCAAGGTCTCGGGCAAGGAGCCCTACCGCGCCGCGCGTTACCGCGACGGGTTGGAAGAGGATTTCGATCGCTACACCGCCCAGGCGGAAGACCTCGTGGCGGAGTGCACGGGTTTGCGTTCGCTCGACGGCAACGCCCGGGGCCGGGTCACCGGTAGGGAGGGTTGGGTCGACGCCAACCTTGCGTCCTTCCAACGCCTGCTCCGACCCATCACCGACAAGTTGGCCGACAAGATGGATGGCAAGGCGGGCCAGCTCGGTCCGAAGGTGGCGGGAGCCGAGCTCGGCGCCATGCTCGGGTGGATGTCCACCCGCGTGCTGGGCCAGTACGACCTGCTCGTGATCGAGGACGAGAATCCCGACGAGCAGGACATCGTTTACTACGTCGCCCCCAACGTGCTGGCGCTGGAGAAACGTTATGCGTTTCCTCCTCAGGAGTTCCGGCTCTGGCTGGCGCTGCATGAGGTGACCCACCGGGCCCAGTTCACCGGGGTGCCTTGGATGCGTGAGCACTTCCTGGGCCTGGTCGAGTCCACGATGGACAGCGTCGACCCCGACCCAAAGAGGTTCCTGGCGGCCGCCCAACGCCTGCTCGAGACGCGTCGTCGCGGCGAAGATCCAATGGATCAGGGCGGCATCATGGCGTTGTTCGCATCAGACGAACAGCTCGCGGTGATCAACGAGGTCGCAGGCCTGATGAGCCTCCTGGAGGGCCACGGCGACGTCACGATGGACCGCGCCGGGCAGGGGCTCGTGCCGTCGGCCGAACGGTTTGCGCGGGTGCTGCGCCATCGTCGCCAGAACGCGAGTGGCTTCACGAAGGTCTTCCAGCGCCTCGCCGGCCTCGAAGCCAAGATGAAGCAGTACGCCGAGGGCGAGTCGTTCATCGCGGCGGTGGAATCTCACGGTGGGGCCGACCTGCTTGATCGGGCATGGGCGGAGCCGGCCAACGTTCCGTCCATCGACGAGATCCGTGATCCCGGCCTGTGGATCGCCCGGGTCGGATCGCCGGAGTTCGCGGCCTGAGCCTCGGTGGACATCACCGAGCTGCTCGATCGGTGCACCTTCCCCTCTACCGGGGAACCCCTTGCGCTGGGCGTCAGCGGGGGTGCCGACAGTGTGGCGATGGCCCTCCTCGCCCGCGCCGCGGGCAGAGACGTCGTGATCTGGCACATCGATCATGGCCTCAGGCCCTCCTCGGCCGAGGACGCTGCGATGGTGGCCACTTTCGCTTCGGATCTCGGTTTGGGGTTCGAGCTGAGAGGGGTGGATCTGGAGGCGGGAGCCGATCTCGAGGCGCGGGCCCGGGAGGCCCGCTACACAGCCTTGCCCGACGATGTGTGTGTCGCTCACACCGCCGACGATCGGGCCGAGACGGTCTTGATGAACATGCTCCGAGGGGCGGGCCTGGCGGGAGTGGCCGCACCCTTCCACCGGGTGAACAGGCCCCTCATCCGCCTGCGGCGATCCGAGACCCACGCCCTCTGTGAGGCCGAGGGGATCTGCCCGGTGGAGGACGAACACAATCATGATCCCTCGTTCACGCGGGTGGCGGTGAGACAGCGACTCATCCCGGAGATCACCGAACTCGTCGGGCGCGACCCCGTTCCCCTCCTCACCCGTCATGCTGATCTCGTAGCTGATGCGCTCGAGGTGGTGCGGACGGCAGCCGCGGTGATCGACCCCACCGATGTCGCCGCGCTTCGTGCCGCGCCCCGTGCCGTCGGCACCGAGGCGCTGAGGGGGTGGCTGCAGGCCCAGACCGGCGCAGACCATCCGGTTGATGCGGCTTCGATCGAACGTGTGCTGGCGGTGGTCGACGGCCGTCATGTGGCCACCGAGGTGACGGGGGGCCATCGGGTGGCACGAACGGCGGGGACACTCAGGGTCGAGCGGAGGAAGTGACCGGCCGAACATCGCAGCTCTGACCTGTAGGGTCTGAAAGATGCACGCAGCACCCCAGGGATCCATCGGGAGGGTCGTAATAGCGGCCGATGATCTGGCCGCGCGGGTCAGCGAACTCGGAGCCAGGATCACCACCGACTACCGCGGCCGCAGTCCTTTGCTGGTGGGAGTGCTCAAGGGCGCCTTCGTGTTCATGAGCGACCTCGGCCGCGCTATCGACCTTCCGGTCGAACTTGATTTCATGGCCGTCTCCTCCTACGGCGAGTCCACCAAGTCGAGCGGCGTGGTGCGCATCGTCAAGGATCTCGAGACCGACATCAAGGGTCGCGATGTGATCCTGGTGGAAGACATCGTCGACTCCGGACTCACCCTGCGCTATCTGAGGTCTCTTCTCGGCGACCGCAACCCGGCCAGCCTCGAGGTGTGCGCCCTGCTCGTGAGGGAGGGTGCCAACACCGGCGACGTCAAGTATTTCGGGTTCCCGATCCCGCCCGATTTCGTAGTCGGCTATGGCCTCGACGTGGCCGAGCACTATCGAGAGCTCGATTCGATTCGGGTATTCGAGCCCGAGTAGCGGCGAGAGAGCGGTCGCGATGCCAATTCTGAAGGTTCAATTGGGCGCCGACGTGGTACGAGGCCATGGTGCGCGAGCTACGGTCCACGCCGTGCGAATCGTGCAGACATGAGAGGCAAATGGGCCCAGGGCATCGAGCCCCGACACTTCACGTGGATCGTGAAGGATCGGGTTGCGGTATGCGAACGCCCCGGCGGTTATGGAGCCAACCACCGCAAGGTGAGGCGACAGGAGGAGATCATCTGGCTGCGCCAGCAAGAGTTCGACTTCGTGGTGTCGTTGTGTGGCTCCACCCAGAACCTGCACAACTACGAGGCCATGGCCTTGCCGTTTCACCATGTGCCCTTCAACGGCCCTGCGGCCGGTCCTCTCGGGCTCACCCGGGCCATGGCGGCGATCCGAGACCATGTGGCCGCGGGTGAGCGCATCGTCGTGCACCGTGAGGAGCTCGGCGAGCGCCTCACGGGCCTGGTGGCCGCATACCTGTTGTGGATGGGCATGGTCGCCGACGGCCCTCAGGCAATAAGTATCACCGAGCAGTTGTTCGAACGTGAGCTCGGCCAGCTCGCACGCGAGCTGGTGGCCATGGTCGAAAGGTGCGACCCTTCCGCCGATGTGAAGGTCGGAGCATTCGTCGATGATCCGATCGAACTCGATGATGAAGAGCACACCGATGATGACCTCGACGGTGATGGGGCCGAACCAGCCGAAACGACGTGATGCCCCGGCTCCGGGTGATCGGTCGGGGCCGGGCGGGTGGATCACTCGTGGGCGCGCTGGCCGACTCCGACTGGACCGTGATCGACGTGCGGGGGCGCGGCGACCTGCTCGTCGATGCGGCCGCTGGAGTCGACCTGGTGGTGATCGCCACACCCGACGACGTGATCGCAGCGGTTGCCGGCGCGATCGATCCGGTCGATTCCACGGTGGTCGTGCATCTGGCCGGTTCGCTGGGCTTGGGTGTGCTGGAAGGTCATCCGAGGCGTGGGGCCATGCACCCCCTCGTGGCGCTTCCCGACGCCGGGCGCGGAGCGGCGCGCCTGCGTGAGCGAGCCTGGTTTGCGACGGCGGGCGACCCCCTGGTGAGCGACCTGGTGGAGGCGCTGGGGGGCCGTGAATTCTCTGTCGCCGACTCCGATCGTGGCGCCTATCACGCCGCGGCTGCGGTGGCGTCGAACCATCTCGTGGCGGTGTTGGGTCAGGCCGAACGGATCGGCCATTCGGCCAACGTGCCCTTCGAGGCGATCATGGACCTGGTGAAGGCCACGATTCGCAATGTCGACGAACTGGGCCCCGCAGCTGCGCTCACCGGTCCGGCTTCGCGGGGCGACGATGCCACGATTGCCCGCCACATCGAGGCCTTGGCCCCCGACGAAAGAGCGAGCTACGAGGCAATGGTCGCCGAAGCGCGTCGGCTTGCGGCCCAGGCCCGCACCGAAAACGAGGCGGGCTGACATGGACCTGTTGACAAAAATCACCGAGGTGCGGAGCGGACTCGATGTTCACCGCGCCGAGGGCCGCACCGTCGGACTGGTTCCCACCATGGGCTATCTGCATGCGGGCCACGCCTCGCTGATGACGGCCGCGGTTGGCGACAACGACATCACGATCGCCTCGATATTCGTCAACCCCCTCCAGTTCGGCGAGGGAGAGGATCTCGACTCTTATCCCCGCGATCTGGATCGTGATCTGGAGATCTGTCGGGCGGAGGGGATCGACATGGTCTTCGCTCCGTCGGTCGAGGAGATGTATCCGCGTCCGGTCGACACCGTGGTTACCGTGCCCACGGTTTCGGCGCCGCTCGAGGGCGTGGCCCGGCCCTACCACTTCTCAGGTGTGGCCACGGTGGTGGCGAAGTTGTTCTCGATCGTGGGGCCGTGTCGGGCCTACTTCGGAGCGAAGGATTGGCAGCAGCTGGCGGTGATCCGGCGTATGGCCGTCGACCTGTCGATGCCGGTGGAGGTGGTGGACTGCCCGATCGTGCGTGAGCCCGACGGGCTTGCCTTGTCGAGCCGCAACTTCTACCTCACAGCTGATGAGAGGGCCCAGGCACCGGTCATCCGCCGTGCCCTCGATCTCGGGATCGAGTTGGTGGTCGACGGAGAAACCAACCCGAAGGTGATCGAGTCGGCCATGGCCACCAAAGTGGCCACCGCTCCGCTCGGTGAGCTCGACTACGCGGCCGCGGTTCCCGCCGAGACACTGGTGGCCGACAGCGTGCTGGCGGGTGAGGTGAGGTTGTTGCTGGCGGTACGGTTCGGGAAAGCAAGGCTCATCGACAACGACGGCGCCTTCATCAGAGAGGTCTGAACATGGGGAACGAAGACGACTA
This sequence comes from Acidimicrobiales bacterium, assembly GCA_029263215.1. GTDB lineage: Bacteria > Actinomycetota > Acidimicrobiia > Acidimicrobiales > Aldehydirespiratoraceae > OFTM10. Next base: position 68,781 of record JAJCXY010000078.1, read on the forward strand.
CGCGCCGAGCACCTGGGACTGGGTGGCCGATCAGGTGGCCGAGTACGAGGCATCGGGCGGCGAGCGGGCCAACACCCTGCGCGATACAGGCCTCCCGATAATCTTGATGACCACCGTGGGCCACAAGACGGGCAAGATCCGCAAGGTTCCGTTGATGAGGGTGGAGCACGCGGGTGAGTACCTGATCGTTGCGTCAAAGGGGGGCAGACCCGAGCATCCGGGCTGGTACCACAACCTGATGGCCGATTCTCACGTCACGATCCAGGACGGCGCCGAGCCGCTCGATTACACGGTCCGGCTCATCAGCGGCGATGAACGTTCGACCTGGTGGGAGCGGGGTGTTATCGCCTTCCCGACCTACGCCGAATACGCCGTATCCGCGGGCGAGGCCGGTCGCGAGATCCCGGTATTCCTGGCCAGCCGAACGAGCTGAAGGATCGGGGGATCAGGCCCCGCCCAGCATCGATCCAACCGCGGCCTGGGCCGCAGAAAGGCGTAGTTCTCCGCGCTGACGGGATGCTTCGGTGTCGCCGGGGCCGGCGACCGGTTCGATCACCTCGATGTAGGCCTTCACCTTCGGCTCGGTACCGCTCGGGCGGATGATCACACGGGTGTCGTCGGCGAAGAGGAGCAAGGAGCCCGCCGTGGGTGGGAGGTGGGTGCCCTCGGCGAGGTTTTCGGAGGAAACGAGGCGACTGCCGGCCAGCGCGTCGGGAGGGTTCGCGAGGACGTGGGTCATGGTCTCGTCCATCTGTTCCTGGGCGTCGGTGCCGGCGAATCGGATCGACACGGGGCCGGTGAGGTGGGTGCCGTGGGCCACCGCGAGTCGGTCGAGTCGGTCCCAGACGGTCTCCCCGTCGGCGATCATCTCAGCGACGGCCTCGGCCGCGACGAGAGCGGCGGAGATCCCGTCCTTGTCGCGCACGACTCCGCCGATCGAGTAGCCGAGCGCCTCCTCGTAGCCGATCAGGTAGTGCTTGTCGGGCTGGTCGACCATGGGGCGGGCCACCCACTTGAATCCGGTGAGGGTGGTTTCGCACGATACGCCGGCAGCAGCGGCCATCTTCGACAGCAGGCGACTCGATACGAGCGACGCCGCCACGATGCGGTTGGGGCCCGAGGTGTGGGTGAGTAGGTGATCGGCGAGGAGGACACCGGTCTGATCGCCGCTCAACGGCGTGTAGCCATGCCCATCGCGCGACCGCACTGCGAGGGCGATGCGGTCGCCGTCGGGGTCGTTGGCCAATACGAGATCGGCCGACTCGCTCTCGGCGAGTTGGAGGGCGAGATCGAGTGCGCCGGGTTCTTCGGGGTTGGGGAAGGTGACGGTGGGGAAGTCGGGGTCGGGTTCGAACTGTTCGGCCACGACCGCCGGGGCCGGGAACCCGGCCCGTTCGAAGGCCGCGAGGAGGTGAGCGCCCGCGACTCCGTGCATGGCGGTGTATACGGTGGATACCGCTCGGCGGCGGGTGAGTAGGACTTCCTGGATGGCCTCGAGATGCTCGTCGACCGCTTGGTCGTCGAGCACGACGACACGATCGTCGCTCACTTCGATCGGGCTGCCGGTCGCCGCGACCGAATCGATGGCAGCGGCGATCTCGGTGTCGGACGGAGCCACGAGTTGGATGCCGTCGGCCAGGTAGAGCTTGTAGCCGTTGTCGGCTGCCGGATTGTGAGACGCCGTGATCATCACGCCGGCATCGGCGACCTGGGAGAGCACCCCTCGAGCCAGCACGGGGGTGGGGAGGGGACGCGGGAGCAGGAGGGCTCGCCCGCCTCTCGCCGCGATCACCCCGGCGGCGTCGTGGGCAAAAGTCCTAGAGCCGTGTCGGGCGTCGAAGCCGACGACGATGGTTGGCGTCGGGGTGCCCCGTTGGCCCAACCAGTCCATCAGCCCAGCTGTGGTCTGGCGCACGACGAGCCGGTTCATGCGGTTGGGGCCCGGCCCCTCCGCGGCTCTGAGGCCCGCGGTTCCGAAACCGATCCGGCCCTCGAAAAGTTCCTCGAGAACGGCGGTGGCCTCAGCCTCGACCAAGCGATCCAGTTCGGATCTGGTCGACAGGTCGGGGTCGATGGCGGTCCAGGCTTTGATCGTGGCCAGGAGATCGTCGGTCAAGGCTCTAGTTCCCCCGTCCGGCAAGTCGGCCGATGGTCACGCGGCTCGGATCAGGGCATCGATCAGGGCGAGAACACGGTCGGTCGACGCGGCCGCAACGTCGAGCACTTCCTGGTGGCTCAGGTCGCCACCCATGCCCGCGGCGAGATTGGTGACCAGCGAGATGCCGGCGATCTCCGCACCCAGATGTTTCGCGGCGATCGCCTCCAGGACGGTGGACATGCCCACGAGGGTGGCACCGAAACCGCCGAGCATGGCGATCTCGGCCGGGGTCTCGTAGGCCCCACCGAGCAGGCCGGCGTAGACACCTTCGGCAAGGGTGCTGTCGTGGGCGAGCGCCGCCGCCCTCATGCGTCGGGAGTAGAGTTCGGTGAGATCACAGAAGCGTCCGGGGAATCCATCGGGAGGGTGAGCGCCGCCCATGGGCGAAACCCCGGTGAGGTTGAGCTGGTCGGCCAGCATCACCGGTGTACCCGGCCCCTGGTTGCGGTCGAGTGATCCCGCGGCGTTGGTGAGGATCACGGTTTTGCAGCCTGCCAGCACCGCGGCGCGCACTGCGTGGACGACGTCGTGAGGGCTGTGGCCCTCGTAGAGGTGGGTGCGGCCACCGAACAGCCACGCCGACTTGGTGCTGACCGACACTGCTCTCACGAGCCCGCTGTGGCCCTCGACCGCAGGTGGAGCCGCGCCCGGTATCGACCCGAGTGGGATCTCGGCGGTGATCGTGCCGAGCCCCTCGGCCGCGGCGGCCCAACCCGAACCCAGCACCACGGCTACCTGGGCTTCTCCGAGCTGGTCCAGCAGAACCTCTCCCGCCTCCTGGGCGAGATGCAGAGGGTGTGTCATTCGCTCGTTCCTTTCCGCGACCGGCGTGTTCGGGGACCTTATATCCACACCGCGGTTGCCGTACCCTCTGGGCATGTCCGACACCCCCGCCAACTGGTACCCGGATCCAACGGGTCGACACGAACATCGCTACTGGGACGGTTCGGTCTGGACCGAGCACGTCTCCGACCACGGACGCCAGGGCACCGACTCCGTGACCGACAGCGGACCCATCCCCACCACCGGAGCCACCGCCGAGAAGGTCCAGAGCCAGGTGACCGACAAGGCGAGGGTGAACGCGGCCCCGGCCGGCACGGGCCTGTTCGACCAACCCGTTCTGGTGGTGAACCAGAAGGCCAAGCTCATCGAACTCAACAACGAGTATGCGGTCTACGACCAGGACGGCACCCAGATCGGTGCCATCCGCCAGGTCGGCCAGAGCACCCTCAAGAAGGCGGCCCGCTTCGTCAGCAGCTTCGACCAGTTCATGACCCACAGCCTCCAACTCGTCGACATGAACGGTGCGGTGCAGCTCACGGTCACCCGCCCGGCAAAGTTCGCCAAGTCGAAGGTGCACATCGCCGATGGATCCGGAGCCCCGCTCGGTTCGATCGTGCAGCGGAACATGATCGGCAAGATCCGTTTCTCGCTCGAGGGAACCTCCGGACAGCTCGGCTCACTCAACGGCGAGAACTGGCGGGCATGGAACTTCAACATCCAGGACAGTGCGGGCACCGAGGTGGCTCGCATCACCAAGACGTGGGAGGGACTCGCCAAGACGATGTTCACCACCGCCGACAACTACGTGCTGCAGATTCATCAGCCTCTCGCCGAGCCCTTACGCAGCCTCGTGGTGGCTTCTGCGGTGTCTGTGGATCTCGCTCTGAAACAGGACAATCGCGGTTTCGGCTGACCCCGGCCGCGGTCAGGTAGCGTTCTGCACCGTGCTACTCACCATCGACGTCGGGAACACCCAGACTGTTTTGGGTCTCTACGACCCTGAAGCGGAAAACGGCGAAGGCGCCGCGGCCGGCCTCGTCGACCACTGGCGCCTGTCAACTGATGCCGACCGCACCAGCGACGAGCACTCGGTGATGATCCGAGCCCTCCTCGAAATTGCCGGGGTCGATTTCGAAGAGGATCTGGACGGGGCTGCGATCTGCTCCGGCGTACCGCGGGTGCTCTCCAACCTTCGCGACATGATGCACCGCTATCTGCCTTTCGAACCGGTGGTGATCGAGCCGGGGGTCAAGACGGGGATGCCGATCCTCTACGACAATCCGAAGGAGGTCGGCGCCGACCGGATCGCCAACGCGATCGCGGCCCACGATCTGTTCGGTGGGCCCACGGTGGTGGTCGACTTCGGTACCGGCAACAACTTCGATGTGATCTCCGAAAACGGTGAGTTCATCGGAGGCGCCATCGCCCCCGGTGTGGAGATCAGCCTCGACGCCCTGTTCGGGCGGGCCGCCGCGCTGCGCGCGGTTGAACTCGTAGAGCCGCGAAGTGTCATCGGGAAGAGCACCGTCGAATCGATCCAGTCCGGCTCGGTCTACGGGTTCGCTTCGATGATCGACGGAATGGTGCGCCGCTTCGCCGCTGAGATCGGCGAGATCAATGTTGTCGCCACCGGAGGCCTGGCCCACGTGATCGCACCCGCCTGCGAAACCATCGACCACCTCGAACCCTTCCTCACCCTCCACGGTCTGCGGATCGTCCACCAACGAAACTCCCGATGACCCTTCCCTACCGCTTCGACGTAACCCACACCTCCGCTTCGGTCATCGCCGATCATGGCGACATCGAGGCCGGCTCGGAGACCGATCACATCGTCACCATCGCCGGCCGGTTGATGCTCAGACGAGACCAGGGCAAGGTCGCCTTCGGCTCGCTACAGGACAGCACCGGCCGCATCCAGCTCTTCGCCATGGCCAAGAGCACCCCCGAGTTCGACGGCTTCACCGGCCTCTCGATCGGAGACTGGATCGCGGTCACCGGGATCGTGATGATGACCCGGCGAGGTGAGCTGTCGGTGCGCGTCGACGAGTGGACAGTGCTCGCCGAGGCCCAGCGACCCTTCCCCGACAAGTGGCATGGAATCTCCGATCCCGACGTCCGCTATCGCCAGCGCTACGTCGATCTGTGGGTCACCGAAGAATCGCGCACGGCTTTTCGCCGGCGTTCGGAGATCGTCGCGTCGATGCGCCGCATCCTCCACGAGCAGGATTTCATCGAGGTCGAGACCCCGATGCTTCATCCGATTCCCGGAGGCGCCCTGGCCAAGCCCTTCGTCACCCACCACAACGCTCTCGACACCGAGCTCTACCTGCGCATCGCCCCCGAGCTCTACCTGAAGAGGCTCGTGGTGGGCGGAATGGAGAAGGTGTTCGAGATCGGACGGGTGTTTCGCAACGAGGGAATGTCGACCCGCCACAACCCCGAATTCACGATGCTCGAGCTCTACTGGGCGTATGCCGACCATGGCGACATGATGACCCTCACCGAGGAGCTCGTAGCGGGAACGGCGATGGAGGTGCTCGGCACCACTGTGGTCGACTACGACGGCCGTGAAGTCGACCTCACCACGCCATGGCGACGGGCCACGATGGAGGAACTCATCCTCGAGCACGCCGGCGTCGAGGTGAGCCTCGACACCCCGATCGACGAGCTGCGCACCCTGTGCGAGAAGTTCGGCGTGGAAGTGAAGGCCCACTACGGCCCCGGCAAGCTGATTCTCGAGATCTACGAAAAGACCTGCGAGGCCGAGTTGTGGGGGCCGGTGTTCGTCACCGACTATCCGGTGGAGGTATCACCGCTCTCACGCGAGCATCGCGATCGGCCCGGCTACACCGAGCGCTTCGAGGCCATCGTGGCCGGGCGTGAGCTGTGCAACGGCTTCTCCGAACTCACCGATCCGACCGTGCAAAGGGAGCGGTTCGTTGCTCAGGAGGCCGACCGTGATGCCGGCGACGATGAGGCAATGGTGGTCGACGAAGATTACCTGAGGGCCTTGGAGTACGGCCTGCCCGGCACTGCCGGACTCGGTATCGGGGTGGATCGGCTCGTGATGCTTCTCACCGGAACCACGACTATCCGCGATGTCGTTTTGTTCCCTACCCTCAGACCAGAGCAGGCCGAGGGGTAATCATGCGGATCGCAATCGTCGGAATGGGTGGTGACATCGGTACTGGTGTCGCCCTGCGTTTCCACGGCGATCCCGCGGTCTCGATGCTCGGTCTCGACATGGAACCACCGCGGCGCCGGATCCGTCGCACCGAGTTCCACCGCGTCGAGCCCACCGAGGTGGAGACCCGCACCCGGCTCCTTCGCGAGTTCGACCCCGAGGTGTTGATCCATCTGGGGATCTACGAGCCTCATTCGCGCTCCAACCCGGTGTCGGCCGAGATCCGTACCCGGGCCGCCACCCGTTCGGTGTTCCAGGCCGCCCTCGATTGCCCCTCGCTCGAACATGTCGTCATGAGGTCGGGGATCGATGTCTACGGGAGTCGGCGCGGTTCCCACGAGGTGCCCGACGAGAGTGCTCCGCTCGCCCCCACGTCGCGCTTCGGCCGGATGCTTGTCGACGCGGAGGCGGAGGCCCAGGCCTTCAGGAAGCAGCGCGAGTCCATCCCGGTCACTGTCTTGCGGTTCGCTCCGATCGTGGGTCCTTACATCCCGAGCCCGCTCGGTCGTTACCTCCGCCTTCCTGTTGTGCCGGTGGGTCTGCCGTTCGAGGGTCCCGTCCAACTCGTTCACATCGACGACGTCCACGATGCGGTGCCTGCCGCCGTGCGGGCGCGCGTCGATGGGGCGTTCAACATCGTGGGCGAGGGCACGATCACCGGGTCGAAGGCGGCTCGGATCGGTCGGCGCCTGATCATGCCGGTATGGGGCCCGGGCTGGCGCGTGGCGCGCATGATCACCGCGGCTCTCGGTTCGCCCCTGCCCGAGCACTCCGCTGAGGCCCTTCAGCGGGGCCAGACCGCCGACGGCACGCTGGCTCGTTCTGAGCTCGACTTCACCCCCGCGCGCTCCACGCGGGCGTGTGTCGAGGACCTCTACAACTGGGAATCGGTCGTGCATCTCGAGGTCGACAGGGACGCCGCATGAGCCGGATCGAAACGACCGATGGCATTCGTATCCACTACACCGAGTGGGGCAATCACGAGGGGCCGACGGTGTTGTTCCTGCACGGGCTCGGGGCCGACAACCTCGGCTGGTTCCGTCAGCGTCACGCCTTCGGCCACGACTACCGCTGCGTGGCTGTCGACAATCGAGGATCAGGTCAGTCCGAGAAACCGCCCGGCCCTTACGACCTCGAACGTCTCGCCCGCGATGCGGTGGAGGTTCTCGACCATCTCGAGATCGAGTCGGCGCATGTGATCGGGGCATCGATGGGCGGTGCCCTCTCCCAGATAATCGCGGTCGAGTTCCCCGAGCGGGTGGAGTCGCTCACGCTGGCCTGCACTGCGTGCGAGATCGGTTGGCGGGATGAACTGTTCGACGATTGGGAAAACCTGATCCGCACCCAAGGGATGCGAGCGTTCTCGGTGAAGAACTTCGAGTGGATCTTCGGACCCCGCTCGGTGCGTCGGCTCTGGCCGGTGGCAGCCCTCCTCGGACCCCTCATGCTGCGTGCTCCCCAAGAGGCGTTCATCGCCCAGATCGGAGCGATCCGCAGCTTCAATGAAGGCAGCTCGGACGATCTCGGCGTGATCAGTGCGCCGACGCTGGTGATCACCGGCAGCCAGGATCTACTCACCCCGGTGGCCGATGCCGAGGAGATCGCTGCTCGAATTCCCAATAGCCAACTGGTGGTTGTGCGGGGCGCGGCCCACGGTTTCATGGTGGAGGGCGCCAAGCACTTCAATCGGGTTGTGCTGGAGTTTCTGGGCCGTCAGGTGGCGGTCAGTTCCCCATCGTGATCACCAGATTGCCGATGTGTTCCTTGCGGCCGAAGGCCTCCTGGGCCTCGCCGATCTGTGCCAACGGGAAGGTGGCGGCGAGCATCGGGGTCACTTCGCCCCGTTCGATGTAGCCGACGAGGTCGGCGAACACCTGGGGCTGGAACACGGTTGCTCCGTAGAGCTCCAGGTCGTTGAGATAGAGGGTGCGGAGGTCGAGTTCGACAACCGGTCCGGCGATGGCGCCGGAAGTCACATAGCGCCCTCCGCGGCGGAGGGCCTCCAACCAGCCGACGAAATCGGCGCCGCCCACTATGTCGGCCACCACATCGAACGGCCCACCGTTGGCTTCGACTGTTGCGCCGACGACGTCGTCGAGCTCACGGGCGATGGTCGCGGCCGGCTCCAGGACCCGGATCTGGTCGAGCTTCGCGGTGCCGGCGATGGCCACCACGCGCGCACCGCGCCGTTTCGCCAACTGAACCAGAGCGCTGCCGACCCCTCCCGATGCTCCGGGCACGGCGATGCTCTGGCCGCTGGTGAGCCCAACTCGTTGGAGCATGTGTTCCGCGGTCGACCAGGAACAGGCGAAGGTGGCCAGCTCGTCGTCGGGCAGGTCGGAATCGATGGGGTGGACGTTGCGGGCGGGAATCGCCGCGTACTGGGCGAAGCCTCCGTCGTGCTCGCTGCCGAGGTAGCCGGCCAGCTCGCGGTTGGTCGGATCGTCGCGGTCGCGTAGCCAGGGGTCGACGAGAACCCGTCGACCGATCAGGGTGGAGTCCTCCACGCCCGAGCCGACGGCCACGACCTTGCCGCAAATGTCGGCGCCCTGGATGCGGGGGAACGCGAGCCCGCCGCGACCCCATGTGGCGTCGTCGGCCCGGGACTCGTTGAAGCCGTCGCCGGTGGTGGCAGCGGTGACCGATCGCGAATACCACCCGACTCGGGTGTTGATGTCGGTGTTGTTCACGCCGCAGGCCGACACCTCGATGAGGGCATCTTCGGGGCTGACGACCGGCAGGGGAACGTCGTCGCGAACCTCCAACATCTCAGGCCCCCCTCGTCCGAGGAGGAGAGCAGCGCGCATCGTGTCGGGGGTAACCATCTCATGCCTCCGGCGGGTGGATCGCGACTGAGCGTCTGGCTGAGTTGGTGATCAACTCAGTGGCGCGGCGGCCCGCTCCACCAGATCGACCGAAGCGGCTCGCAGAGCTTCGGCTCCGGGCGTATCCGGGAGGCCGGTGAGGGTGGCGCAGGCCTTGTCGGCCCAGGAACGGGCCACGTCGAGGGCAATGTCGACCCCATCGCCGGAGCGCACCAGCCCTCGGGCCTGATCGCGCGCATCCAGTGAGATGTCGGCCGTGAGCAGGGGTGCGAGCTCGGGACCGATGTCGGGGTCGGCCAGCGAGTGGATGACCGGCAGGGTGTAGATGCCTTCCACCAGATCGTTGCCGGACGGCTTGCCGAGCTGCTCGTCGGTGGCGATGAGATCGAGGATGTCGTCGACCACTTGGAAAGCCATCCCGTAGGCCAGGCCGAACTCGGTGAGCGACTCCACCACAGGCCGGGGCAACTCGGCCACGAGGGCGCCGATCCGGCAGGCCGTGCCGAGCAGGGCCGCGGTCTTGCCGGTGATCGATCGTTCGTAGCCCTCGATTGTGCGGGTGGGGTCGTACGCACTCTCGAGTTCGAGGATCTGGCCCTCGCAGAGATGGGTGATCGTGGTGGCCAGCAGGCCCGCCACTTCGGTGCCGAGATCGGCGGCGAGCTCCGATGCCCGCCCGAGGAGGTAGTCCCCGGCGAGAATCGCCCGCAGGTTGCCCCACTCGGCGTTCACGCTCTTCACGCTGCGGCGAGTGGTGGCGTCGTCCATCACGTCGTCGTGGTAGAGGCTGCCGATGTGGACGAGTTCGACCGCGCAACCGCCGCGCACCACGTCGATCGAGGCAGTGCCGGCATCGGGGTCGAGCACCGCGGCGGATGCCATGGCGAACCCAGGGCGCACGCGCTTGCCGCCCGCGAGAATCAGGTGGCTGGCGACATCGGTGAGGAAATCGCTGTCGGAACTCACTACGCGCAAGAGCTCGTCTTCGACGCGAACGAGGTCGGATTCCATCGAAGGCAGGATCGCCAGCGGGTGGGCCACGTCCCTAAGCTACGGCGTCGGCACGACCATCGCCCATCTTCGCGCCACTGAGCGTCGATGAGCTACCACCGTCGTCGGTCGCAGGGCCCTTTTCCTACGTCTCGAGGCCCGCCTGCCGATGAGACACCCGAGATCCGGGAGTCCCTCGGGGGCGACAGCCGGAAGGGTCCCGGTACACTCATTTGACGGACCCAATAACTGGGAGGAATGCCTGATGTTCGAGCGGTTCACAGACAGGGCTCGACGAGTGGTGGTACTCGCTCAGGAAGAGGCGCGTCTCCTCAACCACAACTACATCGGCACCGAGCACATCTTGCTCGGTCTGATTCATGAGGGTGAAGGCGTCGCCGCGAAGGCACTCGAGTCGCTCGGGATCAGTCTCGAAGCTGTGCGCAACCAGGTCGAAGAGATCATCGGTCAGGGCGGTTCCTCGCCCAGTGGCCACATCCCGTTCACCCCTCGGGCCAAGAAGGTTCTGGAGTTGAGCCTCCGCGAGGCCCTCCAGCTCGGCCACAACTACATCGGTACCGAACACATCCTGCTCGGGCTCATCCGTGAGGGTGAGGGCGTTGCCGCTCAGGTGCTCGTGAAGCTCGGTGCCGATCTCAGCAGGGTGCGCCAGCAGGTCATCCAACTCCTTTCGGGCTACTCCGGCTCCGGTGGCAGCGGCGAAGGCGGTGCCCCTGGTGGCGCCGGCGACAAGGCAGGAGCCACTGCCGGTGGCTCGGGCGGCGACTCCGCCTCGGGATCGCTGGTACTCGACCAATTCGGCCGCAATCTCACCCAACTGGCCCGTGAGAAGGGCCTCGATCCGGTGATCGGACGCTCCCGCGAAACCGAGCGGGTCATGCAGATTCTCAGCCGACGCACCAAGAACAACCCGGTGCTCGTCGGCGAACCGGGCGTGGGCAAGACCGCCATCGTGGAGGGACTCGCCCAATCGATCGCGGCCGACACCGTGCCGGAGACACTCACCAACAAGCAGCTCTACACCCTCGATCTCGGTGCCCTCGTCGCCGGCAGTCGCTATCGCGGTGATTTCGAGGAGCGACTCAAGAAGGTGCTCAAGGAGATCAAGTCGCGAGGCGACATCATCTTGTTCATCGACGAGATCCACACCCTCGTGGGCGCCGGTGCCGCTGAAGGCGCGATTGATGCCGCCTCGATCCTCAAGCCGATGCTCGCGAGGGGTGAGCTCCAGACCATCGGTGCCACCACCCTCGACGAATACCGCAAGCATCTCGAAAAGGATGCGGCGCTCGAACGTCGATTCCAGAAGGTCGTTGTGGAGGAGCCGTCGGTTCCCCACACCATCGAGATTCTCAAGGGTCTGCGTGATCGCTACGAGACCCACCATCGCGTCACCATCACCGATCAGGCTCTGGTGGCAGCAGCCAACCTCGCCGACCGCTACATCTCCGATCGTCACCTTCCCGACAAAGCGATCGACCTGATCGACGAGGCCGGCTCCCGCCTGCGCATCAAGCGCATGGAAACACCGCCCGAATACAAGGAGCTCGAAGCCGAGATCTCCGCGGTGGTCGGCGAGAAGAAGGATGCGGTCGAGTCTCAGCAGTTCGAAGAGGCCGGACGCCTCCGCGACAAGGAGAAGGAGCTGCTGTCGCGTCGCGATTCGTTGGAGGGCGAGGCCCGGGCATCGGGTGTCGATCTCTTCGATGAGGTCGACGAAGAGGCCATCGCCGAGGTGCTCTCACTCTGGACCGGAATTCCCGTCTACAAGCTCACCGAAGAAGAGACCCAGAAGCTGCTTCGCATGGAGGACGAACTCCACAAGCGGGTGATCGGTCAGCAGGACTCCATCAAGGCGGTTTCCCAGGCGATCCGTCGCACCCGGGCAGGTCTCAAGGACCCGAAGCGACCGAGCGGCTCGTTCATCTTCCTGGGCCCATCGGGTGTGGGAAAGACGGAGCTGGCTAAGACCCTCGCCGAGTTCTTGTTCGGCGACGAGTCCGCCCTCATCAGCCTCGATATGTCCGAATACCAGGAGAAGCACACCGTGAGCCGACTCGTCGGTTCACCTCCCGGGTATGTCGGCTACGAAGAGGGTGGCCAGCTCACAGAAAAGGTGCGCCGCAAGCCCTTCTCGGTCGTCTTGTTCGACGAGGTCGAAAAGGCCCACCCCGACGTCTTCAACACCCTGCTGCAGATCCTCGAGGAAGGCCGGCTCACCGACAGCCAGGGCCGCTCCGTCGATTTCCGCAACACCGTTCTGATCATGACCTCCAACCTCGGCACCGCGGATCTGCGTAAGGCCAACCTCGGCTTCACCAAGGCCGACGAGGCGGTCAGCTACGAGAGGATGAAGGAAAAGGTCACCGATGCTCTCAAGCAGCATTTTCGGCCCGAATTCCTCAACCGCATAGACGATGTGATCGTGTTCCACGAGCTCTCCCAGCCCGAGGTTCGCCAGATCGTCGATCTCATGGCGGCGCGCACCGCTCAGCAGCTGGCCGGACAGGGAATGGGACTCGAGCTCACCGACGCGGCCAAGGATCATCTGGCCAGCGAGGGCTACGACCCGACCCTCGGCGCCCGACCCCTACGCCGGGCTCTCCAGCACCTGGTGGAGGATCCCCTTTCCGAGCGCCTGCTCTACAAGGAGTTCCGCGCCGGCGAGATAATCATCGTCGATGTCGAGCCCGATCCCGAAAAGGAAGACTCCAAGGTGATCGTGTTCCGCTCGATCGAGGGATTCGAACCACCAGAACCGGAGCTGGCCGACGCCGTCGATGGCGGCGACGGGAGCGTGTTCTAACCGCCCAGTCACCGTTTCGCGTGCCGATGGGCACGCGCTGGGTCGGTTCGGTCTAGTTTCCAGGGGATGCTCCGGGTGCGCGCTGTGGTGATTGGGATGATTTTGGTCGTCCTCGCGGCGAGTTGTCGCGTCGACACCAATGTCGACGTCGTGGTCGCCGCCGACGGATCGGGCACCGTCACGGTCACCATCGTGGCCGACGCCGAAGCGGTATCGCTGCTGGTCGACGACCCGAGCGAGCTCCGTTTCGAGGATCTCGAAGCTGCCGGCTGGGAACTCGATGGGCCCACCGCGGGCGACGGTGGTGTCACCATCGTGGCCGAGAAACCCTTCTTGTCGGCCGAAGAGTTGCCCGACGTTCTCGATGAGATCGCAGGCCGGGATGTTGTGTTCTCCGGTGTCACCCTGCTCCAGGACCATCATTTCGCCCGGATCGGGTTGAGTCCGTCGACTACCGACTACGACTTCGTCGCCACGGTGGATCCGTCCCCGGAGCTCGATGTGTTCGGCGACGAGTTCCTCGCGGGCGAGCTCGACAACCTGCCCCTCGGGCGTTCCCTGCTGCGAATCGAGACAGATTCGGGCACCACCTTCGAGCAGTCGCTCACCATCGCGATCACGGTGCAGCTGCCGAGCGGGGCTTCTTCAGATTCTGGCGACGTGGTCGACGACACCACCACCTGGAACTTCTCCTACGGCGATGAGCCTCTCGACATCGATGCCCGCGCTTCGGTCGACGACATCTTGCCCAGGGTGTGGGCCACGGTGGCTCTGGTGGCCCTCGTGCTCTTCGCCCTGATCGTGCTCAGCCGGCTCGGCAGCTACCTGCTGGCCAAGATCCGCGTGCCGAAGGGGCGTCGTCGGCGTGATCAGCGCCAGCGCCAGCAACGAGCCGCCACCCGCGAGGCCGAGGCCAACCGCCCGCGCCGCCGCCTGCTACGCCTCCTGGTGGTAGATGTGCACGGTGTGGTTGTTCGCCCCACCGACCCTGTGGAGGGCCTCCTGCTCCCCTTGATCGCCGCGGAACGGCCGGAGATGGATCCCGAGGCAATCCGCCAGTTCCACCGCCAACTCGTCCTCGGGCGTCTCTCCCCGGAGGAGTTCTGGAGCGAGGTCGGTCTCGGCCCGATGGCCGAGGAGATCGAGACCCGTTACCTGTCGTCGTTCCGGCTCGTACCGGGCCTGCATCCCTTCCTCGATCGGATGGCCACCAGCCGGCTCCCGGTGGCGGTGATCGGGAATCAGCCGCGAGTGTGGGGCGATCGACTCCGCCGCATGGCGTCGCTCGATGGTGCGGTTGCCTCGTGGATGGTGAGCGGCGATGTCGGGTCGACCCTGCCCGAACCGGCCTTGTTCGAAGCCACTCGGCGCACCATGTCTGTCGATCTGTTCGACTGCTTCTATCTGTCCAACGTGCCTGAGCATCTCGATGTGGCGAAGGAGCTCGGCCTGGCCACCGGCCTGTTCGTCACCGGCGCGGAGATGGCCCCTGAGAATGAGCACACCGTGGTGCGCGGCTTCGAGGATCTCCTTCGCAGCCGAACCAGCTGAGCCAGTCACACCCTCCGCCTAGATTGGCATCCATGGCGAAGATGAAGACGGTTCACAGGTGCACCGAGTGTGGTGCGGAGAGTCCCGTGTGGGCCGGCCGCTGTGACGGATGCGGCGAGTGGAACACCCTCGTCGAGGAGCTCGACGGACGCGATGCGGCCGCGGCGACCCTGCCCCCGTCGTCCGAACCCCTGCCGATGGTCGATATTGCCGACGATGCGAGCGCGGCGCGATCAACCGGGGTGGGCGAGGTCGATCGGGTGCTAGGCGGAGGCCTCGTGGCGGGATCGGTCACCCTGGTGGGCGGGGAGCCGGGGATCGGCAAATCCACCCTGCTGCTCCAGCTCGTCGGGGCCGCCGCCGAGGAAGGCTCGCGCTGCCTCTATGTGTCGGGAGAGGAGTCGGTCGGCCAGGTTCGGAGCCGGGCCGGTCGGTTGGGGGCGGTGCATCCCAACGTCTGGCTGGTGGCCGAAACCGTGGTGCCTCACATCCGTACCCATCTCGATCAGGTGAAGCCCGACATTGTCGTGGTCGATTCGGTGCAAACCCTCCACGACCCCGACCTGTCATCGGCACCCGGTTCGGTGAGCCAGGTTCGCGAGGGAGCGCACTCGATGGCCCAGTACGCGAAGCAGCACGGCACCGCGGTGTTGCTGGTGGGCCACGTCACCAAGGAGGGAACTCTCGCCGGTCCCCGCGTGCTCGAGCACGTGGTCGACACCGTGCTGGAGTTCGACGGCGACCGCCATCACGGCCTCCGGCTTCTGAGGGCATCGAAGCATCGCTTCGGGCCCACCACCGAGGTGGGTCTGCTCCAGATGGAAGAGGCGGGTCTCGCTGCGGTCCACGACCCCAGTGGGCTCTTTCTTTCCGATCGCGTGGCCGGGGTCTCAGGGTCGGCCATCGTGCCCACCGTCGATGGCAACCGGCCCCTGCTGATCGAGGTCCAGGCACTCGTGGCCCAGTCGCAGCTGGCCAATCCGCGCCGCAGCGCCCAGGGTCTCGATCAGGGGCGTCTGGCGATGTTGCTGGCGGTGCTGGAGCGGCGCTGTGGGCTCACGGTGATGGGCTCCGACGTCTATGCGTTGGCGGTGGGTGGGGCGCGGATCACCGATCCGGGCGCCGACGCGGGAGTGGCGCTCGCGGTGGCGTCGTCGCTCACCGGGCATCCTCTCGCCGACGATCTCGTGGTGGTGGGTGAGGTGGGGCTGGGTGGAGAGCTGCGCCACGTGGGCCACCTGGCACGCCGCCTCAAGGAGGCGGCCCGGATGGGTTTCCGGCGCGCCATTGTGCCGGGAGCCACCTCAGAGGCGCCTGATGGGCTCGAGGTGCTGCGGGCGCCCACCCTGGCCGCGGCGATCAGCCTCGCCGATGTCGGCGCCCACTAGAGCACCGGCCGCGGCGTGGTCAGCGTGAGCGGATCGAGAGCTGTTCGCGGTTGGTGATCACGTAGCGGCGGTCGGCCTGATCGAGCCAGCCGAGCCGGACGAACGAAGCGATCGCCTTGTTGACCCGCTCGCGGCTCGCCCCGACCATCCCGGCCAGTTCTTCCTGGGTGATCGGCAGCACAAATTCGTCGTTGTCGCCGGCCAACTCGAGAAGGCGCTTGGCGGTGCGGCCGGTGACATCGAGAAACACTGAATCGGCCAGGGCTTCGTCCATCGAGCGAAGTCGACCGGCGAGGAGCTTCACGACGTTCCAGAGCTCTTCGGGCTTGCGTTGGTAGAGGCCCTTCACCGGGTCGTAGGGAACCGCCAGCACGGTCGAGGCTTCCAGGGCCCGTGCCTCTGCGGAGCGGCCGGAGCCGTCGAACAATCCCATCTCTCCGAAGAGGTCGCCGGGTTCCATGAGTGCCACCACCGACTCACGACCATCGGCCGATCGGTTGGCGATGGCGATCCGTCCCGACACCACGACATAGACGTAGTCGGGTGCTTCTTCCTCGCTGAACAGGACGTCGCCGCGCCGTAGAGAACGTTCGGAAGACGAGTTGGTGATCTGCTGCATACTGTCGTCGTCGAGCTCGCCGAACAGCAGGGTGGAACGAAGAAGGGTGGTGTGTGACATGGGCGGACCCCACACTAGTGAGGAGTCTGCGACGCGTGCTGATTGGATCTCATGATGGGATTGACGGAGCAGGCCGCCGAGGTCTGGGTGATCATCGTGGCGGCTGGGGCCGGGAGCCGCTTCGGCGCGCCGAAACAATTCATCGATCTCGGGGGCATGCGGGTGGTCGACCACGCGGTCGCCACGGCGGCACGGCACGCCACGGGCGTAGTGGTGGTCCTTCCCGCTGAGCCTTCCCCGGATCAGGGGCCGATCGTCGCGCCGGACGACACGAAGCTGGCAACCACTTCAGGCGCCACGTCGAGGGCGGGGTCGGTGCGAAGAGGTCTCGACCTGGTGCCGGCTGACGCCGATGTGGTGCTGGTGCACGACGGTGCTCGCCCCCTTGCCACCGACGCGATCTATGAATCTGTGATCAGCGCGGTTTTGTCGGGGGCAGAAGCAGTGGTGCCGGCAGTCGCTGTCACCGACACCATCCGGCGGCGCGGAGGCGAAGTGGTCGATCGCTCCGACTTGGTGGCGGTGCAAACTCCTCAGGGTTTTCGGGCCGAGACTCTTCGCAGCGCTCACGCGGCGGGCGGCGACGCAACCGACGACGCCACCCTCGTGGAGGTCGCGGGTGGCACAGTTGTGGTCGTGGATGGCGACCGGCGCAACATCAAGATCACCAGCCCCCTCGATCTCGACATCGCGGCGGCCCTGACTCTCAGCGAGGCCAACGATGACTGAACAGGTCGAGATCCCATTTCGGGTCGGGCAGGCCTTCGACATTCATGCCACCTCCCCCGATCCCGACCGGCGCCTCGTTCTCGGCGGCGTGGTGTTCGATGACGCGACGGGGCTCGCGGGTCACAGCGATGCCGACGTCGTCGCACATGTCTGTACCGACGCGATACTCAGTGCGGCCGGTCTCGGCGACATCGGTCAGATGTTCCCCGACACTGATCCCGATCTCGCCGGTGCCGACAGCATCGAACTACTCCGCAAGGCCGCAACGGCCGCTCGATCCGCCGGCTGGCGGGTTGCCAACATCGATTGCTCGGTGGTGCTCGACGCCCCCAAGCTCGCCCCAGTGAAGGATCTCATGCAGAAGAAACTCAGCGAAGCCGTAGGCGCGCCGGTCACCGTTACCGGGCGTCGTACCGAAGGCATCGGTGCCCTCGGTCGAGGTGAAGGCGTAGCGGCGTGGGCCGTGGCGCTGGTGGCGCGATGAGCGCGGCTGGCGGCAAGGGAGGGCGCAAGCCCGGACCCCGTTCGTCCAAACCCGGGCAGGCCCGAAAGCCCGGCCCGAATAGCACCGGGCGAGGCAAGGGCCAACCGCGCCAGCCCCGTCGCCGCGACGGTCAGAGGGGCACCACCCCCATCCGCAAGACCGACGAGGACCGCCGGGAGAGTCTTGGGGGCGAGCAGATTGAGGGGCGCCACGCGGTGCGCGAACTCCTCATGGCGGGGACCCGCCGCACGAGGGAAGTGATCCTCGCGAGTGATCTCGACCACGCGCCGATCCTCGACGACATCATCGATCTCGCGGATGAGGCGAAGGTGACCCTTCGTGAACTCTCCCGCAGCAAGTTCGAGTCGCTCACCCGCACTGAGGGCTCACAGGGTGTGCTGGCGATGGCCCAGCCAATCAGGCCCACCCCGCTCGAGGAACTGCTCGAGTCCGACCACGACGGTGCACCGCCGTTTCTCCTACTGCTCGACGGCATCACCGATCCCGGCAACCTGGGAGCGGTTCTGCGTACCGCCGAGTGTGCCGGGGTGAGCGGTGTGGTGTTGCCTCGCCATCGTGCTGCTCACGTCACCCCCACGGTGGCAAAGGCCGCGGCCGGCGCGGTCGAGCACCTGCGTATGGCCGTGGTGGCAGGACTCCCCGCCGCGATGAAGACGCTCACCAAGCGAGGCATCTGGACCGTCGGTCTCGATGCGGGAGGCGATCGTTCAGTGTTTGATCTGCCGGTGGCCGACGAACCGGTGGCCCTGCTTCTCGGCGCAGAAGGCCCGGGCCTCTCTCGACTCGTGCGCGAGCGCTGCGACACGGTGGCGTCGATCCCCATGCTCGGCGTGCTCGACTCGCTCAACGTCTCGAACGCAGCCGCAGTGGCGTGCTACGAGATCACCCGCCGCCGGATGCCATAACGAGCCCGTGAGGCGAGTCGAACGCCTGACCTGCTGTTTACAAGGCACCCCACCGGGGGTAATCGGGGGGTCTCGCTGGGTCGTGAACCGCGTGTTTGCGCGGTCTAGCGCGTCCGGAAAACCGAGCGTTTCGGCTGCGGTGTGTCATCGGTGTGTCACGAGACCCCTGATTCGGCACGGTCGATGCCGCCCGACAGATTGCTGGTGGTATCAGGGACGCCTATCCGTTCGACGCCCAGCCCCGGTCTGAACTTGCTTTGGCGCAGTATTGACCGCAGAAGTTGAGCTGATAGTCGGGTTCGTCGCCGGCTCGATGCACGACATGCCACACAGTGTCGCTGATGTCGGTCGCATCGACGTGACGCCTGCACTCGTCGCAGTCGAATGGTCCGGAGTAGCCAGGTGTTCGATGTGGTTCCATGATCGCAAGATATGCACGCGGTGACAGAGGTGGTGGACCCCCCGAAAGCGGCGGATCGCCCCCGCCGGTGAAGACGGGGCGGTCTTCCCCTCCGGCTCATTTCGAATCGCGTTGACTTCTAGATGAGTCGATGCGATCGTGGCAAGATGCGAGACGCTTGGCGGAGTGTTCGTCTGTTCGTGGTCGTTGCCGTGATGGCGTTGCTGGCTGCATCGTGTTCGGGCGGGCAGTCAGACCCGATCGGGACGGCTTCATCCTCGAGCGTTCCAACGACGGCGGCCGCGCCGGTCGTGTCCGAACCGGTCGAAGAGTTCGACGTGAATCTGCCGCCAGAGTGCGGCGCCTATGACCCCCCGCCGGCCATCGTGGATCCTCGGGTGACGCTGTCGATCGCCGGCGGAGCGGCCCTGCAGCCTCAAGACATCGTCGAGTTCGAAATAGACCTTGACCCCTCCCTGGAGAAGTGGTCGACCAACGCCACTGCGGTTGAATGTTGGACCGGTGAAGAGTGGATTAGCGCCTGGGTAGCGGGTGGCCTGTTCGCACTGACTCCGGGGGCCATCGAGCTACACCCCGATCTGGGGATCGAAGACATCGGCATCCCAGACCTGTCCGGGCATCTGGCGATAGCCGACGGCGCACCACCCGGCATCTACCGCATGCTGTTTGACGTCAACCTGCGTCAGGCCCAATACGCCGATGACAGACCACAAGAGATTCTCGAGCAGCACTTCGAAGTCCGCTGAATTGGCGCAGCGCTAATGCACCCAGAACGCGTGTCGGCCCACACCCACCCGTTAAGGGCCGACACGGTGCTCTCTCCTCTGGGGGGGGTCGAGAGCACCGGGAGGGTGTGAGGTGATGGTACCGACGGACGCCGGTGGTGGTCAATCAGGGCTGTCGGCTTCGAACATCCATCGAGTCAAGCCAGAACAGCCGACCAGAACGCGTGTCGGCCCTCACCCGGCGGGGGTGAGGGCCGAACAGTGCTCTCCCCCAAAAGCGGGAGGGGTAGAGAGCACGGGGTTGGGTTATGAGGCGATGGTACCGACCACCGCCGGCGGTGGTCAATGCACAGGGTGATGGTGGCTGCGGCCCGTGGCGAAACAGACCGCAGCCCAAGACCAGGCTCCGAGAGAGACCAAGGAACCTCGTCAACAACCAACAAATACGACCGGCAGCATCGCCCGGCCATGGGCTACACAGCCCGACCTGGTGGTGACTTTCGGAACACCGTTTCGTGGGTCGCCTACTGTGACTCAATGATCACGCGGCTGCCTCCATCACCTCGGCACCGGACTAGAGGTCGTCGTTGGTGATGTTGGTGAGAGACCCGTCCCTGGATCGCCGCCACCGTTCACCTCTTGCGTCAGCGAATCGAATAGCAACCGGGTATGTTTCGCGCACATTCTTGCCCTCCATCATCCTGCCTATGTAGTCCTCGCCGGAAAATCCCGGGGTTTGGCCTGGCGAGACCATGTCGGTCATGCCTACCCAGAGCTCGTACGGTGCTAGCCCTGAAGTATCGAGTTCGATCTCGTAGATCGGTTCTAGTGTGGCGTTGTAGACCTCGGCTGCCCACACCCTCTTTGGCCCCACGCGAAGCTGCGCCCAGACACCACGTACCCGGTCAAGAAGATCTTTCTTGGCGCGAGCTTCAATCTCGGCGCGAGCGAGGTCGAGGTCGGCCTGGAGAAGCGCCATCTGCGACTCGTGGTGTGTCGCTGCCTGTGTCCGTTCCATCCGGGCCCAAAAGACCGTGGCGCCGACCGCTACCAAGGTCCCGAACGCGGAAAGCCACTCACCAAGCGTGCCAACCCACAACCAGTCATCGATGGGGCCGCGGATCTGGGCGGCGAACAGGGCCGCAATCAGGCCGAACGTGGTTGCGGCGAAGATTAGAGCCAGAACCCACGAGAGAGGCTTGCTGTCCGAGGTTCCGGCGGGGTTGGTTCCGTCGTCGTCCGCCATGGCGTCGACTCTAGTGGTGGAGCCGCTTTGTCAGGGTCGCTGAGTGGGCTTAGGGGGAGGGCTTGATGCGGTAGTCAGTGTTGTCTCGACAGCGGTTGAACATCCCTCGCGTGATCTGGTGTGTGTAGTTGAAGCCAGGCAGCCGTTTGGGCTGTTTGCGGCCACCGTCCGCGACCGGTACGGCCGCTTCAAGTCGATAGGGCGTTGATCGCAGCTTGCCGAGGGTCCGCAGCGCCGTCGGGATCTCACAGAGATCTCGGTCCATGCTCACAACAACTGCGACGTCGCAGGCGTCAGAGAGGATGAACTCGACCACATCGAGACCGAGGATGAGATCGATGCCCTTTTCCTGCGGACGCTGCCACGGTTTCATCATCACCTGTTGTGGCGGGCTCGCCGCGGTTGGACGAGGGAGCTTCTCGCGATGGCCCCACGCCCAGTGGTACCTGAGCGGCCGGTGGACCACGGTGACGTTGTCACCGCGTATCGCGTGGAGGCGACGATCGAGTAGACCAGCCTTCTTGGACTCGGCTTGCGAGATGTTCGGATTGGGTCGGCCCGTGTAGTAGCGAACGTCCACATCCTTCGTGGTGCGGACGCCGGCCAGTTCCTCCGCAAGCGCACGCGGGTGGCACATCGGATGTCCAAACAGTGCCTCGCAGCGGTGAAAGAGGTTCTGACCATCGATGAACACCATGACGCGAGCCGCCGGATCAGTCGCCAACGCACTCACAGCCTGGTTGTTCTTCACCGTGCCACCGAGGGTAGCCACACGTGACGAAGATCACACGAGTGTCATTTGTGTTCTGCAGTCTTCCTAAAGTTTCGCTGAGCGTGCCCGACTGGACTGGTAGCGTCAGCTATAGGATGATGCACACATAACGGGCCCCGGCTTCCCTATGGGATGTCCGGGGCTTTTTAATTTTCAGGCCGTCCATCTGGCGGCCCGCCGGGCCGGGTGGACCGACCCTGGGATTACAGGAGAAAACGGCGGATCGCCCCCGCCGGTGAAGACGGGGGCGATCGAGCACTGGTCTCGTGTCAAGCGGGCGGAATCAGTTCATGGGTTCGCGGTTCGTGAGCTCGAAGAACCGGTCGCGAAGAATGTGCACCCAGTCGATCTCCTCCTGGGAGAGCGGCTCCATCGCCGAAGGCGAGCGGGTCACGTTCTGAAGACGGGTCGCGGCGTCACGCCACGTCTGTCGTTTCGTCATTGGTGGCGGAGCCGGGACTCGAACCCGGGGCTTCAGCTCATGAAGCTGACGAGCTACCTCTGCTCCACTCCGCACGAATCAATTCTCCGGTCCCCATCCGGCCGCTGTTGCGGCGTCAGAGGCCGGGTGGGGTGGTTGGGTCAGGCCCCGGCCGGGACGACTGTCAGGCCTGTTCGGCTTTGTCGAGTACCCAGAAGAAGACGGTCTCGGCGTCGCCGATTGGAGTGACTCCGTCGGCGTAGACCGCCCACCGGGCTATGGAGTCGGGGGTGAGCTCTACCGATACCAGCCCGGTCCCGGCTGCGTTCTCGGCGTCGGTGATGTCGAGCTCAGCGGCGAGGTCGGCGCCGAGGGTGGCGTTGAGGGTGACTCTCGTGTCGGTCTGGTTGAATGTCTCGCTTGAGACGCCGCCGACGAAGACCTCGAAGTTGACCTCGGTTTGAGAGATCAGGTCGCCGGCCTTGGTGCGAAACACGAAGCCGCATTCCATGATTCCGCCGATTCGGACGGTGGTCGATTGGGGGCTTCTGGCCATGTCGAGCGTGCTCCTCTAGTTGGCGGCGGCGGCTGTGGATCCGTCGGTGCGGGCGGCGCCGGCGATGAGCTCCAGAGGGGCGGCTGCGGGTTTGATCGATCCGGGAGGCCGGACCGCACCGGTGACGAGGTGGGCGGCCACGGCCGCGGCGACGACCGTGCCGACGGTTCGGACCGCCCCGACAACGGTTCCATCGAGCATGACGCCGGGTGGAAGAGCGGCGACATCGTGGACCAGCTGCAGGCTGGCGGTCACCTCGATCGCCAGATCGTGGGTGACCGTCAACTCGGTCGTCACTACGGCGTGTAGGTGGTGGCGGATGTCGAGGCTGGTTGGGGCTCCGTCGGAGACGTCGTGGACCAGCTCGAGCGTGATGCCTAATCCGGCGGCGACGTCGTGGCGGATGTCGATCGAACCGGCCACCGCCGCGGCGACGTCATGGACCAGGTCGAGCGTTGATCCGATCGCAGCGGCTACATCGTGGATGAGTTCGAGGTCGGTCGAGATCTCCACTTCGACGTGATGGACGATCTGGAGACTGGTCTCGGCGGCGGCGAGGGTGCTGTGGGAGACCACGATCGCGGTCGATACCGAGGCGGCGATGTCATGGACCAACTCGACGGTGGTGACGATGCCGGCTTCGACGTTGTGGCGGATCGTGAGCGATGTTTGAACCGGGGATGTTGCCGCTTCGACATCGTGGATCAGCTGCAGGCTGGTGGCCACGACGGTGAGGACGTCATGTGCGATGTCGATCGAATCGGCGACCGCAGCAGCGACGTCGTGGGTCAGTTGCAGGCTGGTTTCGACCGCGGCCGACACTGAGTGTTCGACGGCGACAGCGGTGGCCGCCTCGGCTGAGACCGAGTGGCGTAGATCGATCGAGTCGGTGATCAGGGCCGATACCGAGTGGCGGGCTGTCAGGTCGGTGGCGACTGCTGCGGCGACGTCGTGGATGACCTGGAGGCTGGTCTCGACCGCGGCCGACACTGAGTGTTCGAGCCCGACCGTGCTGGCGACGGCGGCTGACACGGAGTGATCGAGCTCAACGGACGTGGCCACCTCCGCGCTCAGGTCGTGGCGGAGGTCGATGCTGGTTGAGATCGCTGCGGCGACGTCGTGGCGGAGGTCGATGTCGGTCGAGACTTCGGTGGTGCCGGCCGTTAGGTCTCCTGTTTCCCAGAGCTTGATCTTGCCGGGCCGGTCGTTAGCGGTAGAGAAGCAGAACCATCCGCCCCGTTGGCCGGTGGTGTAGGTGGTGTCGGTGGTCGAGTCCTTGGAGACGTCGTCGATGAACCCTTCGATGGTCGACCCGTTGCACTCGATCTTCCATGTCTCACCCACCGCGAGGGTGTGAGCGGTGCTTGAGGTGAGATCGGTTCGAGATGGCGACCCGTCGCCGGTGGTCTTTCGGAGCCGGTAGCCGTCGGTGCCGTTGGCGTCGAACATCCACATGTAGCCGTTGGCGTCAGATGCCCCTGACGCCATCCGAGCCTGGACCCCGAGGTTCTGGTTGGTGAGGGTGCCGTGAACTGTCGCGATCTCGTACTGGGCGTACATGTCGTCGGAGCCGACAGCTGAGTCGTACTTGGCGTAGCGATCCAGACCTGAGGGATTGGCGTCGATGCCAGCCTGATTCGAGCCTTTCTGCTCGAGGCGAGCCGAGGACGCTGCGCCGAAGTCCTCCCACGGCGACGCCAGCGCCGCCCCAGCGGAGCCGGTGAAAGTATCGGTGTGAACGCTCACAGCCGGTCCCGTCGGGCGAGACGGCCGCTCGAGGGCGGCGGTTTGGCGTCGCGGACCTCGTCGACGTCTGCGTCGGGTCGGCTGTGGACCTCGACACCGTTGTAGTGCGCCCGCAGCCGGCCGTCTCGGCCAGGCAGAGCTCCGGCCCGTTTCAACACCCGCAGCATCAGATCGCCGAGATCTTCACCCGGCGGGAACCCTGCGGTCTTGGCCGAGACAGACTCGAGCGCCTGCCGTGCGGCACGTGACGGTCGCGCGTTGGGGTTGCCGAGCGGGATGCGTCGGACGTCGAGCGGCCAGGCAGCGTTCTCTGGTGTGACGACCAGCGCCTTATCGCCCAGATCAGACGCCGCCCACTTGGCGTCGGCGGGGGTGACTGGGCGACGGGCCGGTTCACCAGACGGGTCGGTGTAGTCCTCCCAGTCGCACAGATAAACCCTGGGCATGGGCTCAGGCTGCGGTGTCGCCGGCGATGTTGATGGTGACGCCGTCAGCGTCGACCGCTCCGGTGTCATTCGCGGTGCGACGGACCCACACTGCTCGGCACTGACCGGCCGGGATATCGCCCAACGACAGACCGGCCGCTTTCGTGGCCGGAGCCGAGAAGGTCTGTGACGCCGGAGCGGTGTCCTCATCGGCGATCTCTTTGGCCTGCGCCGTCGCTGACCCGATCGCCGACGCCGCGGTGGCGTCGACCGAGATGGCATGATCGGCGCCGCCCGCGACCTCAGCTGTGAGCCACACGACAGTCGACTGCAACGTCAAGCTGGCGTGGGCGTTGTGGATGAAGATGCACCGGTACTCGACGTCGCTCGCGGCGTTCTCGTCGCCGGTGACAATGTCGAACAGAGCGTGCAGGGTCGCGTCGGCGATCTCAGTGGTGGAGATGTACTTGCCCAGCGAGCTCGGCCCGTCCGACGTGAGCGAGTTGCCGGCCGACCCGGACTTGGTCGAGAACTTCTTCTTGATATCTGCGGCGACGATGGCCATAGCGGGGTTCCAATCGTGGGTCGGGCGGGTTAGAGGTCGGCCTCGTCGAGGCGGCGTTCGAGATCGTCGAGGCGTTCGTCGTTGGCGGTAATGCCCTGCAAGATGCGGACGAGGGTCAGCGACACCCATCCCATCCACGAGGCAGTCACGCCGCCGCCGAAGGTGGCAGCGACGATGATGAGCCCAACCTCAAGGTCGCTCATCGATCAGTCCGCTCCGCGGCGGTGGATCTCATCCGCTACCGCGTCGGCGATCTTGGCGAGCTCGGCCGGGGAGAGAGCGACCTGTTCGGTGACGACCTCCACAGCGGGAGGCGTGACGACCTCGATCGGTGCCGGAAGCTCCAGGTCGATCGGTGGCGGTGCCGGGTGTTGAGAATCGATCAGCGCGATCAGTTCATCGATGTTGCGGTCCTCGAGATGGCCGCCTCTGGCCCGCTCAGCGACCGCCCTCCAGTAGTCCTCTGAGGTGGTGACGGCGGTGCCGTAGCCGGGGAGATGCACCCGAAACGTTCCGCTCGCGGTGTCCTTGGTGGTGTACAGCATCAGAGTCTCCGTTGTTGGAAGGTGTCGGGTGAGCCGGGGCGTGTCGAGCGCCCCGATGTCCCAATGGGCGTTGGTGCGCGAGTTGAACTTCCAGGTCTTGGCCGGGGCGTGCTGATGAGCGAGCACTCCCTCGAACGTCGCGAACTCGTCGAACGTCATCCGCTGGCTGGCCCGTTTGCCGTAGCCCTCGGGTCCGGCCCACGGCTTCGAGGTCAGCACGACAGGGATGTAGTGGGGTACACAAATGCGCAGGATCAGCTGCGCCAGCTGCGCATACCAGGCATCAGATTCGTCAGGCGTGTCGCGGGAGAACCCGACGATCTCCCACTGCAACACCCCGCCCTGGTCGACATGCCACAAAGCATGCGACGCCTCGGAGGTGTCGACCATCTGAACGTGAATGCCGCGGCCCAAATCGGAGATCCCATGCGATGGAACCTTCCGCCGGTTGAGCGTCGACCAGGCGCCATCAACCGTTGACCCTTCGGTGCGGTGCAACACCAGCTTGGTGACATCGCTCAGATGCGCGATCGGCGCAGCGTTGATCGGCCGCCACTCGGCCCACGAAAACCGCATCAGGTCAGGCTTTGTAGCTGGGGACGTTGCCCCAGCCCTTCACGACCTGAACCCACCGGATCACGAAGTTGGTGAGACCAGCGAGGGCTGCGGTCACTCCAGAGATCGCAGCGACGCCGAGCACCGACGGGTCGGGGAAGTCCGACGCTTCAGGCGACCCGAATGTCTCGAGCCAGCCGGATACCTCCTGGAGGAACCCGACCAGCGCAGTAGCGAAGATGGCCAAAAAGGTGAAGAAGGCGGTCATCAGAGCTGGACGAACAGCAGTGACGACACTCTCGGGGATCAGGGCGCGGAATTTGGCATACATGGTGGGTGTCCTTTGCTCAGCTACCCCAGAACATGGCTGGGAAGATCGGGGAGACGGTGCCGGTGCCGGTGCCGGTGGTGCGTTTGATTTTGATGACGAGCCGGATCGGCAGGCCTGTGATGGTGGAGATGTCAACGTCGGTGAAGTTCGCGAAGCGTTCGTTGCCGAAGGTCTGACCCGCAGCGGTGACAGTGTCGAGAACGGTGTCAACGAACGCCTGACCGAACACGGCCCGGTGAACAAGCTGAATGTCGTAGCTGTCGCCGTCTGAGCCGCCGTTGAACGACAGCGGGATGGAAACCCGGTCAGCGGTGGTCCAATACGTGTAGGTCCCGGTGGCTTCGACCAGCGTCGTCGAGTTCGCAGAGGCCGACCCTCCGAACACCGACGGCATCAGCCAGCCGGTCGGGGCGAGAGTCGAGTCCCACAGAACCTGGCCGGCCGAGTCGAACGTCTGAACCCCAGCCGCTCCCGCGGCGAAGCGGTCCTGGCCGGCCGAGTCGGCGGTAGCGATCCCGGACGTGTCGGCTCGAAAGATCGGGTTTCCCGATCCGTCGAGCAACGTGAGCCCG
>JAJCXY010000079.1 GCA_029263215.1 Acidimicrobiales bacterium
GCGAGGTATCCGAGCACCGTGGCCCGCGCCCACCGATGTTCTCGCAGCGACAACACCATGCCCAGGCCGAGAACGAGGAAAAGCGCTTCGGAGTAGGCGAGGACGAGGACGAATGCAGGCGGAAACAGCGCCAAGATCCGGACCGCTCTCTGGGCCGTGCGGGCGTCGTGGGTTTCCAGCATCACGAGTCGGTAGAGCAACACCCCGGCGAGGAGGGCGAACAGGTTGGCCATCATCACCAGGGCGACGTCGGGGCCGCCGGTGAACCAGCCGACGAAGCGACCGAGAAGGGGCCATAGGGGAAAGAACCTCACGGCGGGGTCGTCGGCTCCCAGATAGCCGACATCTGCTATCTGGCGATACCACGTACCGTCCCACGCCAGCAGGCCGTCGTCGACGGGTGTGAATGCCGGCGGGGGTTCCAGCCGATCGACGACCGCTCGGGTGATCACGAAAGCCGTAGCGACGTAGAGGCGCGCTTCGAACCAGGTTGAGACCGCGGAGCGAACGTCGGGGCCGATCGCTCGTTTCATCGTGTTTCGTACCGGATCAAGAACATCGACTCGGACACGTCGGTGTTGGCAACCACGCTGTGGGCTGTGCGCAGGCTCGTGAATGTGCCCGCCATCGCCGCGCAGCGATTCCCGAAGCCGAGGTAGCCGGTGGAACCCACGAACCAGATGTCGCCGTCGGCGGAATCCGACAGCTTCTGGGCGAACTCTTCGGGTGGGGTGGCCTCGATCCGGTCGACATAGTCGTACCAGTCCACCGTGAACCCGTCGCCGGAAGGATAGGCAGCAACGGAGATGCCCGTATCCAGGTAGTGCGTGGTGGCGGGGCCGATCTGATCGGGGCAGAACACGATCATGTCGCCCGGCTGGGCATCGCGGCTGATGGCGATCGCGACCTCCTCGCCCTGTGAGCGAGTCCGGCGAGCCTCGTCGACGCCGACCGCGAGGCCCAGTGACACCACCAGCAGTAGCGAGATGGTGCGAGCCGGGTCGGGGAGCACCGCGATGCCCCTCCCGGCGAGCACCATCACGAATGGCACCACCACGGCGGCATAGCGGGCCTCGAACCCTCCGGCGGTCGCCAGCGCGGCGATGGCGCCAACCGCGAGCGTGATCACGAGAACCGCGGCTTCGACGTGGGCGGGCCCGGACGTGGCGAAACTCAGCTCGAGCCGACGCCCGACCGCAGCCACCGGAGCCAGAGTCCCCACCAGGACAAGAACGAGCATCAAAATGCCGAGGGTCTCGCCCTCGAAACGGTTGTTGCCACCGATCGCCTGCAGCGTCTCCACGAGCACCTCGGTGGGGCGAGCTCGCTCGGCCCACGGAGTGCCGGTGTGGGCCAGTTGATCCAGGAACACGTCGATCCAGATGAGCAGGCTGGCTGCCCCCACCGCGATCGCCGCGGCCGTGCGGAGCGAGGCCCGTCGCACCGAGGCATCACCGCGGCGGGCCGCCTCGACGAGCATCAACACCGCGCCGGCCAGGAGAAAGAACGTCCAGTAGTGAGTGTGCGCCAGAGCTGCGGCGCAGATCGCCACCAGGCTGAGGCGGCCGAGACTGGGTCTCTGATGGGCCCGCTCGGTAGCCCACCAGCCGACCGCCACGAGGAAGGCCACGAGAGCGTACATGCGGGTTTCGGTGCCGTAGCGGAGAAGGAACGGTGAAGTGAGTGCGACCGCCCCCGCCGCAAACGCGGCCGGGCGACCGTAGGGCCGAGCGAGACGCCAGATGAAGGGCACTGTGGCCAGCGAGAACAACCCCGAAAGAGCCCGGGTGGCTCCGGCCGACGATCCGAAGAGATCGATCCACCAGCCGAGCACCAGGTAGTAGAGGGCTGGATGGCCATCTCTGCGCAGGGCCTCGGCGAGGGGAACATCGCCATCGGCTATGTGCACCGAGAGAGCCTCGTCGAGCCACAGCGGGGAGTCGGCAACGAAGCGCAACACGACACCACCCACGAGCGCGACAACGGCGACAGCCGGACCCACACCCCACCACCGCCATCGGGGGGTTTCGTCGGCCCGATCCGGGATTCGGTCGGCGGTGGTCACGGGGGTGGAACCTAGTCTCACTCAGAGCGCGGGGCGGTACCCGGTGGGCCCGGAGTCGGCTCGGTTCGGCTACTCGATTACGGCGACGACGTCGCCGCCACCGACGGAGTCGCCCTCGCTCACCCGAATCTCGGTGATGGTGCCGGCCTTTTCGGCCACGACATTGTTTTCCATCTTCATCGCTTCGAGCACGACGATCGGATCACCGGCCTCGACGCTGTCGCCGATCGCCACCGAGATCTTCACGATGGTGCCCTGCATCGGCACGGTGACATCGCCGCTTCCACTGCCGCCCGACTGGTCGCTGGACTTGCGCCGGCTGCGCGGCGCGGTGCTGCCCCCATCGGCGGTCTCGGGCACCCACATCGAGACGCTGAAACGTTTGCCGTTGACCTCGACATCGAGCTCTCGCTTGACCTTGACGTCGGAGTCGTCGCCGCTGCCGCCGGTGGCGGGCGATCCGACCATCGACAGATCGAGGGTCTCCTCCACCCACTTGGTCGAGTGTTGGATGGCCGCGAAATCGGGGTGCTGGAGGATGGCGATGTCGGCGGGGATCGTGGTGGCGACCCCCTCCACCTTCAGCTCGCCGAGCGCACGCAGCATGCGAGCGATGGCGGTGGGGCGGTCGTGGCCCCACACGATGAGCTTGCCGATGAGGTTGTCGTAGAACTGGCTGATCTCGTCGCCGGCCTCGTAGCCGGTGTCGAAACGAGTGCCGAATCCGTCGGGGGTCGACAGGGCGGTGATCGGACCCGGCGATGGGAGGAAAGCCCCTCCGGCAGGATCCTCGGCGTTGATCCTCACCTCGATGGCGTGACCCCGCACCTCGATGTCGTCCTGGGTGAAAGCGAGGGCCTCGCCTGCGGCGACCTTCAGCTGTTGTTCGACCAGATCGATGCCGGTGACCAGTTCAGTGGCAGGGTGCTCGACCTGAAGGCGGGTGTTCATCTCGAGGTAGTAGAACCCTCCGTCTTCGTAGAGAAACTCGACCGTGCCGGCGTTGACATAGTCGCAGCCCTTCGCCACTTTCACCGCGGCGTCACCCATGGCGGTGATGATGTCGGCCGGGATCCCTGCTGCGGGGGCTTCCTCGATGAGTTTCTGATGGCGCCGCTGAGCCGAGCAGTCGCGAGTACCGAGGTAGACGCAGTTGCCGTGGCTGTCGGCCAGGATCTGCACCTCCACGTGTCGGGGCTTGGTTAGGTAGCGCTCCATGTAGCACTCATCACGACCAAAGTAGCTCAGTGCCTCGCGCTTGGCGGAGGCCAACTGGCCGGCGGCCTCGTCGGCGGATCCGACCACCTTCATCCCGCGGCCCCCACCGCCGTAGGCGGCCTTGATCGCAACCGGCCAGCCCTTGGCTTCGCCGAAGGCGACTATCTCATCGGGGCTCGTGAGCAGATCCGTGGTGCCGGGAACGCCGGCGACGTCTACCTTCTCCGCCGCTTCACGGGCGGAGATCTTGTCGCCCATGATGTCGATGGCCGAAGGTGGAGGGCCGATGAAGGTGACGCCTCGCTGGGTGATGGCACGAGCGAAGTCGGCGTTTTCTGAGAAGAAGCCGTAGCCGGGGTGGACGGCATCAGCGCCGCTCGCCTCGATGGCGGCGAGTATTGCGTCGGTGGCGAGGTATGACTCGGCCGCGGTCTGGCCCCCGAGGGCATAGGCCTCGTCGGCGAGGCGAACGTGAAGGGCATCGCGATCGAGATCGCTGTAGACGGCCACGCTCGGAATACCGAGCTCACGGCAGGCCCTGATCACCCGTACCGCGATCTCCCCCCGGTTTGCGATGAGAACTTTCGAAAACACGTGCTAATCACTAGTCCAATGAACGTCGAAGATACGACACCAGAGCATAATGCGTTCCGCCTCAGTGCCACAGAGGCCGCCATCGCCGGGCTCGAGTCCTTCCGCCACGTCGCCTCCACCGGGTCGACCAATACCGATCTGGCCGATGAGGCCCGGGCCGGTCGGCTCGAACCATCGGTGTTGGTAACCGACTTCCAGAGCAAGGGCAGGGGCCGCCTCGATCGGGCTTGGGAAGCAAGCAGCGGGCAACACCTGCTGGTGAGCTTTCGCCTCCCCGTCGATGCAGGCGCCCCGTCGGATGTTGTCAACGCGGTGGCCGCGGCCGCACGCGGGGCGGCCGATGGACTCATCGACCCATCGGTGGCATTCAAATGGCCCAATGATCTGGTGGTGGTCGACGGTCCGAAGCTGGGAAAGCTCGCAGGGGTTCTGGCTGAGTACGTGCCGGGCGAGCCAGGCATCGTTGTCGTGGGTGTGGGACTCAACGTGGGTCCGATCGCGGTGGACGGGGCCACGTCGGTGGCGGACTGCGGGGGAAATCCCGACCGCGATCTTGTCCTTGCCTCCCTGATCAGGGGTCTTCCCCATCGGCTAACTCACCGCGACGCCGTCGAGCACGAGCTGAGACACCACTCCGCGACCCTTGGCACCCAGGTGAAGGTCTTGCTTCCCGACGGCCTTGTGCTCACCGGCGCCGCGATCGACCTCGACCGGGACGGTCGCCTTCTGGTCAACGACGGGGAAACGGTGCACGCTGTGTCCGTCGGCGACGTCGTCCATCTGCGACCCGACACCTGACCGATACCAATACAGGGTCCCGACGCGACTACCATCCGGCGCCGTGGTGGCCGACGGCAAGGTTGTCCTGCGGCGAACGTGGCCGCAGCGAATCGTCATGATCGCCTGCATCGGCGTGATCGGCGGTGCCCTCGCCGCGGCCTGGTTCGTGCAGAACCTCTATGTAGCGGTGGCCGAGATCCCTCGTGTCCAATTCTCCGGCGATCTGCTCATCACCGATACTGCACCCGGAGCCCCCGTCAACTTCGTGGTGATCGGCAACGACAGCGCGCTCGGAATCGATCCCGACGACCCGATCCACATCGGTCGTATCCTTGACGATCGGGGCACCCATAACGCCGACAGCATCTCGCTGGTGAGAGTCGACCCGGTGGCGCGCCAGGTTTGGGTGCTCTCGATTCCACGGGATCTCCTGGTCGACGTTCCCGGGAGCACGGAGTGGAAGATTCACTCTGCATCGATCATCGGCGGCCCGGAGTTGCTGGTGCAGACGATCAGCGAGACCTTCGATATCCGGCTCAACCACTATGTGCAGCTCGACTTCTTGGCCTTCGAGGCGGTGGTCGACCAGCTGAACGGCGTGCCCGTGTGGTTCGTGAATCCCGCCCGCGACCTCGAGAGCGGCCTCGACGTGCCTGTCGCCGGCTGCGTTGTGCTGGATGGCCGAAGTGCCCTGAACTACGTTCGTTCTCGCAACTACGAGGAGTTCATCGCAGGTGCGTGGGTCTCGGTCGGAAACGAGCAACCCGACCTGGCCCGGATCCAGCGACAGCAGGATTTTCTGGTGCTGGCGCTCGATCGAGCCGTTGCTCGGGGGGCACGAAGTTTCACAACCATGTCGTCGTTGATCGTCGCGGGAGCCCAGAGCGTGGTGCTCGATCAGGGCCTCACTCCGGCCGAACTCATCGATCTCGCCGAGGCGTTCACCGACTTCGACCCGGCTTCCTTGCATCGCTTCTCACTCGAGGTGCTGCCCGAACGCGACTACCGCGACCTGGGTGATGTCGCCCACTTCATCGACGGACCCGCCAACCAGGATGCTCTCGACATCTTCCGCGGCGTAGCGGACGGTATCGCCCGAGACGAAGTTCGTTTCTCGGTGGTCGGACCCGACATCGTGATCGTCGACAGCGAGGCGGAGGCGTTGGCGAACCTCGACTTCGACATCTCTGGCCAGCGCCAGCTGGCGACGACAACCGAGCCGTCGATCATCGTCTACCCGCCCGGCGCGATCGGTGAGGCCGAATTGCTGGCCAGCTACCTCATACCGGTTCCTGCCCTGGTGGAGGATCAGGCGGCCACCGAACTCACCCTGGTGCTCGGACAGGACCACCAGGAGGTCTCCATCTTCTTCCCCCAGAACCTCGTCGAGGTTCGTGAGGCGATAGCCGCTCACGGCCTCGTCGACCTCCCCGATCTGGGCCCGACGAGCACCAGTACGCTTCCGGCCGCCACTTCTTCCACGAGCTCCACCTCGCTCGCAGCGGGCGACGTTACGTCCACCACATCGCCGCTTGCTCCCACCTCCACCCTTTCGAACACACTCGGGCGGCCGCCCGAGGGCGAGTCCTGCGGCTGACCTTTCCGTCCCAATCGCAGGCCTACACTCATAGCTGGCGCGCTGATGCCGATTCGGGATACGAAACCACGCTCGGGAGCGAGAATGAACAGCACGATCGCCGTCGTCGGCACTGGCTACGTAGGCCTCACCACGGGCGCTTGTTTCGCCCACCTCGGACACCGTGTGATTTGTGCCGACATAGTGCCCGAGAAGGTCGAGCAGCTCCAGCGAGGCGAGATCCCGATCCATGAGGCCGGTCTTTCCGAACTCGTCGCTGAGGGCCTCGAATCAGGCAACATCTCGTTTGTGCTGGGGGCCGCGAACGCGGTTCGCGGCGCCGATTTCGTGTACCTCTGTGTTCCCACCCCCCAGTCCGCCGACGGCTCCGCCGATCTGAGCTACCTGCAGGCCGCGGCGGCCGAGATAAGTCCTCACCTTCAGCCGGGCGTGGTCGTCGTCAACAAGTCCACTGTTCCGGTGGGATCGACGCTGCTGGTGGAGCAGGCCCTAGGGCGCTCCGACATTCCCGTCGTGTCGAATCCCGAGTTCTTACGTGAGGGCAGTGCGGTCGACGACTTCCTCAACCCCGATCGGGTCGTGATCGGTGCCGACGACCAGGCCGCCGCGGGCCGGGTGGCGTCGCTCTATCTCGGTGTTCGCGCACCGATCATGGTCACCGACCCGGCATCGGCGGAAACCTGCAAGTACGCCGCCAATGCTTTCCTCGCCACGAAACTCTCATTCACCAACGCGATCGCCGCGGTGTGCGAAGCGGTCGGGGCCGATGTCAACGACGTGTTGCTGGGGATGGGATACGACCATCGCATCGGACACGAGTTTCTGCGGCCGGGTCCGGGTTGGGGTGGCTCGTGCTTCCCCAAGGACACGCGTGCGATCATCACGATCGCCGAGGACGCGGGATACGACTTCTCCCTGCTGCGAGGGGTCGTGGAGGTCAACGACGAGCAGTTCGAGCGCGTCGTCCGCAAGGTCGAGTCGGTGATATCCCTCGAGGGCAACACCGTGGCCATGCTCGGCATTGCCTTCAAGGCCGGCACCGACGACGTTCGCGAGTCGCCGGCCCTCGAAGTCGCGAAACGACTCATCGCCAAGGGTGCAAGAGTACGGGCCTACGACCCGGCCGTGCACAGCACCGAGGTCGACGGCCTCGAGGTGGTGGGCGACGCCTACGCCGCATGTGAGGGAGCCTCGGCCCTGGTGGTGGCCACCGAATGGGACGAGTTCAAGTGGCTCGATCTCGACAAACTCGCCGACTCCATGCTGGCCCGCCATGTGGTGGATGCCCGCAACCTGCTCGACAGAGGCGCCCTCCGGCGCCGCGGGTTCACCTATCAGGGCGTGGGTCGCTCCTAGTGCCGCGGGTAGTGGTCACCGGGGGAGCCGGCTTCCTCGGCTCACATCTCGCCGACGCCCTGCTGGGCCGCGGCGACCAGGTGGTGGCCATCGACAATCTGGTCACCGGCGACGTCGCGAACATCGAACACCTCTTCACCAATCACGGATTCACGTTCATCGAACACGATGTGTCGAGCTATGTGTGGGTGCCGGGTGAGGTTGATGCCGTTCTCCACTTCGCCAGTCCGGCCTCTCCGATCGACTATCTGGA
This sequence comes from Acidimicrobiales bacterium, assembly GCA_029263215.1. Lineage (GTDB taxonomy): Bacteria > Actinomycetota > Acidimicrobiia > Acidimicrobiales > Aldehydirespiratoraceae > OFTM10. The sequence continues at coordinate 7,864 of JAJCXY010000079.1, forward strand.
GATGCCCATACAGACCCTGAAAGTCGGCTCCTTGGGTACCCACAACACACTCGGGTTGGCCAAAGAAAAGGGAGCAAAGTATCTCCTCGCGTCGACGTCGGAGGTCTACGGCGATCCTCACGTGCACCCCCAGACCGAGGACTACTGGGGGAACGTGAATCCGGTCGGACCCAGAGGTGTCTACGACGAAGCGAAGCGCTTCGCGGAGGCGATGACGATGGCCTATCGGCGCTATCACGGCCTCGATACGCGAATCGTCCGGATCTTCAACACCTATGGCCCTCGGATGCGGCCCGGCGACGGGCGCGTCGTCTCCAACTTCATCGTTCAGGCCCTACGGGGAGAGCCGCTCACCATCTACGGCACCGGCACCCAGACCCGGAGTTTCTGCTTCGTCGACGACGAGATACGGGGCCTCATGGCCCTCCTCGATTCCGACGAGACCGACCCCGTCAACATCGGCAACCCCCACGAGTTCACGGTGAGAGAACTTGCCGATGTCGTCATCGACGTGGTCGGTTCCGAATCGGAGATCGTGACGCGGCCCCTGCCTCCTGACGACCCCACCCAGCGGTGTCCCGACATCAGCCGGGCTCGAGAGATCCTCCGATGGGAGCCGAAAGTGCAGCTCCGCGAAGGGGTCGAGAGAACGGTGGAGTACTTCGCGAAGACCTTGGCTGTCTAGGAGAGGCGGGATTCAGCCAGGTCTCGATTGGCCTCATACCACTCGACGGTCGTGGCCAGCCCCTCACGAAAGTCGGTGGTGGCGGTGAACCCGAAGAGTTCCCGGGCTCGGCTGGCATCGACGCTACGGCGGGGCTGGCCGTCGGGCTTGCTCTGGTCCCAACGGATCCGGCCTTCGAACCGGGTGACATCGGCGATGATCTCCACCAGTTCCTTGATGAGAAGTTCGCGGTCGGCGCCGAGGTTTACCGGCTCGGGGCCGTCCCAATGCTCGGCCGCTCTGACAATGCCTTCGGCGGCATCGTCGACATACAAGAACTCTCGGCTCGCGCTGCCCGTGCCCCACACCTCGATCTCATCGGTCCCTTGCTCCCGGGCCAACACACACTTGCGGATCAGGGCGGGGATCACGTGGGAGACGTCGGGGTGGAACTTGTCGCCGGGGCCGTAGAGGTTGGTGGGCATCAGGTAGACGCCCCGCTGACCGTACTGGGCCCGGTTGGCCTGCAGATGCACCAGATGAGCGAGCTTGGCGATGCCGTAAGGGGCGTTGGTCTCCTCGGGATAGCCGTTCCACAGCGATGTTTCCTCGAAGGGAACAGGTGTGTGTTTCGGGTAGGAGCAGATCGTGCCGACTACCACCGTCTTTGCGACCTCGGCCACGCGAGCCCCCTCGATCACATTGGTGCCGAGGACCAGGTTCTCGAGGTAGAGGTCGGCCGGCGCGGCCATATTGGCCCCGATACCGCCGACCCGGGCAGCGAGATGAATGATGATGTCGGGCCTGCTGTCGGCGATCGCCGATTCGGTTGCGACAGGGTCGCGAAAGTCGACCTCAGAACTCGATGGGGCCACGATGTCGCTGACCCCTCGGCTGCGAAGGGCGCTCTGCACCGCGCCACCGAGAAACCCGGTGCCGCCGGTGAGCAAGAACCGCTGGCGCTCGAACGGAGTCGACATTGGGAGGAGATCGTAGCTGCTCGTGACAGACTTCGGCCCGTGCCTGGTCGTGTTGCTGCCGTCGTCGAACAGTGCTGGCATCGTGTCCCGGGCGGTACGGCGATCTCAACGATCCGCACCCTCGACGCGATAGCAGCGGAGGGAGATTGGGACGTCGTCGGCGTATCGGCGCGCCATCGCCGACCCGCGCCGGTCGGTTTTCGCCCAGGGGTGGAAGTGCGCCAGATCCCGCTGTCGAGACTCGGCCTCTACGAGGCTTGGCATCGCGCTCGTCGACCTCGGCTCCGCCGCTGGGTCGGGAAGGTCGACGTGATCCACGCCACAGGTGGGGTGGTGCCTCCTGGTTCGGGGGCTTCTCTCGTCGTCACGATCCACGACCTGGCGTTCCTTCATCGCCCCGATCATTTCAGCCGAAGGGGGGTCAGCTTCATGACGCGGGCCTTCGAATTGACTCGCGCCGAGGCGGCACTGGTGATCGTTCCTTCCGAGGTGACGGCGGCCGACTGCCGAGCCAACGGCATCGACGATTCGCGGCTTCGCGTCGTTCCATGGGGCGTCACCCCGGCGGTGATCGATGAAGCAGCGAGAGCCAGAGTGAGCCAGACCCACCGACTTCCCGACGAGTTCCTGCTCTGGGTCGGCACGGCTGAACCGCGCAAGAACCTGCCGGCTTTGCTGGCTGCCCATCGCGCTTCGGGAACCGACGTGCCCCTGATCCTGGTGGGGCCGAAAGGGTGGGGTCCCACCCTCGACACCCTGCTCGAACAGCACGACGGGGTTCGCCATGTCGGCCAAGTCCATGGCGACGACCTCACGGTCCTCTACGACATGGCCACCGCTTTTGTTTACCCGAGCCTTCTCGAGGGCTTCGGAATGCCCGTGCTCGAGGCGATGGGTCAGGGCACTGCGGTAATCACGAGTCGGGGTACAGCCACCGAAGAGGTGGCCGGTGACGCAGGGGTACTCATCGATCCCACCGATGTCGAGGAGTTGGCCGCAGCCATGAACTCCTTGATCGCCGACGCCGGTCGGCGCGATCGGCTGGGCGCGGCGGCTCTCGAGAGGGCGGCGCTATTCAGCTGGCAGAGATCCGGCTCACTCACCGCCGATGTCTACGAGGAGGCCCGGCAATGATCCGCGTCGTGGCCAACCTCTCGTTTGTCCTACCGGGTGCGGTTGGTGGCAGCGAGGAGTACAGCATCCGCCTGATCGATGCCTTGTCGGGCTCCGAATGCGACGACATCGAGCTCTCGGTCGCCGGGTCGGCCGCCTTGTTCGCTGCTCATCCGACGCTTGGAGCCTCAGAGCGGCTGGTCTTTTCCGGGCCCGCCCACAACCGGGCCTACCGCCTGGCCGTGGAATCCAGCTGGCTTGCCCGCAGTACCCGCGACGCAACTCTGGTGCACCATTTCGGCGGGCGCATACCGGCGCGGCGCTCGGCTCCGGCAGTGGTGACCATCCACGATGTTCAACCCCTCGATCTCCCCGAGAATTTCTCGCCCGTGAAGCAGCGCTACCTGCGATGGGCGCTGCCTCGCACGGTTGCGGAAGCGGCCATGATTTGTACGCCCTCCCAATGGGTGGCCGATCGGGTGGTCGAGCTACTCGGAGCAGATCACACGAGGGTGCGGGTGGTTTCGTCGACGTCAGACCCGAGACGGGTGTCGGGGCCGGTCGCTCCCGAGGTGGCGGAGATCGGAGATCGCCCCCTGGTGCTCTACCCGGCGGTCACTCATCCTCACAAGAACCATGTCGTGTTGTTGGAGGCGATGGAGCGGGTGATCCATGAACACCCCGAAGCCCTCCTCGTTCTCACCGGGGGACCCGGACGCATCCACGGCGAGGTGGTCGCCAATGCCCGCCGACTCGACCCGGAAGGTCGGTTCATCCGTCACTTCGGAAGGGTGGCGGCACCCACACTCGCTGAACTCACAGGTAGGGCCGATGTGATGGCGTTCCCGTCGAGCTACGAAGGTTTCGGCTTACCGGTCCTCGAGGCGATGCATCGAGGCACGCCGGTGGTCGCAGCCGACACCACCGCCCTTCCCGAGGTGATGGGTGGGTCGGGAGTGCTCGTCGCGGCCCACGACTCCGAGGAATGGGCAGATGCGCTGAGCGCCCTCCTGAGCGATGATGAGCGCCGGGCCGAGCTGGCGGTATCCGGCGTCGCCCGAGCGGCCGCCTATTCCGCGGGAGCGGCCGCCGAGGCGCTCACTGCCGCTTGGCGCGACGCGGTGGCGTAGGGGAAGCTGACGGCGTGCGGGTCCAGGTCATATGTCCACATTTCGAGCCCGACGCGGCCCCCACCGGGGTGGTGATGACCGAGATCGCGCATCGCTTGATCGACGCCGGCCACGAACTCGACATCATCACCGCGCTCCCCTGGTACACCGAACACGCTGTGGAGAAGGGTTGGGGCGGGCGCCCGATCCGCCGAGAAACCATGCCGGGGGGAACGATCACGAGGGTTCATCCCTTCCCCACCGACAAGCGCAACATTCCCGCCCGTGCCCTCGCGTTTGCGGGCTTCACGGCGCTCGCCACGGTGGCCGCGGTGCTGCGACGACGGCGACCCGATGTGGTGCTGGCGATGTCGCCTCCGCTCACGCTGGGAATCGCCGGTTGGGTTTCGGCTCGACTCAGGCGTGCCCCGTTCGTGTTCAACGTGCAGGACATCTTTCCCGATGTCGCGGTGGAGGTGGGAGCGATATCGGGAAAGAGGGTTGTCAAGCTGCTCCACCTGCTGGAGCGGTTCATCTATCGACGGGCCGACGCCGTCACGGTGTTGTCCGATGATCTCCGAGAGAACGTCTCCGACAAGATCGGCGTGAGCAAGAGAAACGGTCGGCGGGGGCGCACCAAAGTGCGGGTGATCCCCAACTTCGTGGATACCGAGCGGATCCAACCCGGACCGAGGATCAACCCTTATCGCCGCGACCACGACCTCGGCGAGCGCACCGTGGTGATGTATGCCGGCAATCTGGGCTTCTCGCAGCCCCTGGATCTCATGATCGATGCGGCGGAGGCGCTACACGATCGCGACGACGTCGCGTTCGTGATCAACGGAGGAGGGTCGGAGCGATCCCGACTCGAGGGTCTCGCCGAACATCTGACGAATCTTCACTTCGTCGATTTCCAACCGCCGGAGCGGCTCCCCGAAGTCCTCGCCGCCGGCGACGTGCACGTCATCGCGCTGCGCCGAGGACTGGCTCGCTCATCGGTACCGTCGAAGCTCTACTCCATACTGGCCTCCGGTCGGCCGGTTCTCGCTTCGATCGACGGCGGTACGGAGGTCGAAACCGTGATCACCCAAAACTCGTGCGGCGTTTCGGTCGAACCCGAGGATTCGGCCGCGTTCGTCGCCGCCGTCATCGAACTGGTCGACGATCCCGATGCAAGGGAGGCCATGGGGGAGAGAGGTCGCAGCTTCGTGCAGACATGGGTCTCGCCGGTCGGTGTCGCGGCCGCCTACCTCGAGCTGTTCGACGAGCTGGCCCGACCCTGAAACCCGTGTCCTGAACGCGTTAGAGGGGCCCGTGGCCGCTAGCGTTGCCTGCCGTGGGTAAAGCAAGCTCGTCCAAGAAAGTCCAACGCGCGGCCAAGGCAGCTGCCTCGTCGCGCGGTGCCAGCGAATCACGCGAACTGGGTTTCCCGCTCGTGGTCGCCCTCGTCATGATTCTGGGCATCGGCCTCGTGGTCGTGGCTCGTACCTCCCGCGATGGCCTGGTTGCGCCCCTCGCCGGCGACGACCACTGGCATGCCGCCTACACGGTCTACAACTGTGGTTCCGAAGTCGCTGATTTCCAGAGCGTGAGCGACCCCGACGGAATCCACAGCCACCAGGACGGGTTGATCCACATTCACCCGTTCAACAGCTCGTCGTCGGGTGAAGACGCCCAGCTGGGCGTCTTCCTCGAGGCGATGGGCGGCACCATCACCGAGGACGAGATCACCGGCCCAGAGTTCGCCGACATAGACGTAACGGCGGGGTGCGGTGGTGAGCCCGCGGTGATCAAGGTGGCCCGCTATCAGGTCGATCCCGAGCTCGAACTCGTCGCCGTCTACGACCGCGACTTCGAGTCGGTCCAGTTCCTCCAAGATCGTGAAGCCTTCTCGATCGCTTTGGTTCCGGCCGGTGAGGACCCTCCCCCCCCGAGCCAGAGTTCGCTCACCCAACTCGATGCGAGCACGGGCTCTGATCTGGTCTCGACCGGCACTGTCCCCCTCGACACTGGCGAACACTCCGACACCGACGACGGGTGATTCTCGGTTCGATGGCTCTCTGAGGAGGTTCGATGAAGGCGGTCGTACTGGTCGGTGGCTTCGGTACGAGGCTCCGGCCCCTCACCCTCACCGCACCCAAGCAGATGCTCCCGGTCGTCGACCGTCCGATGCTCGAACACGTGGTCGGTGGGCTCGCGCGATACGGCGTCGATGAGGTTGTCCTCTCGCTTGGCTACAAAGAAGACGTCTTTCGCGAGGCCTACCCGGCCGGGGAGTGCGCCGGAGTGGCGCTCCGCTACGCCGTCGAGCCAGAACCTCTCGACACGGCGGGAGCAGTTCGTTTCGCAGCCGAGGCCGCGGCTATCGACGAGACCTTCATCGTGGTCAACGGCGATGTCTTCACCGATCTCGACGTGGCTGAGGTCTGGCATAGGCATTTCGAGGTCGGAGCGGAAGCCACGATCGCTCTCACTCCCGTCGAAGATCCATCGCGCTACGGCGTCGTACCCACCGATGCCGAGGGTCGAGTGTCGGGATTCGTTGAGAAACCCCCACGCGGCGAGGCCCCCACCAACTGGATAAACGCCGGCACCTATGTGCTCGAACCGACGGTTCTCCAGCGTATCGAGCCTGGTCGCAGGGTGTCGATCGAGCGAGAGACGTTCCCCTCAGTGGTAGCCGATGGCGGTCTGTGGGCGGTGCAGTCCGACGCCTACTGGGTCGATGCCGGTACCCCCGACACCTACCTGCAGGTCCAACTCGACCTGATCGACGGGGTGAGAGGGCCTGCTCTCGACGGGATCGCCACTGAGTCTCATATCGACCCGACAGCGCGCGTCGACCGGTCGGTTGTGATGGCCGATGCCAGCATCGCGAGCGGCGCCATCGTGAGCGGGTCGATCGTGTGCCGGGGCGCCCTGATCGGCGAAGGTGCCGTGCTGACCGACTCCGTGGTCGGCCCCCGTGCTGTCATCGGCGATGGGGCTAGGGTCACCGACATGACCATGGTCGGCGACGATCAGCGGGTCGAGGCGCACTCAACCCTCGCAGGTGCCCGAGTCCCGGAAAGCAGCTGAGATGGCCGTACTCGTCACCGGAGGTGCCGGCTACATCGGCAGTCACACTGCCGTAGCGCTGCACGATGCCGGGTATAAGGTGGTCATCGTCGACAACTTCGTCAACAGCTCACCGAAAGCAATCGAGGCGGTCCGTGCCCTCACGTCCCCCGGTCTCGCCTTCGTCGAGGCTGATCTGCTCGACTCCGGTGCTGTTCGCCAACTCTTCGCACAGCACCAGATCGACGAGGTGATCCACTTCGCTGCTCACAAGGCAGTCGGTGAATCGGCCGACCAGCCCCTCCGCTACTACCGCAACAATCTCGGATCGACGCTCGGCCTCGTGGAAGCCATGGCCGAGCACGGTGTGACCAAGCTGGTGTTCTCCTCATCGTGCACCGTCTACGGCCAGCCCGCCACGGTCCCGGTCACCGAAGCCGCGCCCACGGGAGCCGAAAGCCCCTACGGCTGGACCAAATACATGAGTGAGCAGATCCTTCGCGATGCGGCCGCGGTCTCTGATCTCGATGTGGTCCTTCTGCGGTATTTCAACCCGGTCGGAGCCCATGAGAGCGGCACCATCGGCGAGGACCCGAACGGGATACCCAACAATCTTGTGCCCTACGTCATGCAGGTGGCGATCGGTCGGTTGGAGAAGCTGAGGGTGTTCGGCGACGACTATGACACGCCCGATGGCACCGCGATTCGCGACTACATCCACGTGGTGGATCTTGCCGAGGGCCACGTCGCCGCTCTCGCCGCTCTCGCCTCGATGGATGGCTGCCCCGCGGTCAATCTCGGCACCGGTGTGGGCAGCACGGTTCTCGATGTGGTCAACGCCGCGGCCGATGCGGTCGGATCTCCGATTCCTCACGAGATCGTCGAGCGTCGCCTCGGCGACATCGAGAAGATCTATGCCGATGCCGCTCTTGCTCGAGACCTGCTCGGCTGGGAGACCAGACGTGATCTCACTGAGATGATGCGCGACCATTGGAATTGGCAGCGCAAGAACCCCCAGGGGTTCGCAACCTGATCAGCGAAAGAGATCGTCGGCCGGAGCTCTGATGATCTCGTTGGCCACACTTCCCCTTCCGAACCAGTCCGTTTCGAGTCCCCGCACAATGGCCACCGCGATTCCCTTGGCCTTGCCCATCACCAGGTCGGCGGCGGCTGCGATCTCGTCGACGATCGCTACTTCGGTGACCATCAACTCGCGCCCCAATGCGTCTGTAGTGCCCCTGAGGTCGGCGATCGCTCCGATACCAGCGCAACCGATGGCGACGTCGGTGACGCCCTTTCTCCATGGCCGTCCGAACGTATCGCTGACCACCACGGCCACGTCGATTCCGTGACGGGCACGCAGGCGATCGCGAATACCGCGAGCAGAGCGATCGCTGTCGACGGGGAGAAGTGCGGCCTGTCCTCGCTCGACGTTGGAGAGATCGATTCCGGCGTTGGCGCACACGAAACCGTGTTCGGTCTCGCTGATGATCAGCTCACCGCGGCGGCGCAGGATGCGTACCGACTCGCGTTCGACAAGTGGTTTGTGCGACAGAGGGTCGTCGGGGTCGATGTCGACGAGGCGCCCCTCGGCCTTCGACACCACCTTCTGGGTGATGACGAGGCAGTCGAGGTCGAGCACTTCTGTGTCCGACGCGGCGATCAGTTCGGCCAGGTCGTCGCCTGGCCGGACCTCACCTAGTCCGGTGATCGGTATCACTTCGATGCCGTTCATCCCTCGAGTCCGATCTCGTGACATCTCGACGCCAAAGCGGCGGCGACCCCCGCCTTGCTCATGATCGTGGGCATCACCACTGCTATCATCCCTGCTTCTTCGACTTCGTCGGCCAGAGCAGCGTCTACCTCGTCGATGATGAGGGTGGCGGCGAGGTCGCGATAGAGGCGAGCCACGCCGACAACCGAAGATTCCTCACCGAGTTCGCGGAGCATCCGATCGGCGGGACCCTTCAGGGCCGCGCCCCCGACGATCGGCGAAACCGCGACGTTGCGGGATCGTCGGGCCGTCACCGCTTCGCGAACGCCCGGTATGGCGAGGATCGGGCCGATCGAGACGACCGGATTCGACGGTGCGATCACCAGGCAGTCGGCTCCGGTGATGGCTTTCGAGGCCGCCGCGGTGGCCTTTGCGCCGTTGGCCCCGTGGAAGCTCACCGACTCGACGGCGACATCGTGAGCGAGACGCACGAAGTATTCTTGGAAGTCGATTTCGGCGCCCCCCTCGATGGTCACGCGTGTGGATACCCGGTCGTCGGTGATCGGAAGCAGGGAGCACTCGAGGCCCCATGCAGCAGCTATCTCCGCGGTCGCCTGGGTGAGCGTGGCCCCTGACGCGAGCCGGGATGTGCGATAAAGGTGGGTGCCGAGATCGCGATCGCCGAGGCTGAACCAGTTGTCGCCGCCATAACGGCCGAGTTCATCCATGGCCTGCCAGGTCTCGTCGACCAGCCCCCAGCCCCGCTCCGGATCGATGGCGCCGGCGAGGGTGTAGGTGCAGGTGTCAAGGTCGGGACTTACGTATAGACCATGGAGGATGAGGTCGTCGCCGACATTGACCACCGCTGAGACCGTCGAGTTGTCGAAGGATTCGAGCGCGCCTCGCAGGTAACGGGCTGCACCCACACCACCGGCGAGCACGGTGTGCATGTCAGACCAAACCTCTGAGCCGTCCTTCGAGCAGGTCGAGATCGGCTTCCACCATCATGTGGACGAGTTCTTCGAAGGTGGTCGAGGCCTCCCAGCCGAGCTCCCGCTCGGCCTTGCTGGCATCGCCGACGAGAAGATCGACTTCTGCCGGGCGCATGAAATTCTGATCGATGGTGACGTACTCCTCCCAGTCGAGGTCGACGTGAGAGAAGGCGACATCACAGAATTCACGAACCGAGTGGGTTTCGCCGGTGCAGATCACGAAGTCGTCGGGCTCCTCTTGTTGGAGCATGCGCCACATCGCGTCGACGTAGTCGCCCGCAAAGCCCCAGTCTCGCTTGGCGTCGAGGTTGCCGAGCCTGAGTTCGGTGGCCCGACCGAGTTTGATCTGGGCGACGGTGTGGCTGATCTTGCGGGTGACGAACTCGAGACCGCGGCGGGGACTCTCGTGGTTGAACAGGATTCCCGAGGTGCCGTGAAGACCGTACGACTCGCGGTAATTGAGTGTTATCCAGTGTCCGTAGACCTTGGCCACACCATAGGGACTGCGGGGGTGAAACGGGGTGGATTCGCGCTGGGGGACCTCGTGGACCTTGCCGAACATCTCCGACGAACTCGCCTGGTAGAAACGGATCTCGGGATCAACCAACCGGATGGCGTCGAGAAGCCGGGTTACACCGAGTGCAGTGGTCTCGCCGGTCAGGACGGGCTGACCGAAAGATGTCTGGACAAAGGACTGGGCCGCGAGGTTGTAGATCTCAGCGGGTCGATGGGTTCGGAGCAATTCGATCATGGAGACCTCATCCAAAAGGTCACCGGGTGCGAACTGGACCTGGTCCTGGATGTGCGAAATGCGTTCGAAATTCACCGTGCTGGAGCGTCGCACCATGCCTATGACTTCATAGTCGCGCTCAAGCAGGAACTCGGCGAGATAAGAACCGTCCTGGCCGGTGATGCCGGTGATGAGTGCGCGTTTTGTCACGAGAGTCCTCGATTGTCAGGGAGAAGATGGGGTTGGTGGGTGAGTTGCCCGCCAGTGCTGGAGCAGGTCGGCGAGCGTTGTCTCGATCGGGATCTCGGGCGTCCAGCCGGTGCATTCATGGATCTTGGTGTTGTCGCCCCGCAAGACCTCCAGGTCGATCGGGCGTAGTAGATCGGGATCGGGTTCGAGCCGTATTGTTGTGCGGGCCAGCTCGATGAGGATACGGGCCAGTTCATCGACCGAGCGATCGACACCACTGCAGACGTGGTAGGCCTCTCCCGCCAGGCCACTCGACATGAGCAGGCGATAGGCCCGCACCACGTCGCGCACGTCGGTGAAATCGCGACGCGCTTGAAGGTTGCCAACCCTGACACTGGTCTCACCACAGCGCTCATTGGCGACGATCCGAGACGCGATAGCGGAGGCCACGAAACGATCTGACTGCCCCGGTCCGAGATGGTTGAACGAGCGGGCGCGCACCACATCGAGCCCGTGGCCGAGCGTGGCTTGCAGGCAGAGCATGTCGGCCGCACCCTTGCTGGCCGCATAGGGGCTGACCGGCCGGATCGGCTGGCCTTCATCGAGGGGGAGGTCGGTGGCTTCGACGCGGCCGTAGATGTCGGCGCTGGTGACGGCGAGTACTCGGCGCGCTCCCGCGAGTCGGGCGGCGTCGAGGGTGTTGAGGGTGCCCTCTACATTGACCCGCAGGGTCTCGACGGGACTCTCCCAGGAACCACCGACGTCGGCCTGAGCCGCGAGGTGGTAGACGACTTCGGGTTCGGCCTCGGAGAAGGCGGCGATGAGCGCACCCCGGTCGGTGATGTCGGTGGCGGAACCGATGACCTCGTCGCCCTCGGCCTCGAGATGCTCACTGAGGTGGAGTCCGACGAAACCGTCCGCCCCTGTTATCAAGGCCCGCATCGTCTAGCGGATGTCGAAACGGGTCGGGCATGTGCGCATCGGCGCCGACTCTACGGGCGTATCCATGTGTCTTCAAACATCTTGTTCTTCTGGGTGTGGCCGGGATCGTGGCTCGGGAGATGTAGCCTCCGTCGATCGTGGCCGCCACCGACGAGAACCTTTCGCGCGCCGACGATGTCGAGCCGACATCGGGCATCGAGACCTCTGAGGAGTCGACGCCTGCTGCCCGGGATGCCACCCCGTCGGTCACCGCCGTCGTGGTTGCCAACGACCCGGGTGAATGGTTCTCCGAAACGCTGGAGAGCATTGTCACCCAGCATTACCCCCGCCTCGGCCTGATGGTGATCGACGCAGCAGGCGATCCCGGGTTGGCTGCACGGGTGCGCGCTGTGGCTCCGGCCGCCACCATCGTCGACGGGAGCGACACCGACGGATTCGCGGCGGCCGCCAACGCGGTGCTCGAAACCGACATCGACCCTGCCTTCCTGCTCCTTTGCCACGACGATGTGGCTCTTGGGCCCGACGCGGTTCGGATCCTGGTCACCGAGTCTTTGCGATCCAACGCCGGTATCACCGGCCCGAAGCTCGTGGAATGGGACGAGCCGGAGCATCTGCAGCACGTCGGTCTCGTCGTCGACAGATTCGCGGTAGCGGGCGATGTGGTCGATCCCGCCGAACTCGATCAGGAACAGTACGACGCGGTCACAGATGTCTTCGCCGTGCCATCGGCATGCATCCTGATCCGCACCGGGTTGTTCGGCACGCTCGGCGGCTACGACGACGGCATGAATCGCCGGGGCGACGACGTCGACTTGTGCTGGCGGGCCCAGCTCGCCGGTGCGCGGATTCTCGTGGCCCCCGATGCCGTTGTACGGCACCGAGAGGAGATGGTCGAGCGCTCCGGACTCGACGATGTGAGAAAGACGCGGGCCCGCCATCAGCTTCGCACCGTTCTGATCACCGGTGGGCCGGTCTCGTTGTTGTTCACCCTCCCGGCGCTGCTGGTCCTGACCCTCGGAGAAGCCGGGATAGCCCTCGCCACCGGGCGCTTGTCTCACGTCACCGATGTCATGGGGGCGTGGACTTGGAATCTGGCCCGGGTTGGCGACATCCGGACTCGCCGCCGGTCGCTCAAGGAGATCAACAAGGTCCGGCAGGCCGATATTCGTGCGGTGCAGCAGGCCGGCAGCGTGAGGATCAATGCCTTTGTGCGCGGCCAGATCGGACGGGGCGACAATCGTCTTCGTCGTGAGCTGGTCTCGGCGATTCGCACCGGCACGACCCGTTTTGCTCTCATCGCGTGGGCGATGGTGTTGTTGTTCGTGTTCTTCGGATCGCGCGCGTTCGTCACCGGGGGAGTGCCTGCGGTCGGTGATTTCGCGGCCTTCCCCGAAACGTCCGGGGAGCTCATCTCCGACTGGTGGAATTCCTGGAACGATCGCGACCTCGGATCAGTCGGCGTGGTGCCGAGTGGCTTCGGGCTTCTCGGGGTGCTGGCGGCTGTACTGGGCGGTGCCGTGGGTTTCGTGCGCACGCTTTGGATACTCGGCCCGATTCTGATCGGACTCATCGGTGCCTGGCGCATGCTCGGCGTCACCGGGAGCAGGCGGGCCCAGATCGGGAGCCTGATCGCCTATGCCATCGTGCCCCTGCCCTGGGCGAGTGTGGCGTCGGCATCGAGTTCCGGGCTCGTCGGGTATGCGGTAGCGCCCTGGCTCATCACCGTGCTGCTGCGGGCCCAGGCTTCGGCGCCCTACCGTGTGGCGGCCGGCCCGGTGCGGTCCCTACCTTCCAACATTGTCGGACTCGGTGCGGTGCTCGGCCTGGCCGTGATCTTCGAGCCGCCTGTCATCTTGATCCTCCCCGTCGTGGCCGCAGGCCTGATCGTCGGATCGCTGATTGCTCTTCACCCGGCCGGACTCGGCCGTCTCTTGATAGTGATCTTGGGGGGTATCGGGTGTCTGGGAGTGGTTGCCCTGCCCCAGACCCTCGACCTCGCCATCAGCGGGCCGTCGTGGGAGATGGTCGCCGAGGGGCGTTCGGGGGTGGCCTCCACCCTCTCTTTGAGTTCGCTGTTGCGGTTCTCTGTCGGCCCCGACGACTGGAGCACCCTGGTGTGGGCACTGGCAATACCGGTCTCGGTGCCCCTCCTGGTCGGGCGCTCGTGGCGATTCGATCTTGCCGTCCGCCTGTGGTTCGTCGCCCTGGTGTCGTGGGGTGTGGTCTTCGTGTCGGCTCGTGGTTGGCTGTCGTTCGGCCTCCCCGATCCCGCCCTGATGCTCGCTCCAGCGGCGGCCGCGGTCGCCGGACTCGCTGGGCTCGCCGTCACCTCGGTGGAGCACGATCTTCGCACCAGCGGGTTCGGTTGGCGCCAGGCCCTGCTTCCCGCCGCTCTGGTGGCCGCTGTCCTGGCGGGCCTGCCCACCCTCGCCGCGGTCGAGACGGGGCGATGGGGGCTCGGTCGCGGCGACTTCACCACCACCCTGCCATTCGTCGATCCTGGCGTGGAAGGGAGCTACCGGGTGGTGTGGCTCGGCGATCCGGCCTTGTTGCCGGCCTCGGGGCGAGAGCTGGGCGGGGGCCTGGCATGGTTGGCCACCCTCGACGGGCTCCCCACCGTCTCGGATCGACACATCCCCGCCGATGAGGGAAGCGGGCCGCTCATCGAGGCGGTGGTCGAGGCCACCCTCGCCGGCGACACATCGCGCGCCGGTCGCCTGTTCGGTGGCCTCGGTGTTCGCTACATCGTGGTTATGGATCGGCTTGCTCCCGCGCCGTTCAGTGCCGCCGATCACGCTCTACCGGCTCCTCCTGCGCTTGTGGAGGCACTCGACGGCCAGCTCGATCTTCGCCAGCTCGTCGGCGTCAACAGCGCGGTTCGTGTCTACGAAAACACCGAGTGGACGAGTGTGCGATCGGCGGCGGTGGGTGGGTTCGACGAGGGCATCGAGGATCTGTTCGACCTCGCGGTCAAGCCGCTCACCGGAACCGCTGCGGTGTTGTCCGGTACCGGTGAATCGATCGAGGGCTCCGTGCCTGCGGACACCGAGGTGCTTGTCACCCAAACCCCCGATGCCGACTGGTCGTTGGAGGTCGATGGGCAGGGTGCCACGCGACGGCGCGCGCTCGGCTGGGCTACGGCGTTCGTGCCCGTCGATGGTGGCAACGCCACGCTTTCCTACGCCACTCCTCTCTGGCGACGGCTGGCGCTGGTGGGCCAGCTCGTGGTCCTCGGATTGTTGGCCTCGGCCCAGCTTCGACGGCTAGTCGCCCGAAAGCCCGCCTGATGCGCGCCCTGCGAACGCTCTCGTTGGTGGTCATCGGCGGCCTGATCGCCGTCGGATTCGTGATCGACCTCGATGATCGCGACTTCGAGCGGCTGGCCGACCCCGTCACGGTGGCCGTACCCGTCTCCAACACAGGTACCTGGTTCTGCCCCGGTGGCTCCGACGCCTCTGGTCGTGCTGCGGTCGGGCTGGAGATCGTCAACGCGGGGGATGGTGTTGCTCGCGCCGAGGTCTCGGCGTTCAGGTCCGACGCTGAAGAGGTGCCCAACCCCGTGAGCTTCGCCTTGGATCCCGGCACTCGCCTCGCCGTTTCACTACCCGATCTCGCGCCGGGATCGGAGTGGGTCGGTGCGGTCGTCGAGGTTTTTGATCCCGATGTCGTGGTGGAGCAGACCTACGACGGCACCACCGGCACCGATCGGTCGCCTTGTTTCACTCGCACCGCCGAACGGTTCATCGTCACCGATGGCGCTACCAGAGAGCTCTTCCATGGTGAGCGGATGCTGTTGTTGATGCTCAACCCCTTCCATGAGGACGCCGTGGTCGACGTCTCCTTCGATGCCGATGTCGGCCCCGATTCGCTCACCGCGGTGGTGGTGCCGGGCCGCCGTCTCGCCGTGATAGAGGTCACCGAAGAAGTCACGGTGGCGGCCAGAGTGAGTGCTCAGATCGATGTTGTCGCAGGACGGATAGCAGCGTCTCGCGTGCAGGTGCACAACAGCGAGGAAGTGCGCGGGCTCACCGTCACTCCGGCCACGCCCGACGGGGCCGTCGTGGCCGTGCTTCCTTCGGTCTCGCGCGGTGTGGGCCGCACGGATGTGGTGACGGTCACCAATCCTTCCCCGACCGAAACCGCAGAGGTAGATCTCGAGATACTCACCGATGGCACGGCGACCCTCGATCCGATCGAACTTACGGTTCGGCCCGGCCGCACCGTGCGCGTCGACCTGTCGATCGAAGCTCGCCTCAGCGAACTCGACGAGTTCGCACTCATCGTCAGGTCGCTCACCGAAGTACCCGTCGCGGCGATGGTGGAGAGCACGGTCCCGCTGACATCCGATGATGTCGTCGGGGTGGCGGCCGCCCCCGCTCAAGACGCAGCGTCGCTGCGCTGGATCGCTCCACTCGATGGCGGCGGGAGTTCGATATCGGTGGTCAACCCTTCGGCAAGCGAGATCGCGAGCATCACGGTGGTCGTCATTGATGAGGATGGGCGCCACGACATCACAACTGTTGAGTTGGGGCCGCGACGCCGCACCAGCTTCGACGCGGCCGACCTCGGCGGCGACAGGCCGATCGTAGTGGTGGAGGCATCGGCACCTGTGGTGGTCGGTCGCGAGATCGTGGGCTTTACCTCGCGTCAGATCTCCACCGCGGTGATTGGCGACGTGGCGTTGCCGATCGTGTCGGTGGAGTAGAGGTCAGGCCCGTGCTTTGGCCAGCGCGGCCCACAGATCGGCCGTGTTGACCGGGCCTAGGAAGGCCTGCTGAACGTCGCCTTCGGCATCGGCGATGACGAGGGTGGGCACGGCATCGATCTTGTAACGCTCATGGATGGCCTTCGCCGCGGCAACTTCGAGCTCCTGCACGGCCACGTCGGCGCTTTCCAGGTGACTGGCGCGTTCCAGCACTCCAGCACAGGTGTTGCAGGTGGCCGACGTGAACACCGCTACCAGCCAGGGAGCGTCGGGCCGAGCGAAGTCGAGGCGGTCGAGCAGGCGTGGGACGTTGTGAGTGTTCGACGCAGGTGGGTCGGTCCGGCGCCCGAGCACGGTGGCCACGACCGCGGCGACCAACACCGCTCCGACGACCAGCACGATTCGGTCCACGGTCAGGCGCTGGCGTCGTCGCCCGAGCCGACCTCGGCAGGCTGAGGCTCAGGGGCTGGAGTCGCGCGCGATACGTCGATGAGACGCTCGACTTCCTCGCCGGAGATCGTCTCGTGTTCGAGGAGGGCGCGGGCCACCAGATCGAGACCGAGGCGGTACTCGGTGAGGGTCTCGCGGCAGCGGGTCTGTTGTTCGCTGAGGATTCGGTGCACTTCGGTGTCGATGACCCGTGCGGTCTCGTCGGAGTAGTCGCGAGTCTGCATCATGTCCTCGCCGAGGAACACCTGATTGTGCGAGCCCCATGCCATAGGTCCGATCTCTCGCGACATTCCCCATTCGCGCACCATGTTGCGAGCGAGGCCGGTGGCCTGCAGCAGGTCGTTGGAGGCACCGGTTGACATCACCCCGAACACGAGGTCTTCGGCCATGCGGCCCCCGAACATCACGACGAGCCGGTCGAGGATGTAGTCCTCGCGATAGATGTGGCGTTCCTCTTCGGGGAGTTGCATGGTGACGCCGAGGGCCATCCCGCTCGGAATGATGGTGACCTTGTGGAGAGGGTCGGCAGTGGGTAGAACCACCGCGCAGACGGCGTGCCCTGCTTCGTGGTAGGCGATCGCCTCTTTCTCCGTATCGGAGAGGGCCATGGAGTCGCGGCGCTGGCCCATGATCACGCGGTCGCGCGCCGATTCGATGTGGCGCTGATGAATCTCGTCGGCACCGTCGCGCACGGCGTAGAGGGCGGCCTCGTTGATGAGGTTGGCGAGATCGGCGCCGCTCATTCCGGGTGTGCCGCGTGCCAGCAGGGCGAGGTCGACGTCGGACGCCACGCGCTTGCCTTTGGAGTGAACTCGCAGGATCGCGTCGCGGTCGGACAGTTCGGGAAGGGGAACGACTACCTGGCGGTCGAACCGGCCCGGCCGCAGCAGGGCGGGGTCGAGGATGTCGGGGCGGTTGGTCGCCCCCATCATCACGATCCCTTCGGATCCTTCGAAGCCGTCCATCTCCGAGAGCATCTGATTGAGGGTCTGCTCGCGTTCGTCGTGGCCACCGCCGAGTCCGGCCCCTCGTTTGCGGCCGATGGAGTCGATCTCGTCGACGAAGATGATGGCCTTGCCCATCTTGCGGGCCGACTCGAAGAGGTCGCGAACTCGACTCGCGCCGACGCCGACGAACATCTCCATGAAGTCAGAACCGGTGACCGACAAGAAGGGGACACCCGCTTCGCCGGCAACTGCTTTGGCGATGAGTGTCTTGCCGGTGCCGGGTGGTCCCACCAGCAGCACACCTTTGGGGACCCGCGCCCCGATTTCGGCGAACTGTTCGGGATGTTTCAGGAAATCAACGATCTCTGTGATCTCCTGCTTCACTCCCTCGTAGCCGGCGACATCATCGAACATCGTTCCGGGGCGTTCGGTGGAGTAGGTCTTGGCCTTGCTCCGTCCGATCGACATGATGCCGCCCATCTGGCCCTGGGCTCGGCGCTGCATCCACACGAAGAAGAGGATCAGGAGACTGACCGGGATCAGCAGGGGGATCATGGAAACGAAGAAGTTGGGCTTGGAGTTCTTGAACTCGAAAGCGGTGAGCGAGGTGATGAGGGCGTGGTCGTCGTCGGGCAGGGGGATCGGGCCGATGGTGGTGAATTCGAGGCCGCTGGTATCGGTGAAGTCGATGCCACCGTCTGAGTTGTCGTAGACGACATCAACGATCTGGCTCTCGGTGACACGTTCGAGGAAGTCGGAGTAGACGATTTCCTCTCCGGCATCGTCGCCGGACAACGAGGTCACGAGGAATATGGCAAGCACCGAACCCAGCAGGATCCAGACCGCGTAACGCGACCATCCCGTGGCGGGCTGACCCTTGGCACTGCCGTCGCCATCGCTCTCTGGCGGCGGAGGCGGGGGAGGGGGTGGTGGTGGGTTCGACGCCATGGCTCACAAGGCTAGACCGATAGGGGCCGTCATCCGCAGCGCTGAAAACGCTGGGGCAAACGCTGCAGCCCTGTCGGTCCGCGTCGTGTGCTTGTTAGGCCGGTACCGTGCGGGCTGTGAATCGAAGGTGCGCTCGTCCGGGTTGTGGCCATGGTGCCGACACCACACTGTCGTTCGCCTACGACCGCCAAACCGTGTGGCTCGATCCCCTCAGCACCGAGGATCACCCGGCTAATCACGACCTCTGTCGTCTCCATGGCGACCGCACCCAACCGCCTCGTGGGTGGGAACTTCGGGATCGACGCAATGGCGACGGTCCCGCTGGGCTGCGCTACGCCAGCTAGTGCAAGAGGCTCCCTTACCCGCACCGGCCGCCACCTGGAGGGTGGTGTTGGCCGTGGTTTCGCTGGCCGGCGGCGTCGTGGTGGCATCGATCGTGGGTGCGTCGGTGATAGCTGCGGGAGGCTGGGATCTCGACGTACCGGCGTCGCTCGGATCCGAGCTCGGACGTACGGTGATGCAGGTGGCGGCGAGGGCCGATCTCGACGATCACCGGATGCCGCTGGGGATAGCAGTCCTGCTCAACGTGCCCTTGTGGTTCTGCATGGTGGGCGGCCCCTTGTGGGCGCGTCGGCGAGGGCTCGACTGGCGTCGTGATCTGGGCTGGCGGATGGAGTTCGTCGACGCTCCGATGGGCATCGCCGTCGGGGTCCTGTTGCAGTTGGCTCTGATCCCCCTGCTCTACCAACCGATCTTCTGGATCTTCGGCGATCAGGACGTCGACGATGTCGCGCGCAGCCTGGTCGCGGCTGCCGACACGCCTTTCGATGTACTGGCCCTGGTGGTGCTCACCGTGGTGGGAGCGCCCGTGGTGGAGGAGATCCTCTACCGAGGGGTGCTGCATCGGGGACTCATCGACATGACTGCCCACCAGGGCAGGTCGGGCGTTCTGATAGCCACGCTTGCCTCATCGGCGCTCTTCGCCGCGTCTCATTTCCAGCTTCTCCAGTTTCCCGGCCTCATGCTCTTCGGTGTGGTGGCGGCGATGGCAAGCATGCGAACCGGGCGTCTGGGCACTGCGATCTGGATTCATGTGGGCTTCAATCTCACCACCGTCGTGGCCCTGCTCTTCGAGATCTACTGACGATTCAGGGGTTTCCCAGACCTCTCAGAGTGTCGAGAATCACCACTCAGAGCGAGATTTCGGGCGAGATCGACTCAAATTCGGCTCCTCGGGACCGAAGGAGGAGCGTCGGTCGAGTGGGAGTTAGAAGATGTCGGATGCAGCCTGCCCAGCGTGTGGGTCGCCCTTGGTTTCCATCAAGATCAATGTGGGGGCCGGCGAACGCACCATGTGTTCTTGCAGCCGCTGTGATCAGCGATGGTGGAAGCGAGACGGCAGGTTCACCAATCTCGCCGGCGTGATCGACGAGCTCGGTCGGCCCGAGACGACCCGTGTTCGGTACCGAGCCTGAGAGGCGCCGCGGACACCGCTCCGCCAGATGGCACCATGGTCGACAACATGACCGAAGAGATCGAGACGGTGGCGACCACCGACGAGCCAGACAACCCCATCGTTGAGCCCCACCGGCCATCGCTGCTGGGCCGACTCCCGCACGTATCCACCCAGACCGCAATCACCATCGCCATGGTGGTTTTCGCCACCGCCTTCGTGGTCTGGAACCTTCGGCCCGGCCTGTGGCTCGACAACACCACACCCACCGGCGGCGACATGGGTGCCCATGTGTGGTCGCCCGCGTATCTACGCGACGTCTTGTTGCCCGACTTCCGACTCACGGGCTGGTCGCCCGACTGGTACGCGGGATTCCCGGCCTTCACCTTCTACATGATCATCCCGTCATTGCTGATCGTCGTTCTCAATGTCGGACTCGCCGGTCCCCTCACCGTGCTCGCGTCGGGGGCGATAGCCGCCGTCGCTCTCTGGCTCCGGTCGCGATACGCGGAGTCGCGGTCTCGCACCGTCGCCATCTACTCGGTGGCCGGCACTCTCTGGCTGCTTGTCGTGCCGCTCAACTACGGCCCGGCCATGAAGCTCGTGGTGGTCGCGGGGCTGGTGGCACTGCCAGTTGCGGCCTGGTCGGCAGGCAAGCTGGGGGGTCTGGCTTTCCCTGGTCCGGCGCTCATGGCGGTGATGACGCTGCCCTTCCTCTTCGATCGCTCCTACAACATCTATGGCGGCAACCTGATGTCGACCATGGCAGGGGAGTTCGCCTACTCCCTGGGCCTGGCGTTCGCGGTGGTCTATATCGGAGTGGCCGCCAAGGGGATCGAGACGGGACGCCACAGGGGATTGGCGGCGGCCTTGCTGGCACTCGCCGGTCTCACCCACCTGTTTGCTGCGTTCTTCGCCATCGTCGTCACCATCGCCTTGTTGCTGGTGCGGCCCGGGGTTCGCCAATTCTTCTGGACCCTCCTGGTCGGGCCCCTGGCCTTCCTCGTCTCTGCATTCTGGGTGGTTCCCTTCGTCTGGAACCGTGCCCTGCTCAACGACATGGGATGGGGAAAGGAGCGTCGCTATGTCGCCGCCCTCTGGAACCGGTCGGGGAGTTTCGGTGATCAGGAGTTTCTCGCCAACGACCCGCCGCTTCAGATATTCGTGCTGCTCGCCATCGTGGGTGCGGTGTTGTGTGGCCTCCGGCGGGTGCGTCTGGGGGTAGCGTTGTCGCTGGTGGCGATGGCGTTCGCCACCGCGTTCCTGCTCCTCCCGGAGAGTCGTCTCTGGAACGTCCGGATCCTCCCGTTCTACTACCTGTCGATCTACCTGATGGCAGGCATCGCGGTTTCCGAGATAGGGCAGATTGTCGCTCTCGCGAGCCGTTCGGCACGAGGGGTGCTCCGTGGTGTGAAGCCGGAGCGGCCATGGATCGCGGCTGCTCCTGCGTTGCTGGCCACCGTGGTGCTCTTCGTTTCTCTCGGCCTGCCGCTGAGGTCACTGCCGGGCGGCGCCATCAACGACGAGGGCGAGTACTCCTGGCTCGGTGGGCTCTTCACCACCACCGCCCTCAACCTCGGACCCAGCTGGGTGAGCCACAACTTCAGGGGGTACGAGGGAACCGGCGCCTACGGGGAGTACTCCCTGATGGTCGCCACCATGGACCAGGTGGGGTCGGAGTTCGGTTGTGGGCGGGCCCTTTGGGAGTACGAGTCGGCCCGGCTCGGTTCCTACGGCACCCCCATGGCGCCGATGTTGCTCCCGCACTGGACCGGCGGCTGTATCGGCTCGATGGAGGGCCTGTATTTCGAGGCATCGGCCACGACCCCCTACCACTTCCTGCTCCAGTCCGAGCTCTCGGCGGCGCCGTCGCGTGCCCAACGCGACCTTCCTTACTCAGCGCTCGACGCGGCCCGGGGGGCCGGCCACCTCCGCGACCTCGGTGTCCAGTACTACATGGCCTTCTCCGAGGAGGCGGTGCGCCAGGGACGAGCCGAGACCTCCTTCACCGAAATCGCGACGGCCGGGCCATGGGTGGTGTTCCTAGTGAGCGATGCCGATCTTGTTGTGCCCCTCGATCATCTGCCGGTCGTATTCGACGGTGCCGATGCGGGCGGCGAGGACTGGCTGGTGCCCACCGTCGCCTGGTGGGAGGCCGACGACGCGCCGCTCCTGGCGGCCGACGGTCCTGAGTCGTGGCCCCGCACGTCTCTCGCCGATCTGGAAGAGGCCTCTCCCGTTCTCGCCGAGGTCACCTCGTCCGACGCGGGGCGGGTGGCGGAGATGCGTGAGATCGCCGCGGTGCTCCCTGATGTGCTCGATCGTGAGTCGGTGATCCCTGTCGTGGTGTCGGATGTGCAGGCCGGTACCGACTCGATCTCGTTCAGCGTCGATGAGCCGGGGAGTCCGGTGCTCGTTCGTACCAGCTACTTCCCCAACTGGAATGTCTCCGGTGCCGATGGTCCCTATCGCGTCGCCCCCAACCTGATGGTGGTGGTTCCCTCCCAGACCGAAGTCGAGCTCACCTACGGACGCTCGTCGGTCGAGATCGTGAGCATCCTCCTCACCCTCGCGGGCTTGATGGGGCTGGCCGTGGTGGCCAGAATTCGCCCCTGGGCGAGTGAGGCCATGGCCTGGGATCTTGCCGGTGGCGGCGATTCCTTCCCGAACCGAGCCGTCGTCTTCGACGGCCTCGCCGACGGGTCGTTCACCGACGACGACCTCGACGACCTCGGCCTGAGAGTGGCGGAATCGGTTCGTGTCGGTCTGAGAGGTTTCGTCGCTTCCAGCGGCGCCATCGTGGTGTCGGTCGTGAGCCACATGATCTTCAGCCCGAGTGCCGACGAGCCCTTCGCCGCGTTGGCCACCTGGTTGCCCGCGGGCATCGGCGTCATCGCGATGGTGTTCGTGGTGATACCACGGCTCGTTGGGGCGGTGCGCTGCGACTACTTCGTGATCGACCCTGCTCGCCTGGTGAGGGAGCGGGCGATCGACCCCATCGGGTCCGGCGAGTCTGTGCTGGACTGATCGTGAGAATTGTCGCCGGGAGCGCTCCCACCCGACCCGATCCCGGCCGGTTCGCGATGGTGGGACTCATCGCCACGGTCGTCGATGTCGGTATCGCCGTCGGGCTCGAGTCAGCGGGACTGGCCCGGCTCCCCGCCGACGTGATCGCCCTGGTGTTGGCCGCCGTGGTGGCCCTGCGTCTCCACGGAGAAGTGACCCTTCGAGGCGACAACCTCGACCGTTGGATTCGACAGCCGCCGGTGTTCTTCACCGCCGCCTTCCTTGCCGGCATCGTCGACGTCGTGGTGTTTCTGTCGTTGGGTTCCGTCGGTGTTCTGAGTGCGAAATCTCTCGCTGTCGCGGCGGCGGCGGTGATCCGTGCCGGTCTGCATCGTTCGGTTCTGTTTCGAGCGGTCCGACGAGAGCAGGGCAGCCCGATAGCTCGTCCGCTCCCACCCGGCAGGGCTCGCCTCTCGGTGATCATCCCGGCCTTTCAGGAGGAGTCGCGCATCGCCGACACGATCCGCGCCACTCGTCTCCAGTTGGCGACCTACGACGAAGCGGGTGAGCTAGAGATCGTCGTGGTCGACGACGGGTCCAGCGACGACACAGCGGCCGCCGCGGCTGCTGCCGGAGCCGACCTCGTCGTTGCCCAGCCGCGCAACCGGGGCAAGGGAGCTGCAGTCAGGGCAGGAGTGGAGGCGTCCACGGGGAGGGTGGTGGCCTTCACCGATGCCGACCTGGCCTACGCCCCTGCCCAGTTGGTCGCCTTCGTGGAAGCGATCGAATCGGGCTACGACGTCGTGATCGGCAACCGCCACCACGCCGACACCAAAACCCTCACCGGCACGTCTGCCCTGCGGTCGTTCGGCAGTCGGGTCGTCAACATGGCCACCAACCTCATGCTGCTCGGCAACTACCGCGACACCCAGTGCGGGTGTAAGGCGTTTCGTTCCGATGCGGCTCGCCTCGTGCTCGGTGCCGGCACCATCGATGGTTTCGCTTTCGATATCGAGGTGCTCC
The DNA here is from genome assembly GCA_029263215.1 of Acidimicrobiales bacterium. Classification (GTDB taxonomy): domain Bacteria; phylum Actinomycetota; class Acidimicrobiia; order Acidimicrobiales; family Aldehydirespiratoraceae; genus OFTM10. The sequence goes on from JAJCXY010000079.1 coordinate 31,886, forward strand.
ACCTGGTCGAACGCTACGGGTTCACGATGCTCGAACTCCCCGTTGAGGTGGTCAACAGCGACACCTCCACCGTGCGTGCGGTGAGGGACGGCGTTGCGGTACTGCTCGACATCTTGAGGATCCGCCGGGCCGCGCACCGGGGCCGGTATCCAACCCTCGGGGTCGATGCCCTACCATCGGCCCCACCGCGGTCGACTGGTGGGTCCGCTAAGCCGAACCCTGGTGGAAAGTAGTTTCTCGACGTGACTGATTTCGACGCGATCTTCAAGGCCTACGACGTCCGGGGTACGGTTCCCGACCAGTTCGACGCCGACGGGGCCAGGGCCATCGGCGGCGCCTTCGCCCGCTTCATCGCAGCCAAGGGTGAAGCGGCCATCGTGGTGGGCCGCGACATGCGCCCCGACGGCGAAGAGTTCGTTGCCGCGTTCGGCGACGGAGCACTCCAACACGGCATCGATGTGATCGACGTGGGGCTCTGCGCCACCGACATGATGTACTACGCGTCGGGCAGCATCGGCGTTCCCGGCGCAGTGTTCACCGCATCGCACAATCCAGCCGGTTACAACGGCATCAAGATGTGCATGGCGCGTGCTGCGCCGATTGGTTCCGACACCGGACTCGAAGAGATCAAGCGGATGGCCATCGCGGGCCCCGACCCCACCGGGTCGAGTGGCACCCGTAGCAGCCGCGAAATCCTCGATGGGTATGTGAGCCACGTTCGATCGTTCGTTGATCTCGATGCCCTCCAACCCCTCAAGGTCGTGGTCGACACCGCCAACGGTATGGGTGGGCTGGTGGTGCCGGCGGTATTCGACGGGCTGCCGTTCCACCTCGACCATCTCTTCCCAGAGCTCGACGGCACCTTCCCCAACCATCCGGCCGACCCGATCCAGCCCGAAAATCAGAAGGACCTGATGGAGCGGGTCTTGGCCGGCGGTGCCGATATCGGCTTGGCCTTCGACGGAGACGCCGATCGGGTGTTTCTCGTCGATGAGTCGGCGAGCCCGGTCTCAGGCTCGCTCACCACCGCGATGGTGGCCAGATCGATCCTGAAGAACGAGCCCGGCGCCACCGTCATCCACAACCTGATCTGTTCCAAGGCCGTACCCGAGGTGATCGCGGAATGCGGTGGTGTCGCCGTGCGCACCCGCGTGGGCCACTCCTTCATCAAGCAGGTGATGGCCGAGACGGGAGCCGTGTTCGGCGGAGAGCACTCCGGCCACTACTACTTCCGGGAGAACTATCGGGCCGACAGCGGCCTCATCGCTGCGCTGGTGGTGCTGGAGGCGCTCAGTCGTCACCCGGCGGGCCTCGCCGACCTCGTGTCCAACCTCGATCGTTATGCGGCGTCCGGTGAGATCAACACCACCGTCGACGACGCGGCTGGCGTGATCGAGACGGTCGCAGAGGCGTTCGCCGGCGCTGATCAGGATCGCCTCGATGGTCTCACCGTCGACTTCGGCGACTGGTGGTTCAACCTGCGACCGAGCAACACAGAGCCCTTGTTGAGGCTGAATCTCGAGGCGGCCAGCCCCGAGGAAGTCGACGCTCGGGTGGCCGAGGTGCGCTCGCACTTCGCCGCTTGACCCGTATCGCGTCGTCCGCGCGGTTTACTTATTGGGTTCCCCCAGTTTGGAGAGAGGCCCCATGACCCTCGACGCTCGCCTTCTCGAGATCCTCGCTTGTCCTGTCGACAAGGGAGCCCTGTTCTATTTCGCCGACGAGGAGGCCCTCTACAATCCCCGCCTGCAGCGGCGATACCGGATCCACGATGGCATTCCCGTGATGCTCCCCGATGAGGCCGAAGAGGTCGACGACACCGAGCATGCACGCCTCGTCGCGAAGGCGGAGAGCGACGGGATCTCTCCGACCTTCGAGGCCTGACATGTCTGCCGACGAACTGCTCGATGCCGTTCGCTACCTTCCCGACCAGGTGCGCGATATCGCGGTTGTGGCCTCCGACGTGGAGGGGCTCCCCGATGTGAGCGGCGTCACCCAGGTGGTGATCTTCGGTGTGGGTGGGGGACGCGTGGCGAGCGATGTGATCGAGGCCATCTCCGAACTCCGGGGAAACGTGCCCATCATTGCCACCGGTGGCCGTTGCCCATCGTGGGTCTCCGACACCACCCTTGCCATACCGATCTCGAGGTCGGGCAACACCCAAGCGACGATCACCGCTTCTCGTGAGGCGCGAGCCGCCGGCGCCCGGATGATCGCTCTCACGTCCGGCGGTGAGCTCGGTGAGCTATGTGCCGAGTGGGAGGTCGCAGTGGTGCGGGTCGACACCGACTCCGGCCCGGCCGCGGCTCTCGGCGTCACGATCGTGCCCGCCCTCGTACTGCTCGAAAGGCTCGGGTTCGTCACCGGCATGAGCCAGACCATCTCGAGCACCGCGGCCCAGCTCGAGGCGCGGCTCCATGAGGTCGTCGGTGAGGAGTCGATCAGTCGGCTGGTCGATGCCCTGCCCGGTCGGGTGGCGATCGTGAGTGCGGCGGGCGCCATGGGTAAGCACGCGGCCCGGCGATGGGTGCAGGAGTTGGATCGAGTGGGTGGAGTGGCATCGGTTCGCCGTCGCCTGCCGGTTGATGAGATGGATGTGGCCACCGGAGTCCGACTTGCCGACGCCACCCGCGAGGGAGCGGTGCTCATCTTGCTGCGCCACGAATATGAGCCTGAAGGGCTCGATGGTGGCGTGGCGATCCTGGATCAACACTTCGACCAGGTCCACACGGTCACCGCGCAGGGCGAAACGCCGCTGGCCCAGCTACTCGATCTTGTTCTCATCGCCGATGTGGTGGCAGCGATGCTCGCAGGTCGGGCCGACTGAAGGGTCACGATGGAGCTGCTGGAGGGCGTGATCCGCGACTACGACTGGGGTTCGCTCACCGCCATCCCCGAGTTTCTCGGCCTGCCGGCCACCGGCGAGCCCCAGGCCGAACTCTGGTTCGGCGCGCACCCATCGGCTCCGTCCTCGGTGGGGTGTCACCATCGGCGCCTCGATGAGCTCGTTGGGGCTGATCCGGTGGCGGCCCTGGGTGGGCCGGCGGCTGCGAGGTTCGGCTCACTGCCGTTCCTGCTGAAGGTGCTGGCCGCCGCGGCCCCTCTCTCGCTACAGGCTCACCCATCGATCGCCCAGGCCGAGGCGGGTTTCGATCGCGAGAACTCCGACTGTGTCGCGCTCGACGCCGCCGATCGTTCGTTCAAAGACCGGTCCCACAAGCCCGAGCTGATCTGCGCTCTCACCCCCTTCGAGGCTCTGTGCGGATTTCGTGAGCCGGCAGACACCCTTGCGATCCTCGCCACCATTCCCACCGACGCACTCCAGGCAGTGAGCGCCAGTATCGAAGCCGACAGCACCCCCACGGGGCTCGCCGGGCTACTTGGTCAGCTCCTCTCGTTGGGTGCCGAAGAGGGTGAGGCACTGGGTCGGTCCGTCGTGGCCGCCTGTGAGGTTGAAGGCCCCGAGTTGGGCGCTCCCGAGCGGGCGATGGCGGCCGCTCTGGGAGCTCACTACCCCGGCGATCCGGGAGTGGTGACGGCCCTCTTGTTGAATCTCGTCACCCTGCAGCCCGGCGAAGCTCTCTTTCTCGGTTCTGGCCAACTCCACGCCTACCTTCACGGCACCGGCATCGAGATCATGGCCAACTCCGACAACGTGCTCCGAGGAGGCCTCACCTCGAAGCATGTCGATGTTCCGAACCTGCTTGAGGTTGTCGACCCCACACCCCTCCGTCCCGCGGTGCAGGCTCCCTCTCTGGTCAGAGGCGTCGCCACCTACGAAGCGCCGATTCCGGAGTTCTCACTTTCCCGTGTCGAGATCGACGGAGAAGCGGTGATGCCCGAAGGACCCGCGATCTTGTTGTGCACCGAAGGTGTTCTCGATGCCGGACATCACGGCCTCGAACGTGGCGGGGCCGGCTGGATGTCGGCCAACGACGGCCCTCTCCGGCTCTCGGGACGAGGCACTGTATTTCGGGCCGCAGTGGGCAGCCTGTAAGCCAACACCCCCGTCCGGCTCCAGGCTGCCTACACTGATCCACTGCGGGCTGTTTCGAGATGGTGTCAGTTGACCCCGGCCCCGGTTCCTTCCAATTCCACTGATACAGGAGGGCCCTGTGGGCACCACCATCGATAACCAAGCCAACAACGCCGCGGGCGACTTCAAGGTCGCCGACCTTTCCGAGGCCGGGTTCGGCCGCAACGAGATCCGGCTCGCCGAGCACGAGATGCCCGGCTTGATGGCGCTGCGCGGGCAGTACGCCGATGAGCAGCCCTTGGCCGGCGCGCGCATCGCCGGCTCCCTGCACATGACCATCCAGACCGCAGTGCTGATCGAGACCCTCGAGGTGCTCGGTGCCGATGTGCGTTGGGTCAGCTGTAACATTTTCTCCACCCAGGACCACGCTGCCGCAGCCGTAGCGGTGGGCCCCAACGGCACCATCGACGCCCCGTCCGGCACGCCGGTGTTCGCCTGGAAGGGCGAGACCCTCGAGGAATACTGGTGGGCTACCGAGCAGCTGTTTCACTGGCCCGACGGAGGCGGCCCCAACCTCATCCTCGATGATGGTGGCGATGCCACCATGCTCGTGCACAAGGGGCTCGAGTTTGAAAAGGCTGGAGCCATCCCCGAGGCGAGCGAGGACGACTCCGAAGAGGAAGTCGTGTTCCTCGACCGGCTTCGTTCGATCGCCGCTGCCGATCCTGAGTTCTTCCATAAGATCGCACCCGGCATCCGGGGCGTCTCTGAGGAGACCACCACCGGTGTGCATCGCCTGTATCAGATGATGGAAGCGGGCACCCTGCTGTTCCCGGCGATCAACGTCAACGATGCGGTCACCAAGTCGAAGTTCGACAACAAGTACGGCTGTCGCCACAGCCTGATCGACGGCATCAACCGCGCCACCGACGTGTTGATCGGCGGCAAGGTCGCCGTGGTCTGTGGTTATGGCGACGTGGGCAAGGGATGCGCAGAGTCGTTGCGAGGCCAGGGCGCCCGGGTGATCGTCACCGAAGTCGATCCCATCTGTGCGCTGCAGGCGGCCATGGACGGCTACGAGGTCACCACCCTCGAGCAGGTGGTTTCAACCGCCGACATCTTCATCACCACCACCGGCAACAAGGACATCATCCTGGCCGGTCACATGGCTCGTATGAAGCATCAGGCCATCGTGGGCAACATTGGTCACTTCGACAACGAGATCGACATGGCCGGCGTCATGCGTATGTCCGACGTGCAGCGCATCAACATCAAGCCCCAAGTCGACGAGTTCGTGTTCCCCGACGGGCATTCGATCATCGTGCTGAGCGAGGGTCGCCTGCTCAATCTGGGCAACGCCACCGGTCATCCGAGCTTCGTGATGAGCTGCTCGTTCTCGAATCAGGTTCTGGCCCAGATGGACCTGTTCAGCAACGCCGAGTCACTCGAGCTCGGTGTGCACACCCTTCCCAAGAAGCTCGATGAGGAAGTGGCGCGTCTCCACCTCGATGCTCTCGGCGTGAAGCTCACGAGAATGACCGACGAGCAGGCCGATTATCTCGGCATCCCGGCCGACGGCCCGTACAAGCCCGACCACTACCGGTACTGACCCCCCGTCGGGTCGGCCCTACCGGTCCGGGCTTTTCTGAGCACTCACGCGCGGTATGCGCGCGTGAGTGCTCAGAGATCCGTCGTTGACTAACGTCCGCGGCATGACTTCATGTGATCGCGGTGTTTGGTTCGCGCCCGAAGGGCTGACAGGAGAGGAGCTGCTGGTCTTTGGCCGGCGAGTGGAGGAACTCGGCTACTCCACCTTGTGGCTCGGTGAGTCGTTTGGGCGCGACCCGTTCGCTCAGCTGGCGGCGATCGGCGCGGCGACGTCGACGCTCACCCTCGCCTCCGGTATCGCCAACATCTATCACCGCCATCCTGGAGTGATGCTCCAAGGCGCGAACACCGTGGCCGAACAAACCGGTGGGCGCATGATCCTCGGCCTGGGCGTGTCGAGCCCGGTGATCGTGAGCAAGGTGCGCGGTCTCGACTACGGCAAGCCCTTGTCGTTCCTTCGCTCCTACCTCGATGTGATGGAGGAATCTCGCTATGTATCGGTGCCGCCACCCGAACCCGTACCGGTTGTACTCGCGGCGCTCGGCCCCAGGATGCTCGAGCTTGCCGCTACCCGCAGCGCCGGTGCCCACCCCTACAACACGACACCCGAGCACACCGCGATGGCCCGCGAAACCATGGGACCCGACGCCGGCCTCTTCGTCGAGCAGAAGGTGATCTTCACGACCGACGCGACCCAGGCTCGCGAAACGGGGGGCAAGGTGCTGAAGTTCTACACCCGTGCACCGGGCTACCGGAAGGCCTGGCTGAGGATGGGAATCTCAGAGGAGGACATCGACGGCCTGTCGGACTCCTTCATCGATCGAATAGTCGCATGGGGCGATGTCGACCAGATCGAGGCCCGCCTCGCAGAACACGCCGAGGCAGGCGCCAACCACGTCTGCATCCATCCCCTGCATCCGGAGTCGGGCCAGGGAGCCGTGGGCTATGACGCACTAGCTGCGCTGGCACCCGGAGGTGCAGGGTGACCAAGCGGGTCAGCATCGACATCGACAACGGTGTCGCCGATGTGCGGTTGGATCGCGGCGAGAAGATGAACGCCATGGACGGGCCGATGTTCGCGGCTCTCATTGAGGCATCCGAGGAGCTTGCATCGGATCCGACAGTGCGGGCAGTGGTTTTGTCCGGCAATGGGCCGAGCTGGTGCGCCGGTCTCGACTTCTCGGGCTTTCAGGCGATGGCCGGCGACGACCTTGGTGGCTCGACTGCCACCGCCGGTATCGGACGCATAGAGGAGGGGCGGATCACCCATCGTGCCCAACAGGCAGTGTGGGGTTGGCACGAGCTGCCGGTTCCGGTGATTGCCGCAGTGCATGGTGTGGCCTTCGGTGCCGGGATCCAGCTCGCCATCGGCTGCGACCTTCGCCTCGTGCACGCCGACGTACGTATGTCGGTGCTGGAGATTCGTTGGGGTCTCAGCCCCGATATGACCTGCACCCAGCTGTTGCCCGGTCTCGTTGGATCTGATGTAGCCAAGGAACTGATCTGGACCGGGCGCGAGGTCGGCGGAGAGGAAGCGGTTCGCATCGGTCTCGCCACGCGGGTGTGCGACGATCCCTTGGGCGACGCCCTGGAACTCGCTCACGGCATCGCAGGCAGAAGTCCACACGCAATCCAGGCCGGCAAGCGCCTAATCGACGGTGCCGCAAGTAATGACTTCGCCGAGGGATTCGCGCTGGAGCGGCAGGAGATAGGCGCCCTCATCGGCACGCCGAATCAGGTCGAGTCCGTTCGTGCCTTCTTCGAGAATCGGTCGCCCGAGTATGTCGATGTCGACATCGGCTCATGACCGACGACCACGGGTCGGTGATCATCGACGTCGTCGATGATCACATTCTCACCATGGCCATCAACCGGCCTGCGAAGTACAACGGCTTCACGCCGGAGATGATGGACGAGCTCGTCGATGCCTACACCCGGCTCGACGACGACGATCAGCTGTGGGCGGGGGTTCTCCACGCGGTGGGTGACCACTTCACCGCGGGACTCGACCTGCCTCGGTTCGCCGACCGCATGCAGGGCGGCGGTATCGCCGGGGAGCGGGGGAGGGGTCGGGTCGACCCGACCGCACTCGGACGGGCTTGTCGCAAGCCGATCATCAGCGCGGTGAAGGGCATCACCTACACGCTCGGGATCGAGTTGATGCTCGCGGGCGACATCGTGGTGGCAGCCGACAACTGCCGATTCAGCCAGCTTGAACCCAAGCGGGGGATCCACGCCACGGGCGGAGCGACCATCCGGTTCGTGGAGCGTGGTGGCTGGGGCAACGCGATGTACCACCTTCTGACCAGCGATGAGTTCGACTCGGCGGAGGCGCTGAGGGTCGGGCTGGTTCAGGAAGTCGTGGCGGCGGGGCAAGAGTTCGACCGGGCGTTGGAGCTCGCCGGCTTGATCTGTAGAGGCGCGCCCTTGGCGGTGCAGGAGACCAAGGCTTCGTCTCGGCGATATGCCATGGAGGGCGAGGAAGCTGCGATCGCAGCCTTTGGGCCGACCCAAGCGAAGCTTTCGGCCACCGAGGATTTCCAGGAGGGTCTGGCGAGCTTCGTGGAGCGTCGTGATGCTCGGTTTACGGGTAGTTGAGCTCCCCGGAGCAGATCGACGATCGGGCAGTTCGTTGTCATACCCTCTTTCTAGGGTGTCCTCATGGGTGTACCGCCGCTCGAAACGGCCCGTCTCATAGAAGTGGGAGGGCCGTGTGATCTCGATGAGTTGGTCTGGTGCTGGACCCACGACGGGGAGGCCGCCGAACTGGTTCGCCGGCTGAAGTACGGTCGGGCGACTGCAGCGGTGAGCGCTTTGGCCGTTCCCATGGCTGCGGTGGCTCCCCCTGCTGATCTGGTTACGTGGGTGCCGGCCACGCCGGGCCGCAGGCGTGATCGGGGATTTGATCAGGGTGAGCTTCTGGCTCGGGCGATCGCCCGCCGAATAGGGGTGAGGGCTCGCCGCCTTCTGAGACGGGTCGACAATCAGGCCCAGACCGGGCGCGATCGCGATGGCAGGATCGATGGACCCACGCTTGTCTCTGCGGGTCGGTCATTGCGACTCGGCCCATCCGTCCTGCTGGTGGATGATGTGTCCACCACCGGGGCGACGCTCGCGACAGGAGCGAGCGTTCTTCGCGACCACGGTGCGTCTCAGGTGTTTGGTCTCGTCGCCACTCGTGCCAGGCCACACCCGACGGCGCGAGGGTGATGATCTGGGTCTACTATCGGGGGTACACCCACAATTCCGGAGGTTGCGAATGGACGTCTCCATCAGCGCACGGCATGTGAACATCACGCCGCGACTGGAGGAGGTGATCCACGAGAAAATCGGCCAACTCGATCGATACCTGGACGGGCTCGACCGGGCCGATGTGCATCTCGAGGAGGCCCGCAACCCCCGCATACAGGACAAGCAGATCTGTGAGGTGGTCGTCGAGGGCCACGGGCATCATCTTCGGTCGAAGGTGCACGCGCCCGATCCCTTCACGGCAGTCGATCTGGCGGCGGCGAAGCTGGAGCGTCAGATCCGCAAGCTCCGCACCAAAATCCAGCGTCGCCATCAGGGTGATGGTTCCTCGATCCGCGATGCTCCATTCGGGGTGAGTCCCGAGGCCGTCGATGCGGTCGACAGCGAGGAGGAGCCACTGCCTGAAATCGTGAAGACCAAACGTTTCCACCTCGGCCCGCTCACTGCCGACGACGCGGTGTTGAAGATGGAGCTACTGGGTCACGGTTTCTTCTTCTTCATCAACAAGGAGACCAACCGTTCAGCGGTGGTATATCGCCGCGATGACGGAGACGTAGGCCTGATCGACGAAGCGGGCTGACCGAAGCCGGTCGTGTGACAGCGGGCTGATCGAAGCCGGTCAAAACCGGTTCGGGTCGGCCGATAAGAACAGTGTGGATGCACCTCGGGATCTTCGCGTCGTCGTTTGTGATGATCACGCCTTGTTTCGTCGCGGTGCGGTGATGGAGCTCGACGAGACCGATGACCTGGAGGTGGTGGCTGAGGCCTCCAACGGGTTCGAGGCGGTCGAGGTGGCGGCCAGCCTCGCTCCCGACGTTGTGTTGATGGATGTGCGGATGCCGGGAATGGACGGCATAGAAGCGACTCGCCGTCTCAGTGAGCTGATCCCGACTTCGCGAATTCTGATGCTCACGGTCTCTGATGAAGGTGAGGATCTATTTGATGCGGTGAAGGCCGGCGCGGCGGGATATGTGCTGAAGGAAGCGTCTCTTTCGACGATCGCTGATGCGGTTCGGGCGGTAGCCGACGGCAAAAGTTTCGTGTCGCCGATCATGGCGACAAAGCTGTTGAGCGAATTTCGTTCCCAGGCCGATCGCTCCGAGCGCCGACCCACTCCGCGGCCGAGCCTGGTTCCGCTCACCTCTCGGGAGGCCGGCGTCCTCCAAGCGATGGCGGATGGCGCCGGCACCGCAGAGATAGCCGAATGCTTGGAGATGACTCAGAAGGTGGTCGACAATCATGTTCGAAACGTCCTCGACAAGCTGCATCTCCATACCCGAGCCGAAGCGGTCCTCTATGCGGTACGAGAACGACTGATCGACCCCTGAGACGGGCTGTCCGGACCTGCCGATGGTCGGGGAGGTGGATCGGTAGACTCCGTCGTTAGCTATGAGCATTTTCAATCGAGTTCTACGCAGCGGCGAAGGCCGAAAACTGAGGGCGCTGGAAGCCCTCGTTCCCGACATCAACGCCCTCGAGCCCGAGGTCGAGGTGTTGTCCGACGACGCCCTCAGGGCCAGGACAGGCGAGTTTCGTGCCCGGCTCGACAAGGGCGAGCACCCCGATGATCTCCTGATCGAGTCGTTTGCGACTGTTCGCGAGGCCGCGAAGCGTGTGCTGGGTCAGAGGCACTACGACGTTCAGTTGGTGGGCGGTGCGGCCCTCCATCTGGGTTGGGTCGCCGAAATGAAGACAGGTGAAGGCAAGACCCTCACCTCCACCCTGCCGCTCTACCTCAATGGCGCCACCGGCAAGGGCGTCCACGTGGTGACGGTCAACGACTACCTCGCCACTCGAGACGCCCAGTGGATGGGTCAGCTCTACAACTGGCTGGGCCTCGATGTGGGCTTGATCGTCCCCGGCAATCGAGACAGCGCGCACAAACGCGAGCAGTACGCGGCCGACATCACCTACGGCACCAACAACGAATTCGGCTTCGACTATCTCCGCGACAACATGGCGATGTCGAGGGCCAAGCAGGTGCAGCGTGGGCACTACTACTGCATCGTCGATGAGATCGACTCGATCCTGATCGACGAGGCCCGCACCCCCTTGATCATCTCGGGCCGGGTGGCCGATGCGGCTCAGCTCTATGTGAAATTCGCAAGCATCGCCCGGGGTCTGCAGCGCGACGTCCACTACGAGGTCGATGAGGAGAAGCGCACGGTCGCTCCGCTGGAGGAAGGTGTTCATGCCGTCGAGCGGGCTCTCGGCATCGACAACCTCTACGACCAGGTCTCGTCCAACCTCGTTCATCAGCTTCAAGCCGCGTTGCGGGCCAAGGAGCTCTACCGCAAGGACAAGGACTACATCGTCGATCCGAAGGGCGAAGTGAAGATCGTCGACGAGTTCACCGGTCGTGTGCTCGACGGTCGGCGTTGGTCCGACGGCCTCCACCAGGCGGTCGAAGCCAAGGAAGGGGTGGTGATCAAGGAGGAGAATCAGACCCTCGCCACCATCACCCTCCAGAACTACTACCGCCTCTACGAGCGGCTCGCCGGCATGACGGGCACCGCCGAGACCGAGGCGTCGGAGTTCGTGAGCACCTACGGCCTCCATGTCATCCCGGTGCCGACCAACCGGCCACTGGCTCGGGTCGACTCCGGCGACCTCATCTACAAGACCGAAGACGCCAAGTTCGAGGCGGTGATGGACGACCTCCAGGAACGGCACGACCTCGGCCAACCGGTTCTCGTCGGCACGGTGTCGGTCGAGAAGTCCGAGAAGTTGTCCCGCGAGATGGAGAAGCGGGGCATTCCCCACGAGGTGCTCAACGCCAAGCAGCACACGCGAGAGGCCGAGATCGTGGTCCAGGCCGGGCGACTCCACGCCATCACGGTCGCGACCAACATGGCCGGTCGTGGTGTCGACATCCTGCTCGGCGGCAATCCCGAAGGCCTCGCCGAGCGTGACGTGAAGGCCGAAGGGCTCGACCCGCTGAGTGACGACGGACGCGCCCGCTACGCGGAGCGGCTGGCTGTCCACACGCCGACCACCGAGGCCGAGAAACAGAAGGTCATCGAGCTCGGGGGTCTCTACGTCCTCGGGACCGAACGGCACGAGAGCCGCCGGATCGACAACCAGCTGCGGGGGCGCGCCGGCCGCCAGGGCGACCCGGGAGCCAGTCGGTTCTACCTCTCGCTGGAAGACGAACTCATGCGGCTCTTCGCCACGGGGGCGATGAGCTGGGTGATGGATCGGGCCCTTCCCGACGACGTGCCGATCGAGGCGAAGATGGTCACCAAGGCGATCGAGCGGGCCCAGAACACCGTCGAGGCCCGCAACGCGGAGACCCGCAAGAACGTCCTCAAGTACGACGAGGTGATGAACGAGCAGCGCAAGGTCATCTACCGACGCCGCGGCCAGATCCTCGACGGTGCCGACCTCCGCGAGGAAGCACTCGAGTATCTGCAGGACGCCATCGACGGCGCCATCGCCACCTACTGCGTGTCGGAGATCTTCGAGGAGTGGGACCTCGAGGGGCTCGCCACCGAGGTCGCGACGCTGTGGCCGGGCGAGGTGAGCCTGGCGGAGCTCGGCACGGCCCGGTCGATCAGCGAACTCGAAGAGATGCTGTTCGCCGAAGCCCTCACGATCTACGAGGCCCGCGAGGGCGAGCTGGGCGACGAGGTGATGCGCCAGGTCGAACGCCAGGTGATGTTGCGCATCATCGACCAGCGCTGGCGTGAGCATCTCAAGGAGATGGACCTCCTGCGGGAGGGCATCCACCTGCGGGCCATGGGCCAGCGGGATCCCGCCACCGAGTGGCAGCGGGAGGGCTACGACATGTTCGGTCAGCTGATGACCGGCATCGCCCAGGACTTCGTCAAGTACGTGATGCACGTGCAGGTTGCCGTGCGCGAGGAAGCCGCCGGCGACGAACAGCAGCTCGCCGGGGTCACCGAGCAGAAGCAGGAAGCCGGTGCCGGCACACGGGCCGCAACCATTCCCGACGCCGGCGCGCCGCCGGTGGTCCAGCCCGACCAGGCGCCGTCGCGGACCCCGGTCGTGAAGTCCGATCTCGAGAAGGTCGGGCGCAACGAACCCTGCCCGTGCGGGAGCGGCAGGAAGTACAAGGCCTGCCACGGCCGGCCCGGCGCCAGCGCCTAGGCATGCAGGACTTCAGCGATCAGCTCGCCGCGATCCGGGCCCGGCTCGACGAGGCGGCCGGCTATCTCCGGGTCGCCGAACTCGAGGCGCGTCGGCCCCAACTCGAGGCCGAGGCGTCGCGGCCCGACCTCTGGGACGACCAGGACAAGGCCCGGAAGGTCACTTCGGAACTGGCGTCGGTCACCGAGGACCTTGATCTGTACGCGCGGTTGTCGGGTGACCTCGACGATGCCGACACGCTGCATCAGATGGCCCGTGAGGAAGGTGACGAGTCGCTCGAAGGGGAGATCGCCGAGGCGGCCGCCGCGCTCGAGGCCGAACTCGACAATCTCGAGATGCGTTCGCTGTTCACCGGCGAGTTCGACGAGGGCGACGCCGTCTGCCAGGTCAAGTCGGGCGAGGGCGGTACCGACGCCCAGGACTGGGCCGAGATGCTGATGCGGATGTACAACCGCTGGGCCGACCGGCAGGGGTTCACGGTGGAGATCACCGCCGTCTCTGAGGGAACCGAGGCCGGCCTCAACAACGTCGAGTTCATACTCAAGGGCCGGCACGCCTACGGGCTGATGCAGTCCGAGCACGGCGTGCACCGGCTGGTGCGAATCTCGCCGTTCAACAACGAGGGCAAGCGGCAGACCGCCTTCGCCG
>JAJCXY010000080.1 GCA_029263215.1 Acidimicrobiales bacterium
ATACACCCGTTCCCCGTCGGTTGTCGGGTGACCCAGCAAACCATTCGCAGGAACCGACGCCGTCCAGATCTCGGCTCCCGATCGAATGTCGAGAGCCCAAAGCGACTGGGCTGGCTGCTCAGGCGCACCGGCGCCAATGGATTGGATGCCATTCCCGAGCAGCAGGGTGTCGCCGGCCACAGCCACGAACGACTCGTTGAAGAGTCTCGGATTGGTGTTGATCTCCTTCGTCCACAGCTCGGTGCCGGTTTCGGTGTCGAGACCTCGGGCCACGCCATCGTTGCCGAGGAAGGCGACAGTGTTGTCGACCACCACGGCGCGTTCGTGTAGGCCGAGTTGGCCGATCGGGTCGGGTAGATCGACGACCCAGCGCACGTCCGGTTCGGGCACGACAGCGTTGTCCTCCGCTTCGCGGGTGTCGATCATGGTCTCGAGGCGGGTGTCGAGAAAGTGATGGGCCGACGACATGTCGGCATTGTCGGCGGACTTCAGCGGTGTGAACGCTCCGAGTTCATCGCGAACACCGATGAGAAAGGCCGGGACCGGGTCCGAGAACAACCCGGACAGACCGCCGGGTACGAACGTGATCGTGGAGCTGACCTCTGCGAGCGTGGCGAGGGCTGGGCCGTCGGTCGGGTCGCCGGCCACGAACACTGCTGGCCTCGAGTGGAGCATGATCGCGGCCTCAGCGGCGCTTTGCAGATCTCCATCGAGTACCACCAGCGCCAGGCGCCCCGAGGACGCGGCCAAGGATTCCGCCTCGGACGCACATCTCAGAAGATCCTCAGCGAAATCCCCACATGCCGATGACCCGACGATCACGATCTCCTCGAGCGATTCGCCCAACAGCCCGTAGTCACCGAGTGCCGAACGGATCAATTCGAGCGATTCGGCGTTTGCGCCGGTCACCACCACCTGGGTGACCGATCGCTGCGGCGGTTCGAGGAGATCGCTCGCCGCACCACTGGTGAGGTCGGACGAGTCACCACCTTCGGAGTCGTCGGACCCCCCGCACGATGCGGCAATGATCATCGCGGCCGCTACGACTGCGATCCTCGTTGACGTCCCCATGGCCATTGTCTAGGCGAAGGCGGGAGTCGGCACCGGGGCGGGTGTTCCCGAGGCGACCTTGCGGTCGAGCCAACGGCCGAGGCGACGGCCGGCGACTGCGCACTCCCGGCGGGCGATTTCGTCGGCTCCGGCGTGGACGACGATTGCGGGCAGACCAACGATCCCGGCGGCGATGGCGATGGAGGGATCGGAGGTGACATCGACCAGTTCGACGGTGAGGTTGTGGCTGGCGGCCAGCTCAGCGATCTGGGTCTGGATGGCGACGGCACTGGGGGCATCGTCGTGGGTGTAGATCTTGACTGTGCTTGCTGTGGCGGTGGTGGTGAACATTTCAGGCTCCGTTTGTTCGGTTGGTGTGAAACCATCATCCCAACCGGCGCTGAGTGAACGCTGAGTACACAAAACCCCAGCTCACAGCCTGTTTATTACTTCAGTCAGCGCCGAGCTCCGCCACCATCGCGAGGAGATGTTCACGAACGTGGGCCTCGAAAGCCTGCTTGACCGGCCCGATCGCGAGTGGCGCAGTCCACAGCCCGCCCCGCAGACGGAAGGTCCCGGTGTGGGTCACTCGGGTACCCTCGCCATTGGGCCTGAATTGGAAACGTTCGCGGCAATGGCTGAAAGGTCCCGACAGGTGTTCGAAGGTGATTGCATCGGCGTGGATCTCCACCAGTTCCACCGTGCGGTACGGGAACGGTCCCGCCTTGCCTGCGAAGCGTCGAACCAGTCGGTTGCCGCCGTTGGCGAGCATGTCGGCCTCGCTCTCGCTGAAGCGGCGCCGAAACTCCTCGACGAGGCGTCCTGGCGGAATCGGCAGGTCGACCTGATCCTCGGCCAGGGTGACGGTGGGGGAGACGGCCAGTCCGGCGAGAGTGGCCACGCCGACGAGGGCTGCCTGATGAGAACGCATACCATGCCCAACCCGCCAGAGGCTGCGGCGCTTCCCTCAGTCGATCACTGCCTGCAGCTCGCGGACGATGATCTCGTCGGTGGTGGTGAGGCTGAAGGAACCCCAGTGGTGCCACGCGTGGTTGAGGTTGGTCTGCTGCTCGATGGTCCAGGTGACGGTCGCGGAGATCGTGGTGGCCCCGTCGCCCGCTCCGTTGGACTCATAGAGGTGGGTGCATCCGCTCGTCTGGTTGTGGGCCCCGTCCGGATCCCAGACCGTGGTGGCGTCGCCATCGAGGGTGCACTCGACGATGTCGCCGTTGCCCATGTCGAACGCCACATGGTGAAACACCGGTCTCACCGTTGCCCACACAGGGCCGGTCTGCGCGGAGATCTCCGGGTACTCGAGGCGGCTGGTAACCGCGAGCCACGACGCAATGCCCACGACCTGATCGCCCACCGGGTTGAGTGCGATGACAGGGTCGGCGAATGTGATGTTGGCGATGGCGAACTGCGACGTTTCTTCGGTGGTGGTGGGGCGACCGGGAACCGTTGGCCCGGTGTAGATGACGACTCGCGGGGAGCCGGCGAGTGTGGTGCCGTCGTCGGCATACCAGCACCAGCTCAGCATGCTCTGGCCGATTTCGGGGTTTGCGATCTGAACGACGTCGATTACGAGCCAACCGTCGATGATGAAATCGAACCAGCCACACCTGATGGTTCTCCCACTCCCGGATCCGGGGTTCCCGGTGATTTCGAGTGATTCCGCGGCGCCTGCAGTGACAATCAGGGTGTGATCGTCGATCCTGGTTTCGACGCCGGTGGTGGGGGTGACGGTGTCGGCGGGACCCTCTTGGGCTCCGAGTGTGGGGGCCGCCAATCCGGAGAAGAGAAGCGCGATTAGGGCAAACATCGCGATGCGGTAGGCATCTCTGATCCCACTGAAAGTGGTCACATTGGCCACCCATGGTGCCTTATTGAGGTTCTCCGGTGTCACGACTACTGAAAATACACGAAATGTCTCTACTTTGAAACCCTGTTGTCGACGCGTGTCTGCGGGACCTGAGATTGCTCGCCCGGCGACGATCGGGGATGCACCACCCGGGAGTCGGAGTTTCCGTGCTTACCGTGGCGGTCACGAAACGTCGCCGCCACGGTCCACCCGCCACCCCCGCCGGGGCTGGGTCGTCCGTTCCGTCGCCTTCGGCCCAGCCCCCGCCCCTGTTCAGGCCCCGTCGGGGTCGGTTGTGGCCACTCCTCCATCGGAGACATTGGCTGTCCACGCCGTGCCGTCCCACCAGCGGAGTTCGTGGCGGCCTCGGGGATCGGGGTGCCAACTGGCGGCAATGGCCGCCTCTTCGGGCTCGGGTTGAGCCTCTGTGTCGGAATCGTCGGGAAGGTATTCGATCGTGTCGGATGCGATCCCATCCCAGAAGTCGCCCTTGCGATCACCGCGCTCGTGCTGACGCTCGGGATCGAGCAACACGATTCCCGCGATGATGAGGGCTCCGACGGCAATGGCCGCAACGCCTATCTGCACGGCTTCATCGGAGTCGATGATCGAATCGAGCAGGGCGAGGATCCCGATCAGCACGCCTGTGCCTCCGAGCCAGGCAGTGAAGCGGCGCTCGCCGGCGGCTCCGATCGCGGCCAGTATCACGCCGGCGGCGATCACCAATATCCCTCCGATCGCGTCAGAATCGAGGGTGCCGACAACCCCGAAGACCCCCACCACGAATGCGAGGTCGCCAACGATCACCGCGCCGGTGGCCACGCCGTGCCAGCCGTCCTTGTCGAGAGTCCAGGCCGCGGCGAGGAGTAGCAGACCGAGCGCCAGTGAGAGATAGGTGACGAGGTCGTCGTCGCTGGTGATCGGAGTGTCGGGAGTGACGAAGAACCCCGTCCCATCGCCTCCGACGGCAGAGTCGGAATCGGCTGCATCGAGCAGGAGGAGCCATGCCGCCGCCAACGCTCCTACCAGAAGGGGGAGCTCGCCCCGAGCCGGCCCGATGCCGTACTGGGCGCCCCACGCGATGGCGAGCACGAGGAGGGGCAAGGTGGTGTTGGAGATGTCGTCGAAGACGGCGATCGTGGCGAACAGGGTGCCGAGGGTGATCATCGCCACCCCGGCGGGCCGAACCGGCCGGTCGAGCTTGATGACAATTGCGTATCCTGCGGCGACGGCTACGAGCCCACAGACGATGGCGACAGGCCTCGACCCATCGGGCAGGTAGGCGTCGATCGCTATGGCCGCCAAGCCGATGACGGTCAACACGCCGGCCACGGCTGCGGCCGCACCCTTGAGCGTTGGCTCGGGCCTCGTTTTGGCTGTCGGGCCGAGTTTCGACAGATCGACGTCGGACATGGCCAGCCCTCCTTTGAGTCGGCTTCCTCTGGGTCTGGCGCGAGAGGTTAGGGGACCGGCCGGCTCGTTTCCTCAGCCACCGGTTCGGGAACGCTCTCCGCGGCAGCCAGATCGACGATTTCGCGAAGATCGATCTCGGGTTCGGGGGCCGGTGTCGCCTGCTCGGAGATGCCGAACTTCGCGTGGACGCGCCGCAGCGGCGCGGGGGCCCACCAGTTCCAGCGACCGGCAACCGTCATCAAGGCCGGCACCAGGGTGACGCGAACGATGAAGGCGTCGACCAGCACCGCAACGGCCAGTCCCAGTCCGAACAGCTTGATCGTGGAGACACTCGACGTGGCGAAGGCGAGGAAGGTGACCGATAGCAACACCGCGGCCGCGGTGACGAGTTTGCCGGTCTTGGCGAGGCCCTCGACCACCGCTCGATCGTTGTCGCCGGTGCGGTCGTACTCCTCCTTCATGCGCGAGAGAAGGAACACCTCGTAGTCCATGCTGAGGCCGAAGGCGATGCAGAACATCAGGATGGGCGTGGTGATGTCGGTGAACCCCGTGGGCGTGAATCCGAGCAGATCCGCCCCGTGACCGTCCTGGAATATCCACACCATCATCCCGAACGTCGCTCCGAGGGAGAGGGTGTTGAGCACGATCGCCTTGATGGGAACCAGCACGCTGTTGAACATCAAGAACAGCAGGACGAAGGTGGCGAACACGATCAGTAAGGCGGCGATCCATGCTCGATCGAAGATCGCATCCTTCGTGTCGACGAGCGCTGCCGTGCCGCCACCCACCAAGACCTCGTCGAACGAGGTGTCGAGCGCCCGGATATCGGCGATCAGCTGCTCGGCCTCCGCGGAGATCGGTTCGAGTTCGGGAACGACATTGAGCCACGTGGCCCCGGGCGCCTCGAACCGGGCGGAGCTTGCATCGGACGTGGCGAGGCTCACTCCTCCCACGAAGCTGCCCGTTGCCGCGTCGACTCGGCTGACACCGTCGAGGGCGGAGATCCTGATGGCGAGACCGGTGACGGCACTGCGCTCGACGTTGCCGATGGCCACGATCGGGAAGGCATTCCCCTCCGTCGAGGAGAAGTCGGTCACCAGTACCTCGGTGACCTCTCTCACCGGGTCGTCGGCGGGGAGGACCCTCTGGTCACCCTCGCCCCACTTGACACCGAGGAAAGGAATCGCCACCGCGACCAGCAGGAGCACACTCAATACGATCACCGGCCAGGGCCGAGCCGTCATCGCCTGGCCGAGTTCGCGCCATCGGTTGACCGCGTGACGACGTTCTCGGTAGCCGATGATCGTCCACCGGTTGACCCGATCGCCGAGCACGCTGAGCAGGGCAGGAAGAGCCACAACCGAAGTGGTCATCGCCAACACCACGACGCCGACACCGGCGTAGGCGAACGAGCGCAGGAAGAACAGGGGAAAAACAAGCAGGGCGGAGAGCGACACCGCAACGGTGAGCGCGCTGAACGCCACAGTGCGCCCCGCGGTCTCCACCGTGCGCACGACCGCCTCATCGACGCCCAGGCCTCCCCGTCGTTCCTCTCGGAACCGCGAAACGATGAACAGCGAGTAGTCGATCGCCAACCCGAGACCGAGGGCGGTGACCAGATTGAGGGCGAATATGGATACATCGGTGGCCGACGACACCAGATGGAGCACGAGGAAGGTGCTGATGGCCGCAACCACACCTACCCCCACGGGTAACAGGGCAGCCACCACCCCTCCGAACACCAGGATCAGCAAGATCAAGGTGGCTGGGATGGCTATCGCTTCGGCCAGGGCGAGATCGTCCTCGATCACCGTTGCCATCTGCTCGAAGACAGCTTCCCGCCCGGCGAGCTCCACCGTGAGCGGTCCTCGCTCGGTGAAGCGGTAGGTCTCGAGCAGATCAGCCACGAGATGGTCGCGCTCGATACTCGAATGCTCGCCCGGGAGCCTCAACAACATCACGGCGCGGCGACCGTCGATCGAACGCATCGCCGGATCGCCGGTGGACCAGTACGACACGACGTCGTCGGTGCCATCGATCGCGGCGATCTCGTCGGTGAGCGCGCGGCCGGCGATGACCGCATCGGGAGCATCGACGGTGCCGAGCTCCTCGGCCACGGTGGCGAGCACCACCAGATCGGCGGAACCGGTGTCGAATCTCTCGTCGAGCTCGGTGCTGGCGCGAACCGAGTCGCTACCGGGCGCGTCGAACCCACCCCGGCTGAGACGATCGGCGACGCCCGCACCGACAACGCCCGACAGCACGAGGGCAGCAAGGGTGACAAGCAGCACGACTCCACGCCGCCGGATGGCGAACCGGCCCAGTTTCGTGAACATGCTCACCTCCCCGCCGTGCATGCGGGCTTCGCGGTCGACTCGGCACCCACAGTAGTGTCCGCGGATGCGCCGATTCCTCATCGACACCGATACCGCCAGCGACGATGCCGTAGCTCTGGTGATGGCGCTACGCCATCCCGACGTGATCGTGGAGGCCCTCACAATTGTGTGCGGCAACGTGGGACTCGACCAGGCCGTACAAAACGCGCTCTACACCGTTGAGCTTTGCGGAAGTGACGTGACCGTCCACCCGGGGGCCCGTCAGCCTCTGATGCGCACCCTCGAGACCGCTCAGAACGTTCACGGTGAAGACGGCATGGGCGACTGTGGGCTCGAGCTCTCGGGCCGTAGCCATGCCGGCGGGCGTGGTGCAGACGTGATCGTCGACACCATCCTCGGTGCCCCGGGCGAGATAACCCTCGTAGCGTTGGGGCCGCTCACCAACATTGCGGTGGCATATCTTCGGGCGCCGGAGATCGCAGAGGCCGTGGAGCGGGTGGTGGTGATGGGCGGCACGGGTGTGCATGGCCCGGGCAACGTCAGCCCAATGGCTGAGTTCAACTTCTGGGCCGACCCGGAGGCCGCGGCCATAGTGGTGGAGTCGGGCATGCCACTGGAGCTCGTGGGCTGGGACATATCGATCGAGAATGCAGTGGTCACCCAGGAGCGCCACGACACGATCCGAGCGCTCGACACGCCCCTATCCGCATTCGCGCTTTCGATCGCCCAGGTCGTGCGCAGATTCGCACTCGGGATCGGGTTGGCCGGCGATGACCTCCCCGACCCGATCGCCATGGCCCATGCCATCGACCCATCGGCGGCCGAAACGACGCGGCTGCACGTGGGCGTGATGGTGGGCGACGGCCCCCAGCGGGGGGTGATGGAGGTCGATCGGTTCGGGTTCAGCGGCAAGGAGCCCAACCTCGACATAGTCACCCGCTACTCGAGCGACAATTTCTTCGGGCTGTTGATGGATTCTCTGGGCTGAGCCGGTCCGCTTCGAGTCTGTGTCAGGCGGTGATGGCACGGATGAATCGGGCGAGGAGGGCTGCCATTTGTTCTCGAGTGACTTCGGCCTTGGGGCTGTAGGTGGTGGGGCTGGTCCCGTTGGTGATCCCGACGCTACGGATACAGCCGATGTCGTATTCGGCGAACGAGCCGTTGATGTCGGTGAACGGGGCCGCCGTTGGTGAGAAGGTCGAGCCGAGGGCCCGCCAGGTTCGGGCCAAGAAGGCTGCCATTTGCTCTCGGGTGACTTCGGCTTTGGGGCTGTAGGTGGTGGCGCTGGTGCCGGTTGTGATCCCGAGGGCGTAGATGCAGGCGATGTCGCCTTCGGCGAACGAGCCGTTGATGTCGGTGAACGGTGTCGTGCCGGTGGGGCAGGTGCGCCCCATCGAGCGCCACAATCGGGCCAGGAACGAAGCCATCTGTTCTCGGGTGGCAGGAGCATCGGGGCTGTAGCCGTCGGTGCTGGTGCCGGTAGTGATCCCGAGGGCGTGGAGACACACGATGTCGTCTTCGGCGAACGAGCCGTTGATGTCGGTGAACGGCGTGGTGCCGGTCGGGCAACCACCCAGCGCCGGCCCGGCCGGAGCCGGCGCCTCCGGGGTGACGGCCGCGGTTGTAGACGCGGTGCTGGTGCCCACACTGTTGGTCGCGGAGACTCGGAAGGTGTAGACGGTGCCGTTGGTGAGACCAGTCACCGTGGCAGAAGCCGAAGTCGTCGTGCCATCTGCGAAGGTCGTCCACGAGCCGCCCGATGGCTGGTATTCGACCTTGTAGTCGGTGATAGCGGCGCCGCCGTCAGATGGGGGCGCGGTCCATGACAGCGCAACCTGAGCGTCGCCGGAACTACCGGCCAATCCGGTCGGCGTGCCGGGAGTGGTCACCGGGGTAACTGAGGTGGTTGTTGATGCTGCGCTGGTGCCGGCGCTGTTGGTCGCGCTGACTCGGAGGTTGTAGCTGGTTCCGTTGGTGAGTCCGGTGACGGTGGTCGATGCAGTGGTCGAGGTGCCGTCGGCGAAGGTGGCCCATGAGCCGCCCGATGGCTGGTATTCGATCTTGTAGTCGGTGATAGCGGCGCCACCGTCAGAGGCCGGTGCAGTCCATCTCAGCGCCACCAGAGCATTGCCGGCGGTGCCGGTGACGCTGGTGGGTGCCCCAGGGACCGTCGCGATGGGCGTCGCGTTAGCGGTTGTTGAGGTCGCGCTGGTGCCGGTGCTGTTGGTCGCGCTGACTCGGAAGTTGTAGCTGGTGCCGTTGGTGAGACCAGTCACCGTGGCAGAAGTCGAAGTCGACGTGCCGTCGGCGAATGTCGCCCATGATCCGCCCGATGGCTGGTATTCGACCTTGTAGTCGGTGATCGCGGCGCCGCCGTCAGAGGCCGGCGCGGTCCACGACAACGCAACCTGCGCATTGCCGGCCGTGCCGGCCAAACTCGTCGGCGCACCCGGAACGAGCGCACCCACGTTGATGTTCACAGTTGCAGGGGCGCTGTTCGAAGCGCCGTCTGTTGCCACGTAGGTGAACGTGTCTGCGCCGACAAAGCCAGACGGCGGTGTATACGTAAACGCTCCATCGGAGGTCATCGACACGGTGCCGCCCTGGGTGGTCGTCGAATCGTATGAGTCGACCGTGAGCGAGTCGCTCTCGGCGTCCGTGTCATTGCCGAGCACCCCCGAACCCAGAACCTTCAGCCACCCCGTATTCGGATAATCGCTGCTTGTCACGTAGATCTCACCGTTGGGATCGATCACGATTCCACCACCGGTCGTGCCCGGGAATGTGGCGATCACTTCTGATGATCCACTGGCCGGGAACTTCTCCACCTGGTTCGGGGAGTATGAGGTCACATACACCGAGCCCGCCGGGTCGACGAAGATGCCTCCGGCGGCGATGCTAACGCTTGGGGTCCCGACCGTCTTCACGAAGGTGCCATCACTCGAATACTGCTCGATGTCGCCGTATGGATACACGACGAACAGATCGCCGCTCGGACCGATCGCGACGTCGACCGGGCCAGCGTTGGTAGCGATGGTCGACAGATATAGGCCGTCAGGATCGTATTTCTGGATGCGGTTGTTGTTCTTGTCGACGACGTAGAGGTTCCCCTGCTCGTCTACGTCGACCCCCCCGGTATCGTCGAAGTCGTAGTTCCCGGTTCCCGCGACACTCTCATTTCCCATCAGGCCATTGGTGGCCCAGCTGGTGTCGAGCGTCTCAGTGGCGGTATGCCACCTTCGGACACCCTGAGTGCTGGAGGCGGTGGAAGAGTACAGATGGCCGTTCTGGTCGACGGCAACACCGCTGACCCTCGATGCCGAACCCCAATTTGTGAGCGTGCCGGTCGCCGTGAGCGCGTACAGCTTGTACGAAATGGAAGCGAAGTAGATCGTTCCTGCATCGTCGCGTGCTGCGGTGCTCGCGTGTAGTGAAACGGTGGCCGCCGTCGTCCACGTCTCTGAATCATGGACCTTCAAGGTCTGGTCTCGAATCACCGTGTACGAATCAGTGTTGGCCACTGGAGCCGCACCCGCCGCCGAAGCCGGCTGTGCGAGCAAGGCCCCGATCAAAGCGACGATCAGGTACAGAGACGTTGATCTCTTGATCGACCGGGAACTGGCAGCTGGCTCGAACATTCGTGGTCTCCAGTGTTTGTCATCCGTAGACCGGTGATTCACACCCGGCTTCCGGGAACGAACTTGCTACCTGCAGCGTCGGGAACGCTCAGCCCGGATTGAGTTCATCGACAAGAAGAGGACTTTGGTCCCGTCCAAGGGGTGACCATGGGAGTCGACATCGGCGCGGTCCAGCGCTCAGTTGGGAGTGCCTTTGTGCCGATTGACCGATCCAGAAAAGAATTTCTGGTCAGGCCAAACATTTTCGGGGTCTCGCTCGTGAGAACGGTGGGAGGCGACTGGTGATGTGCGACGACACAACAAGCAGAGGTAGGGCATGGCCCGAGACTTCGACCGGTTCTTCCGGGAAAACTACGACAAGACGGTGAAGGGGCTCGTTCTCGACGGCACCAACGCCGAGGACGCCCACGACGCGGCCCAAGAGGCCTACGTCAGGGCCTACGCCCGCTGGTGGCGAGTCGGTCACTTCCGCGAGCCGGTCGCCTGGGTGCGCCGCGTCGCGGTGAACGTGGTTCGTGATCAGTACCGCCACAAGGTCGTACAGGAAGCCGCGTTACCCAAGTTGATGGCCGACACGGTCGTCGACGCTCCCGCGGAGCCCGACGATCTCGATGCCGCTCTCGATCTGCTCCCGCCTCAACAGCGGAAAGCCGTCGACCTCTATTACTGCGCTGGATTCAGCACCGATGAGGCTGCGAACCGGATGGGCATCTCGCCCGGAGCGTTCCGCTTTCACCTCAGCCGGGCCCGGCGCACCCTCAAACCCCGCATGGTCGAACGAATCGGCCGTCAGGAGATGGCCCAATGAGCCACGACAACACCGCAGAGAACGAACAGATCCTCGAGCAACTCCGGCCCCGGATGCGCGCAGCACGGGTAGGCCAGGTCCGTCGACTCGTCGCCGGACTCGCAGTTGTGCCACTGCTCGGCTTCGGCGCCGTGGCGATGGCTGCCGACGGATCCGATGCCCCGAGCACCGAAACCGCAAGTGCCTACGAAGCAGACGACGGCGCACCCGATGTGAACCTGCCTGATATCGGTGACTCCGACGGCGACACCGCAGGTATAAAGGAGCCCGCACCAGGGCCCGAGGTGAACGACGAGGGCGACAGCGAACGTGAGTTGCTCGTCACCACGAGCACCACGGCAGCTCCGGTCGACGACGAAGTACACGAGGTTGACCTCGGTGCGCTGGGATGGGCCGAGGTCGAGCAACTGGACGACGGTTCGTTCGTGATGCTCACCACCGACTTCGCAGAGGGCTGGGAGGTCTTCAACGCCGAGTTCGTGGACGGCAAGTTGGTGATCATCATCACCAACGGTGAACAGATCAAGGCCATCACGATCAAGCTCGGCTTGCGCGACGAGCTCAGCGTGATCATCGAAGAGGTCATCGTCCCCACCACTACGACGAAGAAGCCGCCGGTCGAACAGCCGCCGGTGACCGTCGACCGAGTTGTGGTCGAGGTACCCGGCAAGGGCAGCTTCGTGGTGGAGCGTGAGGGCGAGACCCTCTTCCTCGGCAACGTCCAGGTCAACGAGGGCTACACCTACGACATCATCAAGGCCGAAGGATGGAAGGTCTATGTGGCCTTCACCAACGGTGAATGGATCTGGTACGGCAAGGCCTTCATCAACGACAACGGCCAGATCGAGCAACTCTTCTGGGACGAACAGAAGCTGCCCGACCCCATCTACCAGTGGGTCGAGATCCCCGAAGTGGGTGCGGCCAAGTTCAAGCTCTACGACGGTCAGATCTGGGTGAAGGCCCTCGAGACTGCAGTGGGCTTCGGTGCCTACGACTACAACCAGGGTCAGCCCGGAGCTACGGCCAAGGTCGACTTCGAAGGTGAAGGTGTGCTCTGGTACATCGACGTCTGGATAAACGAGGCCGGTGAGATGGCCTGGTCGACCACGGATGCATCACCCGCTCCGCCGGCATCGACCACGACGGTGCCGGAGGCCTGACCCCTAAGACCACCCAAAGCTGAAATCCCAACAGCTTGACCGAGCGTGTGCTCCGGAAGTCCGGATCACACGCTCGAGTCGTTTTCAGACCAGTGTGTTGAGTAGGTCGGCCTACTCTTCCTCGTCGGCTGCTTCTGACTCGGCGACGGGATCGGCGGCTTCGGGCTCGGGTTCAGCGGTGGCTTCGGGCTCGGGTTCGGCTGTGGCCTCCGGCTCGGGTTCGGCTGCCGGTTCTTCAGCGGCGGTCTCGGGCTCGGCTTCGGGTTCGGCTGTGGCCTCCGGCTCGGGTTCGGCTGCCGGTTCTTCAGCGGCGGTCTCGGGCTCGGCTTCGGGTTCGGCTGTGGCCTCCGGCTCGGGTTCGGCTGCCGGCTCTTCGGCCTTGGGCTCGGGTGCTTCGGGCTCCTCGCCGTCGCGCAGCTTGCGCCAGGTCTCGTTCGCCTCGCGGTAGGCCTGCTCAGCGGCAGCTTTCTGCTCGGCGCTTCCGCTGCCGGAAACCTTCTTCACCTCAGCAGCGGCGTCTTCCTTGGCTCGCTCCGCCTTCTTGACCCGCTTCTCGCGGCGGGTCCGCTCACGGTCGGCATCGACGTACTCGTTGTAGAGCGTGAGGGCAGCGGTGGTCTCGTCATCGAGGACCGGGGCGGAATCGTTCTCG
>JAJCXY010000081.1 GCA_029263215.1 Acidimicrobiales bacterium
TACGCCCGCACTCCAGCCGACGCGTTCACTCTCGGCTTCTGGCCGGTGTGGTTCTGGCTGTTGTGGGGGACCGCGGTGGCAATCCATCTGGCGGTGGTCGCGGCGCGGATCATCCCCGGTGGCCGCAGGCGCCGTCGACGCCGCCACCGGCGCCACGAAGCCATGGCCCACGCCCAGCGGATGGTCCAAGAGGCGGTGCGCGCCGCGGTGCCACCGATACCGCCGACACCTCCGACCCAGCCGGTGCCACCTGCTCGGTCCGGCCGATCGAGACAGCCCGGCCGCCGCTACGTGGTTGCGATGTTCACCGACCTCACCGGCAGCACCACCACCAACGAGCAGATGGGCGACACCGCCTGGGCCGAGATCGTGGGTCGCCACCGGCGCGTCGTGAGAGCGGCCACCGAACAGCACCGAGGCGTCGAGGTCGGCACTCAGGGCGATGGCTTCTTCGTCCGGTTCGACCAGCCCGCTGATGCTGCCGCGTGCGCGGTGCGGATCCAGCGCGAGTCGGCCAGGGAGAGGGGCAACGGATCGTTCGTTCCGCCGGTGCGCGTGGGTATCCACGGTGGCGACGCCGTCCACGACGACGACGATGACGTCCTCGGCCGGGTCGTCAACATCGCGGCACGCCTCCTCGAAGTGGCCCGACCCCACGAGATAGTGGTCACCGAGCCGATGGCCGATGCGGTGGAACTCGGCAACTTCGAGGATCGCGGACTGATGAACCTGAAGGGCATCAGCCAACCCCGTCACGTGCTGGCGCTCAGCTGGGAATGACGTCTGAGAACACTTCGCGGGCGTCAGAGGTGCAGGACCAAGTACCTTCGCGCGATGGCCTTTCGAGGTAGCTACGTCGCGAGCCGCACCCTGTGGCTCATGGCCGCGTCTGCGGTAGCTGTCGCTGCGGTCACCCTTCTGCTTGTCCGCCCGGCTGATTCTGCACCCGAGATCGAGTCCACCATTGCCTGTGAGGAGGCCGGTGCCGTCCACGGCACCCCCGTCGCGTGCACCGCGGCAGGGCCGGTCGACGCCATCATCGACTGGGGCGACGGCAGTCAAGACCTGGTCGGCGAGGGTTTCGCTGCGTCTCACGCGTTCGGCTCGGTGGGCCCCACGATCGTGAGCATCCTCGATACCGACGGCGATGCTCTCGCCGGCACGAGCATCGACATCACCCCCGACCTCGCCGTCACCTGTGAGCAGCGCGATATCCAGCCCGTCTACGCGTTGGCGCCTGCCATCGACACCAGCCGCAACCCCTTCGACTACGTCTACCTGCACCCCGAGACCGATGAGCCGGTTCTCCCCGGAGAGGCCGCCTATCCCCAGAACCTGGGTGAGGTCTTGCAGATGGAGCGCCAGGTCCTCGGCCACGAGCCAGCCGTCGGACTGTGCTCGGCGGAGTCGGCCGCGGCCGACGCGTTCGACGGCACGATCTCGTGGACCATCAGTTCGGACTGGTACGACGACCGTGTGTCGGTCACCCGCCGGATCACCCCCGGCACGCCCGGCGATGCCGACGGCGTCCAACCGATCGATATCCAGATCGTCGTCAACGTCGAAGGCTTCGAGGCGTCCGAGAGGATCGGCGTCTTCTTCGGCGGTTGTGGTTGACAGCCCAGCAGCAATAGCTGACCCGGTCGGGTTGGTCGCCAACCAGCAAGCCAGCTCCGCGTTTGTGCGCGGCGACAGGCATCGTGTCACCATGACCGCACTGTCGACCGAAGGACCTGCCATGCCAACCGGCTTGAAGAGCTCACCCGACGATTTCGATCTACGGATGTCGCAGGACGCACGCCCGTTCTTCGAGCAGGTGGTGGAGTTCTTGGAGACGGTCGTCGCCCCGATGGAGATCGAGTTCCACGCGGCCGGCGAAGGCCGCGCCGATCGTTGGAGCTTCACCGATCGCCAACTTGAATTGCTCGAAAGGGCCAAGGACGAGGCCAAGAGCCGCGGCCTCTGGAACTTCTTTCTCCCCGACACCGGCCAGGGCCTCTCCAACCTCGACTACGCCTACCTGGCCGTCGAGTTGGGCAAGTACCCCCTGGGCCCAGAGTCGCTCAACTGTGCCGCACCCGACACCGGCAACATGGAAGTGCTCGAACGGGTCGGCACCGATGAGCAGAAGGCCCAGTGGCTCCAGCCCCTGCTCGATGGCGAGATCCGCAGCTGCTTTGCCATGACCGAGCCCGGTGTGGCGTCCTCGGATGCCAAGAACGTGCGCACCCAAGCGATACGCGATGGTGAGGAGTACGTCATCAACGGTGAGAAGTACTTCTCATCGGGAGCCGGCGACCCCCGCTGCAAGATCATGATCTGCATGGTCCAGACCAACCCCGACGCAGCTCCCCACCGGCGCCAGTCCCAGATCCTCGTGCCCATGGACACCCCAGGGGTCGAGGTGCTCGGGCCGATGCATGTATTCGGCACCGACGATGCGCCCCACGGCCACATGCACGTCCGACTCACCGATGTGCACGTGCCCGCATCAAACATCCTCTGGGACGAAGGCAAGGGTTTTGAGATCTCCCAGCTCAGGCTCGGCCCCGGCCGCATCCATCACTGCATGCGCTCGATCGGCGCGGCCGAGAAGGCCCTCGATCTGATGTGCAAGCGTGGTCTCACCCGCGAGGCATTCGGGAAGCCCATCGCCCGCCTCGGTGGCAACACCGAGATAATCGCTCGTGCCCGCATTGAGATCGAGAGCATGCGAATGATGGTGCTTCGAGCGGCGAAGGCGATGGACACGCTCGGCAATGCCGAGGCCCGCGTCTGGATCAGCGGGGTGAAGGCTCTCGTGCCCGAACGCGTGTGCAAGATCATCGATCAGGCGATCCAACTCCACGGCGCCACCGGCATCACCCAGTGGACGCCTCTCGCCGGCATGTACCACAGCCAGCGCACGCTGCGGCTCGCCGACGGCCCCGACGAGGTCCACTGGATGGTTGTGGGACGCGCCGAACTCGGCTCCTATGAAGGATTCGACGTGCCAGCCAATCCGACATCGGCGGCCCCCGCGTCTCTCACCGGCGGCGTGGTCGACAACGACTTCAACTTCACCGGTCCCTGAGCGTCAGGGGGCGAGTGGTCGTCCGAAGGGGAGTTCGCTCTGCCAGCTGGACAGATAGTCCTCGGCCGCGTAGCAGGCCGCCAGGAAGGGTCCGTCGTCGTGGGTGCCGAACTCCGTGGACAGGTCGCCGATGTCGTCGGCGATCCCGGCACGAATCTCAGCCTCGCTGCGGTTGGAATCGCCCCACGTCGCCAGCGTCGCCCCGGCGAGGGCTACGAAGTCGGTAGGAGCGGCGATGCCCGCCTTGCGCAGTACCGCGAGGGCGCGAGCGGTGAGGGGGAGCCGTGCGCACGGCACCACCGCCGACGCTTCGGAAAGCTGAGCGGCGATCCCGTGATCGACCACGCCCATCTTGGAGCCGACGAAGAACACATCGGCCCCCGAAGTGAAGATGGCGGCTGCGTCGGCAACCTCGCCCATATTGGCGACGAGCTCCGAACCGTGCGCTCGCCAGCCCTCGGCCAGTGCGGCCGGGTCGAGGCCGGTGTCGTCAATGACGGTGCCCGCTGAGGTCGACACCGAGATCACCCGTCCGCCCCGCTCGGCCACCGCGATTGCCAGCGATGGCCCGTTGGCGGCGAAACCCTCGATGGCCACTGTTCGTCCCTCGATGCTGCCGAGGGTGTGGTGGGCGGTGATGGCCGCGCTGAGTCCCTCACAGGAACTGGCGAACTCTCCTCCGCGAGCTGTATCTCGAGGGTCGTTCTCGGCCAGCGATGAGAGGTCGCTGTGGTCGACTCCCTTCGCGGCATCAGGGAGGTAGGTGCCGTCGGCAACGAGGCTCGCGGCTTCGGCGATGAACTTCTCGACGGCCGCGGCACGCTCCGGGCCATCCGCGGAGATTCCGGCCGACGCTCCACCACGAGGCATGCCGAGCACTGCGTAGGTATAGGTCTGGGAGCGGGCCAGATCCTTGGCCCCGCCCTGGAGCACCTTGCGCGCCCACCGCACCGGTCCCGACGATGCCTCTGCGTCGGCCAAATCGATGGCGATGAACGCGTCGACCGATTCGAACTTGTGGATACGCACGCCGACGCTACTCGTTGATGGTGATCGCGAACTCGGGGCAGTTGTCGGCTGCCAGCTGAGCCTTCTCCTCGAGTTCGGCCGGTACATCGCCCTCGACGAGAAGGATCGCATAACCCTCGTCGTCGGTGTCGAAGAGCTCTGAGGCGAGCATGTAGCAGCGATTGTGGCCCTGGCAGGCGGAACGGTCGTACGTGATCTTCACGGGCGCAACCTTAGATCAGGAGGGGAAACGGATGGGCAGTGAGCGTGGACCGCGTACCTGGCCGGTAGACCAGAGGACGGTGTCGGGGTCGGCGAGTTCGAAATCACCAAACGCCGCCATCCACTCCTCGATGGCAATTCTCAGTTCGAGGCGGGCGAGATTGGAACCCACACAGCGATGGATGCCGAGACCGAACGCGGTATGGCGATTGCGGGCCCTGTCGATGATGAACTCGTCGGCCCGCTCAAATGCCTCGGGGTCGCGGTTGGCGGCGGGGAAGGGGAGCAGGGCCCATTCACCCTTCTTCATCGGGCAGCCCTCGAACTCTGTGTCTGCGGCGATGAGCCGCGCCATCGTGACCGGGGCGTAGAAACGCAGGAACTCCTCGATGGCAAAGGGCCGTACCGCAGGGTCGTCGATCCAACGGCTGCGGTCGGCCGGCGACTGGGCCAGGTGCCACATCGACGCGCCGATGGCCGACCAGGTGGTGTCGATCCCCGCGATGATCAGCAGGGCGATGGTGCCCCTCACGTGCTCGTCGAGCAGCGGCATGCCCTCGATGTCGGCCTCACACAGATAGCTGATGAGGTCGTCGCCGAGGTTCTCGCGGCGTTCGGCCACCTTGGCATCGAGATAGAAATCGATGGTCTCTTCCCACGGAAGGTCCTCGTCGAGGCCCGGAGCTTCGAGGGTGTTGTGGATGAAACCACGGAACTTGTCGCCGTCTTCGTTGGGAAGATCGAGCATCTCGGCGATGACCCGTACCGGGATGTGCTGGCTGTAGGCCTTAGCGGCGTCGATCTCCGATTCGCCGGCCTTGATCCGGTCCTTGATGTCGGCGATCAGTTCCTGACAAGTGCGTCGCACCGCAGGCTCCCACGCCTCGATCGCCTTGGGCGAGAAGAACTTGAGCATGATGCCGCGGGCGATCGAGTGGAACGGCGGATCGCTGGTGATCGGTGGGGCATAGCCCATGGGTGCGGGGATATCGGGCCGGAACTCGGTGACCACCACACCCTGGGAAGAGAACCGTTCGGGGTCCTTGGAGATTGTCGAGATGTCGTCGTGTCGGGTGGGCAACCAGGTGCCGCCGAATCGATCGCTGTGGGCGATCGGGCAGGTCTCTCTCAAGTCGTCCCAGATCTGGGGCGCCGATGCCGCATAGTCGGGGTGGGTGTGATCGAAGTCGGTTGACCAGTCGGTCACAGTTGGTCGTGGCGCGGTGGCCATGAGATGTCCCCCCTGGGTTGGATTTACGGCGTAAGTATAGAACCTGAACGCGGCTGATCGTCGTCGCTTCAACGTCGCCGCTTGTTGGCCGAGCGAGCCACCAGGATCGTCACGATCACGCCGACGAGCACGAAGCCGACGATCCCCACCACCCCGGAGTCGTCGGCCGCTCTCTCGGTTCCGGCCTGGGCCAACCACAGCGTGACAAGTAGCGAGGGCATCGATCCCTGTGCCTAATTGCTGCGAGTGGCTGTGTCGAATAGCTGTAGCGTCGCCGGGTCGGATAATCGCTCGACGGGGAGGAGACCACCATGGCGAAGCACGGCTATGACCCCGCTCGAGTGTTCGTGCGGGGCGGCGGGCTCTCCGAGGGAGTCGAGTGGGGATTCTGGCTCGCCGTCACGGTCTGGTGGGTGGTGGAACTCGGGCTGGGTCCGTTCCAGTTGGTGATGATGGGCACCGTCCTCGAACTCTCCGTGCTGCTCGCCGAGACCCCCACCGGCGTGGTCGCCGATCTCGTCTCGCGCAAGCGGTCGATCATCGTCGCCCAGATGGTGATGGGTCTCGGCTTCATCTGGGCCGTGGCCAGCACCAACTACTGGCTGATCCTCCCCGCCCAGGTGATGTTCGGGGTGGGGTGGACGTTTCGCAGCGGAGCCGACACGGCCTGGGTCACCGATGAACTCAAGGGACTCGGCGAGTTCCACGACGACGACATCGATCGCCTTCTTCTCCAGAAGCATCGGTTCGGCATCCTGGTGGGAATCGTCACCTTGAGCTTGACGATGCTGGTGGGTCAGCTCACTTCGGTTCGTTGGGCCGCGATCGTCATGGGGCTGCTCGAGATCGGCATAGGCCTCTACTACTCCCGGGCCATGCACGAGGAACACTTCATTCCCGGTCGCCACGATGATCGCGGCTTCGTCGACACCCTCCGAGGCGGTCTCACCGCGATCGCCAGCCAACCCCGACTGCGTGCACTGGTGGCAGTGGTGCTGGTTCTCGACATGGGCTCAGAAGCATTCGACCGGCTCGGATTCAAATACTTCCTCGACAACGCCGACGTCGACGACGACTCGCTCATCGTGCTCGGTGTGCTCTTCTTGGCTTTGGCCGGAGCGGGCCTGGTGATCAACATGGCGTCGACGCGCGCCCTCACGCACGGGTTCGGCGTCGCTCGACTAGCGGTGGTGCTCTTGACGATGGCGGCGTTGGGGGGACTGCTGGCATCGGTCACCAGCATCGTCGTGGTGATCGCGCTCGGCTACATGACTCAGGACAGCATGCGGGAAGCCCTCTGGCCGGTGGTCAGCGGTTGGGCCAACCGCGATGCGCCCACGGAAGTGCGCGCCACTGTGCATTCCTTGATCGGGCAGACCACCGCGATCGGCGAACTCATCGGTGGGATCACGCTCGGAGCGGTCGCCGAGTTCACCTCGATCCGGACCGCCCTGGTGATCGCCGCGGTGCTCTTCGGGATCTCGGCGTTGCTCGCGACCCGTGGGGTTGCACCTCGCTCACCATCCCCTCACCGAAATTTGGGTGCGTAGGGGTGAATATCTCGACCTCACGAGCCCAAATTTCGACGGTTTGGGGCTTTGGGTGGCTCAGCCTTCGGCTATGAGCTTGTCGAGCACGAGTTCGGGCTGATCGACCTCGAGTCGCTGCAGCCAATAGGGGCTCTCGAACAGGGCAAGTAACTCTCCGTCGGAGCGAGCCGCGATGGTGACCCCCGTCATTCCTCTCAGCTTGTCGGCCGACTCCTCGTCGGTGATCCGTGCTGTGGTCCACGCGCATGGGTTGAGTTCGACGGGGGCACCGAATTCGTTCTCGAGTCTGTGCTGGCAGACATCGAACTGGAGGGGGCCGACCGCAGCCAAGATCGGTGCCTGGTCGCCCACGCCGGGCTCACGCAGAACCTGCACCACGCCCTCTTCGTCGAGCTGATTGATGCCGGAGCGGAACTGCTTCGCCCGGGAAGTGTCGGTGGTGCGGGCCACCCGGAAATGACTGGGGGCGAATGCGGGAACGGCCGGCCACTTCACCGGTGAATCGACAAATACGGCGTCGCCCACTCGAAAGTCGTTGGCGTTGACCAGGCCGACCACGTCGCCGGGATAGGCCTCCTCGACGGTCTCCCGATCACGGCCACTCACCGAGTGGGCGTATTTTGTGGTGAAGGGTTTGCCGGTGGGGCCGTGAGTCACGACCATTCCTCGTTCGAAGCGGCCTGAACACACGCGCATGAAGGCCACCCGGTCGCGGTGGGCCTTGTCCATGTTGGCTTGGATCTTGAACACGATCCCCGAGAACGGATCTTCCAGCGGGCGCGGGTTGCCGATCTCGTCGATCCGTGGCGATGGCGACGGCACGAGATCGACCATCGCATCGAGGATCAGGCGCACACCGAAGTTGGTGAGAGCTGATCCGAAGAACACCGGCGACAGTTCGCCCGACTCGAAACGTTTCGACTCGAATTCGCGACCGATCGTGTCGAACAACTCAACGCCCTCTTGCGCTTCGATCCAGAGATCGCCCTCCTCGGCTTCGGCGCGGTGGGCGTCGACCACCTCTTCGGGTGCTTCGGATGCGCCGCGGGCGGTGCGGGTGTAGCGGATGAAGTCGCCGCTGGTTCGGTCGATGAGGCCACGAAAGCGTCCACCGTCGCCCACGGGCCAGCTGATCGGCACCGGTTCGAGGATCAATTGCTCTTCGATCTCGTCGAGCAGAGCGAGCGGATCGAGGGCGGGCCGGTCCCACTTGTTAATGAAGGTGACGATCGGGATTTCACGATCGCGGCAGACCTCGAACAGCTTTCGGGTTTGGGCCTCGATGCCCTTGGAACCGTCGAGCACCATGATGGCGGCATCGGTGGCGGCGAGGACGCGGTAGGTGTCTTCGGAGAAGTCGCGATGGCCGGGCGTGTCGAGCAGGTTGAGGACCCGGTCGCGGTAGGGAAACTGGAGCACCGTCGACGTGATCGAGATGCCGCGTTGCTGTTCCAGTTCCATCCAATCGGACGTGGCTGAGCGGCCGCCACCCTTGGCCTTCACCGCGCCGGCACCGGCGGTGAGCACGCCGCCGTAGAGCAGGAATTTTTCGGTGAGAGTGGTTTTGCCCGCGTCGGGATGCGAGATGATGGCGAAGGTGCGCCTGCGGGCGGCCTCGGAGCGGGGATCATTCACCCCGACAGTGTGGCGTCTGGAGCCGGTGATCCGACGCCGCTGGGCGAAAGCCTGCTTGGGGTACGGTCGAGCGATGCTATTCGTGGTGATCTCGGTGGTGTTCGTGTTGGTGACGCTTGTACTGCTGGTGCTCCCTCGCCTCTACGCGCTCAGCCGCAGGACGAAGCGCCGCCCTCCCACCCAGGGCTGATGGCGTTCAGACGTCTCGCTCGACGACATAGTTGGCGAGAGAGCGAAGGGCCTCTCGGCTGCCGTTGACATCGGGCAGCGCCTCGATGGCGGCCATGGCCTCTGCGAGTAGTTGTTCGGTTTCTTGCTCGGACGCTGTGACCGCGCCGGTATCGAGCATCACCTGTTGGATCTCGGCGATATCGGCGTCGGTGATCTCGCCGCCGACTCGATCGAGCACTCCGAGCTGGGAAGCACTAGCGGCGTCGCGTGCCAGGGCCAACAGCACGGTGGGCTTGCCTTCGCGCAGATCATCGCCCACCGGCTTGCCGGTCTTAGCGGTGTCGCCGAAGGCTCCGAGCATGTCGTCGCGTAGCTGGAAGGCGATGCCGAGCGGCATGCCGTGGGCCGCGAGGTCGTGGTCCAACTCTGATCGACCGGCCAGCGCGGCACCGAGTTGGAGGGGGCGGATGATGGTGTAGCCGGCCGTCTTGTGGCGCATGATCGAGCGGGCGCCATCGGCGGTGACGTCGCCGCGTGCGGTGCCGATCACGTCGAGGTATTGGCCCATGTTGAGCTCGGTTCGCAAGGTGTCCCAGACCCGATGGACCTCGGGGTCGGCGCCACCCAACTGGCGGTCGGCCATCACCATCGCGATGTCGCCCACCAATATCGCGGCAGCTTCGCCGAAGCGACGGTCTTCGCCTTGCCACCCACCGGCATGGTGACGGGCGATGAAGCGGGCCCACACGGTTGGATTGCCACGGCGGATCGGTGACCCGTCCATCACATCGTCGTGAACCAGGGCAAAGGCCTGGAGCAACTCGACGGCACAGCACGCGGCGAGGGAATCGGCACCGTCGGGGTCGCCACCGCCGGTGATATAGCCCCAGTGGCAATAGGCCGGCCTGATCCGCTTTCCTCCACCGGCGACGAAATCGGCCAGATCACCCAGCGGTGCGTCGAGCGCGGGGTCGAGCTGATGCCAGATGGCGCGCTCCTCCTCGAAGATCCCAGCCAGCGCCAGATCGACCCGGGAGGCGACGTCGGTGAGCTGGCTCGGAACCGGGTTCACTAGTCGGCGTCCTCAGCGAAGAGGGAGTGGTCGGCTTCGGACGTTTCGCCGGGTTCGTCGGCGACCTCGTCGAGTGAGGCCACCACCCGTTCCACCTGAATGCGGGCCGCGCCGATCCGATCTCGACAGAGCTGGATGAGGGTGGATGCCCGCTCGACCTTCGTGGCGAGCACATCGATGTCGAGATCGTCGTCCTCGAGGTCGTCGAGGATCTTTTCGAGTTCGGTCATCGCCCCGGCGTAGCCGATCTCTTCGTGGTCAGTCATCGGACTCGGTCTCCTTGTGATCGCCGAGCGGTTGCCCGCCAGCGATGTCGGTGAGGGTAGTGGTGAGGGCGCCATCGGCGACCTGGGTGACCAGGGCATCGCCTACGGCCACACTGTCGACCGATCGCACCACCGTGCCGTCGGCGGTGCGAGTGATGGACCAGCCGCGCGCGAGGGCCATCGCCGGATCGAGGGCCCGGACTCGAGCCGAGGCGGCGTCGACCCTCCGGTCGGCGGTGCGTAGGGCGTGGCGACGGGCCAGGTCGATACGCGCGACTGCCCTGTCGAGTTGGGAGCGCGCCCCGGAGTCGGCTCTCCCCGCCCTTCGGCGCAGGCGGTTGGATGCATCGGTGAGTTTTGTGTCGGCCCGACTGAGAGCACCCGAACCGACAGTGATGACACTGCGACGCGTGACATCGACCCGGTGTTGGGCGGCGCCGATCGCCCGTCGACTCTGGTGGACGAGCGATGTCTCGTGGTCGGTCAACCGATCGAGCCAGCGGACGACGACCTCCACCACCGCCTGGGCGGCTGCGGTGGGCGTGGTGTGAGCGCTGTGGGCCACCTCGTCGGCGACCGACCGGTCGATGTCGTGGCCGACGCCGGTGAAGACGGCAACAGGAGCATGAGCTATAGAGTGGGCGACAGCACTGTGGTCGAAGACCGCCAGATCGGTCTTCGAGCCACCGCCTCGAGCCACGATCAGAACATCGATGGCGGCGTCGCAGGCCGCCGTGATCGCAGCTGGGATCGAACGCTCGGCGCCGAGACCCTGCACGGCGGTGTCGACCTCCACGAGGGTGAAGGCCAGCCCGCTGCGTTCGAAGACGGTGGTGATGTCGGCATGGGCGGCACTGCCGATGGAGGTGACGATCCCGACGCGCAGAGGCACCGGCGGCAAGCCCCGTGCCGCATTGGATCTCAGCAGGCCGTCGGCGGCCAGTTCGCGTAGGAGGGCCTCGCGTTCCGCGGCCATGACCCCGAGGGTGTACGTGGGATCGATGGCAGACATGCGAAGCTGCATGCGGCCTTGGGGCGGGTAGTAGTCGACGGTGCCCTGGATACGGACCCGCACACCGTCGATCATCCGGATCGGGTCGCCGTGGCGTTTGAGGAGGCGGTTGACGCGATCTCGGTTGTCGCGAAACAGCACCACCGGCACGGTTGCCACCGCGGCGGCGCCCGACTCTTCGGCCGGTTCGACGAGATCGAAGTAGACGTGTCCGTTGCGGCTGCGGGAGATGCCCCTGATCTCGCCCTCGACCCAGACGCCGTAGGGCATGGCCTGTTCGAGCGCGGAGCGGATGACAACTCCGAGTTCGCTTACCGAGAGTGTCTGATCGTCCACCGCTTCGACGGTAGTCGGCTCCACTGACAGCTACGACGCGTCGGCTGCCTCGACATCCTCGCGACGGATTCCGAGCACAAAGAGGATCGCGTCGAGATACGGCACCGAAAGGGCGGTGTCGGCCGCCGCCGCGACCACCGGTTTGGCGTTGAACGCGATGCCCAGCCCGGCGGTGTTGAGCATGTCGAGATCGTTGGCACCGTCGCCGACGGCCACCGTCTGCTCGAGTGGGATGCCGGCCTCTGCCGCGATCTCGACGAGGAGGGCCGCCTTGCGTTCCCGGTCGAGTACCTCCCCCACGAGGTTCCCGGTCAAGACTCCGTCCACCTCCTCGAGCACGTTGGCATGAGCGATGTGGATCCCGAGGTCGTCTCGTAGTCGATCGGTGAACACCGTGAACCCACCTGAGACGATCGCCACCACATAACCCAAGCGGCGCAGGGTTCGGGTGAATGTGCGGGCGCCGGGGGTGTAGCGAAGCTTGGCCCAGGCCCGATCGACCGCCGCGGTCTCCAGCCCGGCAAGGAGACGCACCCGTTGGTGCAGAGCGGTCTCGAAGTCGAGAGCGCCTTCCATTGCGGCTCTGGTGATGGCGTGCACTTCCTCCAGACAACCGGCTTCGGCGGCGAGAAGGTCGATGACCTCGTCCTGGATCAGGGTTGAGTCGACGTCGAGCACCACTAGACGCTTGGCGCGGCGTCCGAGCCCCTCACGCTGGATCGCCACGTCGAGACCGGACTGTGAGGAGGCCGCCCCGAGAAGGTTTGCTCTCAGCTTGTCTTCATCGCCTTCGCGAACGAGCAGCTCGTAGCTCATCACGGGATAACTCGACAGTCGGAAGATACGGTCGATGTTGGCGCCCGCGTCGGCGATGGCCCTGGTGGCGTCGGCCAACTCCCTCGGGTCGAGTTTGGGACCGAGCAGGGTGACGACGTGGCCCATCGGACGGGGAGTGGCGGTGCTCGACACGACATCGAAATCGACATCGAGGTCCTCCTGCCAGCCCCACAGCAGAACAGCCTTGAGGAGGTCGTGACCGCGAGGGACTTCCACTGCCATGCCGAGGGTGATGCGGTCTCGGATGACGATCTGCTCGATGTCGTGGACGTCGGCGTCGGCTGCCGCCAGCACCTCCAACAGGCCGGCCGTTATGCCGGGATGGTCGCGTCCGGTGACGCGAACGAGAACCGTCTGCTGGTCGTTACCGAGGGCGGCCACGGGGCCATCCTACGGCCCGCTACTTCCAAGCGAAGACCGGTTGCTCGTAGTGATCGACGCGGGTGGAACGACCCTCGTAGGCGACGGAGCGGAATTGGTAGAGCACCGCCCCGGTGGGGGCATGGATCAGATCGCCGCCGAGGGGAACCTGGATCACCGGCCGATCGCTCTCCGGGATCTCCACGAAACGAGGGGAGTCGGCTCGAATCAGTTCTCGAATGGAGACGTGGTGGACCGAAGCGACCTCCTCGGGATTGGCTACAGGTGTCGCCCCGACGCCCGCCCAGAAGACGAAAGGCGTGATGACGTAGCCCGACCGCGTCGGGTAGTCGTCGAGTTGTCCGAGCAGGGCATCGGCCCCGAGCACCAGCCCGATCTCCTCCTCGATTTCCCGCTTCGCCGCCTCCAGCGCCGACTCGCCGTCGTCTAATCGGCCCCCCGGCAGGGCCCACTGACCAGGGTGGTCGCTGAGATGGGAAACCCGGCGGGTGAGAAGGAAGGCTGCCCCTCCGGCGGTGCCTTCGATCGTGCCGGTGAACTCATCGGTGTTCTTCAGGCCGGGGATGGTGTCGAGCACGCGCTGGCGTTCGGCGGCATCCATGTTGCCGACGCGTTCGTCGTGACCGTGGAGTTCGGCATCGCTGTCGGTGATGATCACACTGACCGCGGCCCGACGGCGGCCTTCGGTGGGATGCCTCCTCACCTCATGGGTGCTGAGGTGGAGGCGTAACCGGTCGCGGAGCGCGACGTCGTAGATGATGTCGGTGGTCATGGCGGCAGAAGCCGACGCTACAGCTCAGGCTCCCAATCCGCGAAGGTGTCGACCATCAGGTTCACATCCGGACCGAGCGGATAGAGGATCGGTTGGGTGCAGCCGCTGCGGATGTAGTGGGTGACCTGATCGCGGCATTCGTCGGGGGTGCCCGCGGCACAGATCATCTGCACGATCTCATCGGGCACCAGCTTCGATGCCTTCAGGACCTGCTCGGGGCTGGCCGGCCAGGTGAGCACCTCGCCGACCTTGTCGAGAAGCTCCTGCGGTACGCCCGACGCCTTCATGATGTGAGGCTGCTGGCCGAGGTACTGGGTGACCATCAGGCGCGCCCCGTCGATCGCCACCTGGCGGTCGTTGTCGACCGAGCAGACGATCAGTTGGGGACGTTCGAGGTCGTCGACCGAACGGCCCGACTTGGCTGCGCCGTCGGCCAAGGCGTTCATGGCCCGCTCGTTGTAGTCGGCCGACACGAGATAGTTGAGCACGACGCCGTCGCCGATTTCGCCGGTGAGTTCCATCATCTTCATCCCGGTGGCGCCGATGTAGATCGGCACATCCTTCACGCGGCGTTCTTGGTACATGTAGTCGAGCTCGACTCCGTCGAGATGCACGAAGTCGCCGTCCATGGTGACCGTCTCGTTGCTGAGAAGCGCACGCACTGCGGTGACGATCTCTCGTATCGCTCGCAATGGTTTGACCCGGTTGACCCCCACCTTGGTGGCCAGTGGTTCCCACCAGGCGCCGATACCGAGAATGATACGCCCCGGGGCGAGATCGTCGAGGGTGGAGAAGGTTGAGGCGAGCCGAGCCGGGTTGCGGGTCCAGCAATCGACCACACCGCTGCCAATCTTCACCCGATCGGTGGTGGCTGCGAACGCGGCCATCGGAATGATGGCATCTCGCACCAGGCGAGAATCCGCCTGCCAGATCGCATCGAATCCCTTCGACTCGGCGTACTGGGCGTGCGCCATTGCGTCGGGGATGGTGTGGGCATCCTGGAGGTACATGGCAACGGATTGGCTCATGGCTCGATCTCCTCGAGTCGTCGGAACATCTTCTGGGCGGCCTCAGAGGCCTTGGTTCGGATCTCGTCGCCATCGACGAGGGTGGGCAGGCCGTCCTCCCAGACGGTCTCACCGTCGATCTGCACCTCAAGGGGGGAAGTGCCGGGGGTGAAGGCCAGCCACCAAGGGTCGTCGGATTCGGCGGCCCACACCACCCGGTCCTGGCGTGCCGCAGGCATGAGGTC
Source organism: Acidimicrobiales bacterium (assembly GCA_029263215.1). Classification (GTDB taxonomy): domain Bacteria; phylum Actinomycetota; class Acidimicrobiia; order Acidimicrobiales; family Aldehydirespiratoraceae; genus OFTM10. Next base: position 14,819 of record JAJCXY010000081.1, read on the forward strand.
CCAGCCGGTGGCGAGCCACGACCAGGCAAGGTCGGGGGTGGCGGTTACGTCGGTGGTTCGACTCGAGACGTAGGCGAGGCGAAACTCCTCGAGCATGTCGGCGCCGATGCCGTCGGTGCCGAGTGCCACGGGGTTGTCGAAGCGGGCGGGATCGCCGTAGCCGACCGAATTGTTCATGTTGGAGCGGGGGTTGTGCACCAGGGTGCCCCGGAGGCCGTGATCGTTGGGCAAGTGCACGCCGTGGATCAGCAGCCAATCGTCGTCGCTGTAGGGGAGGAGACGTTCCCAGGTGTCGCCCTCACCCTCGGCGACGTGCACGTGGACGCCGACGCCGTGATTGCCGGCGATCTCCGCCGCCGCGGCAAGGGTGTCGTCGGAGCAGGTGAACGCGGCATGCAGGCCCACGTATCCCTCACCGTCTCCGTCGCCCAGGTAGCGGTCGTTTTCGGCAAGTCCGGCGGCTGCCCCCTCGGGACCGTGCCGGTCGGTGACCCCGTAGGCGCACGACACTCGCACCCCCACCTCGTCGCAGGCATCGGCGATGACGGTGAGCGAACCTTCGATGGCGTTTGGTGATTCGTGGTGGTCGATGATCGCGGTGCAGCCCCGCTCGAGTGCTTCGAGCGCGCCGAGCTTGGCGCACCATTCGATGGTCTCCAGATCCAGCGCCCGGTCGAGGCGCCACCACACGAGTTCGAGAATGTCGAGGAAAGTTTCGGGGGTGCGCGGAGGGGCCGGCATGCCTCGGGCGAGGCCTGAGTAGAGGTGGTGGTGCGAGCAGACGAGGCCCGGTGTGGAGACGGTCATCGGATCATGTCCATGCGTTGGCCCGCTCACGGTTCTTCTCTGTCTTCATGGGTAGCTCGGTTCGCCACTCGCCATCGCGGGAATGAAGCGCCGCGGCCACCGCTCCCGCGGTGGGTACCAAGCCGATTTCGCCGACACCCTTTATCCCGTACGGCGAGTTGGGATCGGCCTTCTCGACGAGGATCACCTCGGTGGGCGGCATGTCCTTGGGCCTGATGATGTCGAGACTACGCAGGGTCTCGTTGAGGGGGCGCCCGTCTTCGTCGCACGGGAAACCCTCGCTCAATGCGTAGCCGAGGCCCATGTGGATGGCGCCCTCGATCTGGCCTTCGCAGAGGAGGGGATTCACAGCTCGGCCGACATCGTGGGCGGCCACCACCTTGGCGATCGATCCGGTGTCGGGGTCGAGGGTGACGAGTTGGGCTGCATAGCCGAAGGTGGAATGGATCACCGGGTTCTCGAGACCGTCATCGATGGAGTTGGTCCAGTCGATCACATACACGCCTTCGTATTCGACGCCGACCTCGCAGCCACCGGCAAGCGCGTTTCTACAGGCGTCGGCCACCGAGCCGGCTCCGAGTACGGTGCCGCGTGATCCGGTGGTCTGTCCGGTGCCGAACTCGCGACTCGTGTCGACCACCACCCGAATGCGGTCGGCGTCGATTCCGAGTTCCTCGACCGCGACCTGGCGAGCCACGGTGTGCACGCCCTGGCCCATCTCGGTCCAGCAGTGGCGCACTTCCACGGTGTCGTCGGCGAGGAACTGAACACTGGCCCGCGCCACCTCGATAGCGCCGTTGCCGAGTCCGGAGTTCTTGAGGCCGAGTCCCATCCCGACAGGATGGCCTGCCGCGGTAGCGGCGTCCCATGCGGGCTTCACCGCGTCGAGACAGGCCCTCGCTCCGAGGCAGCCGTCGTCCATGATCTGACCCGGACCCCACGCCACGCCCGGCTCGATCACATTGCGGCTACGCATCTCCCAGCCGGAGATGCCCACCTCGGCCGCAAGGCGGTCCATCATCCCTTCCATCGCGAACTGGGCCTGGTTGGCGCCGAAGCCGCGAAAGGCTCCGCACACCGAGTTGTTGGTGCGTACGGCGATGGCCTCGACGTCGATCGCCTCGGTTATGTAGGGGCCACTGGCATGACCGGCCGCCCGTTCGAGCACCTTCATCCCCACCGACGCGTAAGGGCCGGAGTCGCCGAGCATTTTGGCCCTCAGCGCGGTGAGCTTGCCGTCGGCGTCGCAGCCGACTTCGTACTGCATCCGGATCGGATGTCGCTTGGTGTGGACGAGAAACGATTCCTCGCGGCTGAAGGTGGTCTTGACGGGCCGGCCGAGTAGCCACGCCGCCAGCGCGGTTTGGCCCTGGTTCGACATGTCTTCCTTGCCGCCGAATGCACCCCCGTTGGAGACGAGTTCGACCTGCACCCTGGATGTGTCGATGGCGAGCATGCGGGAGATGTCGTCGCGATCGTCCCAGATCCCCTGGCCGCCCGAATAGACGTAGAGAGACGCAGTGGCGCCGTCGTTGGCGAGTGTGGGGACCGCGAGAGTCGATTCGGGTTCGAGGAAGGCGTGATCAATGCGTTGGGTCTGGAACGTTTCGCGCACGACATGCGTCGAAGCGGCAAAGGCCGCTTCGACATCGCCGCGCACGTAGGCCGAGTGGCTGAGCATGTTGCCCTCGATACCCCACACGGCGTTGTCCTCCGAACCGAGGGTCTGGGCGGGATCGGTCATCGGGGTGTGTATCTCGTAGCCGACCTCGACGAGATCAGTGGCGGCGCGGGCCCTGGCGCGGGTGTCGGCGACGACCAGCGCGAGCACGTCGCCGAGATAGGACGTGCGACCACCGACGGGAATGAACAGGGGCCAATCCTTGTAGATGATGCCCGCCCTCAGCTCGCCGGGAATGTCGTCGCCGGTGAGCACCGCCACCACTCCCGGTGCGGCGAGGGCAGCGGAGGTGTCGATCGAGAGGATGTCGGCGCGGGCGTGCTGGGTGAGTGCGACCGCGCCGTGGAGGCATCCTTCGGGCTGCATGTCGTCGATGAAGTCGCGCTCGCCGAGCGAGAGCGCAGGTGAGCCGTACTTGATGCCCCGGGCTCCCAAGCCGCCGGCATTGATGGCCACGGGTGTTTCGGCCCCGGCGAGCGTCTCGACGGCGTCGAGGATCTTGACGTAGCCGGTGCAACGGCAGAGGTGGGCGCCGAGATGACGGGAGGCGTCGTCGCGGGTGAGGGGCTTGTCGCGTCCGAGCAGGGCCACGGTGCGCATCACGATGCCGGGAGTACAGAAGCCGCACTGGAGCGCGCCGTGAGCCGCGAACGTGGTGGCGATCCGGTCGCGTTGGTGAGAGTCGACGCCCTCGAGGGTGGTGATTTCGGATCCTTCGGCCTTCTCGAGTGAGGTCTGGCACGAGATGCGGGCCTTGCCGTCGATCAGCACGGTGCAACAGCCGCACTGGCCGCTCGGAGAGCAGCCGTCCTTCGGGGACGTGATGCCCAGTTCGTCGCGGAGGGCGGCCAGCAGGTTGTCGTGATGGTCGCCGACGCTGCGCGTCTCGCCGTTGATCGTGAATTCAGCCATCCTGGTGCCCCTTGTTTGTCGTGGGCGGGGGAATCGGCCCCTTCTGGGTGACGTGGGTTCCGTAGACCTCGGGTCGACGGTAGCGCTCGAACTGGAAGAGGGTCTGGGTGAACTTGGCGCAGATGGCCAGATCGATGTCGGCCGTGGCGATCTCATCGCCGTCGGTCACACACTCGGCGAGGATCTCGCCGGTGGGGGAGATGATGCAGCTCTCGGCGAGCGAGTCGACCCCCTCCTCGAGGCCACCCTTGGCGACGCCAACCACGTAGCAGCCGTTTTGATAGGCGCCTGCCTGCATGACGAGATGGTTGTGAAACCCCTGGAGCCGGTTCTGGCTCGGATCGGGTGCGTAGTGGAGGGGAGTGTTGTAGCCGATCAGGATCAGCTCTGCACCGGCCAGAGCGAGGGAGCGGTAGGTCTCGGGCCAACGTCGGTCGTTGCAGGTGGCCATACCCACCACACCGTTGAAGGCTCTCCAGGCATCGAAGGAATCGCCGAGCTCGAAGTAGCGCCGCTCGAGATGTTGGAACTCCCGCCACGGCTCGTACTCCCGGTGGCCGGGGAGATGGACCTTGCGGTACTTGCCGACCGTCGAGCCGTCGCGGTCGACGAGGATCTGGGTGTTGTAGCGGTGACCATCGGGGGTCATCTCGGCGTAGCCCAGCGAGAACCCCACGCCCAGCTCCTTGGCCCGATCGAAGAGGCGCGAAGTGTCGGGCCCCGGCATTTCGGTTTCGTAGAAGCTGTCGAGGTCGAGGTCGGGCTCGTTCTCCACGTACCAGCGGGGGAAGAAGGTGGTGAGGGCGAGTTCGGGGTAGACGATGAGCTCGACTCCGTCGGCGGCGGCCTCCTCCAAAAGGGCTACGAGTCGGGCGACGACACTCGAGCGGGGCTCGTGGCGAGCGATGGGTCCCAGCTGGCCTGCCGCCACCTTCAGGGCGCGGCTTGGGGCGGCCTTGTGGGAGCCGAGGGCGGGAGCGTCGTGATCGAGATCGGTCACGCTCCATCCTCCGCTAGTCGGAGCATGGTTTGGAGCAGCACGTTGGCACCGGCCTCCAGGTCGGCGGCGGAGGTGTGCTCCGCCGGGTTGTGCGATATTCCGCCGACGCTCGGTACGAACACCATGGCGGTGGGGCAGACGCGAGCGAGCATCTGGGCATCGTGGCCGGCCCCCGAGGGCATCCTCTTGGTGGAGAATCCCAACGAGGCGGCCGTGTCGGCCACGAGCGCGATCACGTTGGCATCGAAGGCGACAGGATCGAAGCGGGCCAGTTCGCGTGTTTGCACACTCACTCCCTCGGTTTCTGCAGTTGTGCGCAAGAACTCGTCGACCCGCTTCTCCGCTTCGGCCAGGACATCGTTGTCGGTGTGGCGGAGGTCGATGGTGAAGGTAGCGGTGGCTGGCACCACGTTGACGAGGTTGGGATGGAGCTCGATCCGGCCGACCGTGCCCACCTGGGCACCACCGAGTTCGACCACGAGGTCACGTACGAACGCCGCGGTGCGAAAGGCAACGACCCCTGGGTCTTTGCGCAGGGCCATCGGTGTCGTGCCCGCATGGTTGGACTGGCCGGTCAGCTCGACCTCGGTCCAGCTGATGCCCTGAACGCCGGTGACCGCACCGATGGTGATTGCGTCGGCTTCGAGCACGGGCCCCTGCTCGACGTGGAGTTCGACAAAGCTGTGCGGCGGAGAAGCCGGGAGAGGACCACTGCCGAGGTAGGCGATGCGGTCGAGCTCCGCACCGAGGATTGCACCATCGATGCCCTCGATGCCGTGGGCCTCTTCCACCGACATGCCACCCACGTAGACGAGGCTGCCCAGCATGTCGGGAGCGAAGCGGGCTCCTTCTTCGTTGGTGAAGAACCCGACGGCGAGGGGTCGGCTGGGGGTGATCCCGGAGGCTCTCACCGTTTCGATCACCTCGAGGCCGGCGAGCACGCCGAGGTTTCCGTCGTAGCGACCACCGGTTTGCACCGTGTCGATGTGGGAACCACACATCACCGGAGGCCGGTGGCCGGGGTCGGGCATCGTTCCCACCACATTGCCGATGCCGTCGATCGCCACCTCGAGATCCAGATCGTGCATCCACGACACCACCAGGTCGCGGCCCGCTTTGTCGGCGTCGGTGAGAGCCAATCGTGCGCAACCCTCGGTGCCTTCGATGGGGCTGATCTCGGCGAGCGCGGCGAGCTTTTCGACCAGGCGATCGATGTCGATCCGAAGTTCTTGTGGCTTCACGTTTGTCATCGTTGGTGGAATTTAACAAACTGTCAACCAATGGCCGAAGTGGAGAACATCCAAACCATCCGTGCCGAGTTTCTGATCGAGCCTTTTGTGGAAGGGTCTCCGGGTCCCCATGTGAAGGCTGCGCTCGAGGCGGCCCGCGCCGCTGGTCTCGAACCCGACGTCGGCGCGTTCGCAACCACCATCGAGGGCCCATCTCGAATTGTCACCGAAGCAGTGGGGTCCCTGCTCGACGCGGCGCTCGATGCCGGCGCCACCGCTGTGCAGATTCGCGTGGGCGACGCCGGTGCCGCGGCACGGTTCAGCGACCTCCACATTGCCCTCGATCGGCTTGTGGAGGGCGTGGAGTCTGAGCTCGGTGGCCGCCTCGCCGACCTGAGCCGCGAGGACAAGCAGGTGGCCGTACGGCTCCTCGATCAGAGGGGAGCCTTCCTGCTCAGAAAGGCGGTCGAGACGGTCGGAGAGCTGATGGGAGTCAGCCGCATCACGATCTACAACTACCTCAACGCCATCGAACGGGCCGAGGAGCCATCGTGAACATGTCGGCAGATCTACTCATCCACGACGCAGACATGGTGGCCACCGTCGACGATCAGCGCCGGGAACTCCGCGGTGGCTGGGTGGCCATCCGCGACGGCCTGGTCGTCGGAGTCGGCAACTCGACCGACCCCCGACCCGACGCATCGAGGCTGATCGACGCCCGTGGCTGTCTGGTCACCCCGGGCCTCGTCAACACCCACCACCACCTCTACCAGAACCTCACGCGCGCCTACGCTCCGATGACCTCGAAACCCCTCTTCGGCTGGCTCTTGAGCCTCTACGAAACGTGGACCGACAACATCGACGAGGAGGCCGAGAACGTGGCGGCGTGGGTGGGTCTGGCCGAGCTTGCTCTCAGCGGCTGCACCACGTCGAGCGATCACCATTATCTCCAGCCCGAGCGGGCCGGCGATCTTCTCGGCGCCGAGATCGAGGCGGCGGCCGACCTCGGTATGAGGTTCCACCCCACCTATGGGTCGATGAGTCTGTCGGTCAAGGACGGTGGCCTCCCGCCCGACGGCGCGGTACGCGACGAAGACGACATCCTCGCCGAATCGGAGCGCTACGTGGCCCTTCACCACGATCCCAGCCACGGGTCGATGGTGCAGATCGCTCTTGCCCCGTGCTCGCCGTTCTCGGTGACGCCGGATCTGATGCGGAGATCGGCCGAACTGGCCGAGAAGCTCGACGTGAGGCTCCACACCCACCTGGCCGAGAATGCCGAGGACGATGCTTTCTCGTTGTCGCAGTTCGGGCTCCGACCGGTCGACTACTACGAGTCGGTGGGCTGGCTCACCGATCGCACCTGGGGAGCCCATGTGGTGATGCCAAACCCCGAAGAGGTGCTTCGTCTCGGAGCGGCAGGGGTGGGTGTGGCTCACTGTCCGAGCTCCAACATGATCCTGTCGTCGGGCATCTCGCCGGTGGTCGATCTGGTGGCTGCCGGTTGCCCGGTGGGTCTCGGCTGCGACGGATCATCGTCAGCCGACGCGGCCTCACTCTGGCAGGAAGCCCGCCTATCGATGCTGCAGGGCAAGCTCAAGTCCGGAGCCGACAAGATGAGCGCCCGGCTGGCCCTCGAGATCGCCACGAGAGGAGGCGCCGGATGTCTAGGGCGCGAGGGAGAGCTCGGGGAATTGTCGGTCGGTTCGGTGGGCGATGTGGCCGTTTGGAAACTCGACGGTCCGATCTTCGCCGGGGTGCTCGACGACCCGATTGAAGGGTGGTTGCGCTGCGGGCCCACCGCCGCGTGGCACACCATCGTCGGCGGCAAGACGGTGGTGGAGAAAGGCTTGATCGTCAGCCCTCGGCTCGATGAGATGCTGACCCTTCACCGCCAGGTTGCCCGCCGGTTCCAGCCCGCCTAGCGCGGCTACTCCAACCTAGTTTTTGGTTAGCGCGGCGAGAACCCGACTCGGAGTGAGAGGGAACTCGTCGAACCAGATTCCCGTGGCGTCGTGCACAGCCGCGATAACCGCGGGCGCGTAGGTGATGTAGGGCATCTCGGCCATGCCTCTCGCTCCGAATGGCCCCAGCGGATCGGCCAGTTCGAGGATTTGGGAATCGACCGCTGTCGGAATATCTCCGATTCCGGGGATGAGGTAGGCCGACAGGCGCGGGTTGGTGATGAAGCCCTCGTCGACGCGCAGATCCTCGCTCAGGACGTATCCGTTGGCCTGCACCACCGCGCCCTCGATCTGGCCCCGCACGAGGGCCGGATTGATGGCCTTGCCCACGTCGTGGGTTGAGGTGACCCGATCGACGCGGATGTGGCCGGTGCCGGTGTCGACGGTGACCTCCACCGCCTGGGCCATGTAGCCGTAGGAGAAGTTGGGCTGACCGACTCCGGTATCGGGGTCGAGGACCTCGGTGGGCGGTGGTGTGTAGCGGAAGCGGCCGACCGCGGGGCGTTCTCCGTCTCGCCACGCCTTGTCGGCTTCCTCGGCCGCTCCCAGGATCGAGTTGCCCGACATGAAGGTGAGTCGTGACGCGCTGGCCGATCCCGGATCGCCGCTCGTGGCTGTGTCGGAAAAATGGCCGTCGACCGATTCGAGGGCGAGGCCGGTAGCTTCGGCCGCCATCTGGCGCATGGCGAGATGGTTGCCCTGGCCGACCTCCGCGCCGCCGTGGAACAGATCGGCTCGGCGGGGCTGCTCATCGCCGGGATCGCCGTGGAGGTGGATTTCGGCTTCGCATCGTTCGGGGAACCCGAAGGAGAAGCCGACATTCTTGATCCCGGTGGCGAAGCCGCGGCCGCGTCGGATTGCATCCGGCTCGGGAGGTAGCGAGGCGATCGGGGCGAATGGTGCCGGCTCGCCCAGGGGCTCGAGGAAATCGCTGCGCTGGGCGCATGCTTCGATCACCTCGTGTGACGTGACACCTTCGGGCATCGTCGCCTGGGTGATGCCCTCATCGCCGTCGACCATCGCGTTGCGGAGACGGAAGTCGACCGGATCGATCTCGAGCTTCAGGGCGAGCTTGTTGATCGTCGTTTCGAGGGCGAACGCACCTTGGGGGCCGCCGAAACCGCGGAAGGCACCTCCGGGAACGCTGGTGGTGTAGATGATCCGGCTGTCGATCCGTGCATTGGGGATGCGGTAGGGGCCGGCGACGGAGAGATGGGCGTTGCCGAGCACCTTGTTGGAGGTGTAGTTGTAGGCGCCGGCGTCGAGGGTCACATCGGCTTCGAGCCCGGTGATGATGCCTTCGGCCGTTGCGCCGAGTTTCATGTGGATGCGTCCCCGGTGGCGCTTGTGGTGACCGACGATCGACTCTTCGCGTGACCAACGGCAGTGAACCGGCCGATGTTCACCCCGTTCGGCGAGACGCATGACCGTGAGGCCCAGTGCGATCTGGACCGACATGTCCTCCTTGCCGCCGAACGCGCCTCCGATCGCGAGGTAGATGATGCGTACGCGATCATCGGGCAGGCCGAGCACATGGGCCACCTGCTCACGATCTTCGTTGGTCCACTGGCCGCCACATTCGATGGTGACCCGTCCCTCGCCGTCGATGTAGGCGGTGCCTGCCTCGGGTTGAAGGTATGCGTGCTCCTGATGGGGGAGTCGGTAGGTGGCCTCCATCACGGCATCGGCCTCGGCAAAGCCCGCACCGGGGTCGCCCTTGCGGATCTTGAGCCCGTAGTACTCGTTGGTGGGTAGTCCGTTTTCGGGATGGAGCAGGGTGGCGCCGGGGGCGAGGGCTTCGTCGATGTCGTTGGCTAGGGGGAGGTCTTCCCATTGCACTTCCAGCAGGGCGGCGCCCTCGCGGGCCGCTCCGAGGCTTTCTCCGACGACGACCGCGATCTGATCGGCCTCCCACCGACTGACGGCGCCATCGACCGCGGCCTCGGCGGTGTGCCCGACCCCGACGAGGGCGGGTTGATCGCGCATGGTGAGGCCGTACTCGTTGATCGGAACGTCGGCGGCGGTGATGACGTCGACCACTCCTTTCGCCTCCCTCGCGGCGCTGGTGTCGATCGACAACATGCGGGCGTGGGGGCGGCCCGAGAACACGATCACGGCGTGGAGAGAATCGGCAGGGAGCACATCGGCGGGATACTGGGCCGAGCCGAACGTTTTCGCCGGGGCATCCTGGCGCGTTGATGCAGATCCGATGGTCATGATTCGCTCCCTTCGTCGGATGAGGGTGTCCAGGCTGCGGTACGCACCGCCTGGATGATCGGGTAGTAGCCGGTGCAGCGGCAGAGGTTGCCCGAAAGGCCGAGCCTGATCTGGTCGTCGTCGGGGTCGTCGACCTCATCGAGAAGGGTGGCTCCGGCCACGATGAAGCCTGGAATGCAGAAGCCGCACTGCACAGCGAACTCGTCGACGAACGCCGACTGGATCGGATGAGGATGATCGGGGTCGCCGATCCCTTCGACGGTGACGATGTCGCCACCATCGGCCTGGGCCGCGGGTACCAGGCAGCTCATGACGGCCTGGCCATCGAGGCGAACTGTGCAGGCACCGCACTCGCCTTCGGCGCACCCTTCTTTGGTGCCGGGTAGGCCGCATTCATCGCGGATCCAGTCGAGGAGGGTGGCGGACGCTGCTCCTGCTGCGCGCCGGGGAACACCGTTGAGGGTCACCGAAATCTCGGTCGAATCGTCGATGGTGGCGGTACTAGGGGAAGGCGTGGCTTTCGGTGTGGTCAAACATGGTGGGTCGGTGGGCCACTGGGCTGCGGCGTGTCCGTCGCGGATCGCGCGCAGGGCGCGGCCAACGAGGGTGGGGATCATCGTGGTGCGGTATTCGCCGGTAGCCCGTACATCGTCGATCGGTGTGACTGCGGCTCCGGCGGCCGATGCGGCGGCTGCGATAGCGCGGTCGTCGAGCCTGGTACCGGTGAGCACGGAAGCGGCTTCAGGGAGTAGCACGACCCGCTCCGCCACGCTCCCGATGGCAAGGCGGGCGGCCTTGATGTCTTCGTCGCCCTCTCGCCTCAGCACGATTGCGAGGTGCACCACCGAGATCGCCTGGGCCCGCCGGTTGCCGAGCTTCACCCAGAGTGCCCCGTCGTCGGGGCTGAGGGCGGGGAATGTGATTCGGGTGACGAGCTCGCCCGAGCCGAGAACGGTGCTGCGAAAGCCGGTGAAGAAATCGTCGAGGGTCACCACTCGCTCGACCAGGTCGGAGCCGTCGAGTCCGGCGATGCTGACCGACGCGTCGAGGGCTAGGAGGGCTGAGATCGTGTCGTTGGCGGGGCTGGCCGTGGCCAGGTTGCCGGCGACCGTGGCTCGATTACGGAGCTGGGGCGATCCGATCTCGATGCAGGCTTGGGCCAGCGGCAGTGCCGCAGCGGCAAGGCCTCGATGGGCGACGATCTCGTTGTGGGTGACGGTCGCTCCGATCGAAACCGTCTGCTCATCGACTGTGATGCCCTGGAGCTCGGGCACGGTGGTGAGATCGACGAGGGTCACCGCCTCGCCGGGGCCGCCCCGGTGAAGATCGAGCAGTAGGTCAGTACCGCCGGCGACGGGATGAGCGTTGCGATGATCGCGCAGCGCGGCGAGAGCCGCCTCCAGCGATGTCGGCCGAACGAAGCGCTCGACCGACCGACCGAGCTGTTGAACCGGATGCGGTGCCCATTGGGTCATTCGCGGAGTCTAGAACCTCTCCAATTGGTCGCTGGAATGGGACGATCGCTAGATCACACTCAGCGCAGCTCCCACCGCCGCCACTGGTGGAGCGCGGGCGGGTTGTGGCGGTCAGCTGAGATGGGCCGAAAGATGGCGTGCTTCTTACCGTCGACGACGATCTCCTGCGTGCCGGCATCGAGGGTCATCTCGAAATGTGGCGTGCCGTGACACTGGAGTTCGGTATGACCGGCGCAGGGGCCGGGCTCGCACAGCTCCTTCTCCATCGTGCCGCGGATCCAGAACTTGTACGAGAAACGCGCGTCGACATGTGACGACACCCGTTCGGTGGTGTCGTAGACAGCCTCGGGGACCTGCTGAGCCGCCTCACACCAGGAGGTGGTGTTGATGTGGGTGAGCCAATTGTCGCCGGTCTTCACGGAGTGGTCGCCGTCGGCGAACGTTTGCTCGCGCGTCGGAGTCTGGAGTGAGGTGTCGTGGGTGTGGCCGTCCCACTTCCCGGGGTTGGGAAGAGCGGGAGGAACGGGGAACGGATCGTCATCGCCGCGCTCGTTCGACTGCTCCAGATAACGCTCGAGCTCATCGATGTCGCTTCCCGTCCAGGACCCGAAGTTGAAACGAAGGTCACCGAAGACGCTCCCGTCGTGCAGTCCCTGCGCGGTGAGTTCGACCGGGCACGACTCTCCTGGAGCGTCGTTGGTGCATTCCGACGTGAGGAGGTTGATCAGCTCACCGCTGCCGCGCGACTCATAGGTGTTCTCGTGGCCGGTGCAGCCCGACTTCAGATACACCCGAATCTGGGTCGTGTCGTGGTGGCCGATCTGGGCGACCAGTTCGGGCGGGATCTCGCCCTGGCCCTGCTGCCAGAACCCCTCGCCCTCGCTCAGCGCCGATTGATCGATCGGGTTGCCATCACCGTGCTGCCAGTCCTGGCGACCGAGCGGGCCGCTACGGGTCGACGCGTTCTGCTCGTAGTCGATTCCGTTCCACTTGAAGTCGATGTCGGGGATGTAAGTGCGCTCGGGTTGGATGTCTTGGCGAAATGATGCGTTCTGATCGTGCATCTGGCTCATCGATCGGACACGGATGTAGTACGTGCAGCACTCCTTCAGACCGGGCGCGGGCTTTCTGAGGTAGGTCGTTTGGGTGTCGCCCTGGAAGACCACGGCCCAGTCGCACGGTGGTCGCTCGCGGGTGTCGGGGGGCGTGGATCCGCGGGGCGTCGTGTGGAGGTCCTTCTTCTTCGTGCGGACGCGGGTGCCACCGACGTAGTTCGGTTTCTTCTCTTCCTTCTTCTTGCCCACCAGCCAAACCCAGAGCGCTCCGGCAACGATGGCCACCACCGCTACAGCAAACATCAGCCACCAGATGTCGACGGTAGATGATGTCGATCCACTGGGATTCGCTCCACCTTCGGTCTCGTCGGGGGCCGACGTCGTCGGCGCAGCCGTTGTTGTCGTGGTGCTTGTCGTTGTGGTGGTCGTAGTCGTTGATGTCGAGGTGGTCGTCGGTGCCAAGATCTCGAAGTAAAGCGAGATGAGACCGAGTGGACTCATGATCCGGAAGTCGGGGACGCCGAGGGCCAGGGCGGGCAGGAGAGCCAGCAGGATGATGCCCGGCGCAAACGGCGAGGTCGCGATGTGGAGCCATGCATTGAGCAGGACGCCGAATAGGACCTGTCCCAAGTCGATCTGCACGGTCGTGGTCTCTGCGCCACCGGTGTAGAGCAGCGTTTGCGTCCCTCCCTGATCGGGCGTCGCGGCGTTGCTGTTTGCGGCCGCCGCGACGAACTCAGTGAGAGCGTCGAGCGACAGGGCCACTGACATCACGTTCCCACTGCGGTAGTAGAAGCCGGCCAGATCGACGAGCGGGAATGATTGGGGGGGTTCGTAACCCTTTACATCGAATGTGAGGGTGGCGCCGTCGTATACCGCATTGGGTATGAGGTTGGCGCCTTCCCATGTGTCGCCCGCGAACGTCGAATTCCACACCGGGAGGCCCGGGATGGTCATCGGGAAACCCTCGTTGAGGGTGAGGCCGCTCGAGAAGTCGTAGTTGCTGTCGAACTCGAGCCAGAGCAAGAGTACGTCGTCGCCGGGGGCGAGCTGCGAGCTTGGGGTCTGGGCAAACGCCATCGAATCGCCGAGGCCCTCGGCCGGCGGGGTCCAGTCGTCGGGGAGGCGCCAGGCCGCAGTGCCTGCTCCGGTGGCGATGGAGCCGTCGACCTCCAGGATCGGAGGCACGTCCTTGCTGTCGCCGAACGCGTACGTCTCGAACGCGACTTCCTCGCTCACCGCGTTGAGCAAGCGGGTGCTGTCCTCAGAGAAGAGGCCGAGTCCGTCCCACGATGAGTTGGCGTCCTCGGCCAGCACATCGTCGAATGTCAGGCCGATGGCAGCGAGCGCCGCCTCCGCCGCTTCGGCCTCGGCCGCAGTGATGTCGTCTTGTGCGCTGGCGGCGGTGGGTGCCGCGACCATGGTCACGACCAGACTGACAAGGATCCTTCGCCACAAGTTTCTCATGGTCGCAGAGTCTTTCACCTCCGTCATCGAGGTGTCACCGATGCCGCGGGCACGCCGGTCAGATCAGCGCTGCCTTTATGTCGTGGGCGATGGTTCGGGGCGCCTCGAGTGGCCCGAAGTGCCCGAATGATTCATAGACGATGAGCTTGGAGCCGGGAATCGTGTCGACGAGCATCGGGGCGAACGCCGCCGGATTGGGATATCCCCCCACGCCGCCGGCCCCGACGGTGAGCGGGAACTCGAGTCCCTCGACCCGGTCGAGAGTGATCTTCTCGTCGCACTCGAAGGTACGAGCCTCCGATTCGCCCCGACAGGCAAGGCGCACCGAGCCGTCCTCGAGATCGTGGAAGCCGTGTTCGACGTAGGCGTGGAGTGCGTCGGCGCGAAGTTGGTTGAGAGGGGGTCGACTTGCGTATCGGGACATGGCGGCTTCACGCGATGGGAACACCTCGCGCCGCTTGCGGGCCGGTTCGGCCATCGGGTTGTGGGTACGTCCGATGAGGTACTCCCGTGGGAAGACGATCGGCTCGTAGAGGTAGGCACCCCGGATGAGTCTGGGACGGACTGTCTCGGCTATCAGCAGGGCTCCACCCCCCATCGAATGGCCGAAGGCGAATATCTCCGATACTTCGAGAGCGTCGATGCATGCCAACAGGTCGGCGGCCAACTTCTCCCACGCGAATTCCCCGCTGGCCGGGACCCTGGAATCGCCATGGCCGCGGATGTCGATGGCCCAGACGGTGAAGTCGTCGAACAGCGACTCGGCCATCGGGGCGTAGGCACGGCCGTGGAAACCGGTGGCGTGGACGATCATCAGCACGGGTCCATCGCCGCCGAGGCGGTGGACAACGATCTCGGTGCCATCGACCGACTTGACGGACAGCTTCTGCATCAACACTCCTCTCGGCGTGGAGACCCTACAGAGCCGTGCGCTGGGTTTTCGGTGTGGCGAACGCGGCTTCGGTTTCGGCCCACCAATCTGAAGCGTCGCGGCTCCACCGCTCGCGAGCCGAGGCGAAGTGGACCGAAGCGCGGTCGCCGGGCCAATCGGCCGGGAGCAAGGTGCGCGGAAGGCCGGGATCGAGGAGGGGGAAGCGGCGCCAGGCATGAACCAGGGAGATGAGTGCCACCGCGGTGGATCTGGGGTCGGTGGGTTGGAAGTCGGTGTTGGCGAGGAAGTCGACGTAGGCATCGGCCACCGCGGAGAGATCCCAACCCCGCGCCGCGAGGTCACGGCTGTCGCCGGTGGTGCCGATCTCGGCATGAAACACGGTGACATCGCGGAGGCCGAGCTCGTTGACGATCGCCACCGCTTCGAGCTCGCGGTCGGCCCATGGGCAGGCCCAGGTGCCGGGTCCGATCGGACCGAACCCCGCCCAGCCCAGGCCCACTCCGAGCTGGTAGCGCAGATCCCGACGACTTTCGGGCACGCTCGCCATGAGTAGGACCCAGCGCCCGTCCCAGGATCGGCGGGGCTGGCCGAGGGCGTAGATCCGCTCCGCGCCGGAGTCGAGCAACTCGGCCGCCCAGGGGGTGATCTGCCAGCGGGTGCGACGGCCGACCCGGGTGCTCGTGAGCCAGCCCTCGGTGGCCAGTCGGCTGATCGCCTGGCGCACGGTGGCGGGTTCGATGTCGAAGTCGTCGAGGAGCTCGATCAAGGATTGGGTCCAGGCCGAGCCGCCGGAAGGCCTGACCAGCTCACCGAGCGCGGTGACGAGCAGGGACCGCACGCTGGGAGCCGTGGCGGTGCGATCGTGGCGGGCGCCGAGGACGGGGGCCAGATCCAGGCCAGGGTTCGGTGGAGGTGAGTTCATCTAATATTCGACAAAGTGATTGTGATCCGTGAGTCGATCGTAGTATATTTTCGCCCGAGGGGAGATACCAATGGAAACTTCGGCCACTGAAGGCGAAGCCGTGCTCACCTTTGAGCGCGAGCCGAGCACCTACAAGCACTGGCGTCTCGAGATAGAGCCGCCGATAGCCACCCTTTCGCTCGCGGTAGATGTCGACGGTGGACTCATGGGCGACTACGAGCTCAAGCTCAACAGCTACGACATCGGTGTCGACATCGAACTGGCCGACGCGATCCGCCGCATCCGGTTCGAACATCCCGAAGTCGGTTGCGTGGTGATCGATTCTGCGATCGAGGGAACCTTCTGTGCGGGCGCCAACATCCGGATGCTCGCCGCCTCCTCACATGCCCACAAGGTCAACTTCTGCAAGTTCACCAACGAGACCCGCCTCGAGATCGAAGAGGCCTCCGCCCATTCCGGACTCCGGTTCCTCGCGGCGATAAACGGGGCCTGCTCTGGAGGCGGCTACGAACTCGCCATGGCGTGTGACCACCTCCTGCTGGTCGACGACCGAGCCAGCGCCGTATCACTCCCCGAAGTACCTCTGCTCGGAGTGCTCCCCGGCACCGGTGGCCTCACGAGACTCACCGACAAGCGCCACGTCCGACGCGACCGTGCCGACATGTTCGCAACCCGCGCCGAAGGCATGCAGGGCGACGATGCGATCGCCTGGGGGCTGGTGGATGAACTGGCGCCACCGTCGTCGTTCGCCGCAGCCGTTCGCGAGCGGGCCCTGGCGCTCGCGGCTGAGTCCGACCGCCAAGGCGATGCGGTGACCCTCGCGCCACTCGCCCGCACCAGCGGCGACGTCATCTCTTACCAGTGGGTAAGAGCGGAGATCGACCGTTCGACGCGCTCGATGGCAATCGAGATCACCGCCGCGCCTGATCCCGATTGGCCGCTCGCGTGCGCCCGCGAACTCGACGATCTCCTCTGCCACCTCCGGTTCAACGAGCCCGAGATCGGCACCCTCGTGTTGCGCACCCGCGGCGATGCCGAGGCGGTTCTGAGCCACGACGCGTCGCTCGCCGATCCCCGCGGTCATGCCCAGCGGGAGACCGCCCTTTTGTGGAAGCGGGTCCTCACCCGACTCGACCTCACCGCCCGCTCGATCTTCGCGGTGATCGACCCCGGATCTTGCTTCGTCGGCGTCCTTGCCGAACTCGCCCTCGCCGCCGACCGGTCCTACATGCTCGCCGGCGTCTTCGAAGACGACGAAGACCCCCTCCCCGAAGCCACCATCCAGCTGACGGCGGTCAATACCGGATCGATGCCGATGCTCAACGGGATCAGCCGGATCGAGTCGCGGTTCTGGGGCGACGAAGCTAGCGCCACCACCGCCGCCGCCTCGACCGACAAGCCACTCGCCGCCGCCGCCGCCGCCCAACTCGGCCTGGTCACCTCCACGCCCGATGATCTCGACTGGCACGACGAGATCCGCCTCGCCATCGAGGAGCGGGCCACGTTTTCTCCCGATGCCATGACCGCCATGGAGGCCAATCACCGTTTCTGTGGCCCCGAAACCATGGCCACCAAGGTCTTCTCCCGACTCTCAGCCTGGCAGAACTGGGTCTTCATCCGGCCCAACGCGAGCGGCCCCGAAGGAGCCCTGCGCAGCTACGGCACAGGAAGCCGTCCCACCTACGACCGAACGAGATGCTGACATGACCGCGATCGACTACTCCAGCCGGATCCCCAACAACGTCAACCTCGACGGCGATCGCCGCCTCCAGCGGGCCCTCGAAAATTGGCAGCCCCGCTTCGACGACTGGTGGATGGAGATGGGGCCCGAGGGATTCCAGCAAAGCGAGGTCTACCTCCGTACCGCGGTCGACGTGGGCAAGGAAGGCTGGGCCCATTTCGGTCACGTCAAGATGCCCGACTACCGGTGGGGCATCTTCTTGTCGCACGCCGACGACGATCGCAAGATCGGTTTCGGCGACCTCAAGGGCGAATCGGTCTGGCAGGAGGTGCCCGGCGAGTTCCGCACCGATCTGCGCCGCCTCATCGTGGTGCAAGGCGACACCGAGCCCGCCTCGGTCGAACAGCAGCGCCACCTGGGGGCCACCGCCCCGAGTCTCTACGACCTCCGAAACCTCTTCCAGGTCAATGTCGAGGAAGGACGCCACCTCTGGGCGATGGTGTACCTGCTGCACGGATACTTCGGCCGCGACGGTCGCGATGAAGCCGACGCCATGCTCGAACGTCGATCGGGCGATCCCGACCAGCCCCGCATCCTCGGTGCCTTCAACGAGGAAACGCCCGACTGGTTGAGCTTCTACATGTTCACCTACTTCACCGACCGCGACGGCAAGTACCAGCTCGGTGCCCTTCGTGAATCGGCGTTTGATCCGCTCAGTCGCACCTGCGACTTCATGCTGAAGGAAGAGGCCCATCACATGTTCGTCGGGGCCAGTGGGATCGGGAGGGTCGTCCAGCGCACCTCCGAGCTGATGAACGACAACAACACCGACGACGTAGAGCCCCACGGCGGCATCAATCTCACCACCCTCCAGCGCTACATCAACTTCCACTACTCCGTGTCGCTCGACCTCTTCGGCTCGGAGCGTTCGACCAATGCGGCCAACTATTTTGCGGCCGGTCTGAAGGGCCGCTTCGCGGAAGACGCCTTCGAGGACGACCACGTGCTGATGGGCCACGAAGGCACCTACACCACGGTGGCCGACGGTGTGTTCGTGAACGAAACCATGACCGCTCGCGCCCTGGTCAACCAGGATCTGCGCAAGGGCTACTCCGACGACTGTGAGAAGGGCCTTCGCCGTTGGAACCGGGTGCTCGCCGATCACGGCATCGAGTTCGAGTTCACCCTTCCCCACCACGGCTTTCATCGCGACGTGGGTGCCTTTGCCGACCATCACGTGAGCCCCGACGGAGCGATCCTCAGCGACGATGAGTGGGAAGCCGGAATCGACCAGTGGCTGCCGTCTGCCGCCGAGCGGGCCCACGTCGGGTCCTTGATGGTGCCCCAGCTGGAGGCGGGGAAGATGGCCGCGTGGATCGCGCCACCGTCGAGCGGCATCAACACCCGACCGGTCGAGTTCGACTACGTGCGGGTGTGACCCAGCCCGAGTTCGGTCGCGTCGAGCTCGGCGCCGCTTCGGTCGTCACAGCCAAGTGGGGCACGGGTCGCGCCGACATCGTCATGTTGCACGACGGGCTGGGCTCGATCGGCCAATGGCGCACCGTCCCGGAGATGATCTCAGCCCACACCGGTGCCTGTGTCTTGGCCTACGACAGGCCCGGTCACGGAGCATCGGCACCGGTGCCCGAAAGCCATTGGCCGGTCGACTGGTTACACCAGGAGGCCCAACTGCTGGCGGCGCTAGTCGACGAGCTGAAGCTCGACGACCCCCTGCTCGTGGGCCACTCCGACGGAGGTTCGATCGCCCTCATCCATGCCGCTGAACGCCCCGATCGTCAAGCAGGGGTGCTCACCCTCGCCGCCCACAGCTTCGTAGAGCCGATCTGCGATCAACGGATAGCCGAGATGCGAGACGCACCCGAAGCGATCATCGCCGCGCTCGGGCGCCACCATCAGCACCCGGCCGCCCTTTTCGAGGCATGGAGCGGGGTGTGGGTTCATCCCGGGTTCTCGGTGTGGGACATTCGGCCGATACTCCACCGGGTGGTGGTTCCGGCCATGGTTGCCCAGGGAACCAGCGACGAGTACGGCACCGACGCGATGGCCACGCTCACCGCGGAGGCAATCGGCCCGCACGCCCGCTGCGAGTTGGTCGACGGTGTCGGTCATCTCATGCACCACGATGCCCCCACGGTGGTGGTCGGGCTCATCGCCGACATGAACGACACGATCCGGAGCTGACCAAGCGACTCGGCTCGGTGATGGCTACCCTCACCCCGATGAACGAAGGCGACGATGAGGTCGAGACCGACGGTGAGGACCTAGAGCTTGACCAGCTCGGAGCCGACCTCGAAACCGTTGAAGCCGCCCTCACCGCGCTCGACGACGACGACCTCGACGAGGCCGAGAAACTCGCCTCGTCGCTCGCCGAGCCGACCCCGGCCATCGACGACTGATATGCGGCGCGTTGGTCGCGCTGTCGTCCTTCTCGCCACCACCTCAGCGGCGCTGGTGGTGCTTCGCAGCCGCGTGCGGAGGGGCCAGCCGTCGGGACCCATCTCGGCGGTCGGTCGGGGCCAGCGAGGTGTCGACATGGCTCGACTCGTGGTGCGCCGCGCCACCGACCGCAGCTTCACCAGGGCCCGCTCCCGGATGGCAGGCGACGAGCGGAGACGACACCTCCAGGCCGAGCTGGAAAGACGCGAGGCAGCAGATGTAGTGGCCGCACTCGGCCATATGAAGGGCGCGATGATGAAGCTGGGTCAGATGGCCAGCTATCTCGACGAGGGCATGCCCGAGCCGATGCGCGAGGCCCTCGCCGGTCTGCGAGCCGACGCCCCACCCATGCCGCCCGACCTCGCCCTCACCGAGATCGAGACCGCACTCGGGTCGCCGCTCCATCAGCTCTTCAGTGAAATCGACCCCGAACCCGTCGCGGCCGCGTCGATCGGGCAGGTTCACCGTGGCGTCACCCTCGATGGCCGCGAGGTGGCGGTGAAGGTCCAGTACCCCGGTATCGCCGACGCGATCAGGGCCGACCTCGACAACTCTGAAACCATCGCCATGCTCCTCGGCATCGTGTTTCCCGGCCTCGACCCCACCGAGCTGATGGTGGAGCTGAGGGCTCGAATCACCGAAGAACTCGACTACCGGCGCGAGGCCGACAACCAGCGACGCTTCGCCGACGACTTCCGGGGCCACCCCCATATCTGGGTGCCCGACGTGATCGGCGAGCTCTCGGCCGGCTCGGTACTCACCACCGAGTTCGTCGACGGAGAGCGCTTCGAAGCGATCTACGACCGTCCCCAGCCCGAACGGGAAAGGGTTGGGGAAGTCCTCTACCGCTTCGTCTTTCGCAGCCTCAACCGCAACTTCGTGTTCAACGGCGACCCTCATCCCGGCAACTATCTACTGGCCCACGACGGACGTATCGCATTCTTGGATTTCGGTCTCGTGAAGCACTTTCACCCCGACGAGATCGAGCAGTTCGCCCGCCTCATAAGGGCCATGGTCGAGCGCGACCCTGCGGCCTTCCGTCGCACCGCGGAGGAGGTGGCGGTGCTACGCCCAGGGGCCCCGTTCGCCGACGACGAGATCTTCGACTGGTTCACCGCCTATTACGAGCTGATACTCGACGACCAGCCGGTCACGGTGACGAGCGAATACAGCGCCCAGCTGCTTCGCCGAACCTTCGACGCCAAGACCAACGCGATCCTCAAACACACCAACGTGCCCCCCACATTCGCCCTCATCCAGCGCATCAATCTCGGCCTGTTCTCACTCATGGGCAAGCTCGAGGTGACCGCTAACTGGCGGGCGATATCTGAGGAACTCTGGGCCTGGACCGACGCCGAGCCGTCGACCCCGATCGGTGTCGACGAGGCGCGGTGGGTGGCGGCCCGCAGCGCGATCAGCGAGGGCGGTCGTTGACGGCCATCAGGTAGCCGGTGGCCCGCTCGGCGAGGGGGTTGCGGTTGACGAGTGAATCGAACTCGGGGCCATGGTGAGGCACCAGCAGGTGAGCGAGTTCGTGGACTATGACGTGATCGAGAACCCACGGCGGCACCGAGACCAGGCGATCTGAGATACGAATGTCGCCCGACCCGGTGGTGCACGACCCCCACCTCTGACGCTGGACCTTCGACCAGTTGACCGAGGCGGGGAGGGGGAGCTCGAACTGGTCGGCGAGGGTGCGGGCCCGTGCTTGGAGATCGATGGCCGACGACTGACGCTCGCGCTCGATGCGGTCGACCACATCGTTGACGAACTGTTCTTCGTCGGCGGCGGTCATCCACGAGGGGATGCGCACCCGGATGACACCGTCGACGATGCGGGCCGACACGGTCTTGTTTCGCTTGTCGCTGCGTATCACCTCCACGGGATAGCGCGTCGACATCCGCCGACCGGAAACCGCGGGATGGCCCGGATCGTGCTGGGGGATTTCGAGGGGTCGGGCCATCAGAGGATGTCCTGGCTCTCGACGGCGATGTCGTCGTCGGCGAGCTGGACCCGCTCACCCAGACGCCACTTTCCATCGTGGTGGAACCAGCGCCCCCAGAGGTTGGCGATCCGCTCGTGCTCGATGCCGAGATGTCTTTCCAGGGCGTAGATCACGCCGCCGTGGCTGATGGCGAGGACGTCGCCGGAGCCGTTGGTGTGCTCGACGATTCCGTCGAGTGCCTCGAGGGTTCGTCGCACGAACTGCTCGGTGGGTTCCCAGCCGGGTGGGAAGTGGCGGGCCTCGAGTTGGCCCGGGAACTTCTGCTCGATCTGGTCGACGGTGAGGCCCTCGTACTCTCCAACATGGCGTTCCTTGAGCCGAGGATCGATCAGAACGGGGCCTACACCGGTGGCTTCACTGATGATCGTGGCGGTGTGGAGGGCTCTCTCCAGATCGCTCGCCACGATCGCGTCGAAGGATCCGGCATTGAGGGCGGCATCGCGGGCCTGGGCACGACCGAGGTCGGACAGGGGAGGGTCGGCCTGACCCTGCCACCGGCCGTCGGCGTTCCAAACTGATTGCCCGTGGCGGGCCATGAGGAGATTGAGCATCGCGCGGCCGACCGTATCGGCGCCCGGTGACACCCTCGGGGATGCTCACATCGATCCGCTACGGTGAGATCCATGGCCCGCCTCCGACTGTTCGCCTCGGCCCGAGAAGCCGCCGGTACCGGCTCCGACACGGTTCCGGGGGCCACGGTCGGCGAAGTTCTCGAAGCCGCGTCGGCTCGCTACGGAGAACACTTCGGTGCCCTACTCGCCACCTGCAAGGTCTGGTGCAACGGTGAACCCGTCGGAGCCGAACACCTGGTGAGCGACGACGACGAAGTCGCCGTCCTGCCGCCGGTTTCGGGTGGCTGATCAAGCGGACGGTACAGTTGATCCCTTCACCCGGTGATTTCACCGATGTCGAGAGAGTTCGATGATTCCTGAACTGAAACGAGTGCTCGAGCCGACCTACCTGACGGGTCTGGTGGATGTCCCCACCGACCAGGTTCGCGTGATGCGCGCCGAATGCACGGATCTGGAGAATGGCGCCTCCTACGTCCGTCGCCTCGCCCAAGGCCGTCTCGACCTCATGGTGGAAGAGACCAAGCGCCGTGCCGAGGGCGGGGGTGGCGATCTGGGCGAACTCGTCGACCGACTCCCCGAGCTCTTGAGCGACGGAGTTCGGGGTCCGGGGTCGGGCCGGGTGGATCAGGAGCTCGACCCACCGGAACACGTGGTGGTGCCGCTCTCCGAAGAGCTCGATGCCGTGGTCGGACCTTCGGTGTTGATGGCGGTGGCCGAACTCGGCGACGATGAGTTGTCGGCCGCGGTGATCGCGCTGCGTCGTTTCGAAGACGACCTCTCCACATCGCGGCGCACGCTCCATTCTTCGATCGACTGCCTCAACGATGAGTTGGCCCGCCGAATCGCCTCCGGCGAAGCCCCCACAGCACCAGCGTGACTCCAGGGCCGGCGGGGAATCTCCCGCGACGGGAATGTTGGCGCCGCTCCAACGGTTGGAGCCGAGCGTGAACCGCGCCGCTGTTCTCTCACTGCACACGTCGCCGCTCGTTCAGCCCGGGGGCGGGGATGCGGGCGGGATGAACGTGTATGTCCGCGAGCTGGTTTCCTCGCTCGCCCAGGCCGGCACCGACTGCACCGTCTACGTGAGGCGCTGGTGCGGCGACCTCCCCACAGTCGTGGAGGTCGAGCCCGGATTCCGGGTCGTACACATCGATGCCGGCCCGATCGATCTTGCCAAGGAGCAGCTACCGGGCATCGTCGACGAGTTCACCAGCGGCGTACGCCACCACCTGCTGGCCGATCCGGTGGACGTGATCCACGCCAACTACTGGCTCAGCGGGGTGGCCGGACATCAACTCAAGCACGAGCTCGAGCTGCCTCTCGTCTCCACCTTCCATACCCTCGCCCGCGTGAAGGCAGAGACGGGCGACACCGAACCCCAAGCCCGTGTCGAGGCAGAAGCTCAAGTGGTGGCGTGCTCCGACGTGATCACCGCCAACTCGGTCACCGAACTCCACGAACTCGTCACCCACTACGGCGCCGATCCATCACGTATCGAGATCGTTCCCCCCGGTGTCGATCATGCCTTCTTCTCACCTGGCTCCCGGCAGGGGGCGCGCAACGCTCTCGACCTCGGCGACGAACCGGTGTTGCTCTTCGTGGGCCGGATCCAACCCCTCAAGGGAGTCGACGTGGCCGTTGAGGCTCTCGATCGCCTCGGACGCTCCGATGCCCGCCTCCTCATCGTGGGCGGCTCGAGTGGTATGGAGGGCGACCACGAAGTCCAGCGCATAGAGAAACTCATCGTCGATCGGGGCCTTTCCGATCGCGTCACCATGGTGCCGCCCCAGCCTCACCATGTTCTGTCCACCTACTACCGCGCCGCCGACCTCTGCCTGGTGCCGTCGCGGTCGGAGTCGTTCGGTCTCGTTGCGCTCGAGGCGGCAGCGTGTGGAACACCCGTCGTGGCCTCCGACGTCGGTGGCCTGCGCACCCTTGTCGACCATGGCCGCACCGGCCTGCGGGTGAGCGGCCGCAATCCAGATCACTATGCCGCTGCGGTGCGGCGAATTCTCGACGATCCCGCCCTCGCCGATCGGCTTTCATCGCGGGCAGCCGAGGCGGCAACGGCCTACACGTGGACCTCGATGGCGGCTCGACTGCGCCGGGTCTACGACGACCTCTCGGTGCGGGTCCCCGTCGACTGCATGGCATAACAGGGATGGAATTGCGCCCGGCCACTCCCGAAGAACTGGCCGTGTTGGAGTCGCGGATCGATCGCTGGCTCGCCACCGAGGCAGCCGAGAATCCCGCGGTTGAAGCCGTTGAGCGAGGCGAGTGGGGCGAGAGGCGCTGGTTCGTCAGGGTGAGGGGCGAAGACAAGGACGTGTGGACCGCCTGGTTCACCCTCGGTCAGAGGACTCTGCGGTTCGAGACCTACGTGATGCCTGCGCCCGACGAGAATCAGGCCGAGTTCTACGCCTACCTTCTACGCCGCAACTCCGATTTCACCGGACTGAGCCTGCAGATCGGAGAGGAGGATGCGGTCTTCTTGGCCGGATCCCTTCCCGTGTCGGCGATCACCGAGACCGAACTCGATCGTGTCCTGGGCTCGATGTGGGCCTACGTGGAGCGGATCTTCAAGCCCGCCCTCCGCATCGGCTTCGGATCGAGGTTCTCCGATTAACTTTCGGACCGCAATATTGTATCTCATGCTGTTTCGTGTATTGTTACCTGAGTTCGTCGGAGGGTGTCCCGCTCGGGGAAGTGTGGGGTAGCGCCCTCCGTCGAACGCAAGTGAGCCGCTACGGTGCACCCCGTGATGAAGCTCCAGATGATCGGTGGCGGGAAAATGGCGGAGGCCCTCCTCGGGGGCCTCATCGAGAGGGGATGGGCCGCGGCCGACGAAGTCCATGTGGTCGAGCCCTCTCCTGAGAGACGCTCGGCTCTCGTCGCGGCACACCCTGGCCTGTCAGTGGGAGAATCGCCGGTGGCCACCACCGACGCTCTGATCGCGGTGAAGCCCGGCGTCGTTGCTGCGGTGTTACCCGCTCTGGCTCATGCCGGGGTGCGGCGCGTCCTGTCGATAGCGGCCGGTGTGAGAACCGTCGCCATCGAAGCGGGCCTACCCTCGGGCGCTGTCGTGGTTCGATGCATGCCCAACACCCCCGCCCTGGTCGGGAAGGGGGCGGCCGCCATCGCGGCCGGCCGGGCCGCCACCGAAGTCGACATGGAGTGGGCCGCGGGAATACTCGCCGCGGTGGGCACCGTCGCAACCGTGTCCGAACCCGACCTCGATGCCGTCACCGGTGTCTCGGGTTCGGGTCCCGCCTACGTCTTCCATCTGGCCGAGGCCCTCACCGCGGCAGGGATAGCCGAAGGCCTCACCGCCGACACTGCCGATGCGCTGACGCGCCAAACCCTCCTCGGCGCCGCAACCCTGCTGTCTGAGAGCGGGGAAGATCCTGCAGTGCTGCGCACCAACGTCACCTCGCCCGGAGGCACCACGGCCGCGGGCCTCGCCGTGTTCGCCGATGCTGATTTTGTGGCCCTCGTCGGGCGGGTGGTGAAGGCCGCGGCCGATCGCTCCCGCGAGCTCGGTGGATAACGTCGTCGGCGTGACCCGCCGCTACGACACCATCTCGTTCCTCTCCGACTTCGGCCACGCCGATGAATTCGTTGGCGTCGTGCATTCGGTGATCCGATCCATCGCCCCTCACGTCGGAGTCATCGACGTCACCCATGGGATCGCTCATCACGACACCCGGTCGGGGGGTCTGGCCCTGGCCCGGGCCGCCAACTATCTCAACCCCGGCGTGGTGCTGGCCGTGGTCGACCCTGGCGTCGGCACCGCTCGCCGACCCGTGGCCCTCGAAGTGGGCGACGGCATGTCTGTCCTCATCGGCCCCGACAACGGCCTGCTCGCCCCAGCGGTCGGCCTCGTCGGCGGGACCACCCGCGCCGTGGAACTCACCAATCCCCAATACCGCTTGCCCGCCAACGGGGGCGCCACATTCGACGGCCGCGACATATTCGCCCCCGCGGCCGCCCACCTCTGCAACGGTGTGCCCATCACCGAACTGGGCGCCGAAATCGATCCCGCCTCACTGATGCCCGGTGTGCTCCCGATCTCCCATTTCGAAGACGGCGAGATGCTCTGCGAGGTCCTGTGGGTAGATCACTTCGGCAACTGCCAACTCAACGTCGATCCCGAGGAGATCGAGGGTCTCGGCAATGAGCTGGTGGTGCAGATCGATGGTGAAGACTGGGTCGCGCTTCGGGTCGACGCCTACGACCAGATCCCCACCGGCCGCGTGGGGATGCTGATCGACTCGAGCGGCCTGTTGTCGGTGGCCGTCGCCCGTGGTTCAGCGGCCGACGAACTCCAACTGGGCGAAGGACTCGAAGTGCGGATCAAAGCCCTCGACGAGGCCGACCGCACGGGTCGGTCCACACCGGTCGAACTCGGCAGCGGGAAGGCAGAGACATGAGAGCCGGCACGACGATCGTCATTGCGATCCTGCTGTTCATGATTCTCGGCGCCGCCGCGCTCCAGTTCTTCCTGCTGGCGCGCTGAACCGGGTCAAGTGGTGCTTGCGATCCGGTCGCGAGTGAACTGTCGCGCTCCGCGCCACACGAGCAACCCCGCCAGGACCCAGACCGTGGCACCCACTGCGAGCCCCACCGAGAGGTCGACGAGGAGAAGGCCGGTGGACTGACCCACCGTGAGGAAGATGAGGGGCAGGATCACCGCGCCCCCCAATTGGTTGGCTTCCTGGCTCGTCTGGGAGCGGGCCGAGACCCGCACCATGATCCCGAGGCCGAGTAGGGCAACGGCGGGAGCAACCCAGAAGATCATCACCAGCCAGAGCTGGTTGGGCACGATCAGACCATCGACGTAGGACCACGAGACGGCGTTGGCCACAACGGTGAACGCCGCGAACCCGCCCCACGACACAGCCAGTGCCGGCACCATCCCGGTGAGCAGCTTGGCGAGGAAGAGGTCGCGATCGGTGATCGGGAGATGCAGAAGCGTCTCCATGGTGCGCCTCTCCTTCTCGCCTGCGAAAGCGTCGGCTGCGATCACCGCCGACACCATCAGCGGCACGATCAAAAAGAGCGGAGCGAGGAGGAACCCGAGGACGAGGGTGAGGAGTTGCTCCTGAGGCGGGAGGGCCGCTATCGGCTCCGCCAGGCGATCGGGAATCGCGTCGAGGAAGCTGATCGAAGTGGTCGGGCCACTCACCCGACGAGCCGCGATCCCGATCACGAGCGGGAGCACGATCATCAGCAGGGTGGGGACCAGCAGCATCGGTATGACCACGCCCTTGCTGCGGCGAACCGCGGTGAGGTCGCGGCGCACAATCGACCACACCACCGGCCAGTCGACGGGTGTGCGACGCCCTCTTCGTCGTGAAACGGCGAGGGTCATGTTGCCGGTTCCCGCTCGGTCGCGAAGGAGTTTTCCAACGCGAAGTAGACGTCTTCCATCGAGGCCCGTCTGAGGTTTGCGCCGAAGACATCGACATCTTGGGTGGAGAGAGTGTGCAGGACACGGGCGAACGCGGCCCGATCACGGACATTGATCGTGGTGCCGGTGGCGCGCACCTCGTGATGGATCACACCGTCGACCGCAGCGATCAGCCCGAGCACCGACGACGTCGCGGGCCGGCCGAGATCGATATCGGCCGGGATGCCGTCCCAGAGTTCAGCAGCCAGGTCATCAGGACGCCCGATCGCCCGCAGGCGACCATGGTCGAGCACCGCCATTCGGTCGGCGATCCGTCCTGCTTCGCCCAGGAAGTGGGTGGCGAGCACGACGGTTCGGCCGTGTTGGCGGGCGAGTGTGCCGATGAGGTTCGTCACGTCGCGAGTGGCGGTCGGATCGAGACCCGAGGTCGGTTCGTCAAGAAAGAGGATCTCCGGGTCGTGCAGCAGAGCCCGGGCCAGAGCGAGGCGCTTTCGTTGGCCGGTGGAGAACCCGGCAGTCGGGAGGTCGGCCTGATCACCCATGGCGAAGCGTTCCAGCTGATCGTCGACCCGCCGGGCGGCCTCAGCGGCACCGAACCCCCTGATCCGAGCGGCGAACTCGAGGTTCTCGCGAGCCGTCAGGCGATCATCGAGACCAGCGTTCTCGGTGAGAACGCCGGTGCGGCGTCGCACTTCGTCGCCATCTTCGGTCGAGTCGAGACCCAAAACCGTCGCCGCGCCGCGGTCGGGCCGAAGCACACCGTTGAGCAGGCGCACGGTGGTGGTTTTCCCGGCTCCGTTGGGGCCGAGCAGGGCCAGCACTTCGCCAGATGCGACTTCGAGATCGAGTCCGTCGAGAGCGAGGCGGCCATCGAATGAACGGCTCAGCGCCTCGGTCCTGATCGCTGTTGTCGGCGAGGTCACCGGCTCAGGTTCCGACCAGGTCGAGCATCTCGAGCAGGGTCACGACCCGTGCGGCTGCGATCGAAGGTGGTGCGAGGGGCGCCAACGTCGTGGGCGGGGCGGTGGCGGGCGGGGCGGTCGCCGGTGGGGAAGTGGGGGGAGGCGCCGTGCCGGCGGTGGTCGTGGGAGCAGGAGCCGCGGTGGTCGGTGGCGGCGCCGCTGTCGTGGTGGTTGCCACCTCACCGGGGACCTGAAGGAAGCGATGGGTGGTGTACAAGGCCCCGTCTTTCCAGACGACACCGACACCGATCTGGGTGAATGCAGGGTCGATGATGTTGGCGTAGTGCCCGGGGCTCGCCACGAAGGCGTCGACCAGCACCGAAACGCTGGCACCTATGCCCACGTTCTCGCCGATCTTCGCCCACGGTCCGGTGTATCCAGCGCTTATCGGGTCGGCGTGGAAGATTTCGCCGGCGTCGGCCATCACCTGGGCGTGGGCACGAGAGAGACTTGCCAGCTGTGAATTCGTGGTGAGAGCAGGGAGACCCACCCCGGCCCGCACCGCATTGAGAGAGGAGACGAAAGCAGCCTCGTCGCCCGCGTTGGCTGCAGCTTGCTCTGCGCCGCGGGCGGTGAGGGAGCCGACCAGCGCGAGCAACATGAAACATGCCGCGCCCACGCGGGGCGAAACCCGGGGTCGCGTCGAGAGGTCGGGGGCGCGTTGCATGCCCTGTTCCAGTCGGCCGCCAGCTCACGATCCTTGAGGCCGACTCACCGGTTTCGCGTCTGTCCGTGTCAGTATTCGGTGCGCACCGATCGCTGTAGGACAATCTGTGAACCTAGCCACACTGCTCGACGACCATCCCGCCGACCACACCGCGATCATCGCGGGCGCCGACCGCATCACTTACGGCCGCCTGCGCGAGGAGGCGGCCAAGACACGAGGCGTGCTCGTGTCGCTCGGTCTTCAGCCCGGCGATCGGGTCGCGATCCTCTGTGGCATCAACTTCCGTTTCGTGAGGGCCTGGTTCGGCCTGCTGGGCGCAGGGATGGTGGCTGTTCCCCTCAACCCTCAGAGCCCGGCACCCGAGGTGGAGCGTGAGTTGCTCAGCGCCGGGGTGAAGGCGGTGATAGCCGGCCCCGCAGGGGTCGCTCTTCTCGCCAACCTCAACCGCGACGCGGTGCCCCAACTCGAGCATGTACTGGTGCCTGAAGGAGTCGATCTCGAAGGGTCCGTCGATCTCGATTCGCTGAGGGAGTCCGTCGAGCCCGCGCCGATGGTGGAGAGAGCCGACGACGATCTCGCCGCCCTCCTGTTCACCAGTGGCACCGCCGGCACCCCCAAGGCGGCGATGCTCACTCACGATAATTTCGCTTCCAACCTGCGCCAGCTCCAGGCTTCCGGCGGCCGGGTGGCTCGCCCCGACGATGTTTCGTTGTGTGTGGTTCCCCTGTTTCACGTACTCGGACTCAACTCGATCCTGAATCTCAGCCTCTGGGCCGGCAGCACCCTGGTGCTCGTCGAACGCTTCGACCCGATGTCGGTGTTCGAAACCGTCGCCGAGGAACAGGTGAGTGTTCTGGCCGGGCCCCCCACCCTGTGGTCGGCGCTGAGCCAGATCGATCTCGTCGGCGCCGACGCCTTGTCGTCGATTCGCCTAGCGGTGTCGGGTGCCGCCGCCCTGCCCAACCGGGTGGTCGAGGAAGTAATGGGGCGGTTCGGGGTGCGGATCTTCGAGGGCTACGGGCTCACCGAGGCATCCCCGAGCGTCTGCATGTCCACCGAAGACGACGTTCCGGTGGGTTCGATCGGGCGGCCACTTCCCGGACTCGAGGTGCGGATTGTCGACAAGAGCGGCGACGACGTCTACATCGGCGATGCCGGTGAACTGTTGGTGCGTGGGCCCAATGTCTTCGGCGGCTATCTCGATGCTCCCGAAGCCACCGCCCAGGCCCTCGACGACGACGGCTGGCTCCACACCGGCGACATTGCCGTGGTCGACGACGATGGCTTCATCTTCCTGGTCGACCGCGCCAAGGATCTGATCATCGTCTCGGGCTTCAACGTCTACCCCGCTGAGGTCGAGCGGGTGCTGGCCGCCCATCCCGCCGTAGCGGAGGCCGCGGTCATCGGCATTCTTCACCCCCACAGCGGGGAGGCGGTGAAGGGCTTCGTCGTACCTGAGAAGGGACGGGTCGTGGAAGAGGATGATCTCATCGAGTGGTGTGCCACCGAGCTCGCTCGCTACAAGTGCCCCACCAAGGTCGACGTGGTCGACGAGATCCCGCATGGCCTGGGTGGAAAGATCCTGCGACGCGAACTCGGCGCTTAGCCCGTCGGCGTGCGGGCCGAGCTTGTGAAATAGTGCACGAGGTCTCTACCTTGGGGGAATGACCGGTCATGGTCACATCCCCGAGGCCACCGTCGCCCGACTTCCCCTGTATCTGCGCGGTCTCGATGAACTCCTGGTAAACGGGGCCGGCACCGTCTCGTCGGACGAACTCGCCGACGTCGCCGGCGTCAACGCGGCGAAGGTTCGCAAGGATCTGAGCCATCTCGGCACCTATGGCACCCGCGGAGTCGGGTACGACGCCGAATACCTTCGCTTCGAGATCAGTCGAGCACTGGGGGTGGCCAACACCTGGCCGGTCGTGGTGTGCGGCTTCGGCAATCTCGGGCGGGCGCTCGCAAATCACACCGGCTTCACGGACCGGGGATTCCCGATCCTGGCTGCAATCGACACCGATCCCGAGAAGGTTGGCACCACCCTTGATGGGGTGCCCATCCGCGCGCCCCGTGAGCTCGTTCGGGTGGTCAAAGACAATCACATCGCAATCGGCGTGATCGCCACGCCCCCTGAAGCGGCCCAAGACGCCGTCGACCGACTGATCGAGGCGGGGATCCGTTCGATCATGAGTTTCGCACCGACGGTCTTGGTGGTTCCCGACGATGTGGAGATTCGATCCGTCGACTTGGCCACTGAGCTCCAAATCCTCGGATTCCATCTCACCGGGTCGGATTCTCCTGGCTCTGGATGAACCGTGGATCTTTGGTCAGAACAATGACCTTTGGCCTCACTCATGGGTTGGCAAAACCGATACGGTTCCGTCAAGCTGTTCAATGACTGTCCAGCTCTATCCGTCTGCCTGAGGCCTTCTCCCGTGTCGATCGTCGCCATCGGTTGCAACCACCGATCGACTCCGCTCGCTTCTCTCGAGCGGATGACCATCGCGGCCGACCAGTTGCCCAAGGCTCTCGCCGATCTCGGTTCCGCAGAAAACCTCAGCGAAGTGGTAGTGCTGTCCACCTGCAACAGGGTCGAGATCTACGCGTTCGCCGAGCGGTTCCACGGCGGCTACCAGGACATTCGTGAGTTCTTCGGCCGCCACGCCGGACTCCCGCCCGAAGAGATCGTCGACCACCTCTACGCCCATCACGACTCCGAAGCGGTCCGCCATCTGTTCTCGGTCACCGCCGGCCTCGACTCCGCGGTCATCGGTGAGCACGAGATACTCGGCCAGGTCCGCGACGCATGGGAACGGTCCACCGAGGAAGGCACTGTCGGCAGTGTCCTCGGCCCCCTCTTTCGCCATGCTCTCGAAACTGGCAAGCGAGTGCGCACCGATACCGCCATAGGTCGTGGCATCGCCTCGGTCTCACAGGCTGCCGTCGCTCTTGCCGACGACCGCAGTGGTGGACTGGCCGGCAAGCGAGTCCTCGTCCTCGGTGCCGGCGAGATGGCCGAAGGCACGGTCAAATCTCTGGGTGCAGCCGGCACCACCGACGTTCTCATCGCCAACCGCACGTGGGAACGAGCCGTTCGGCTCGCTGAAGTGTGTGGTGGCACCGCCGTCGCTCTCGCCGACCTGGCCGACACCCTCGTTTCGGTCGACGTTCTGGTCACCACCACCGGCGCCCAGGAACTCATCTTCGAAGCCGGGGAGGTCTCCTCGCTCATCGAGCGCAAGGCAGGCCGAGAGCTGGTCATAGTCGATGTCGCCTTACCGCGAGATGTCGATCCGTCGGCCGGCGCCCTCCCCGGCGTCACCTTGCTCGACATGGACGACATCGGTGCCTTCGTCGACAAGACGATGGAGGGACGCAGTCGGGTCGTCTTCAATGTCGAAGCAATCGTCGACCAGGAGGTCACCCGCTATCAGGCCGTCACCTCCGCACGCGAGGTAGCCCCCCTGGTGAGTGCCTTGCGTCGACGCGGCCACCAGATCGCCGACGATGAGCTTGCCCGCTTCTCGGCCAAGCTGGCCGGCCTCGAACCGGTCGAGCGCGATGCGGTGCAGGCGATGGCGAAGGGAATCGTCAACAAGTTGTTGCATGAGCCCACCGTGCGGCTGAAGGACGCGGCCGGTCATGCCCGCGGCGACCGGCTCGCTGAGTCGCTGCGCGATCTCTTCGACCTGTAGGCCTGCCGTGCCCCTGCGCGCGGCCACTCGCGGCAGCACCCTCGCCCTCTGGCAGACCCGCTACGTGGGCGAATTGCTGGGCGAACCCATCGAAGAAGTGGTGGTGTCCACCGTCGGGGATCGTCGCACCGACGTGCCGATCCATTCCATGGGTGGAAAGGGCGTGTTCGTGAAAGAGGTGCAGGCGGCGGTGCTCGGCGGGCGCGCCGATTTTGCGGTGCACTCCGGCAAGGACCTGCCGGCCCTCACCCCCGATGGCTTGGTGTTGGCCGCAGTTCCTCTCCGCGCCGATCCCCGCGACGCCCTGATCGGCGCCACCTGGGACTCGCTCGGCCCGGGGGCTCGCGTGGCCACGGGATCGGTGCGGCGTCGCGCCCAGCTCGCCTGGCACCGCCCCGACCTCAACTTCTTCGAGCTTCGTGGCAACATCACCACCCGCTTGGAGAAGGCTGCCGGTTTCGATGCGATCGTGATGGCTGCCGCCGCACTCGATCGGCTCGGTGTGGTGCCCGATGTGGTCGACCGTCTCGATCCCTCGGTCATGGTGCCCCAGGTTGCCCAAGGAGCGCTGGCCATCGAGTGCCGGATCGACGATGTTGCCACCATCGAGGCCCTCGGAGCCATCGAGCACGCGGCATCTCGACGGGTGGTGGATGCCGAGCGGGCCTTCTTGTCCGAGCTCGGAGGCGATTGCGACCTCCCGGCCGGTGCCCACGCGGTGCTCGTCGATGATCAGATCGAACTGGTGGGCATGGTGTCGTCACTCGATGGACGGGTGCTCATCAGGGAGCGTCGGCTCGGGGTCGATCCCGACATGCTGGGGCGGAACGTGGCTCGTCATCTTCTCGATGACGCCGGCGGCGCAGACCTGCTGTCCGACCTCCGGTGACCCCCAAGCCGCTTGCCGGGTTGAGCGTGGTGGTGACCCGACCCCGTGAGCAGGCCCCGGCTCTCAACGATCTACTCGAGGCGGCCGGCGCGACGACGGTGGAAGTGCCGGTCATCGAGATCGTCGATCCGGTCGACGGGGAAACGCGGCTGGACTCGGCGCTGAGTGGTCTCGGACCCGGCGACTGGCTGGTGGTCACGAGTCCAAACGGGGCGGCGCGAGCTGCTCGAGCGGCGGCCGAGATCGGCCTCGCCGCCGGTGTTCGAGTGGCCGCCATCGGTCCCGGCACCCGCGCCCGAGCAGAAGCCGACGACCTCGCCGTGACGCTGGTGCCTTCCCGGTCGATAGCGGAGGGCCTGCTCGAAGTGTTCCCCGAGCCTCCCGCGGGCGGCGGGCAGGTGGTTCTAGCTCGTGCCGAAGTTGCCCGACAGGTTCTGCCCGATGGGCTTCGCCTGATGGGCTGGTCGGTCACCGATGTAGCTGCCTACCGCACGATCCCTGTGGCCGTCGGTCCGGAGGCAGCCGAGGCGTGTGGCGCGGCCGACGTGGTTGCGTTCGCCTCGTCCTCGGCGGTGGCTCATCTGGTCGACGCGGTCGGTGTCTCCGGTCTGCCTCCGGCGATTGCCTCGATCGGTCCCGCCACATCGGCCACGGTGTCGGCCCACGGTTTGAAGGTCGATGTCGAGGCTGAGCTACATACTCTCGCCGGCCTGGTCGAAGCCGTGGTAGCCCGATTCGGTTCATGACTCCCGCGGCGATCGTCTTCGACTTCGACGGCACGATCGCCGATACGGAATGGCCTGTCTTTCTCATGGTGCGCACCGCTTTCAGAGCTCATGGTCTCGACGTGACCCTCGATGCCTGGGTCGACTCGATCGGTCGTGCCGACAACAGCACCCTCGAAGAGATACTCCGCAGCCGGCTCGGACGGGAGCCAGATCCGGACGTGCTCGAAAGGGCCCGGGAGGCTCGTCATGCGACCCGGCAGACCACGCCGATGTTGCCCGGAGTGCAGGCCCTGATCACCGCGGCGCGAGAAGCGGGCATGCCCCTCGCGATCGCCAGCAGTTCACCCTCCCTGTGGGTCGATGCCCATCTGGAGAGGTTGGAGATACGCCAACATTTCGATGCAGTGCGCACCCGCGACGATGTCGACAACGGCAAGCCGGCCCCGGATCTCTTCCTGGCAGCCAGCGCGGCCCTCGATGTCGATCCCGGCACCGCGGTTGCCATCGAGGACTCGAAGCACGGGTGCGCGGCGGCCAAGGCGGCGGGGATGACCTGTGTCGTGGTGCCAAACCGGATAACCCGCCTCGATGTGGCGCCCGATGCCGATCTGGTGCTCGAGTCGCTGCTCGAGTTTCCCTACGAGCGGTTCGGGCTTTGAGGCCGCGTGGAGACCATGGGGTCATGGTCGGTAACCTCGGGCCGTGACCTTTCCGCAGCGCCGCCTCCGCCGTCTTCGCCGAACCCCCGCACTCAGACGGATGGTCCGCGAGACCCGGCTCCACCCCGACGACCTCATCGCTCCGCTGTTCGTGCGCGAGGGCATCGACGAGGCACGGCCGATCGGGTCGCTACCAGGCCAGTTTCAACACACCCGCGAGTCGCTTCGCCGAGAGGTCGGTGAGCTGAAGGATCTCGGTGTACCGGCGGTGATGCTGTTCGGTGTCCCCCAACACAAGGACCATGAAGGGTCCGAGGCTTTCAACCCCGAAGGCATAGTGCAGCTCGCCATCCAGGATCTACGCGACGACCACGGCGACGATCTCGTGATCATCCCCGACCTGTGCGTCGATGAATACACCGACCACGGCCACTGTGGGGTGCTCGACGATTCAGGTCAGCCCGACAACGACGTCACATTGGAGATCTACGAACAGGTCGCCGTTGCCCAGGCCGTGGCGGGTGCCGACATTGTCGCTCCGAGCGGGATGATGGATGGCCAGGTGTTCGCGATCCGAGAAGCCCTCGACGACGCCGGCTTCGACCAGGTCGCCATCCTCGCCTACGCCGCCAAGTACGCCACCGCCCTCTACGGCCCCTTCCGCGACGCAGTCGACGTCACCATCGTCGGAGGCGGCGACCGAAAGGGATACCAGCAAGACGTCGCCAACGCCCGCGAGGCGATGGAAGAGATCCGCGAAGACATCGGAGAGGGTGCCGACATCGTGATGGTTAAGCCGGCCATGCCCTACCTCGATGTGATCTCGCGGGCACGAGCCGAGATCGACATTCCCCTGGCCGCCTACCACGTGAGTGGTGAATACGCGATGGTGCACGCCGCGGCCCTTCAAGGCTGGCTCGAACTCGAGCCGGTGGCGTTCGAACACATCGGCGCCGTCAAGCGGGCTGGAGCCGACATCATCCTCACCTATTTCTCCCGCCTCATTGCCGAAGGACTCCAGTGACCGAGCCAAGAACCCGCGTCGTGTCCAACGAATCTCTTTTTGATCGCGCCCAGGCCGTCATTCCGGGAGGGGTCAACTCGCCGGTGCGGGCGTTCGGGTCGGTGGGTGGCACCCCCTATTTCGTGGCGCGGGCCGAGGGTCCGTTCGTGTTCGACGTGGAGGGACGCCGCTACATCGACTATGTGCAGAGTTACGGCCCCTCGATCCTTGGTCATGCTCACCCCGCGATTATCGCCGCCGTCACCGATGCGGCGACCGGAGGCACCAGCTACGGCGCCCCCACCGAAAACGAAGTTCTCATTGCCGAGGAGATGACTTCTCGGGTGGAGGGGCTCGACAAGATACGTCTCGTTTCGAGCGGTACCGAGGCCACCATGTCGGCCATCCGACTGGCCCGGGGCACCACCGGCCGTGACCGCATTATCAAGTTCGCGGGCAACTATCACGGCCACTCCGACTCCTTGCTCGTCGCCGGCGGCTCTGGGATTGCTCAGCAGGGTCTTGTGGGATCCGAAGGAGTCACCGCAGGAGCGGTGGCCGACACGATCGTCGCCCCCTACAACCAGATCCCCGAGATCGACGACACCGTTGCGGTGGTTTGCATCGAGCCCATCGCCGCCAACATGGGTCTCATCGGTCCGGCCCCGGGATTTCTCGAAGGGCTGAGGGCTGCCTGCGACGACGCCGGGGCCCTCCTCATGTTCGATGAGGTCATCACCGGCTTCCGGCTTTGTCGCGGCGGCGCGGCCGAGTTCTTCGGAGTTCAACCCGACATCTGGTGCTTCGGCAAGGTGATCGGCGGCGGACTTCCGATGGGAGCGTTCGGCGCGTCACACGAGATCATGGGCAACCTCGCCCCGCTGGGCGGTGTCTACCAGGCGGGCACCCTGTCGGGAAATCCGCTTGCCACCGCAGCCGGCCTGGCAGCCATGCTCCATCTCACCGTCGATGCCTACGCCCAGCTCACCGCCATCGCCACCCGACTAGGCGACGGGATGCAGGCCGCCTTCGACAAGGCGGGCGTGGATGCTGTCGTGCCGCGTATCGGACCCCTGCTCGGCCTCTTCTTCACCGCCGAGGCCCCTACTGAGTTCGAATCGGCAAAGGCAGCGGCCGACAACGGCGTCTACCCGCGCTTTTTTCACGGAATGCTCGAAAGGGGAGTGGCGCTCGCGCCTGGTGCCTATGAGGCGATCTTCCCATCGCTGGCGCACACCGACGCGGAGATCGACGCCACCATCGATGCCGTCACCGAGGTAGTCGCAACACTCTGAGCGGCGCCCTACTCTTTTCTGAGCGCGTACGCGCGCTTTGCGCGCGAAAGCGCTCAGAAAATCCCCTTCTGGCCCTGGGTCAGGGTCTTGGGGGATTGGTGACGCGGGTTTGGATGAGGAGATTTGATGAGCAAGAAGAGGGTGTTGGGTGGCGCGGTCGTGGTGCTTGCGATCGTGGGTATCGGTGTGTGGTGGCTCGTCTTCAAAGACGAGGCACCCGCGGCGGTCGATCTCACCGCGGCTGCGGATCAACTCGACGAGGACCTCGCTGCCGCGGAGGAAGTGCCCGATGAGGACCCGGTCGAGGCCGACGAAGAGCCGGAGGCCTCCGAAAAACCCGAAGCCCGCGACTCCGACGAAGTCATCGTCGATGATCCCATCGAAGAGGGCATCGACGGCACGTGGATCGTCGATGATGAGATCGGTTCGTTCGACTTCGAAACCGCGAGCGGCAGCTTCGCCGGCTTCCGCGTCGATGAGGAACTGGTCGTGGGCGCGGTCACCGCGGTAGGGAGGAGCGGTGGAGTGAGCGGCTCACTCAGGATCGAGGACGGCGACCTCGTGGCCGCGGAGGTCACTGTCGACATGACCACGATCGTCTCCAATGACAGCCGGCGGGAACGAGCGATTCGCGGCGCCCTGAGCACTTCGGAGTTTCCCACTGCGAGCTTTGTGCTCACCGAGCCCGTAGCGCTCGGCGATGGTGTCGCAGACGGCGAGGAGGTGACGGTGCAGGCTCGGGGAGATCTCACGATCAAGGGGATAACCCGGGCGGTCACCTTCTCCATCGGTGCCGTTGTTCGCGGCGATGGCGTGGGTGTGGTTGTCGGTTCGGCCGACATCGTCTGGGCCGATTTCGATGTCTCGACGCCATCGGCGGCCATCGTTGTATCGGTGGCCGATGAAGGAGTCGTCGAGTTTCAACTAGTGGTAGCCAAACCCTGACTTTTCTGAGCGCTGACGCGCGCTATGCGCGCGTCAGCGCTCAGAAAAGCCGGGGTTTCTGGTCCCGAGAAGGGTCGGGACCTAGGGTCGCGGGCCATGGCCATTCCTTCGACGCTTGCCGATATCGACGCAGACTTCCTCAGTGAGGTACTCGCCCGGCCGGTAGCCGATGTCTCCGGTGAGCGGATCGCGGTGGGGGAGGGATTTCTCGGAGAGCTCGCCCGCCTCACGCTCACCTACGCCGATGGTGCCGAGGGTCCGGCCACCGTGATCGCCAAGATCCCCACCAGCGACTCGGGGCTCAAGCCCCTCGGCGTGATGCTCAACGTCTACGACCGTGAGAGTCGTGCCTATGACGAGGTGATTCCTCAGCTGACCTTGAGGACTCCTCGTGCGTTCTACAATGGGGCCGAGCCTGCCGATGAGCAGTACTGCCTCATCCTCGAAGACGTCGGCCACCTGCGAGCCGGTGACCAACACGCCGGTGGAACGCTGGAGGAGGCGCGGGCGGTGATGGTTGCGGCCGCCGGCCTGCACGGCCGGTGGTGGGATCGCACCGATGGGCTCGACTGGGTACCGCCGATCGACAGTCCGCTCAACCTGAGTCTTCAGGGCATGTACGAGCAGGCGTTCCCCCAGATGGTCGACCAGTTGGGCGACATGCTCGGCGTCGAGACGCTCGCTCATATCGAAGCGTGGATTCCGACCTGCCGAGACATGCTCACCGCATACGGCGAGATGAGCCGAACCCTGGTGCACAACGATTTCAGGTTCGACAACATGTTCTTCGACGGCGATGAGTTGGTGCTGATCGACTGGCAGACGATCGGTCGCGGCGATGGGCTGGGCGACCTGTGCCCCTTCCTGGGCAGCAATTTCGACAGCGAACTGCGCCGGGCCCACGAAACCGATCTGCTCCGGCTGTATCACCGCACCATCACCGAGATGGATGCCGGCTTCGGTGATTTCGAAGACCTCTTCACCAGCTACCGGATATCACTCAACTTCTGGCTCACCCAATGGTGCTTCGGCTTGGTCAGCACCGGCGACACCACTGCCAGGGGGCGCCAACTGTTCGAGCGGGCCGTCGTCAGGCTGGCCGATGCCACGCGCCAACATGAGACTTGGGAACTCACCGGCGATCATTCGTGGCGGCCGCGGGTTTGAGTCAGGCGCGCCCGCGCATCGTGCGGTAGCGACTGATCAGGGCATTGGTGGATTCGTCATGAGCGAGAGCAGGCGGGGACTCGGAGTTGAGCTCGGGCAGGATCGCCAGAGCGAGCACCTTGCCGAGTTCGACGCCCCACTGGTCGAAGGAGTTGAGTCCCCACACCGCGCCCTGGGTGAACACCTGGTGTTCGTAGAGGGCGATCAGTTGGCCGAGCACTGACGGGGTGAGGGCCGGCGCCGTGATAGTGGTGGACGGTCGATTGCCCGGGAAGGTGCGATGGCTCACCAGGGCGGGATCCACACCGGTGGCCGCGACCTCGTCGGCGGTCTTGCCGAAGGCGAGCGCTTCAGACTGGGCGAAGCAGTTGGCCACGAGGAGATCGTGGTGGTCGTCGATCCCGGTGAAGTCGCTGCGGTGGTGATCGGGACTGGCAAACACGATGAAGTCGGCCGGCACGACCGTGGTGCCCTGGTGGAGGAGCTGGTGAAAGGAGTGTTGACCGTTGGTGCCGGGTTCGCCCCACACGATCGGGCCGGTCTCGTAGGTGACCGGGGTGCCGTCGGCTCGCACCTGCTTCCCGTTGGATTCCATGTCGAGCTGTTGGAGGTAGGCGGGGAACCGGTGGAGGTAGTGCGAGTAGGGGAGGACGGCTCGGGTGGGCAGTGAGCAGAAGCTGCGGTACCAGACTTCGATGAGCCCCAGCAGGGCGGGCACGTTGTGTTGCAAGGGCATCGAGACGAAGTGCTCGTCGACCGCGTGGAACCCGGCGAGCATCCGTTGAAACCCTTCGGCGCCGATGGCGAGCATGAGCGAGAGGCCGATGGCGGAGTCCATCGAGTAGCGGCCGCCGACCCAGTCCCAGAAGCCGAACATGTTGGCGGTGTCGATTCCGAACTCGGCCACCGCCTCGCCGTTGGTGGAGACCGCCACAAAGTGCTTGGCGACCGCATCCTGACCGAGTTGATCGACGAGCCAGCGGCGGGCGGAGTGTGCGTTGGTGAGGGTCTCCTGGGTGGTGAAGGTCTTCGAGGAGATCACGAACATGGTGGTGGCGGGATCGAGTCCGGTGAGAGCGGCCACCAGGTCGCTGCCATCGACGTTCGAAACGAACCGGCAGCGCAGGCGATCGTGGCGAAAAGCGGCCAGGGCTTCGTAGGCCATGACCGGTCCGAGGTCGGAGCCTCCGATGCCGATGTTGACGACGGTGTGGATCGGGCGACCGGTGTGGCCGGTCCAGTCGCCGTCGCGGACCCGGTCGGTGAACGCCGTCATCTGGCGCAATACTCGATGGACGTCGCCGACGATGTCTACGCCGTCGAGTTCGATCACCCGATCGGCGGGGGCTCGCAGAGCCGTGTGGAGCACGGCTCGGTCTTCTGTGGTGTTGATGTGCTCGCCACTCACCATGGCGCGGATTTGTCCGGAGAGGTCGGCCCGGTCGGCGAGAGCGAGGAGATCGGCGACGGTGGCATCGGTGATGCGGTGCTTCGACCAGTCGACGACGAGGTCACCGACTGTCGAGGTCATGCGCTCGGCTCGGCCGGGGTCGTCGGCGAACAGGGCGCGTAGCTGCAGCCCGGCGAAATCGGTGCCTCGGGCGGTGAGGCTCATCCATTCTTCGCTCGTTGTGATGTCCACGTGTCTCCTCGGCGTCGCCCCTGTGATCGGTCCGCTTCGACCGTGGGACCCATGTTCGCGGGTCCGGGTCCGCGGACTGGTGACCCACCGCTCAGAGTCGTTTGCCCCATGCGCGGCGCCGGGCGATTCTCCTAGCCTTGGGGACTAGATGTTCCCCGCTTCCAGATGGCTCCTGGTCACTGCTTTGGCAGTGGCGCTAGCAAGCTCTCTCGTCGCGTACTCGGCGGGGGCCTTCTCGCCCCGGCAGGTCACGACCCAGGTGGGTGAGGCGGGGGTCGCCCTGGGTGACGACACTGCTCGTGCCGTCGAGCGTGTTGCCTATCGCCAAGATGTGGTGAGGCTGGGTGATGTGGTCGTGGTGGACGGAGTCCCCCGCGAACCGATCACCGATCCCGACATCGCGGAGATGTGGGAGATCGTCGAATCGATCTGGCCCGACTCGCTGGTGGGCGAACTGAGCCAGCTGTCTGTGATCGAAGAGGAGTCCCGAGGCC
Organism: Acidimicrobiales bacterium; assembly: GCA_029263215.1. Classification (GTDB taxonomy): domain Bacteria; phylum Actinomycetota; class Acidimicrobiia; order Acidimicrobiales; family Aldehydirespiratoraceae; genus OFTM10. Next base: position 56,711 of record JAJCXY010000081.1, read on the forward strand.
TGGTGGGTGTTGTGCACCCGGCTGCCGGTGGCGGGTGGATCCTGAGCCTCGACATCGCCGATATCGACGATCGTGACCTGGTGGTCGAGACGATCGTGCACGAGCTGAGCCATGTGGTCACCCTCGACGCCGATGTGTTCGTCTTCGGAGACGCTGAGTGCGACGGCACAATGATCGACCTCGGCTGTGCAGCCGACGGATCGGTGTTGGCGAACTTCGCCGATTCGTTCTGGCCGGGCGACGTGGGCAGCGATTCGCCGACCGACCATGTGAACGAATACGCGATGAGCGCCGCTCACGAGGACCTATCCGAGACGTTCACGGCGTGGGTGTTCGGCTGGCCTCTCGAGGGTGAGATGGTGGAAGCGAAGTTGGCTGCGATGGCCGCCGACCCTCAGCTCTCGGCCCTAGCCGACGAGCTGGCTGCCCGACTGGGTTGATCGGCTCGATTGATCAGCGCTGGTGTCAGCCAGCTGCTGATTCGCCGCCGGCGCCCGCTACAGCGCGAGCCTCGTCGACGATGGCCTGGATCTCTTCGACTGCGACACCGGCCCCCAGATCGAGGCCCTCTTCGTCGATGAGGTGGACGACTTCTTCGAGCACGTGGAGCTCGGTCTGCGCCGCTTCGGCTTCGAGACCGCCGTGGGTGAACCGCTCGTAGTAGACGACAGCGACGAGCTCTTCGGCGGAGAGACTCCCACCGAAGCCCGACATTTGGGCCAGGCCGCCGGGAACTCGGCCGCCACCGGGCCGGGCCGGATCGCCGTAGCCGAGAGGGCTGAGGGCGTCGGTGCCGGCGGTTCCGTTGGCCACCCAGGCGAGATGATCGGCGATGCCGTCGAAGGCTCCGCCGGCCGCGGCACTCGGGAAGGTGAGCAATACTTCGCCGCCATTGAGCTGGTGGCCGGTGCCGCCGCCGCCGGTGCCGCCGTGACAACCGGCGCAACTGGTGGCGTAGACCTCGGCGCCTTCGGCCAGCAGGCCTCCGCCCTCCGCGGGGGGACGTTCGAGATAGCCGACGTAGAAGATGGCCCAGAGGGGCAGGAACAACAGGACAGGAATGATCCAGACCGGAACCCGCTTACGACTGAGGCCGGCCTCCACGTAGGCGGCGACGGGTTCGGGAGCTGCGGGCTCCTCGGCAATCACGGGAGCAGGGGTGGCCGGCGCGGCGGCCGGGGCGGGCGCGGCGGCGGGCGCGGCGGCTTCGGCGTCGCCACCTCCCCCTCCGGTCATGCGGGAGCGGGCTTCGGCGGCACGCTTGAGGAGGTGCTCGGGTATTTCGGTCACCTTGGTCTCCGGTGCGGGGTCAGGACAGATTTGTGAGGCGCCTCGACGTGAATCGCGGCAATAGACCTCGTGAGGATAGAGGCAGTGTCGCACGTCCGGCCAAGTCTGACGAGGAATGTCCCGCGAACGCATTTTTCTGTCCGTTGGTGGTGTTCAGATTGAAAGTGCCGTGGTAGACCGTTCATTCAACCCCGAGGGCTCCGGTCCAATGGGTCTACACTTGTGCGCGGTTTCACGAAGTACGTGGGTCCCGCCTCCTCCAGGAGCCGAGCGTGGTTGCATTCGTACTGTCCTGCATCATCGCCTTTGCCGTCACCGGCGGCATCGTCGCGTACGCAAAGAGGCGGTCGGTCGACACCCCCACCACGTGGGGTGAAGCGATGCTCGGATCCCTGGTTGTTTTCTTCTTGATGTTCTGGGTGTACGGGGTGGTTCCTCACCAGTGGCTCAGCTGGGCCGACAACGAACTCAACTGGCGCGTCGACAAGATCTTCGTCGGCCCCGGCGGCATTCTCGAGTCCCAGCAAGACGGTGGTTGGTCGCCGATCCGCATCACCTATGTGGTGATCCGCGACCTCGTCGCGGTCGCCATCTATCTCGTCGCTCTCGGCGGCAACGTCGCTCTCTGGTCGATGTGGCAGAGCCGAGGCGACGGCCAGTCCGAGACGGCACCTGAGCGCTCGGCCTTCGGTCGTCCCCTCGTAAGGGAGGGTGCCGAGTCGTGACGACGACCGATGCCAATCCGGCGATGCCGGAATTTCGGGATGACTATGTCCTTCAGCAGGTCGACGCGGCATGGCTGAGCCAGCGGGTGAAGCCGAAGCAGTTCATCCACATCGACCAGTCCGAGTGCATCATGTGCGAGGGCTGCGTCGACATCTGCCCGTGGAAGTGCATCTTCATGGTGCGCCCCGATGCGATCGACGAAGCGATCGGCACCGAGCAGCCCGGTAGCGATCCCAACGACAGTGTTATTTTCACGATCGACGACGATGTGTGCACCCGTTGCGCTCTCTGCGTCGATCGCTGCCCCACCGGGGTCATAATCCTCGGCAAGATCGGCGACGCGCCGGCCGGGGGAGATGCGCACCAGCGCACGAACGCACACGGCTACGGATACGGAATGCGGCTCGGCTGAGCCGAGCGCAGGAGAAGCAAACAGCAAATGGCCAAAACCGACGACGAAGTCCAAAAGCCGCTCCCGCAGCGGATGCAGGACCAAATGAGCCAACTCGGCGATCAGATCCAGGGCTCCCAGGCCTGGACCTCGATCTTCAGGCCGGGTTCGATCTTCAGGAAGGGCTACACCGACAGCCCTCGCAACCGGTCGTACGTGATCATGAACAGCGTGCTGTACCACCTCCACCCGGTGAAGGTGAAGCGCCACGCGGTGAAGGTGAGTTACACCCTCTGTCTCGGTGGGTTGAGCTTCTTCCTCTTCATCCTCCTCACGGTCACCGGTATCTTCTTGATGTTCTTCTACCGGCCCACCGCGGCCGCGGCCTGGGACGACATCTACACCCTGCAGACCTCGGTCACGTTCGGCCTACTCGTGCGCAACATGCACAGATGGGCCGCTCACCTGATGGTGCTCACCGTGTTCTTGCACATGGCGCGCGTCTTCTACCACGGCGCCTACAAGCCGCCGCGGGAATTCAACTGGGTGATCGGCGTGATGCTTCTGCAGCTCACCCTGCTGTTGTCGTTCACCGGTTACCTGCTGCCTTGGGATCAGTTGGCGCTGTGGGCGGTGACCGTTGGTACGAACATGATGGGCTTCACCCCGGTCTTCGGCGATCAGGTGCGATTTGTCCTGCTGGGTGGAGTCGAGATCGGAACCGACACCCTGCTTCGTTGGTATGTCCTCCATGTCCTGCTGCTGCCGTTTGTGGCCGTCATTTTCATGGCGATCCACTTCTGGCGGGTCCGCAAGGACGGCGGCATCTCGGGTCCGCTGTAGGGCGGGGGAGAATCCATGACCGAAGTTCCAGAGCATCTTCGTAAACGGGCTGAGGAGGCCCGAGCCAAGGCTGCCGCCGCCAAGGCCGGCGCAGCCGGCAGCGACGCGCCCTCAGAGGAGCTCAGTGCCGAGCAGCAAGAGGCCGCGTCGAAGATCCCGGCCCACCTGCTCGAACGTTCGAAGGCCGCCAAGGCCAAGGCGGGCGGCGACGACTCCGACGGGGGCGGCACTGCGGTGGCCACTGCCCCTGCGGCGCCCGCGGCAACAGGCGGGGCCCCGCTCCCCACCGGTCCCGGCGGCCATACCCAGCGCCTGCTCACCGTGGTCAAGTCCGGCTCGATCCAGGATGTGAAGGGCCTCCCCCAGGACAAGGTCCATACGTGGCCCCACCTGCTGGTGGTGGAATTCGCGGCCGCCTTGTTCATCACTGCGTTCACCACGATCTTCTCGATCTTCGTCAACGCCCCGCTGTTGGAGTTGGCCAACTTCAACGAGACCCCCAACCCGTCGAAGGCGCCCTGGTACTTCCTCGGCCTGCAGGAACTTCTCACCATGTTCCATCCGATGGTCGCCGGTGTCACCATTCCCGGTATCGCTCTCATCATCCTCGTCATGGCCCCGTATATCGATCGAAACCCTTCCAAGAAGCCAGAGGATCGCAAGTTCGCGATCTCGCTCATGACCATGCATCTGATGTTCTGGTCGGTACTGGTAATGATTGGTTCGTTCTTCCGGGGCCCCGGCTTCAACTTCGTCTTCCCCTGGGAAGCCGGACTCTTCTTCGAGCTGTGATCCAAGGAGGCATTTAGATGCTCATTGCTGCAGTCATCGCACTGATAGTTCTCGCTGGTATCACGATCCTGTCCGGCCTGCGTCAACGTCAATCCACAGCGGTCGCCGACATGTCAGATGATGAGAGAAGGCGAGCCGAGCCGAGTTCGTCACTCGGATCAGACGAAGAGCTCTCGGGCAAGCAGGTCGAGAAGGCCGCGGTGCTCGAACGCAAGGCCGCTTCGAAGGAGCTGGTTCTCGCTGCTCGCGGTGTGGCCCCCCCGGCCCCGTATGTGCCGCCCGACCCCGACACCATCGGGGTGAGCCGGCGTCAGTTCTTCAACCGGTCGATCGTGTTGATGATGCAGTTGGGTATCGCCGGCTTCGGTGCCGCATGCTTGGCTTTCCTCTGGCCCCAGGTGGGAGGCGGCTTTGGTTCGGCTCTCAAGGTCGGATTGGTGAGTGACCTGCTCGCCGAGATCCGCGCCAACCAGGGTTTCCTCTACAAGGCCGAGGGACGGATGTGGCTCACGGAGTATCCCAACGGCGCCGTCGAAAAGGCGCGTGAGGCCTACTCACCCCCGGAGCTCGCCGGCATGGAAGCCGGGGCCAGTCTCGGTCTCGACGGTGGGATCATCGCACTCTTCCAGAAGTGCCCTCACCTGGGTTGTCGAGTGCCCAACTGCGATACGTCGCAGTGGTTCGAGTGTCCGTGTCACGGCTCCCAGTACAACCAGGTCGGTGAGAAGAAGGGCGGTCCCGCTCCCCGGGGCATGGATCGTTTCGCCATGTCGATCGACGGCTCCGGTTCCCTTGTCGTCGATACCGGGAAGATCATCCAGGGTCCTCCGATCGGCACCAACACCACAGGGCAAGAGGCCGAGGGACCCAACTGCATCGGCCAGGCCTCCCATGAGTAACCTCCGTCCGTTCCCGTACCAACACCTCCGAGACTCCTCTCCAACCGCATGTTGCTAGCCGCTTCAACCCAACGAACCATCGGCCTCGTCATTTTGGCGATCGTCTTCATCGGTGGCGTCGTATATGTCCTGTTCAATATCCTCGCGGCGCGCGACGAGTTGGGCTCAGAGACCGAGCTGGCCGCCAACCGTCGGCCCTACGTCGACGACGAGGAACTCGAGGGCAAGACGCTCGATCTGGCGCTCGGCTCCAGCCTCGTGCTTCTCACGATCGTCGCCATCTCCCTGCCTCTTTATTGGCTGGGTGAGCCGGGTCGGCACGAGGGTCGCATTGTCGACAGCCATCGCATCTTCGCCGACCGGGGCGGGGAGCTCTACAACGGTGGCGCCCAATGCGTCAATTGTCACGGTGCAGATGGCGCCGGCGGCTCGGTCAACACCGTGATCACCACCGAGGCGGGCGAGTTCGTGGCCCAGGTCAACTGGAAGGCACCCGCTCTCAACACGGTGCTGTCGCGATTCACCGAAGACGAGGTGCTCCACACCCTCAACTTCGGACGCAACGGTGTCATGCCCGCGTGGGGCGCGCCCGGCGGCGGTCCGCTCACCGAACAACAACTCCAGGAGATCGTCTTCTTCCTCCGGAGAATCCAGATCGACGAGGAGACGATTCAAGATCAGGTGTCGGCAGGTGTTCGTTCCGGCGTGGAGGACCTCCTCCTCGATGAGAGCAATGAGGAATGGGCGGTAGCGGTTCGAGACGCCGAGGAAGCCAAGAGTGCCACCGCTCACGAGGTTCGCTTGGCCGGCCGGGACGACTTCGATTTCAGCTGCACCGACAACGACGCCGATGTCTGTGTGGCCGACAGCGACGCGGGAGCCGCTCTCCTCGCCGCTCAGGGCGCAGCTCAAGCTCCGCTTTCGGTAGCGGTCGACGAGTGGCTCGATGAGGCCGTTGCGGCGCGAGAACTCGCCTGGGAAATGGCCCTCGAAGCCGATTCCACACTTGATGATCCGGGCAACGAGCAGGTCTGGCGTAGCGCCGCTGTCCAACTGTTGTCGGTGCCCGGCGGGGTTCCCGGCCAGGAGAGATTTCAGCGCTACGGCGAGGTTCTGTTCACGAACCAGGCGGCAGCGGGTACCTACAGCTGCGCGCGGTGCCACACGTTCGGATGGTCCTACGACGCCACGTCGGAATTGACCATCGAAGACAACGGCCACGACGGTCCTCTCCTCGATGCTTATGCTCAGGGGGGCGGCTTCTTCGGCCCCAGCCTTCTCAACGGCAACACCCTCGATCAGTTCGAGACCGCGGGAAGTCACGCGGCGTTCATCGGCGATGGTCAGACCATCGGGGTCACCTACGGGAGAGGTGGCGCGGGCGGTAACGGTCAGATGCCAGGGTTCGGGGCCAACACCGAGTCGAATCCGATCGGTCCCGGCTTCACCAACGACAGCGAGTTCACCTATCCGGCCCTGCTCACCGAAGAGCAGATCGATGCGATCGTCGCGTTCGAGAGGAACCTCTGATGGAGATGCTCGACATCATTGCCGGGCTCGCGTGGGACCCTGAGTTCCGCGGTTTCATGGCCGTGCTCACCGGGCTGGTTGTTCTGCCCGGTTCGGTCTGGTTGCTGGTGGCCACCAACTCCGGGCCCCGACTCGGCACCCTGATCTCTTTGGCCGCTTTCTTCGGCTGGATGACCATCATGGCCACGGTCTGGTGGATGTACGGCATCGGTTATGCCGGCGACTCGCCGGTCTGGGAGGAAGTGGAGATCGTCGAAGGCAGCGACTCCGAGGGCCATCTCGCCTTCGCTGCTCTCGATGAGGCCAACCGACTTCACAGCGAAGACCTGCCGTCCGCTCACCAGGTGGTGAGAGCGGCGGCTGATGCCCTCGTCGACCAGTACGGATCCAACGCCCTCACCACCTTGAACACCAGTGGGTTCAGCGCCGCGGAGACCGCGCGGGTCACTGAGGTCCAGGTGGCGTGGCAGGAGTACGGCGTCGTCACCGCCGACACCCTCACCCCAGACCAGACCGAAGGGCTGAGCACCGACGAGGTGGACCAGCTGGCTCTCGATGAGCAGGCCAAGAATCAGGCCACCACCTTGTCCGAGCTCGCCGCGGTGGCGCCGGGCCTTCTCGCCGAGGATGCCGCCGAGCTCGGAGGCTGGACCCTGCTGTCCACCGCTGAGGCCGGTGAAGCCCAGGCCTCGGCCCTGGCCATGCTGTTCGACAGCAGCAAGTTCGACTTCGCCAGCCAGGGCGAGTTCAAGGTGCTCGACGCGTACACGATCGGTGGTAAGCGCGGCCTGCCCGACGATCCCGATCGTTGGGACCGGATCAGCACCCAGGTGCGCACGGCGCTCACGATCAAGCATCCGACCCGATATGGGATCATCCAGATCCAGCGGGTCACCGAGGAATCGATCACCAACCTGCCGGGCCAGACACCCAAGCGGCCCGAAATTGATGTCACAGAACCTGTGGTTTCCATTGTCATGATCCGAAACCTCGGTAACCTCCGACTTGTGCCGGCTCTCATCGCCATCGGCTCTCTGCTCATCTTCCTCGGCTTGTGCTACATGATGCACGAGCGAGACAAGCTCGTCATGGCCCGTCGGGCCGCGTTCGAGGCGGGCTAAGTCGCATGCTCGGCCAGTACCTCCCCCTGCTGGCGCTCTTTGTCCTCGCCGCAGCTTTTGCGGCGGGGAGCTTCATCGCGTCGGGCCTGCTCGCGCCGCGTGATCCATCGGCGGCGAAACGCGCCGCCTACGAATGCGGCATCGTGCCCACCCGGGAGACACCCGAACGTTTCCCCGTGCGCTTCTTTCTCGTCGCCATGATCTTCATCGTGTTCGACATCGAGATCATCTTCTTCTACCCGTATGCCGTGGCCTACGGCGGCCTCGGCGTCTTCGGCCTCGTCGTGATCATGGTCTTCTCCTTTGCGGTGTTCGAGTCGTTCGTGTATCTCATCGGCAACGGCGCCCTCGAGTGGGGTCCGCTCAAGCAGGTGGCCGGGCCCGCCGGTGCGGTGTCGGTTCAGCGCACCACCGGCACCACGGTGCGCCGGGTGGGGCTCGAAGACCGCGGCTACGCCGAGGGCGTGGGCACAGAAGATGCCGACGACACAGACGAAGAGGCGGCCTGATCGTGCATCTCCCCGGCGTTGGTGAGACCAGCGAAATTCTCGACGACGGTCTGGGGGGGCTCGAACACAACTTCATCACCGGTTCTGTCGAAAACCTCGTGCGTTGGGCCAGGGCTCGCAGCCTTTGGCCCGCCACCTTCGGGCTGGCGTGTTGTGCCATCGAGATGATGGCGTCGGGCACCGCTCATTACGACCTCTCCCGCTACGGCATGGAGGTGTTCCGGGCCTCGCCTCGTCAGGCCGACCTGATGATCGTCGCGGGCCGGGTTTCCCAGAAGATGGCCCCGGTGTTGCGCCAGGTGTACGACCAGATGATGGAGCCCAAGTGGGTCATCTCGATGGGTGTTTGTGCCTCGAGTGGTGGAATGTTCAATAACTACGCGATTGTTCAAGGCGTGGATCAGATCGTGCCGGTCGATGTATACGCACCCGGCTGCCCCCCTGGTCCCGAGACCCTCATGCATGCGATCTTCACCCTCCACGAACAGATCGAGACCGGTGAGCTGATGCGCCGACGCGACGCCTCCGGTGCGGGTGCCGAAATCATGATCGAACAGCGCGACGGCCAGACCGCCGGACTTTCGATCGGGAGCTGAACGTGAGCGACGAAGCACCGGCCGCTGAAGAGGCGGAGTCCGAAGCCGACCCCCCAGAATCAGCTGAAGCCGACACCCGCTATGGGGCTCTCGTCGAGGATTCGCTGGGCGACACGGTGCTCCACACCTCGGTTGAGGCCTATCTCGACACCGCGAGCGCTGCCCACGCCGACGGCTTCGCCCTTCTCGTCGACGTCACCGCGGTGGATTTCCTCACCTATGCGGGCACCCGCAGGCTCCCCCACGGTGTGGATCCGGAGCGTTTCGAGATCGTTACTTCCCTGTTCAATCCCCAGAGCCGTGAGCGTGTCCGCATTCGGGTCCAGGTGCCGGTTGACGAAGCCGCCGTAGCGTCGCTGTTCGATCTCTGGCCCGGCAGTGAGATCCTCGAGCGCGAGGTCTTCGATCTGTTCGGCATCGAATTCATCGATCACCCCGATATGAGCCGTGTCCTGATGCCTGAGGATTGGGTGGGTCATCCCCTGCGCAAGGACTATTCGGTGAGCTCGATCCCGGTCCAGTTCAAGTCGGCGAGCAACGTCAGATGAGCGCCGTTCACCACGACACCAGCGAAGCTGAAGTCGAAGGCGAAGTGTCCGACGATCTGTCGACCAACCGGGTCTATCGCCGGGGCGACGACTCCGCCGTGCTGCGGATGAGCGAGGCGGAATGCGCCCAGATCGGCAACGATCCCACCACCGATGAGGACGACGAGCGGGTCCTGCTCAACATGGGCCCTTCCCATCCGTCCACTCATGGCGTGTTGAGACTGATGCTCGAGATGGAGGGTGAGACGGTCCTGCGTTCCAAGCCGGTGGTGGGCTACCTCCACACCGGCATGGAGAAGCAGGCCGAACAACTCACCTACATCCAGGGCTGCACCAACGTCACCCGGATGGACTACGCCTCGCCTCTCTTCACCGAGCTGGCCTTCTCGCTCGCCACCGAGAAGTTGCTCGGCATCGAGATACCGGAGCGGGCCACCTGGATCCGCATGCTGATGTGCGAGCTCAACCGGATGGCGTCTCACCTGCTTTTCATGGCCACCAACGGCATGGACCTCGGAGCGGTGGGCATGATGATCTACGGCTGGCGCGAACGTGAAGAGGTGCTCCGGTTCCTCGAGAAGGTCACCGGCCTGCGCATGAACCACAACTACATCCGTCCCGGCGGTGTGGCGGCTGATCTGCCCGACGGGTGGGAGGCCGATATCGAGCGCCTCTTGAAACTCATCCCGCCTCGTCTCGAGGAATACGACATCCTCATGACCGGCCAGCCGATCTGG
>JAJCXY010000082.1 GCA_029263215.1 Acidimicrobiales bacterium
TGAGTTCGAGAAGGCCTTCACCGCCAACCAGATGCTCGACTTCTCCTACACCGATAGGGCCGGCCGCCGCACCAAACGATCCGTGGAGCCGCACGGACTTCTGGTCGCGTGGCCCAACTGGTACGTCATTGCCTGGGACCCCCACCCCGACGCAACCAGACTGTTCAGAGCCGACCGCATCACCAAACCCAGGATGGCCGAACAAGAATTCGTCCCCCGCCCTCACGACCTGATCATGAAACCGCACCCCGACGCCTTCTCCGCAAGAGCAGCCCCACCCGAGTAAATCCAAGCCCCAGACAAACGACCCCGGTCATCGAGCGACAGCAGTACGAGTCGGCCAGCGCCCTACCCGACGATGCCGATCGAAAACTACGAACGCCCACGCCCTACCACCGGCAGGCTCGATCACCGGGTGTCGGTAATATGCGGCACCACAACCGGGCCGCGATGTGGCGGCTCATGGTCGGCTGCGACGGTGAATACGTGTGCCGATATCGAGTGGCCCGAACGCGAAGGCCGTCACGGACGTCTGTTCCCATCGCGACGGTCGGGCGTTATCAGCAGCGTGGTGCCACGGCGTCAATCCAGCCGACCGATTCGCTCGGGGCTCGTCGATCAAGTCCCGTCCCGGGATGCTCCCGCGAATGCGAGAATCAGACCCATGGCAGATGACTGGTGCCCGGACTGGATCGACGAGCCGATGTTTCGTCCGGTACCCGACGACCAGAAGGACGAGTTCCATCAACGCGTGTTCGATCACATGAGGGAGAGCTACGGCTGGGGGTACTCCAGCGACACCCGATGGCCCCCCGTTGGCGGCCGGCCTCTTCGCGTCACCGAGTTGATCTGCAACACCCCGATCGGGCCACATTGGAGCCGACTCTGGATCGCGAACGCGACAGGCGGGCTGGTTACGTGGGTCGTTGGCACCGGCCAGCATGACGCGCACGAGTCTGATCGGTGGCGTGCAGCGGTGGACGATGCACTCGCGGCCCTCGGCGACCGAGTTGCGGTGCCTTGGCGCGCGTACTTGGCGCAGGCGCCCCCGCAGGTGCCGTACATGCGGTTCCGGTTGTCGGCTCCGATCGACCTCGCTGACGGCACTACGTTCAGCCCAGGGGATGGGCTCGTCCGTACCGGATGCATGTCGTCGATCGGCAACCACCTAATGGCGGTCGACCACGTGTCGGCGCTGGTGCGTGTAGACGGTGTGGCCGACTGCTGGTCGTGGCAGGGAGACGGGGAGATGGCCGCGCTCCGCAGACTGCGACTGCACGCAGCACTCCTGTCCCTCGCGTGGGACAGCCCTTGGTTCGTTCGAGACGGGCCAACGGACAGCGTCGACTCGACCTGGGTCGACGCCGAGGGCCCGGTCAGTGGCACCAGCTATCGATGGATCGACAAACTCGATCACTTCATGGCCCCGCCTCCGATCGAACTTCCCGAGTGGCTCGGTGAGGTCGAAGTCCCGCTCGACCCAGGCGTCGTACAACGAGCGCTCGTCATGCACCATGAGGGCTTGCTGATGACACGCGATCATCCGTCACTCGCCATGATTGCGTTCGTCTCGAGCATCGAGACCATGGCCGCCCTCCAAGGCGAGCTGAAGCGATGCGAAACGCGTCGAGCCCAGACCGGGAGCACGCAGCGTTTCCGGGAGGCGGTTGGAAGCGTTGTTTCCAACCTCGAGGCCCAAGAACTCTCGAGGTTCTACGACGTCCGGTCACGCACTGCTCATGACGGCGCCCTACACGGCCGAGAGGTTATTGCTGGCGGGTCCGGTCCCATGAGTCTCTATCTGCCGGACGAGTTCATGGAGTTCGAGTATCAAACGCTTCGGACCGTTCAGGCGGCGAGCCGTGCGCTCATCTGGCGTCACATGGACCTACCAGGCGAGCCCCTCGATCCGCTGCGAAGGGTGGACGGGACCGACAAGGGTTGACACCCCCGCCACACGATGAGTTCGACCGATGTCCCTCCGGACGATTCAACGGAGCGCTGCGGAGCCCTCGACAGCTCCGCCCGCCGTGGTTGCCGGCGCTCGGCTTGGGTAGATATGTCGGTGAAAGTGCGGCCCCACGCTTGGGCCGATATTGAGTGCTCAGCCTGTCATGGTGCCCGGGATTCTGTGCGGTGAAGTCGGGCGCTTCACTCCTGTGGCCCTTGCGGGTGAGCCGCGCTCAGATGGCGGATCGTTCGCTGTGTCGGGGAATGCTCCGTCGTCGCGACTCTGGGTGGGCGTCATTTCGGTCTGCTCATCGGCGCCGTTGGCGGGGGTTCGCCTAGCCGATGTGAAGGATCCAGGCGTCGCCGAGGAGTTCGCCTGCTTCGGTGTCGCTGCCGAAGCTGGCTCCCCCGAACACAAACCCATACCGGCCGACTGCAGTGACCCGACGTTCGGTGTAGCCGCGGCCTTCATCGAGTGTGGGCAGATCGAACCACTCATTGACTATTGCGTTGAAAGTTGGATGCCCAGCACTGGTCAGCACAAGATCCTCAGAACTCACACCTCCAGACGAGAACACGATCTTCTCGTCACTGTCCGGTGTGTTGGGCAGTTCGCTCCAGGTGTCGTTCTCGGTATCGAAGACGGCACCGTTGGGAATGCAGCGGCCGTAGGGGCTGGTCTGGCCACCGTCGGCACAGCCCAGACGTGGGCTGATGAGTCGTGATCCGTCGACGAGCCAGGGTCCCGAACCGATGCTGTCGCTGCTAGGCAACGCCTCCCAGTGTCCGTCATGGAGCCTCGCGGCACGGATGAAGCTCGGCCCGTCGGCTCCTCCTGGTGATGGGACAAGGGCATGATCGAAGAGGTAGAGGTCCTGGCCGTTCCAAACGAACTGACGATCGAAAGCAGGGCCGAGTGGATCATCGGGAATCTCTTCCCAGGCTTCGGCTACCGGATCAAAGGCAACGTCAACAGGTGAGCCGGGAACTTTGGTGGTTCCATACACGACGAGCGCTGTGTCGGTTGCGACGATTCCACCCGCTGAGGCGTCAGCGGGAAGATCAATGATCTGCCATTGATCGCTCAACGAGTCATAACGCAAGAGAACCGGCGCCGCTGCGCTGTAGCCAGTCGAGGCGAGGAAGAAGACGTCGTTTCCCAGGGTGGCCGCCTCCGCCCACAAGATGGCGACCGGAGGCTCAGCAATCGTTCGCCATGCCGCCTTGATGGGGTCGTAGGCGGCTCCGTCGGCAAAGGCTCCAGTCGTCGGAGCAGGACATCCGGCTCCGGGCGGGCACGAAAACTCGCTGCCGCCCACCACAAGAATCTCCGAGCCGGTCCAGGCCACCGTGGCTTGAGTCCTCGGGCTCAACGGCGATGGCGGCACCTCGAGCCACCCCCCTCCATCTAGTGCGGACGGAGCCTCCGGTGGCTGCTCAGCGCTGGTGACAGAAGGCTCTTCGAGTGGCTGTGCGCCGCTTGTAACAGACGGTTCTTCGAGCTGCTGCGCCTCGTCTTGCGCGGTCGGCACGGCGCGTGGATCACTGGCGCAGGCAGCTACCACAAGCACAGCTACAAACCAGATGCTTAGCCAGCGCACGGAGAGCACGCGTAACGCGATCATTGACGTAGGACGATATAGGAGGCTCGCTGGTTCCAAGATCCGGATCCATACTCAGTCAGACGCAGGAGCGCTCCGCCGAACACAGCGAGAGGACAGCACCCGACACATTCGCTCGGGCACGCCTACCCGTCCCATCACCGCTCTCCGCTCGGTAATCGCGGGCCGAGACTGGGAATCGTGTACTCGGTATCCGGCGCT
>JAJCXY010000083.1 GCA_029263215.1 Acidimicrobiales bacterium
GTCTCGCCGAGCAGGGTGGCGATGTGGCCGACCTCGGTGGCCATGGCCGTGGCGGTTACAACCGCCCGACCGCGTCCCGACACCGCCGCGGTGCCTGCGAACACCATTGAGAGACGATCGGCCAGCGCAGCGTCGGTGCTCACGGGTTGGATTGCTTTGATGACCGACTCACTCTCACCGGTCAGTGATGCCTCCGAGATCCGGAGAGTGTTCGCCTCGACGAGACGAGCGTCGGCCGGTACTGAGTCGCCTTCGGTGAGAACGATCGTGTCGCCCACGACCACCTCACGGGCGGGAATCTGATGGAGGCGGCCGTCGCGGATCACGCCGGCCTGAGCCGCGGCCATCGCCGCCAGTGCGGCCACCGCCCGCTCGGCCCGCTCCTCCTGGATCGCCCCGATCGCGGCATTGAGGGCAACGATCGCGCCGATGGCGATGGCGTCGAAGGGCAGGCCCCCCTCATCGTCGAGCCACCATGCCAATAGCGAGATCGCGATCGCGGCGAGGAGCAGGATCACGAGCGGATCCGCGAACTGGGCGGCGGTGCGTTGGAACCAACCGGGGGTGTCTTCGCCCGTCAACTCGTTGGGACCGTGGGCGCTGAGGCGTTGGGCTGCCTCGGTTGAGGCGAGCCCGCGGACAGGGTCGGCGCCGAGTGCGATCGCCACATCGCCTGCAGCCTGGGCGTGCGGATGCCTAGGCGTCGGCCCGTTCATGGCTGCCGATCGAAGCTGAATGTGTTGATGTGGTTCTCTACCACCGACAGGCAACTTTCTGGAGGCGGCCGACCCGGATCGATCCGCGGTTTGCAAGAACTCCGCTTGCTGGCCCAAGCTATCGCCGCATGCTTGGAGGATCCCGAGGCGATAATTGGCCTGATCTTGAATGATCAAAGCCTTGACGACCTGCCTCGATATTCCTAGGGTGCCACGAGCCTGACCGCGCAGATCCTTGGGGGAGAGCACAAATATGGCCACAACGCTCGAGAAGCAGCCCTCCACGGGTGTCGGGTCCACGACCGTCGCGTCTTTGGCGCGCGACTGGGCCCAACGAGCTCCGAATCAGATCGCGCTGAGGGAGAAGGACTTTGGCATCTGGCAGGAATACAGCTGGGAGAAGACCTGGGACCTGATCGAGTTGGCCGCACATGGTCTGCTGGCACTGGGCATCGATGTCGGCGATCGGGTCACGATCCACGCCGAAGACCGGCCTGAGTGGATAATTCTCGATCTGGCCACCGTGGCCATCAGGGGGGTCACCGTTGGCCTCTACCCCACCAACCCGCTGGCCGAGGTTGAGTATCTAGTGGGCGACTGCACCCCGAAGGTTTTCTTCGCGGAAGACCAGGAGCAGGCCGACAAGGTTCTCGAGGTCGATCGCTCCGTCGCCGCCAGCATCACGAAGATCTTGTATGTCGAGCCCCGTGGATTCGGCGACTACGACGACCCGCGCCTCATGTTCTGGGTCGACTTCCTCGAGTTGGGACGAACCCATCGCGAGCAGAATCCTGCTGCGGTCGACCAGAGGATGGCGGCGGCAGAAGCCGACGACATCATGACTCTCGTCTACACGTCCGGCACCACAGGCCCGCCGAAGGGGGCGATGCTCAGCAACGCCAACGCCGCCTTCGCCATCGACAAGATCATCAGTGAGACATCCCGGATTCCCGACGGCAAGGGTCCGAACCCCAGCGATCTCATCGTCACCTATCTCCCCTTGTGCCATGTGGCTGAGAGGATCTTCTCCACCTGGACCCTCGTGGGCGCGGGCCCCACCCTCAACTTCGCCGAGTCGATCGACACCGTCACCGCCAACCTGCGCGAGATCCAGCCCACCATCTTCTTCGCGGTACCCCGGATCTGGGAGCGCCTCCACGCGAGCGTCTACATCCGCGGCAATGATGCAACCTGGTTCAAGAAGAAGTTCTTCGACTTCGGCCTGAAGGCTGCTTCGATAATCGGGCGTGAGAAGGCCGCCACCGGCGGAAGCCACACCTTCAAGAGCCGCCTGCTCTACGCGATCGGTCAGCCCCTGGTGTTCCGGGCGATGAAGGAACGGCTCGGTCTGCGCCGTTGCCGCTACGCCGCGTCGGGAGCGGCCGCGGTGGCCCCCGAGGTTCTCGAGTTCTTCATGGGTATCGGCATCCCGGTCTTCGAGCTCTACGGAATGACCGAGAACTCTGCCGTTGCCACCTGCAACTTCGCGGGTCGCAACAAGCTGGGCACGGTCGGTGAGCCCTACCCCGACATCGGACTCCGGCTCGATGAGGAGACCGGCGAGATCCAGACCAAGCACCCCGGCAACTTCCAGGGCTACTGGAACAAGCCCGACAAGACGGCGGAGACCATGACCAGTGATGGCTGGCTCATGACCGGCGATGTCGGTGAGTGGGTCGACGGCACCCACATCAAGATCATCGACCGTATCAAGCACATCATCATCACCTCCGGGGGCAAGAACATCTCGCCATCGGAGATCGAGAACAGCCTCAAGACCTCGATCTTCGTGAAGGAGGCGATGGTAATCGGCGACGGGCGCAAGTTCCTGAGCGCTCTGGTGGGGATCGAGCCCGAGACCGTCGGCGACTGGGCCCTGCGCAAGAACATTCCTTACACCACCTACCGCGACCTCTCCGAGAAGCCCGAGGTGATAGAGCTGATCCAGGGCGTGGTCAGCGAGACCAACGAGAAGTTCGCGAGGGTCGAGAACGTTCGAGAGTTCCGCCTGATTCCCAAAGAACTCGATCACGAGGACGGTGAGTTGACCGCTACGCAGAAGCTCAAGCGCAGTTCGATGATGGAGATGTTCGGCGACCTCGTGGAGTCGATGTACACATGACATCGCTAACCCTCCGCCTCCTCAACGCCCGCGGGTCCGTGTCACCCGTCGTTGCGTTCATGGTTGGCCTCGGCAGCGTGCTCGGGGTCTTCATGTTGTTGCAGCTGTTCAACGACCCCGAGATCTTCATCCAGACCTTGGCCAAGTCGTTGGGGTTGGGTTCGGTCTACGCAATCATCGCCTTGGGTTTCGTGCTGATTTTCAAGGCGACCCAAACGGTGAACTTCGCCCAGGGCGGCCTGGCTGTCGCCGGTGCGCTGTTCTTGTCGTTCCTGGTGGCCGACGACCACATCCCGTTCACCACCATCAGTAATCCGTTCAACGACATCCCCGGACCTTCCTGGATCGGGTGGGGTGCCTCGGTGATCGTGGCGATGTGCTTTGCCGCCTTGCTCGGGCTCGTGATCGAGAGGCTCACCATTCGCCCGATGATCGGGCAGCCCCTCTTCTCGGTCGCCGTCATCACCCTCGGCCTCGAGATCGTGATCCGGGTGTTCAACAACGACGCTGTCAAGATCGAGTTCCGCTCGCTCGAGGTGCCTTGGGGGGTCGACGGTTTCCGAATCGGCGACGCGTTCATCAACTGGAGCACAATGGCGGCGATGATCACCGCCGCGATCGCTTTCGTGGCGGTCTACTTTTTTTATCGCTCTCGTACCGGCATCGCGATGCGAGCGGTGGCGTTCGATCAGGAAGCGGCCATGGCCCAGGGAATCGACGTGGGCCGGGTGTTCGCGATCGCCTGGGCGGCGGGTGCTGTTCTCGCCATGATCGGTGGGGTCTTCGCCACCCAGCCGCCGGTGAGACAGACCCTGTCAGTTGAACCCGAGACCGCCACGATCGCGTTCCGGGCCCTGCCCGCGGTGATCCTGGGTGGTCTCGACTCCGCCACCGGTGCCCTGCTCGGCGGCTTGATCATCGGCCTGGCCGAGATATTCGCCGGCCAGTACGCGGCCGGTGAGGTCGGCTGGCTCGGAGCGGGTTATCCGCTCATCGTTCCATACATCGTGATGATCATCGGCTTGATCATCCGACCCTACGGGCTGTTCGGAACGCCCGAGATTCGGAGGGTCTGACATGTACGGCCGCCCGAATCTCTACACCTCCTACAAGCAGGAGAGCCAGATTCTCCCGACGTGGAGCCAGAAGATCGTGCTGGGCATTTTCCTGCTGATCTTGCTGGCGATGCCACTCGATCTCTGGCTCACCGAACAGATCCCGTTCGTTCGCTTCCTTGGCGACAACGAATGGCTTCCTCTCATCAACAAGGTGTTGGTGTTTGCCATCGCCACCCTCGGCCTCAACCTTCTTGCCGGCGTCGCCGGTCAGGTTTCCCTCGGCCACGCCTTCTTCATGGGCGTGGGCGCGGTCACCGCTGTCTTCCTCGGTGGCCAGAGTTCCGACAACCTCCACGGTCTCGGGCTCCCCATCTGGATCTGGCTCCCCGGCGCGGGTGTGGCCGCCGCTTTGGCGGGGGTGATCGTTTCCCCTGTGGCTGTCCGACTTCGAGGCCTCTATCTGGCCATCGTGACACTGGGTTTGGTTTTCCTCGGCATCCACTTCGGCAACACCACTTGGGGAGCGAAGTTCGCCGGTGCTCCCGGACTGGGTCGCAAGGCACCAAAGCTCGACATCAGGCTCTGGAAGGAGGAAACGCCGCTCATCAATCTCGACGACGATGGTCGATGGCTGGGGTTCGACGTCTCCGACAAGGCAAAGACCTATTTCCTCCTGCTAGGTCTCACCGTCATTTTCGCGGTGATGGCCAAGAACATCATCCGTACTCGCACCGGGCGCGCCCTGCAAGCCATTCGAGACCGCGACATCGCGGCCGAGGTGATGGGCATTCCGGAGTTCCGCTACAAGGTGATCGCCTTCGGAATCTCGTCTTTCTACGCTGGTGTCGCGGGCGCACTCTTCTCCGCCGCCCTTTCCGGGCAGGTGTTGGCAGCCGACTTCGGTCTCTTCTTCTCGGTCGAGTTCATCGCGGTGTTGCTCATCGGCGGAGCGGGCACCACTGCTGGTCCCCTGGTCGGCGCCTTCTTCGTGGTGATGATTCCCAAGTTCGTGGAGACCTTCACCAAGTGGCTCGACAAGACCGAAGGCGGCATCACCGGCAAGTTCGCCGATGTTGCACTCACGGGCCCCGAAGGCGACTTCGGTGTGATTTACACCGGCGTCCAGACTCCGGGCTGGCAGCTCAATGTGTTCGACTGGAACATCGTGCTATTCGGTTTCCTGATCATCGTGTTCTTGATCTTCGAACCACTCGGCCTCTACGGCGTGTGGATACGTGTCCGCAATTACTGGAAACGCTGGCCGTTCAGCTACTGACGGCCGCCCAACGATCTCGGTGCCTGACCCCAGACACCCTGAAACAAACCCAAATATGGAGGGAAAACCCATGAGAAAGTTGCGATGGTTGCTCGCAATACTGCTTGCGTTTTCGCTCGTCGCCGCTGCCTGCGGTGACGACGATGACGCAGCGGATTCCGGCGTTGATGCCGGTGATGATGCCGACGCCGGTGATGATGCCGACGCCGATGATGCTGATGCTGATGCTGATGCTGATGCCGACGACGATGCTGATGCCGACGACGATGCTGATGCCGGCGATGATGCTGATGCCGGCGACGACGCCGACGCGCCCGCCGAACTCGTCACCGGCGAAGGTGTAGACGCCGACGAAATGGTCATCCGAGTCGGACTCAACACCGACCTCTCGGGCCTTTTCGCCCCGCTCACCACCAAGATCACCGATGGCCAACTCGCCTACTGGGAGGATCTGAACGCCAACGGAGGAATCGAAGGCTGGACCATCGAGCCCATCGTCATCGACAACGCCTACGACGTCCCCACCCACGTGGAGAACTACGAGGTGTTCTCCGGTGGAGGCGATGAGTCCGTTGTGATGCTCAGCACATCCACCGGTTCGCCCCACACCGCGGCGATCGCCGAGGATCTCATCGACGACGAGATGTTTGCCATCCCGCTGTCGTGGTACTCCGGCTGGGCCGATCCGAGCATCGGTCAGAATGTGTTCGAGGTACAGACCAACTACTGCATCGAAGCCATGAACGGCGTTTCCTACCTGGCCGAGCAGTTCGGCAACAAGGTCGCCATCGCCAGCTTCCCCGGCGACTACGGCCAGGACGGCGCAATCGGTGCCAAGGTTGCCGCTGAGGCCCTGGGCCTCGAGGTCGTCTACGACGGCGAGGCCGCGGTCGTTCCGGGTGCTGATCAAACACCAGTGATCACCGGTATTGTCGAGTCGGGCGCCGATTTCGTTTGGCTCACAACCAATCCCGGCACTGCTGCGGAGCTCCTGGGCGGTGCAGCCGCCGGCGGCTTCACCGGTATGTGGTCTGGTAACAGCCCCACCTGGAACCCTGCTCTGCTCAACACCGGTATCGGCGACTATGCCGACACCAACTACATCCACTCCACCTACACGGTGCTGTGGGGAGTCGGTGATGCTCCTGCCATGGGCGACATGATCTCGGTGATGGAAGAGCTTCGTCCCGATGCTCCCCTCGACGACACCTACATCATCAGCTGGATCCAAGGACGGATCACCGAGCAGGTCATTCGTCAGGCGCTTGCCAACGGCGATATCACTCGCGCCGGCATGGTTGCCGCCGCCAACGAGATCACCGTCGACCTTGGTGGCCTCGCTCCCGACCAGAACTGGGGTGGCGATGCCAACGACGGAGTCGTCCGCGAGTCGTACATGTACGACGTCGACGCCTCGGTCTACTCACCGGGCGCCACCGTCGCCGAAGGCGGCGGCACGGGCTACACCCTCCTCGAAGGTCCGTTCGTGTCCGACACGGCGGCCGCTTGGGAGTACGAGCCCTGCTTCAAGGCCTCCTAGGCCCTGAAATCTGAGACCGGGGGTGAGGACGAGGTGTCCTCGCCCCCGGTCTGAATTCACTCGACCACCATCCGGGGACGATCGTCTTGCTTGAAGTAGCCAACCTTGAAGTTGTGTACAACGAGGTGATCCTCGTGTTGCGCGGCCTGTCTATCGAGGTGCCTGAAGGTGAGATAGTCGCCCTCCTTGGTGCGAACGGTGCCGGCAAGACCACCACGGTGCGGTCCATCGCCGGCCTGCTCGACATCCACGAGGGTGACGCCACCAAGGGCAGCATCACGTGGAACGGTGAAGACATCACCAACGCCAGTCCGTCCCACATCGTGGAGGCCGGAATCACTCAGGTGATGGAAGGACGGCGCGTGTTCGCCGAACTCACCGTCGATGAGAATCTCGCCACGGGTGGCTTCACCGTGCGCGACAAGGCGGCCAACGCGGCCTCCTACGACCGGGTCATGGAATTGTTTCCGCTGCTCTACGACCGCCGCAAGCAGACTGCCGGCTATCTCTCGGGTGGAGAGCAGCAGATGCTCGCCATCGGCAGGGCTCTCATGTCGGATCCGAAACTGCTGATCCTCGATGAGCCGTCGCTCGGACTGGCACCAATGCTTATCGAGCAGATCCGCGACATCATCGTCGACATCAACAAGCAGGGCGTGAGTGTGCTGCTCATCGAGCAGAACGCGATGATGGCCCTGTCGATCGCCAAGCACGGTTACATCCTCGAGACCGGCAAGGTCGTAATGGACGGCGAAGCCCAGAAGCTGCTGGCCGACGAAGATGTGCAGGAGTTCTATCTCGGGCTGCACGGCGAAGGCGGCGAACGCAAGTCATTCCGAGACGTCAAGCACTACAAGCGGCGCAAGCGCTGGCTGTCCTAGGAAAGCTGACCCGACATGAGCGAACTACTACTAGAGATCGAAGACATAACGCTCCGCTTCGGAGGCGTCACCGCCATTCACGGCGTGAGCTGCCACGTGAACGAGGGCGAGCTCTTCTCGATCATCGGCCCCAACGGCGCCGGGAAGACATCGATCTTCAACACCGTCAGCCAGGTCTACCGCCCCCAATCCGGCGATATTCGCTGGAAGGGTAAGAGCATCATGGGCACCCGACCCGATCGGGTCGCCGCGATGGGTATCGCCCGTACTTTCCAGAACATCGAACTCTTCCCCCAGATGACGGTGGTCGACAACCTGCTCACCGGTCGCCACGTGGCCATGAAGCAGTCGTGGTTGGCCGGGGCCATGTGGGTGGGAGCAGCCAAGCGCGAAGAGATGGCGCACCGCCGCAAGGTGGAAGACATCATCGATTTCCTCGAGATCGAGCAGTGGCGTAAGCACCCCGTTGCTCTTCTCCCCTACGGCTTCCAGAAGAGGGTCGAACTCGGCCGGGCCCTGGCCATGGACCCCGAACTCCTGCTCCTCGACGAGCCCGTCGCGGGCATGAACCTCGAAGAGACCGAAGACATGGCCCGCTTCATTCTCGACATCCGTCGCGAGCTCGGAATTGCCATGATCATGGTCGAGCACGACATGGGTCTGGTGATGGACATCGCCGATCGCATCATGGTGCTCGACTTCGGTGAGAAGATCGCCGAGGGCACCCCGGAAGAGGTCCAGAGCGATCCCAATGTGATCGCGGCTTATCTGGGGAGCAGCGACCTCCACGTGGCCAACGAGTGACACCCTGACCCCATGATCGCGGTCGAGAGCTACGTACAGGGGGGGTGGCATCGCCCCGATACCGGCGCGTCGATTCTCCACGCCGTCACCGGCGATGAGCTGGCCACGATCTCGTCTTCGGGCATCGACATGGCGGCCGCGGTTGCCTACGGCCGAGAGGTGGGTGGACCTGCACTTCGCGACATGACCTTCCACGATCGTGCCGCGATGCTGCGCAATCTCGGCAAGCTCCTGCTCTCCAATACCGACCACCTCTACGAACTGTCCACTGCAACCGGCGCCACCCGATCCGACTCTTGGATCGACATCGAGGGCGGGGCCGGCGTCTTGATGACCTATGCGAGCAAGGGGCGCCGAGAGCTGCCCAACGCCAAGGTGTTCATCGATGGCGACACCGAAGGTCTGAGCCGCGACGGGTCGTTCCTCGGCGTACACATCGCTACTCCCCGCCGTGGCGTGGCGGTGCACATCAATGCTTTCAACTTCCCGTGCTGGGGGATGCTCGAGAAGCTTGCTCCAACCCTTCTCGCGGGGATGCCGGCCATAGTGAAGCCGGCCAGCCAGACGGCCTTCCTCACCGAGGTGATGGTGCGCGACATCATCGAGAGCGGCCTGTTACCCGAGGGTTCGCTCCAGCTGATCAGCGGGAGTGCGGGAGATCTGCTCAGCCATCTCGATGGCCAGGACGCCGTGGCGTTCACCGGGTCGGCCGATACCGCACGGAAGCTGAAGGCCCATCCGACGATCGTCGACCACTCGGTTCGGTTCAACGCCGAAGCCGACTCGCTCAACGCCGCGATCCTCGGAGAGGCGGCGGGCCCGGGCACGGCTGAGTTTGCGCTCTTCGCCGACGAGGTGGTGAAGGAGATGACCACCAAGGCGGGTCAGAAGTGCACCTCCATCCGGCGGGTCATCGTGCCCCAAGAGGTCGCGGGCGCCGTGGAAGAAGCCATTGCAGAACGCCTCCGAAGTGTGCGAGCCGGTGATCCTGCCGACAAATCCACGGGAATGGGCCCACTCGCCAGCATTGCCCAACGCGATGAAGTGAAGCGCGCCGTCGCCGCCCTGTCCGAGGTCGGCGAGCCCGTCATCGACCTATGCGAGTTCCACGACGTCGATGCCGAACGGGGGGCATTCATGGCCCCCACCCTGATGAGAGCCACCGACCCGCGGGCGCGGGCCGTTCACTCGGTTGAAGCCTTCGGCCCGGTCGCAACCGTGATCGGCTACGAAGGCACAGCCGATGCGGTAGAGCTCGCGGCGCTCGGGGAGGGCAGCCTGGTGGCATCGGTCTTCACCCCTGATGGCGACGAAGCTGCCGCACTCACTCTCGGGATAGCCGCCCATCACGGACGCGTCCATGTGGTCGACGAGCGCTGTGGGCGCAGCAGCACCGGTCACGGCTCGCCCCTGCCCCAGCTGGTGCACGGCGGCCCCGGGAGAGCGGGCGGAGGCGAAGAGTTGGGCGGAATCCGAAGTGTGATGCACTACATGCAGCGCACGGCAGTGCAGGGTTCACCCGACATGCTCACCGCCATCACCGGAAAATGGATCGAGGGATCCCGGCGCAACGACCACGGTCACCCGTTCAAGCTCCACTTCGAAGATCTCCAGATCGGCGATGCCGTCGAGACGCCGAGCCGCGTCATCACCATTGAAGACATCGAACGTTTTGCCGACCTCACCGGCGACTACTTCTACGCCCACATGGACGAGGAGGCGGCCAAGGCGAGTCCCATTTTCGATGGGCGCGTCGCCCACGGCTACTTCGTGGTGGCCGCGGCCGCGGGATTGTTCGTGTGGCCCGACCCCGGGCCGGTGTTGGCCAACTATGGCCTCGACAACCTGCGTTTCGCCACGCCCACCTATCCCGGAGCCGAGCTCAAGGTGTATCTCACCTGCAAGGAGAAGTCGTTGAGATCCGGTGCCGGCTACGGCGAGGTGAGGTGGGACACCCAGGTCGTCAATCAGGATGACGATGTCGTGGCCGCCTACGACGTCCTCACGATGGTCGCCTGCCGCGACACCGGCCCAGACACGTGATCGGAGACCTGATGGAAGCTCAAGACCGATTCGACGCGATAATCGCCGCCGACGAGCGCATCGAAGCCGACGACTGGATGCCAGACGACTATCGCAGCACCCTCATTCGTCAGGTGGCTCAACACGCCCACTCCGAGATCATCGGGATGCAACCCGAAGGCGAGTGGATCCCCCGGGCCCCCTCACTGCGGCGCAAGGCAATCCTCACCGCCAAGGTGCAGGACGAAGCGGGCCATGGGCTCTATCTCTACGGCGCCACCGAGACCCTCGGCGTCGAGCGCGCCGATCTTCTCGATCTCCTGCACAGCCGTAAACAGAAGTACTCGAGCATTTTCAACTATCCCGCCCTCACCTGGGCCGACGTCGGCGCCATCGGTTGGCTGGTCGACGGCGCCGCCATCACCAATCAGGTACCCCTGTGCCGGTGTTCGTACGGGCCCTACGGGCGGGCGATGGTGAGGGTGTGCAAGGAGGAGAGTTTCCACCAACGCCAGGGTTTCCAGATCATGCTCACCCTCGCGGAGGGCACCGATGAGCAAAAGGCGATGGCCCAGGGCGCCCTCGATCGCTGGTGGTGGCCGAGCATCATGATGTTTGGGCCACCCGACACAGAGTCGGTCCACAACGCCCGCAACATGGCGTGGGGGATCAAGCGCTACACCAACGACGAGTTGCGCCAGAACTTCGTTGACATGACCATCCCCCAGGCCGAACTGTTGGGGCTCACGATGCCCGACCCGGATCTCCGCTGGAATGAGGAACGGGGCCACTACGACTACGGCGAGCCCGACTGGGAAGAGTTCATGCAGATGGTTCGCGGCGAGGGCGAGATGCCGGCCCAACGCATCAGGGTGCGCAAATCGGCCCACGACGACGGTGCCTGGGTTCGTGAAGCGGCCGAGGCCTACGCACAAAAGCACGAGGCCGCCGCATGACCGGCTCGTGGCCCATGTGGGAAGTGTTCGTGAGGGCTCGTAGGGGAGTCGACCACGTTCATTTCGGCTCGGTTCATGCCGCCGACGGCGAATCTGCGCTCCAAGCGGCGCGTGACCTCTTCACCCGTCGCCAGGAGGGTGTGAGCATCTGGGTGGTGCGCTCGAGTGATGTGGTGGCGTCTGACCCCGACGACGAGGCCGAACTCTTCGAACCCGCCGCCGACAAGGACTATCGGTTCCCCACCCACTACGAACTGCCGGCTGAAGTCGACCACATGTGAACCGATGACCGGCCCTGACTTGCTGCCCTCCCTGCAGCCTTCCTTGCAGCCTTCCTTGCTGACCCATCTCCTTCGCCAGGGCGACCGCGCGCTTGTGCTCGCCCAACGACTCGGGCAGGTCATTACCCATGCGCCGGAGCTCGAAGAGGACATGGCCATCGCCAACATCAGCCTCGACCTCATCGGACAGGCCCGGCATCTCTACACCTATGCAGGTGAGGTGGAGGGTCTCGGCCACGACGAGAACCATTTCGCCTATTGGCGCAGTGCCGAGGAGTTCCTCAATCCCCAGCTCGTCGAGCAGCCCAACGGCGACTTCGCGGTCACGATCGTCCGCCAGTTCTTCCACGATGCCTACGCCCTCCACTACTGGGAGTCGATGGAGGCGAGCTCAGATGCCACCTTGGCCGCACTCGCCGCCCGCGCCCGTAAGGAGACCGCCTTTCATCTGCGCCACTCACAGGGCTGGGTGGTCCGGCTCGGCGACGGCACCGATGAGAGTCATCGTCGAGCCCAGCTAGCCATCGATTCGCTCTGGCGGTTCACGTCCGACCTCGCTTCGATACCCGACGAGACCGAGCTGCACGATTCCGGAGTAGTGCCCGACTCCGAGGTCGGTGAGCGGTGGCGAGACACAGTGGTCGCGGCGCTGGCCGACGCCACCCTCGACATTCCTGCCAGCACCAGCACCAGCACTGGCACCAGCACCGGCGCTGGCACCGACATGGCTAGCAGCGGCTGGCAGGGTCACCACAGTTCCCATCTCGGCCCCCTTCTCGAAGAGCTTCAGGCTCTCACGCGGGCGCACCCCGGAGCCGAGTGGTGAGCACCGCAGCCGACGAGCTGGTCTTCAATGTCGAAGACCCCGAACTGCCCTACGTGACCATCGGCGATCTGGGCATGGTGAGGTCGGTCGACACCGATGGTTCGCGGGTGCGGGTCGTGCTGACTCCCACCTACACCGGCTGCCCCGCCACCGAGCAGATACGAGACGACGTCGCGCAGGCGCTTCGCGGCGCCGACTTCGAACCCGAGATCGAGTTCTCGCTGAGCCCCCCATGGACCACCGACTGGATCACTCCCGACGGCCGCCGCAAGCTCTCCGCCGCCGGCATCGCCCCTCCGGGGACGGTCGATCCCTCCTCGGCCACGGCTGTCGAGACGCCCATCGAGTGCCCCCGCTGTGGCTCCCGACGCACCCGGAGACTGGCCGACTTCGGTGCCACCGCATGTAAGGCGCCCTACCGCTGCGAGGCGTGCCGCGAACCGTTCGAAGCGTTCAAGGCGTTCTGACCGTGTGTCGCGCCGACTCGCCCACCATGGCTCCGACGTTCGCGGTACTGCCGGTGATCACGCTCCGTCACGACACCGCCGAGTCGGTGGTGGTCACCCTTGATCCCGGTGATGATTCCCGTTTCCGGTTCGTTCACGGACAGCACCTGACTTTTCGCCGAGAGTTCGACGGTGTCGAGGTGCGACGAAGCTATTCGATCTGCTCGCCGGCTCCCGACGGTGCTCTCCAGGTCGCGATCAAGCTGGTCGACGGTGGTGTGTTCTCCACCTGGGCCAACCTTGATCTTGAGGTCGGCGACGAGCTCGATGTGATGAGCCCGACCGGCCACTTCACATGCGACCTCCGACCCGAGGAGGCCCGGAGCTACGCCCTGGTCGCGGCGGGTAGCGGGATCACGCCGGTCCTGTCGGTAGCCGCCACCGTGCTGGCCTCAGAACCCGACTCTGCCGTCACCTTGCTGCAGGTCAATCAGACCACCGGGTCGATAATGCTGCTCGAGGAGGTCGAGGCTCTCCGCAACCGCTACCTCGGGAGGCTCCAGATCTGGAATGTCCTCACCCAGGAGCCCACGGCATCGCCGCTGTTCACCGGCCGTCCGGATCGTGACCGCCTCGCGGAGTTCTTCGCCCACGGGGTGCTGCCGGCGAGTCCGACGGAGGTGTTCGTGTGCGGACCCGAAGAGCTGGTCGACACGGTGCGCGATGCCTACTCCGAACAAGGCGTCGACCCTGCCCACATCCACGATGAGCTCTTCACCAGCTCCCAGCTGGGGCGGGTGGCATCCGCGGGTCCTCGCGAGGTCGAGCCCACTGCCTCACCGGTGGCCACCGGGGCTGCGGTTCTCCACGGGCGCAAAACCGCCTTCGCGGTCTACGAAGGCGACTCTGTTCTCGACGCGGCCCAGCGCACCCGGCCCGACGTTCCCTTCTCCTGTCGAGCAGGGGTCTGTTCAACCTGTCGAGCCAAGCTGTCCGAAGGCCAAGTCGAGATGGACGTGACCCACGGATTGGTGCCGGGTGAGGCCGAGGCGGGCTATGTGCTCACCTGCCAGGCCCGGCCCATCACCGACACCGTAAGGGTCGATTTCGACCGCTGATCCAGAGCTGACCCAGAGCCCAACAAGAAGGAACGCTGATCAAGATGGCAGAGCCAGAGGGGTACCAACCGATCGAGACGGCGTCGGTCGATGAGCTGCGTGCCCTCCAGAGCCAGCGCCTGGCGGCCACCGTTCGAAACGCCTACGACAACATCGCTCACTACCGTTCGGCGTTCGACGCAGCCGGCGTCCACCCCGACCACATCACCGGCATCGAAGATATTTCCAGGCTTCCGTTCCTCGTGAAGGACGATCTTCGAGCGGCGTACCCATTCGGAATGTTCGCGGTGCCCCGCACCGACCTCATTCGTGTCCACGCTTCCTCGGGCACCACCGGTAAGCCGACGGTGGTGGGATACACCAGAAACGACATCGAGGTGTGGGCAACGGTGATGGCCCGGTCGATGTTTGCCGCCGGAGGGAGGCCCGGCGATCTCGTCCATGTCGCCTACGGCTACGGACTCTTCACCGGCGGTCTCGGCGCCCACTACGGAGCCGAGAAACTCGGATGCACCGTGGTGCCCATGGGCGGGGGCCAAACCGAGAAACAGGTGACCCTGATCACCGATTTCGAGCCGTCGATAATCATGGTCACCCCGTCGTATTGCCTGAATCTCATCGACGAGATGGAACGGCAGGGGATCGATCCGGCTGCCAGCTCCCTGAAGCTGGGGATCTTCGGCGCCGAGCCGTGGACCGAAGGCATGCGCACCGCGATCGAGCAACGCCTCGACATGGACGCCGTCGACATCTATGGCCTCTCGGAGGTGATCGGGCCGGGCGTCGCCGCGGAATGTCTGGAAACCAAAGACGGGCTCACGATCTGGGAAGACCACTTCTATCCCGAGATCATCGACCCCGTCACCGGCGAAGTTCTCCCGGACGGTGAGGAGGGGGAGCTGGTTCTCACCTCGCTCACCAAGGAGGCCCTCCCCGTGATTCGCTATCGCACGCGCGACGTCACCACCTTGCTGCCGGGCACTGCTCGCACGATGCGTCGCCTCACCCGGGTGACGGGCCGCACCGACGACATGCTCATCATCCGGGGAGTCAATGTCTACCCGTCCCAGATCGAACACGAGCTCCTGAAGGTGGAGGGCCTGTCGGCTCACTACCAGCTCCACACCACCCGCGACGCCAATATGGTCGGCCTCGTGGTGAACGTCGAGTCGGAGCGGGAAGTCGATTCCGACACCGCGGCCCAGTTGGCTGCTCGGGCCCGAGCCCAGATAAAGACAATGGTGGGGGTCAGCGCGGAGGTGGAGGTGCTGGCTCCGTTCACGGTGCCGCGGAGTGAGGGCAAGGCCCAGCGAGTGCTGTGACCCCGGGCCGCCACGACCTGGCTGGTAACGGCCTAGCTGGTAACGGCCTAGCTGGTACGACCCAGCCGGCAACTGGGCTAGCCGGTCTCGCCCAGACTGGCGGTGCGAGCCTCGGCGCTGACCCTGCGCATCAGCTCAGTGAGAGTGGTGAGCTCTTCAGCGCTCAGGGATGCAAACACCTCGGCCTCCTTGGAGTTTTGCTCGCCGTAGGCCGCTACCAGCCGTTGAGCGCCGTCGGGAGCGAGGCTGACGGTGACCAGGCGACGGTCGGCGGATTCGCGTCGGCGGTCTACCAGACCATCGCGTTCGAGGGTGTTGAGAGCACTGGAGATCGCGGCCCGGCTGAGTCCGGCCAGTCGAGCTATCTCGCGGGGCTCGAGATCTCCCGCCACCCAGAGGATGAACATCACCCTGAAGCCGGCCAAGCTCCACCCCGCGGGCTTGTGCACGGTGGATTCGAGGTGGTTGAACATCAGTGTCGAAAGGCGAAAGAGCTGGAACATCCCCTTGAACGTGTCGACGTTGAGATCCTCGCGGCTCACCAGGCGGGCTGCCGCGTCCTCGAAGTCGTCGGCGGGGAGTCTGGCCTCGCGACCATTGACCATCTCAGGCTTCACGACTTGAAGCTAGCTGATGTCGGACTCCCGGATCGAACTGGTCAGCGGCCGCACTCGCAGGCCACCTTGTCGTCGAGGGCCTGCCACTTGTAGGCCCTCGGCTCCGACATCACCCCACAACCCGTGCATTGCAGAGCCCACTCCGCTCCCACCCGCTGCAAAGCCACAGGATTCTCCCCGGTGGACAGCCGCGGCTTCTCCTTGACCACCCTCTGCTGGCTGATCTCCGGCAACTTCGGGCTCCGAAGCTCCATGTAGGGCTGAGCAGTGGCAATCCACTCCGGGGCATCGGGCGAGGGCTCGGGCGGCGTGAAAGTGCCCACCGTCTCCGGCTCGATCACTTCGGCGGGCCCGGTGTAATCGAGAAAATCGGCCAGCTGATCGAACTCACTGGGCCGGAATATCCGAGAGGCTTCGGCGATCTCCTCGATTTCCTCGAGGAACCCGTCGCGATCCTCAGAGAAGCGCGGGTCCTCCAGAGTGTCGGCCGCGAAGATGATCACGAAGCGAGCACCGCTGCCCAGAGGCTTGCGGCGCAGTATCCGCCCCATGCGTTGGATCATCTGGCGCCGTGTGCGGCTCGCACTCACCACCAGGCCCAGATTGGCATTGGGAACATCGACACCCTCGTCGAGCACCCGGGGCGCCGCCACCGCGTCGAGTGTTCCGGCGCGCAGATGGTCGAGAATGGTGCCGCGATCACCGCGAGCGGTATCGCCGGTGATGATCTCGATGGCGACGTGGGGGTCGAGGCGTACCACGGCGTGATTGGCGGCACGGACAGTCTCGGTGAACAACAGAGCGCCATCGGCGTCCTTGATCGCCGGCGCGAACTTGCCGAGCGCCTCGTACTTCGCGGAGCTGGTGGCGACGATCTCGCGGCGGGCCGCGAAGGCATTGAGATAGTCGTTCGCGGCTCGGCCGTCGGGGCCGGCATCGTTGGTGGCGAGGTGATGCACCGCGGCGAGGAAGTCGCCGAACGGGTTGTGGGGCACGCCCTTGATCTGCTTCAACGCACGCCGGGCGGCCACGATCCTGCCCTCGGTGGCGTCGTATTCGGACCGCTCGACGTCGGTGAGAGGTACCGCCATGAATCCCACCCGGGGCTGGGCGCACACGCCATCGCTGATGGCGGCGCCGAAGTCGTAGCGGTAGCAGATCCCTCCGAAGTAGGGCAGAAGGGTGGTGTCGACTGCATCGTCGGAGCGCTCGAGGGTGGCGGTGAGGCCGAGTCGCTCCTCGTACTCGGGGAGGAGCGACTTGCGCAGGACCGCGCCGCCGAATCCGTGACACTCGTCGGCGACGAGTATCCCTCCCTTTTCGCTGGTGGGCAGGGGCACTCGTGATGCTGCGGAGTGACGGGTGGTGATCAACACATCGCAGTCGATGGGCCGGTCGCGGTAGCCGTCGCCGAGGCGACCGATCGAATGATCGGGCATCCAGCGGGTGAGACGTTCGTGCCACTGCTCCATCAGTACCCGGCTGGGCACGATGACAAGGGCGAACAGGCCGCGACCCACGGCGTCCTCGATCGCGGTGAGGGCGACATCGGTTTTGCCCGAGCCGGTCACGGCTTCGACCACTCCTCGCCGCCCGCAGCGGTGCCACGCCATCAGGGCGTCGTGTTGCCATCGGTAGAGGGAGTGCACAGCCCGACAGGCTACGGCGTCAGCACGCAAGAGCCGCCCAAGAACTACCCAAGAGCTGCCCAAAGAGCGGCACAAGAGCGGCGCACGTCGCCGCGCTGCCCGTTCTCGATGCCTCGCGCCGATCGTGGGCCGGCAGGCGCTAGCTTCTCGCGGGTGACCAACAGCGAAGAATTCGAGCGCACACCCGGTGGCGCCGTGATCATGGACGGCAAGCGACTCCGCGACGAGATCGTGGCGGGAATCCGCACGAAGCTCGACGGGCTCGGCAATCCGGCGGTCTGTCTCGCCACGGTGCTCGTCGGCGACGACAAGCCCAGCCAGATCTATGTGCGAAACAAGCACAAGAAGGTCGAGGAAGCCGCAATGGTGTCGCGCCACGTCGGCCTCCCCGCCGATGTGTCCCAGGGCGAACTCGAGGCTGCGGTCACCGACCTGGCCCAGGATCCGAATGTTCACGGCATCCTTGTGCAGCTGCCCCTGCCCGAAGGTCTCGACGCCGAGCGGGTCCTCGATCTCCTGCCTCCGGAGAAGGACGTCGACGGGCTCACCGAACGATCGATGGGACGCCTCGTACGCGGACGCGACGGGCATGTCCCCTGCACCCCGTTGGGTGTGATGAGGCTGATGGAGCGCTATGGCGTGGAGACGAGCGGCAAGAGTGCCGTCGTCATCGGTCGATCGACTCTTGTCGGGCTGCCCCAGGTCCTCCTGCTCGGCCGTAAGGGTGTGGATGCCACCGCCACACTTGCCCACAGCCGCACCACTGATCTTGCCGCCGTATGCCGAGAGGCCGACATCATCGTTGCCGCCGCGGGCATGGCGGGCCTGGTCACCGCCGAGTTCGTGAAGCCGGGCGCCGCAGTGCTCGATGTGGGCATCTCGCGCACCGCCGACGGTATCCAGGGCGATGTGCACTTCGAAAGCGTCCAGGCCGTGGCCGGTGCGATCACCCCCATGCCGGGTGGCACCGGGCCCATGACCATCGGCTGCCTGATGGAAAACACCCTCAGCGCGGCCCGCATGCTCGGAGCACTCCCAGGCTGACACCGGCTCGCCCCCCCGGCTGGCTCTGGTTGGCTCAGGCTGGCTCAGGCTGACTATGAGGGCGGTAGGTGCTCGGTGGCGCCGATCCCCAGTACTCGCAAGAAGATCCCTGATCGAGGTTTGGGCGCGACATAAGACGATTTCGGTGGCATCAGTTCGCCGGCATCGGCCACCGCCATCAGGTCTTCTATCGAGGTGGGGTGGACGATGAAACCGACGGAGCCGTCGGCATCGCAACGCCGGATGACCTCCTCGATCCCGGTGGGGGCAGGCACATAGTCGACCCCACTGTTCTGCTCGAGTTCGTCGACACCAAGCACATGGCCGATCACGTCGCGGCGAAGCCTTTCCACATCGAGTTGGGCGAGTGCGCCGGGGCGTTCTATCGGATCGAAGGCGAGCCGGAACCAGCAGCCATGGGTGTAGACGCCGACCTCGCCCTTGCGTTGGGGGCGGGCTTGCTCATGATTGTCGGCGGGTTCGATCGTGCCGACGGTTGCCAAGGCAGCCAGGAGATCGTCGAGGGGGCGATTGTCGCGGTCGGGGCTGCGACGATGAAACGCCTCGACCCGCAAGGCGTCGTCGGGGAAGAGCACAGCAAGCGTGCGCTGAAACGAATGATCCTCGGGTCGTGCCATCCAGCCGGCCAAGGCGGCGGCAGAACGATGATGGCCATCGGTGACATAGACCACCGAGTTGGCCAGTAGCTCGGCCACCATCGCGCTGTTGGAATCGGAGAGAGTCCAGACCTGGTGGTGTACTTCCTCCACCACGTGGTCGACGTCGGGGTCGGCGGAGGTGGCGTGATCGAGTATCGCCTGCACTCCCGGGTTGGCTCGATGGGTGAGGGCGATGGGGGAGGAGGTACCGCCCACCCATCGGAGGTGGCGGCTGAGCATCTTGGCGCGGATCGGCCGAACGTTTTCGTGGGTGAGCACCCGTCCGTCGCCGAAGCCATCGATGTGGAGGGCGCCGACAATCCCGGTCTGGGCATGGCCGGCAAAGGTGAGGCGGTAGGCGTAGAGCGCGGGTCGGCCGGTGGGCTCGAACGCGCTGGCATCCATTATTCGGGTGAGTGTGTCGGCCCCGCGTTGGAGGAGGTCCTCATCGCTTGCTTCATCTTGGGCGAGGAGATCCTCACGAGATCGAGTGACTCCGAGGTAGGAGAGTGGGTTGGCTTCGACGATCTCTCTGCGCTCGGCTGGGGTCTTCGCGTCGTACGCTCCCGCGATGACCCGCGATGCCCAATCGGGTTTGATCAACCAGCCCGCGAACGGAGCAAAGAGGGGCGGCCTCGTCATGGACGGGTGACGGCGACGTTGATCACGTCGTTGAGGGCCTGGATCTCAGCGAGGATTTCGGCGGACGGATCATGACCGACGTCGATGGTGGCCACCGCGGCCTTCGACCCCGCGAACACCTGATTCTTCATGGTGGACACGTTGAGCTGGGCGGTGCGCAAGATGGCGAGAATCGCAGCGAGCACGCCCACCCGGTCGCGGTGACGGATAGAGAGTGTGGCGGCTCGGGCCGGTACCGGCTCGAGGTTGACACAATCGACAGGATGACCCCGGCGGTAGGCTTCGATGGCGTCGACGGTGCCTTCCGCGACGGCATTCTGGGCCTGCGTGGTGGAGGCGCCGATGTGATGGGTGGCGGCGACATTGGGGTGGCGGGCGAGCTCGCTCCGAAACTCGCCGGTGCCGATTCCGGGTTCGTTGGCGAAGACGTCGAGTCCGGCTCGCAGTCCCCGCGTGTTCATGGCATCGATGAGGGCCGTCTCGTCGACCACATCGCCTCGCGAGGTATTGAGCAGGACAGCCCTGTCCTTCATCTGGGCCAGGAACGCGGCATCGACGAGGCCCTTGGTGTCGGGTGCCCCCGGAACGTGGAGAGACACGATGTCTGAGCTCGATAGCAGGGTGGCGAGATCGGCGACGAAGGTGACGCCCGCCCGCTCGGCTCGATCAAGGGACTGGGGTTCACGATCCGGCTTGGCGACCACCAAAACGTCGAGGCCGAATGCGGTGGCTCGCTCAGCCACGGCCAGCCCGATGTCGCCGAGCCCGATGATCCCCATCGTGCGTCCGAACAGGCCATCGGATTTGGAGTAGGCCTTCTTGTTCCAGGCTCCCTCGCGAAGATCGGCGGTGGCATCGGCGATGTGGCGGTCGATGCTGATGAGCAGACCGAGGGTGAGTTCGGCCACGGCCAGCGCGTTGCGGCCGGGAACGTTGCACACGAGGATCCCGACGCCGGCTGCGCTCTCGCAATTGATGTTGTTGGTGCCGGCTCCGGCCCGCACGATGATCCCCAGCTTGTCGGCCGCTTCGATCGCTTGGGCCGACACCTTCGTGCTACGAACCACCAGGGCTTCGACTCCGGCGATTGCGCCCGGTAGATCGTGCTCGGAGAGCTCCGGTCGTACGATGACCTCGTCGCCCGCGGTGATGAGGCGCTGGACGGCTGCCTCGGGCAACGAATCGGCAAGTAGTACCTTCACCTGATCGGCTCCCATCGTGTTGTGCAGTGCGAAACAGTTCGGTGTTTCGGGACTGCCAGAGTAGCGTTCGGTGTCCAAAAGCACCGAGGCAGGTCGATCGATCGGTGAGTAGTCCAAGTACCCCCGACCACTTCGTCAGCTGGTTGCTGAGCCATGTAACCAGCGATGCCTCGAGGGGGATCGCTGCGCTCAGGGCATCGCGACGTCTCTTCTCCCTGCTGGGGGACCCGCAGGACCGGGTCCGTGCGGTGCATGTGGTGGGTACTGCGGGGAAGGGCACCGTGGTGGCGATGATCTCCGCAGGTCTGGTGAGTGGCGGCCACACGGTGGCGAGTCACCTGTCGCCCCATGTCGACGATGTGAGAGAGCGCTTTGTTATCGACGGACAACTCCCGGAGTGGGATCTGGTGCTCGAGGCCGCCCGCCAGGTCTGTGCTGCCGCCGACGAGATGAAGGATGAGGCGGGGGATGAGATGGGCAGGCCCAGCCGGCCTACCCGGCCCACGCGGCCCACGCGGCCCACCTATTTTGCGCTCACGGCGGCCCTGAGCGCCGTCATCGGGCGCCTGGTCGACACCGACTTCCTAGTGCTGGAGGCTGGAATCGGCGGCCGCGTCGATGCCACCAATGTGATGTCTCGCACCGACGTGCTCACCGTCGTCACTGCGATAGGGCTCGATCACACCGATGTTCTCGGCACCACGGTGGAGGCCATCGCCGCGGAGAAGGCGGCTGTACTGGCGGGCCGCTCCGATGTCGTCGTCGCCCCCCAACTCTCGTCGGGTGCAGATCGCGTGGTGAGAGAAGCGGCTCGAGAGTTCGGGGTCAGGGTCCACGATGTCGAGACCGGGGCCAACAGCACCTGGCCTGACGTCGCAGAGCAGACCGCGAGAGTTGCCCTGGACGTTCTGGGGCGACAGACCGGACGCACCTACACCCCCGACTCCAACGCTCGCCCGCCTGGCCGTTTCGAACGCCTCCTTCGCGGCGGCCGGATCGTGATTCTCGACGGTGCTCACAATCCGATGAAGCTCGGGGCGCTCGTCGAGCTCCTCGCGGAGGAACGGATTCGTCCTGCGGCGGCGGTGGTGGCGGTCGGGGCATCGAAGGACCTCGATGCTTGCGCGGCCGAGCTGATCCACCTCGCGCCTGGTCTGATCGCGGCGACCTTCGGGTCTCCCGGATCGGTCGGGCCCGAAGGCCACGGTTCCCCAGACCTCGCGGCCGCCCTCAAAGGGGCAGGAGCGCAGCGGGTGACCGACAGCGGATCGGTGCAGAGCGCGGTAGCAGCCGCTCTCGACCAGACCGAACAGGGTGACACCATCGTGATCACCGGCTCGTTCCTGCATCTCGCGGCTGCCCGAGCAGCGCTCGACAGCGTCGCCGCCGAGCACACCTAGCTCCCGGCAGACCTGGGCTCCTCGGATCTGCTGGGCCCGTCAGGCCTGCTGGGCCCGTCGCCACTCGTCGGTGGCGGCCACCTGGTTGAAGGTGAACACGTGGAGAGCTTCGACACCGAGCTCGAGCAGATCCTGGCTGAGTGGCCGGAGCAGATCATTGGGGTCGTAGTGCGCGGTGGTCATCATCGACGTGATGGCCTTGCGGTTCTTGCGCAGATAAGAAAGCGACTGGCCGATTCCGAGCCGGGCCCCCATGGTGAGCAACTTGGTGCGGTCGACCACCCCGCTCAACCCGAGATGAACCGGCATCGTGAGCCCTGCGGCGCGTTCGGTGCGGAGCCAGCTCGCGATCGTGTTGGGATCGAAGCACATCTGGGTGGAGCAATAGCTCGCCAGATCGGCCTCGGACAGCAGATCCTGCTTGGCGTGGAGAACCTCGTGCATGGTGGCGTGGCTGATGAGGTTGTGGCCGTCGGGGTAAGCCGCGACTCCGATCGTGGTGAGACCATGATCGGTGTCGAGAAAGTCGGAGAGAAACTCAACCGCATCGAAGTAGTCGCCGGGCTCCTCGGCGTCGCCCCCGATGAGGAACATGGTGGAGATTCCCGAAGAGCGCAGCCACTGAGCCAGCTCCTTGGTGTGAAGCTTGTCGCGCACGAGCCGAGCCGAAATGTGGGGAACGACTGTGAACCCTTTGCCGAGGAGACGGTCGGCGATCTCACGGGTTGCGTCGAGGCCCTTGGTCGGTGAGGCAGTGATGGAGACCTTCGCTCCCGGAGGCAGAGCCTGCTCCGCGGCATCGAGACTCTTGAGCGGCACGACCTCGAAAGTGAGGTCCTTGATCAGAGCGATCCTGTGGCGCCGCGCCTCGTCGGATTCAGAGATTGACGGGGCACCGATCAGGCGCCTTATGAGAGGAAGACGGGCAAGCACGATGGTCACCTAGCTGAGGTTGATGATGTTGCCGTCGGAATCGATGTCGATCGAGGCCGCGGCAGGTGTCTTTCCGAGTCCGGGCATCGTTCGCATCTCGCCACAGATCGGGTAGACGAACCCCGCTCCGACAGAGGCCCGAATCTCGCGCACCGGCAGGGTCCAACCCGTCGGGGCACCCTTCAGCTTGGGGTCGGAGCTGATCGAGAGGTGGGTCTTGGCGATGCACACCGGCAATTTGTCGAAGCCAGCGGCGTTGTAGGTGGCCAGCTGCTTTTCGGCCTGGGCGGAGTATTCCACCCCGTCGGCGCCGTAGATCTTGGTGGCCACCGCGTGGATCTTGTCCTTGATGGAGTCTTCGAGGGGGTAGAGGACCTGGAATTCGCTCTCTTCGTCGGCAGCTTCGGCGATTGCCTCGGCGAGTTCGGCGGCGCCCTTGCCGCCATCGGCGAAGTGGGTGGATATCGCGGCGCGGGCCCCGTACTCGGCCGCGATCTCGTGTATCGCGGCGACGTCGGCGTCGTGATCGCCGGGGAACACATTGATCGCCACCACGGGTGTGGCGCCGTGGATCTGCATGTTTTCGAGCTGCTTACGCAGGTTGTCGCCACCCTGATGAACTTCATCGGGGTTTTCCGCCAGCAGGGCCTCGGGCAGGGGCCGCCCGGCGACGATGTGATGATTTCCGGAGTGGGCCTTCAGGCCGCGCACGGTGGCTACGAGCACGGCGGCGTCGGGGGCGATACCGGAATAGCGACACTTGATGTTGAAGAAGCGCTCGGCTCCCATGTCGGCGCCAAACCCGGCCTCGGTGAGCAGGTAGTCGCCGGTGTGGATCCCGATGCGATCGGCCACGATCGAGCTATTGCCGGTGGCAATGTTGCCGAAGGGGCCGGTGTGCACCAGGGCCGGGGTGTTCTCGAGGGTTTGCATGAGGTTGGGCTTGATGGCCTCGCGCAGGATCACCGTCATCGAACCGGCGGCACCGATCTCCTCGGCGGTGATGGGGGTGCCGTCCTTGGTGTAGCCCAACACGATGCGGCCCATTCGGGCCCTGAGGTCGTGCAGGTCGGTGGCGAGGGCCAGAGCGGCCATGACCTCCGACGCGGCGGTGATGTCGAAACCCGTTTCGCGCGGGATGCCATCGAGGCGACCACCGAGGCCGACATTGATGTTACGCAACGACCGGTCGTTGATATCGAGGACCCTGCGCCAACCGATGTTGTGGATGTCGAAGCCGGCTTCGTTGCCATGGTAGAGGTGAGCGTCGAGCATGGCAGCACAGAGATTGTGGGCCGCGGTGACGGCGTGCATGTCGCCAGTGAGGTGGAGGTTGAACAGTTCCATCGGCACCACCTGGGAGTAGCCGCCTCCGGCTGCTCCACCCTTGATCCCGAAGGTCGGGCCCATCGATGGCTGGCGGATGGCGATCGTGGCGGTCTTGCCGATGTGTTGGAAAGCCTGGCCGAGGCCCACCGCGGTGGTGGTCTTGCCCTCACCGAGAGGGGTGGGTGTGATGGCGGAGACGACGACGTATTTCCCCTTTGGCCGGTCGCTCATTGCTTCGATGGCTTCGAGCTTGATCTTCGCCGCTCCCGAGCCGTAGGGCTCGAGTAGATCGGTGGGGATCCCCGCAGCCTCTGCGATCTCCGGCAGGGGCTTGAGATTTGCTCGACTGGCGATCTCGAGATCGCTCGGGAATGACATCACATGACTCCGTTGTCTGTGTCTGCTGTCTGGTATTTGCCGTCTGGACTTGCTGCCTGGTATTGGCTGCCTGGTATTGGCTGCCTGGAATTCAGGTGTTCGTGGGTGCCCGGACATGCGAAATGCCCGCCGAGTCGCGACGGGCTGTTCCGCATACCGGAACGATTCCACATTACAGAACATCTTGATGGTTGGCCAGAGGCTGACTCGGTTTTTGTCCTCGTGGTCAGCCGGCGAGGGGCGACTCGAGTCGTTCGGTGACCGCCGACCGGATCTGCTCGTCGAAGGACCGAACGTGGGCCTCCACCAGATCAGAGGAGCGAGCACCGTTGGCGGCCTTCAACGCCTCGAGAATCTCGGTGTGCTCGCTCACCGCGATCTTGGTGTCGACCACATCGGCGAGGTAGAGGTGCCAGAGTCGGTCGCTCTGGGCGTAGAGCATGTCGAGAGTGTCGAGCAGGAAACGATTGTCGGCCGCGGCCCACATGATTTCGTGGCAGCGTCGGTCGATGGCCATGAGCGTTTCTGGGTCGCCGGCCGCCGCGGGAGTCTCCGAGAGGGCCTCATCCATGGTCTGCCAATGGGCGCTGGTTCCCCTCGCTGCCGCCAGGCGGGCCGCGTAGGGCTCGAGCACGGTGCGCGTTTCGAACAGCATCGAGAGTTCGGAAACGTCGATACCCGACACGAACATTCCGCGGCGGGGGATCACGGTGACGAAGTGTTCGCGGGCGAGGCGCTGCAGGGCTTCGCGGATGGGGGTGCGGCCGATGCCGAGGAGCTCACGCAGCGCTTCCTCGCTCAGTACGTCGCCCGGCGCGAAGTCGAGGCGCACGATCATGTGGCGCAGCTTCTGATACGCCTGCTCGCTGAGTGAGAGTTCCATGGCTGATCGGATCGCTATCAGGGGGTTGTCGGGCGGGGGTCGGTCATCTAGTATTCCATGATACATGAGTGATATATCACTCGTCGACCAGATTTCCCACATGGGGGACTGATCCAAAGGGAGAAAACAGTGAGTGAATTCCCCAACACCGCGAAGGTCGTCGTAATCGGCGCCGGCATCGTGGGCAACTGCCTCGTCGGCCATCTCGCCCGGCTCGGTTGGACCGACATCGTGTTGGTCGAGAAGGGCCCGCTTCCCAACCCCGGTGGTTCCACTGGCCACGCATCCAACTTCATCTTCCCCGTCGACCACAACAAGGAGATGGCCCTGCTGGGCGAGCAGAGCGCCAACCAGTTCCGCGGCTTCGACCTGTCGGTCGATTCCGGCGGCATCGAAGTGGCCCGCTCCGAGGAGCGCATGGAGGAGCTGCGCCGCCGCATGACCTCCGCCAAGGCCTGGGGTATCGAAGCTCACATGCTCACGCCCGCCGGGGTGCAGGAGCTCGTGCCATTCATCAACCCCGAAGTCATCATGGGCGGTTTCTACTGCCCCACCGTGTCGGTGGTCGACTCCCTCGAGACCGGCACCGTCATGCGTAAGGAAGCCATCGAAACCGCGGGATGCCAGGTGTTCGCCAACACCGAAGTGCTCGATCTCACCACAGACGACGCTGTCGGCCCCAACGGTAGACGCAAGATCACCGGGGTCATCACCGACAAGGGGACGATCGAAACCGAGCATGTCGTGATCGCCTGTGGCGTGTGGTCCAACCGCATCGCCAACATGGCCGACACCTATATCCCTCTCGTGCCCACCGTGCACCAGATGGCCGACGTCGGCCCGATGGACATCCTCGCCGAGACCAACAACGAGATCGGCTACCCGATCATCCGCGACATGGATACCTTCTGCTACGAACGCCAGTCGTCGGGCTCCATGGAAGTCGGCTCCTACGGGCACCGGCCGATCCTGCATCACCCCGATGAGATTCCGTCCAACGAGGAGGCCGCCCTCTCACCCACCGAGATGCCGTTCACCCCCGACGACTTCGACGACCAGATGGAGACCGCCATCGAGTTGATCGAGATGCTCGGCGAGGCCGAGATCAAGTACGCGATCAACGGCCTGCTCTCCATCACCCCCGACGGCATGCCCTGCCTCGGCGAGCTCCCCGACGTGGAAAACCTGTGGTCGGCTGCTGCTATCTGGGTGAAGGAAGGCCCCGGCATGGCCCAGGTCGTCGCCGAATGGATGACCTACGGCTACCCCCGCGTGATCGATGCCCACGGCGCTGATATCGCCCGCTTCTACGATGAGGAGAAGAGCGACGCTCACATCTGGGCCCGGGCCGAGGAGAGCTTCATCAAGACCTACGGGATCGTGCATCCCGCCGAGCAGTGGGGCGACCGCCGCCATCTGGTGGAGTCCCCCTACCGGAGCCGCCAGGAGGTTCTCGATGCTGAGTTCTTCCAGGCCCGGGTCTGGGAGCGGCCCCAGTGGTACAACTCCAACGCCGACCTCGTCGAGCGTTACGGCCTCGCCGAGCGCGGGGTGGAGTGGGACAACCGCTGGTGGAGCCCCATCACCACCGGCGAGCATCTCAACATGCGAGAGAACTGTGGTGTCGTCGATCTCTCCGCGTTCCAGATCTATGAGCTGGAGGGACCCGGCGCCGTCGAGTTCGCCGACTATCTGGCTGTCAACAAGGTGGATGTGGCGGTCGGTCGGTCGATCTACACGCCGTGGCTCAACCACGACGGCGGATTCCATTCCGACCTCACGATGATGCGTATGGCTGAAGACAAGGTTCGGGTGGTCACTGGCGTGTTCGACGGCGGTCGCGACGATTTCTGGGTCAGAAAGCACATGCCAAACGACGGCTCGGTCACCTTCACCAACATCACCAAATCTGTCACCACCCTCGGCCTGTGGGGTCCCAACGCGCCGGCGGTTCTCGGCCAACTCACCGACCAGGATCTCAGCCAGGCCGGTTCCGGCTACGGCTCGATCATCGATGTCGAGGTGGCCGGGGTGCCTTGCCAGCTGTTCCGGATCTCCTATGTGGGCGACACCGGCTGGGAGATCTACACCGCATGGGAGAACGGCCCCGCTCTTTGGGATGCCCTGTTCGAGGCCGGCCGAGAGCACGGACTCCGGGCCACCGGTGGCGGCGTTTACGGCTCCTCGGGCCGTCTCGAGAAGGGCTACCGCCTCATGGGGGCTGAGCTCGAAAGCGAGTACAACCCGGTCGAGGCCGGGCTGGCTCGCCCCAAGGTGAAGGCGGCCGACTTCATCGGCAAGGAGGCCTATCTGGCCGCCCGCGAAGCGGGAGCCGAGGTGCAGTGCGTCACTCTCACCGTCGAGGATCAGACCGATTCGGCAGGCCAGCAGCGTCACATGATGGGCGGCAACGAGCCGATCCTGACCCTCGAGGGCGAGCGCATCGTCGACTCCCACGGGCGGGTCTCGCGGGTTACCTCTGCGGGCTACGGCCCCTCGGTCGGCAAGCATCTTCTCATGGGTTACCTGCCCAACGAGCTGGCGTTCGCCGGCACCGATCTCCAGGTCATGTACATGAACGAGTTGTTCCCGGTGAAGGTGGTCGGTCCAGGCTCCGCCTTCGACGCCGACGACTCGCGCTTGAAGAGCTGAAGGCCGGGATCAACAAGACATGCGCATCCTCGTTTGTGTGAAGCGGGTGCCCGCGCCGGGCGCCAAGATCAATGTGTCGGCCGATTGTCAAGACGTCGACGCGGCTCATCTCGGGTTCACCACCAGCCCCCACGAGGAGTGCGCACTGGAGGGCGCGGTCCAGCTCGTGGAGGAACACAGTGGCGAGGTCACGGTGCTCACTCTCGGGGTGGGCGAGGCCGAAGAGCAACTGCGCTACGCGGCATCGGTCGGAGCCGGCCACGCCGTGCTGGTCGAGGCCGACAGCAACGCCTGGGACCCTCAGCGAACCGCAACTGCGCTCACCGCGGCGATCCAGGACCTCGAGTCCTCCGACGGGCCTTTCGATCTGATGCTGTTCGGCAACGAGTCGGCCGACTCCGGCGGCTTCCAGGTAGGGGTGCGCGTGGCCCATGCCCTGGGCCGGCCGATAGTCAACGGCATCAAGGGCATCGAGGTGTCGGGCGATGGGGCGAGCGAGAGCCTCATCACGGCTCGCCGTGAGATCGACGGTGGGTTCGAGGTCTACGAATTGCCCCGGCCATGCGCGCTGGGGGTGATGGAAGGTCTGAATCTTCCTCGTTACCCCACCATGAAGGGGCGCTTGGCGTCGAAGAAGCTCGAGATCACCACGGTTGAGGCCGCCGCGGGGGCGGGAGGCCAGGAGCGGGTGAAGCTCTACCGGCCGCCGGAAACCGTCTCAAACACGGTGGTGCTCGGCACTGGCGCGGATGCCGCCCCGGCAGTCGTCGATGTTCTTGAAGAGCTGGGGGTGCTCTGATGCTTCTCGTCTTTGTCGAA
This sequence comes from Acidimicrobiales bacterium, assembly GCA_029263215.1. Lineage (GTDB taxonomy): Bacteria > Actinomycetota > Acidimicrobiia > Acidimicrobiales > Aldehydirespiratoraceae > OFTM10. The sequence continues at coordinate 29,576 of JAJCXY010000083.1, forward strand.
CACGAAGATGGCGTACTCGTCGAGGCCGCCCGGGAAGCGCTCACCTTCGGGCGCACGCTCGCGGTGAAGATGGGCGAAGACCTGCATGCCGCGCTCATCGGCTCCGACGACGACGATCTCGTCGAGGCGGCGGGGGAGTACGGTGCCGAGACGGTTCACACCGCCACCCGCGCCGCCCTCACCGACTACAGCCCCAGTGCCTACGGCTCGATCGTCGCCCAGATGGTCGAGTCGCTCGGTCCCGCCGCGGTGTTGGCCTGTGGCACGAGCCGGGGCAACGAGGTGATGGCTCAAGTGGCCGCTCGCCTCGACGTGCCTTTCGTGGCCAACGCCCTCGACATCACTCCCGACGACGACTGGCAGATCACCCGCGTGCAGTGGGGCGGATCCCTGCTCGAGGACGTCTCGCTCGAAGCGGAGGTCCCCCTCGTCACCTGCGGCCTCCACGCTGTGGTGTCCGAGCCCGGCCATTCTCAGGATCCCGATATACCCGATATAGAAGAGTTCGATATCGAGCTCGAAGACGCCGACCTCGTCACCATGGTGCGAGACCGTGTCGTGCAGGAAGCGGGGGTAACTCTCCCCACCGCACCGGTGGTGTGCGGCGGCGGGCGAGGGGTCGGCTCGGCTGATGGTTTCAGTCAGCTAGAGGAGTTGGCCGGCCTGCTCGGCGGGCGTGTCGGCTGCTCTCGGGCAGTGACCAACCTCGGTTGGCGTCCCCACTCCGATCAGGTGGGCCAGACCGGCACGCGCATTGCCCCGGAGATCTACATCGCCTCGGGCATCTCCGGAGCGATCCAGCACTGGGTGGGGGCGATGGCGAGCAAGCACATCCTTGCCATCAACACCGATGCCGAAGCCAACATGGTCACCAAGGCCGACTGGGCGGTCATCGGCGATCTCCACGAGGTGATCCCCGCGATAGTCGAAGAGATCAAGGCCCGTCGGGCCTAGAAGCGACAGTTCGAGTTCGAGTTCTGCGTCAGCCGTCGTCGGGCCGACGATCAAGTCGGAGTTCTCGATGTGCTTGCCCTCGGGCTGCATGGTCCTCAGCCCCGAGCCCGCGCCAGTCATGGCGGTTGGAGGCTCCAGCCGCCGTCGCCTGTGGGTACGAACCTGAACCCGAGGTCGTGTACGAGATGGTGATGATGGCTGCAGATCAGGGCCAGATTGTCGATGTCGGTGGGTCCGCAGCCCGGCGGTTGCCAGGGAACGATGTGATGGGCTTCGCACCTCGAAGGGTGAGCGTCGCAGACAACGCACCCTCCGTCGCGCACGATGAGTGCTCGCCACTGGCCATCGGTGGCGAGCCGCGCTTGACGGCCGATCCAGAGGGGATCACCGGCTTCGGACAGGATCGCGGCAAATAGATCTGACCCGCAGGCCAAGCGCTCGACCACCGCAGCAGGCAGGGGCGACCCGTCGATCAGCTGACCGTCGGTGACCTCACCGCCTTGAAGCCTGGCCATGAGCAGCATCTGATTTCGCACCGGTGCCGTTGGCCGCGCCTTGCCGGATGCTCCGGAGTGGGTCAGCAGGCCGGTGATCGCGTCGGCTCGTCGTTGTTCGGGCGTTCGCGCCTCGCTCGCGCTGCCGCGTCCGCCGTCGATATGAAACAGCCGGTTGGCCTCCGCGCTGATCGCCGAGCGCAGCTTCTCCCCGGTGGCGGGATCGAACTCGCCGTGCAGAACGAACATGCCGTCGTCGTTTTCGAACATTGAGAGTCGTCGGGCGGCATAGCGGCGCCGATGAGCCCGCTCGATGTCGGTATTGGTCTGCTGGCGTCGAATCCAGTCTCTCGTGTCTCGGGCGTGGAGATCGGCCGGGCGGCGGCATGCCTTCTCGACGAGCCCGGAACCCTCCACTGCTTCGGGCGATGTGGCCTCGACGGCGCGGCCGAGAGCCTCGATGTGCTCTGACGACAGGCGCCCCTCGGCAAGTGCATCGACCGCGGTAGGCAGCTTGGTGAGCGTGGCGGCGCGTCCGGCCCGCCGATCGGCCTCCTTCTGGGAGCATCGCCCAGCCGCACGGGCGACCACTGATGCAGATGCTCCGCGGTCGTCCAACGCGTCGACGGCGGCGAGAGCCCTTGCCTCGAGGGCGTCGGCGGCTGATCTGAGTTGGGCCGCGGCCGCGATCACGTCGCAGAGTGCCGGACGATCCAAACGAGCCACCGATCGTCGGGCAAGTTGATTGATCCAGTCCTCGAACACGCGCGCCTCCCTTCGACTCTCGAAACACCTGGGGAAGTTCAACTGAGAACCGGGATGACGGCCCGGCGACCGATGAGTACACCTTACGAAAGAGGTGTGACATCACCGTCACCACAGGTTTTCTGAGCACCAACGCGCGAATAGCGCGCAGAAGTGCTCAGAAAACCTGTCGTCTGGGGGCGTGTGGGCCGTGCATGACGGCGTGGCCGATCACTCGAACTCAGTCGGTGAGGTACTCGGTGATGCTGGCCGCCGCTGCTACCACCAGCACTCCCAGATCGTGGCTGCGATCGGGGTTGGGGAAACGGTAGGCGGGACCATGGATGTGGACCGCGGCCTCCACGCTGCCGTCAGCTTCGAAGATCGGAGCGGCCACCGAATTGATGCCGTCGACACCCTCCTCGTAGCCCCACGCGTAGCCGAGGCTGCACACCTGGGCGAGTCGATCGCGGATCGCGTCGGGTTCCACGAGCGTGTAGGCGGTGGCTTTCTCGAGTTCGATGTCCAGATAGGCGTCGAGTTTGTCGTCGGGCCAGTGGGCCATGATGCACATGCCTGATGGCACGGTGTGCATGGGCAGCGACTCGCCGGTCCATTCCCGTACCTGCACATCGCTCTCGCTCTCGACATGGTCGAGGTAGTAGACGGCGCCGTCGCTCTCGATGGAGAGTCCGGATGTCTCGCCCACATCGGCGGTGAGTTCGAGGAGGTGGGGGCGCACCGTGGCGACGAGGTTGCGGCCAGGCTGGGTGGCGCCGGCAATGTCGATGAGGCCTTCACCGAGGCGGTATTCGCCGCCGTCCTCCACCTGGGCGACTGCCCCTTCGGTCTCGAGGGCGGCGAGGAGTCGGGCCACCGTCGACTTCGGCAGACCCACTCGTTGGGCCAGGCTGGTGACGCCCATGGGGCCCAGGGCGAGTGCACGGAGCAGGGAGAAGGCTCGCTCGATCGACTGCACTGACATGGTGCCAGCCTAGCTTTGCCATTGCGGAAGCGTTCCACGATGTGGAACGCTTCCAGGCGAGGTCAGGTGCTGACCGCGGTGAGGATCCGGTATTCGATCTCGTCGAGCGCGACCCGTTCGGTGGTGCCGGCGCGACGGTCGGTGAACTCCACTTCGCCCTCGGCCAACGCCTTGGGGCCGAACGTGATCCGGTAGGGGATACCGACGAGTTCGGCGTCGGTGAACTTCACGCCGGCTCGCGCGTCTCGATCGTCGAGCAACACGTCGGCCCCGCGGGAGCGCAGCTCGTTGTAGAGATGTTCAGCGGCCTCCACCGATGCCTCGTCCTTCATGGTCACGAGGGTTATCACCACTTCGAAGGGGGCGACGGCGACCGGCCAGCTGAGGCCCTTGTCGTCGTAGTAGGTCTCGGCGATGGCCGCCATTGCGCGTTCGATGCCGATGCCGTAGCTGCCCATGACGAGAGGTCGCTTCGTGCCGTCGGGGTCGAGTACGTGAGCGCCGAGGGCGTCGGCGTACATCGTGCCGAGCTTGAAGATGTGACCGTTCTCGATGCAACGCACGATCTCGAGAGGGTTGCCACACGAGATGCATGGTTCGCCGACGCCCACCTCGCGGAGGTCGATCCAGTGGTCGACGGCGATGTCGCGCTCGATGTCGACCCCGCTGAAGTGCCAGTCGTCGGCGTTGGCGCCGGTGGTGAGACCGGAGCGACCCTGCAGAGCAGGATCGGCGACGATCTTCATTCCTTCCACCAGAACCGCACCGAGTGAACCAGGGCGGGCCCCAAGGTGCTCGAGTGCTTCTTCGGGAGTGGCGGGCCTGATGTCGATGGCTCCGGTGCCGTCCTGGAGTTTCTGGACATTGAGCATGTGGTCGCCTCGAACCAGGGCGAGGGTGACGGTGCCGTCGAGCATCATCACCATGGTCTTGATCTGGTGCTCGGCCGGCGCGCCGCCCTCGACTGTTTCGAGCGCCGCGATCGTGCGCACACCTGGGGTGGGGAAGCGTTCGAGCTCGCCGCCGGGGCGATCGTCGATGGCGGGGAGGGCGGAGCTGGCTCTCTCGACATTGGCGGCGTAGTCGCAGTTGCCGCACACGACAACGTCGTCCTCGCCGGCGGGGGAGGGCACCATGAATTCGGTGGAGCCGGTGCCGCCCATCGCCCCCGATGAGGCATCGACGGGAATCGCCGGGAGTCCGAGTCGTTCGAAGATTCGAACGTAGGCGCCGTGGTGGAGTTCGAACGAGGCGTCGAGCCCGGCTTCGTCGAGGTCGAAGGAGTAGGAGTCCTTCATTGCGAATTCGCGCACACGGAGCAGGCCGCTCTTGGGCCGGGGCTCGTCGCGGAATTTGGTCTGGATCTGATACCAGATCTGGGGAAGGGTCTTGTAGGACGTGATCTCCAGGGCGAGAGTCGTGAAGACCTCCTCGTGGGTCATGCCGAGAGCGTTTTCGGCGCCCTTGCGATCGGTGACCCGAAACATCTCATCGCCCATGATTTCCCAGCGGCCCGACTTGTGCCAGAGCGACGCAGGGTGCATCGCCGGGAGCAGAAACTCCTGGGCCCCGATGGCGTCCATCTCTTCGCGCACGATCTGCTCGACCTTACGAAACACCCGCCAGCCGAGCGGCAGAATTGAGTAGTGGCCGGCGTGGAGTTGGCGGATGAACCCGGCCTGAACGAGGAGCTTGTGGCTCGCCGCCTCGGCATCGGCGGGAGCGTCTCGCAGGGTGGGAACGTGGAGTTGTGACCAGCGCATGACCATGCACCGTACCGACTCGACGGCCCGCCTTCGTGGTGGTTTCCGAATCGACCGAACCGGGCCGCTTGACGACCTCGGTCAGCTACTCTTCCGCCGTGGCCAACACGATGAAGAACAAGGCGAAGCGGTACTCCGATCCGCTCCCGAGGTTGACGACGCCGATGGTTCGCGACGATGGCGAATTGAGGCCGGCCTCTTGGGAGGAGGCGCTGGATCGAGTGGTGGAGGGGTTCAGTTCGATCCGCGAGGAGCACGGGCCTGAGGGCTTCGCGATGTTCAGCTGCTCGAAGTCGACCAACGAGATGAACTATGCGGCGCAGAAGTTCATTCGCACCGCGATGGGGTCGAACAACATCGACTCCTGCAATCGAACTTGACACGCTCCTTCGGTCGTCGGTCTGGCGACAGTGTTCGGAGCGGGTGGCGGAACCTCGTCTTACACAGAGATCGAGGAGACCGATGTCATCTTGCTGTGGGGATCCAATGCCCGTGAAGCTCATCCCATCTTCTTTCATCACCTGTTGAAGGGTCTCGACAACGGCGCGCTGATGTACGCGGTGGATCCGCGCCGCACGTCGTCGTCGAAGTTTGCCGATGTCTGGCTCGGCCTCGACGTCGGCACCGACATCGCCATGGCCAACGCCGTGGGCCGCGAGATCATCGCCGCTGATCTCCAGAACAAGGAGTTCATAGAGCACTCGACGGAGGGGTTCGAGACCTATAAGGAGGCGGTCGAACCCTTCACTCTCGACTACGCCGAGCAGATCACCGGTGTGCCCGCGGCCGCGATTCGCGAGATGGCTCACGCCTATGCGTCGGCGGAGAAGGCCCAGATCCTGTGGACCCTCGGAATCACCGAACACCACAACGGGGTCGACAATGTGTTCTCGCTCTGCAATCTCGCTCTCCTCACCGGCCATGTGGGTCGCTGGGGTTCGGGCCTCGTGCCCCTGCGCGGCCAGAACAATGTGCAGGGCGGCGGCGACATGGGAGCTCTGCCCAACAAGTTTCCCGGCTTCCAGACCGTGGGCGATCCCGAAGCCCAAGCCAAGTTCGAAGCGGCCTACGGGGTGGATCTCAACCCCGAGCCCGGCCTCCACCTCACCCTGATGTTCGAGGCCATGGACGAAGGCACCATCAAGGGCGCCTACGTCATCGGTGAGAATCCGGCCGACTCCGAAGCCGATGTCGATCACGCCCGGAGGCTTCTGGCCGACCTCGACATTCTCGTCGTGCAGGACATTTTCATGACCCGCACCGCGGAGTTGGCCGACGTGGTTCTTCCTGCTTCGGTGGGCTGGGCCGAGGCCGACGGCACCGTCACCTCGTCGGAGCGCAGGGTGCAACGGGTGAGAGCGGCAGTGACGCCTCCCGGTGAGGCCCGTCACGACACCGAGATCATCGGGGAACTCGCCCGCCGCCTCGGCGTCGAGTGGGGTGAGCCGTCGTCTGAGGATCTGTGGGACGAGCTCAGGTCGCTTTCGCCGTTACATCAGGGCATGAGCTGGGAGCGGCTCGAAACGGAGGGTGGACTCCAGTGGCCGTGCCCCGATCTCGATCATCCCGGCAGCCCATACCTCCACGGATGGTTGTGGGAGTCGGATCTCGGCGGCCGCGGCCCGGCCCCGTTCACCGTCACCGAGCACGAGGGGCCCATCGATGAGCTCACCGACGAATTCCCTTTGCGGCTCACCACCGGCCGAGCTCTCGACTCTTACAACACCGGGGTGCAGTCCGGCGGCTTCGAGTCGCCTATCCGCTACGGCGATGCCATCGATCTGAATCCTGCCGATGCGCTGACCCTCGAGATCGCCGATGGCGAACGGGTGCTGGTGACCTCGCCGCGAGGAGCGGTGGAGATGGTGACGCGGATACAGCCCGACATTCCTCGAGGTCTCACCTTCACCACCTTCCATTTCCCGGAGCTGGTCGACATCAACACCATCACCAACGACGCGTGGGACCCCCAGTCGGGCACCGCTGAGTTCAAGGCAGCCTCGATCCGGATCGACAAGTTGGCTCCGGTGACGGCGGGCGACAAGTCGGTGGATGCCAATGGCTGATCTCTTCATATCCGAAGACCAGGCCGACGAG
>JAJCXY010000084.1 GCA_029263215.1 Acidimicrobiales bacterium
GACTCCGCTGAGCAATGTCGAGGCATTGATGTGGATGCTCGACCGAGATCCTCGCCTTCGCCCTACGGTCACTGCTCTGGTGTTCTGCGCGGGAGAGATCTCTCCCGGCGCTCTTCGCGAGAGGTTGGAGCGAGCAACACGAGTGGTGCCGCGGCTTCGCCAGTTCGTCGTCGGTGGCGCTTCAGCGCTGGCATCGCCCTCGTGGGTCACCGACCCGCGATTCGTTCTCGCCCATCATCTCCGGATCACCGATCTGGGCGGCGATGCACCACGCTCGGCCACGGAAGAACTTGCCGCAGCCAATGCCGTGCAGCCCTTCGATCGATCCCGACCCTTGTGGGACGTCACCCTCGTGCGCGGACTGCAAGGAGCGGAGTGCGCGGTGATCTTTCGCGCTCACCACACCCTCACCGACGGGGTCGGAGGCGCTTCGATGATGCTCGAGATCTTCGACATCGATGGCCGGTCTGAGCCTGACCACCCCGCCCCACCATCCGCTCAGGTGCCCATGCTTGCAGCCACCGGGCGCACCCGCTCCGTCACCGATTCGGCCCCAACCGGTGCCGCCGCGGTGGCCCACAGTTTGGGGAAAGTGGTGGGATCGATAGCCCGCTCAACGCGTTCCATCGATGCTGAGGTCGGGCGACAGCCGCGGCGCTCGACCGCCCTGCCCACCTTCACCAGCCTAAGTGTGGAGATCGAACCCTTGCGCCGAGCCGCACACCGCATGGGGGGCACGATCAACGACGCCTTCGTCACCGGCGTTGTGCTCGGAATCCGAGCCCATCGCCACCACGCCGGACGGGCGACGAAGTCCCTGCGGATATCGGTGCCGGTCAACACCCGTTCCGAAGCCGGCAATCAAGGAAACAGCTTCGTACCGATTCCGGTGGAAGTACACGTGGGCAACCTGAGCCCAGACCAGATCGTCGCGGAGGTCCACAACAAGATCGTCGAGGCCAGGGCTCGGGCGTCGAACGGGATCGCCGAGTCCGTGGCGGGAATCGGTCGCCTGATCCCAGCCTCCATCAGCACCGAATTCGTCACGACCATCGCCCGCGGCATCGACCTGACCGCCTCCAACATCCCCGCCAGCCCGCTGGCTCTTCAGCTGTGTGGGCGTCCGGTGCAAGCGCTCATACCATTCGGACCCTTGAGTGGAACCGGTCTCAACGTGTCGTTGGCGTCGTATGCAGGCGTCGGCCACATCGGTGTCGTGATCGACCCCGATGCCGTTGCCGACGGACCCGCCCTGGCCGCCCGCATCCTGACCGGGCTGGAAACAGTGATCGACGCGCCATGAGTGAGAATCTCGACATCGTGGTGATCGGGGCCGGACCCGCCGGCGCGGCCGCAGCCACCGTCCTCGCTCGTGCCGGTCGTGAGGTGACCGTCTTCGACAAGGCCAACTTCCCTCGCGACAAGTGCTGTGGTGACGGACTCACCACCCTGGCGCTGCGCGAACTCGAGGAACTCGGCCTCGAACCCCACACGGTGAAGTCGTGGCGACCCGTGCAAGAAGTCGTGGTGCGAGGCCCACGGGCCCGTGAGAGCAGATATCCGCTGCCGGCTGAGGGTGGTATTCACGCGGCGGTAGCCCGACGAGCCGATCTCGATGCCGCGCTGGTCGAGGGGGCACGCAGAGCCGGAGCCGACGTCCGCGAGGGAGCCGCGCTCACCGAAGCCAGCGCTCACGAGTCCGGCGTCCACCTCGTCGTCGGAGACGATCGGCATGTCAGTGCCCGCACCGTCATCGGGGCCGACGGCATGTGGTCGCCGCTGAGAAAGGCATTGGGGATTTCAGTCGACGGTTACCGCGGCGAGTGGCACGCGTTTCGTCAGTACTACCGAGAAGTAGGACCGAAGGCCGCTCGAGAACTCACGATCTGGTTCGAGCCCGACCTCCTCCCCGGCTACGCCTGGTCATTTCCTCTCAGCGATGGTCGAGCCAATGTCGGTTTCGGGATCCAAAGGGGTGGACAAAACCGCGTCGGCGACATGAAGCGGGTGTGGAACGACCTGCTCGAACGCCCCCACATTCGCGATGTGCTCGGCGACACCGCCGTGCCCGAAGCCCCTCACAAGGCGTGGCCCATCCCGGCACGGGTCGGCCGGGTTCCGCTCCAGGGGCCTCACACGCTCTTCGTCGGGGATGCGGCCGCAGTGACCGACCCCATGACCGGTGAAGGGATCGGCCAGGCCTTGCTGACCGGACGTTTGGCCGCCGAGGCGATCCTCGCCGCCCGGGCCGGAGCAGCGGGAACCGGTCGAGGCGCTCAGGAAATCGGATCTCGATACGAAAACGAAGTACGACGCGAGCTCGTTGCCGACGACCGCATGGCCCGTTTCCTGATCCCTCTTCTCGCCAAGCCCCTCATCGCTCGCGGCGCCCTGAGGCTCACCGGTGCCACTCCATGGACCCGCCGCAACTTCGCCCGCTGGCTGTTCGAGGACTACCCCAGGGCGATGATCGCCACACCTCGCCGCTGGCACCGCAAGATGTTCACCGGCGATGGAGCCTTCGCTAAGGAATCGACCCCATGAGGCCGATCGTATTTGTGTGTCCAGTCCCAGCGCCCCGAGCGCACGAGCCCTAGATCAGGCTCTCTCGCGCCTGCCGACGGGTGTCGGGATAGCCCATCGAGGTTGGGACCGCCTCATCACCGGCACGGGGGGTGCGTTCGTGTTGCACCCGCTCGAACCGCACGAGACCCCCCGACTGGCAGTCGAGCACGCCCACCGACTCGCCGAGGCAACGCGCCATCGGATCGCTCAACATCTCGCCTGGGTTCCCTTCGTCGACTGGTTCGTCGTCGACGACGAACCCGATCACGTGATCCCGGTACTCCCCAGCACGATGGTGGAAACCACAGTGCTCGAGGGACACGCGATATCCGAGTCCGTCGTCGACGAACTTCACCGTCACATAGCCATGGGGCGCCTGACGCCTCTTTGGCACGATGGTCTCCCCGTCACCGACAACGATATGGCCGAAGTGATGACACACATGCGGCCCCTGGGCTGACGCTGCGTAGTCTTCTTCCTCGTGACCCCAGACTCCGACTCGGGATTCGTCGCCGCGATAGACCGGCTCGACAATCGCTTCGACGCGCTCTGGGAACGAATCCGCGACATCTCGGCGGCAGACCGCCTGTTCTACACCGCTTCAGAGGCAGCCGACTTCTCCCTGCTGTGGCACACCATCGGCGTGGTGCACGCTCTCATCGATGACGACCCCCGGATCGCGATCACCTTGAGCGCCGCGCTCGGTGTGGAGTCGGCCCTGATCAATGGTCCCGTCAAGTCGGTATTTCGGCGTGAACGGCCCGTCCAGGACACGCCCCGTCCGCTCACCCTGCGCCAGCCGCGCACCAGCAGTTTCCCGAGCGGGCACGCATCGGCGGCAATGGTGGCTGCGGCCATGTTGTCGAGGCAGGGAAACGCCCCGCTCTGGTACGCGCTCGCCGGGATCGTCGCCACAAGCAGGATCCACGTGCGAATCCATCACGCATCCGATGTGGCCGGTGGCCTCGTTGCGGGTGCGGCGCTGGGTGCTTTGGCCCGACGCCTGCTCGGCTAGCCGACGCCGGCGGTTTCTGGGGACTCCGACGGAACGAACGTGAGGATCATTCTCAGATCGAGAAGCAGATCGGCCACCTCGGCACTCGACACGAGCTCGCGTCGTTGGAGATCGCCCAGGCCTCGATCGATCATCGAGAGTGCTTCCTGCAGCTGAGCCGCATCGATGGATTCCGTCATGTCCGCACCCTAGCCGCGGCGCTCGGCACAAACGGCCCCGGATCGGCCGAATTCATGGATTGAGTCGCGCGACCTACGATCGACGCATGGACATCAGCGGAGCAGTGGTAGTGGTAACCGGTGGCGCCAGCGGGATCGGACGGGCGATGGCCCGTCGGTTCGCGGCCGACGGGGCGAGAAGCGTGGTGGTGGCCGACATCGATGGCGCCGGAGCGGCTGCGGTCGCGGCCGAGATCGGCGGTCGCGGCGAGCACCTCGATGTCACCAGTGAGGACGACATGGTGACCATGATCGACCGGATCGAGGCCGAGGTTGGACCGATCGAGTTGTGGTGTGGCAACGCCGGCATCGGCACTGGCAGCGGCATCGACCTCGACAACGATGGATGGAATGCGGCATGGAACGTAAACGTGTTGGCCAACGTCATCGCCGCCCGCAAGCTTGTGCCCTTGTGGACCGAACGGGGCTCGGGGCATCTCCTCATCACCGCTTCCGCCGCCGGCCTGCTCACCAACCTTGGTGACGCTCCGTACACCGTCACCAAGCACGGGGCAGTGGCGCTGGCCGAGTGGATCGCGATCACTCATGGCGCCCAGGGAGTGGGGGTCTCCTGCCTCTGCCCTCAAGGCGTGCGTACACCGATGACCGAATCCGATGGAGATCTCGCCATCGAGGTGGTGAAGGCCATGGGCATGATCGAGCCAGAAGAGGTGGCTGAAGCGGTGGCCGTCGGTTTGGCCGCCGACGACTTCCTCATCCTCCCCCACCCCGAAGTCGCTCGCTACGAGCAGCGCCGAGCCGGCGATCGCGCCCGTTGGCTTACCGGTATGAGAAAGCTCCAGGAGAGTCTCCCCGCCTGGTGACCATCGACCCGGCAACGCGAGCGGTATACGACGCCAACGCGACCCAGTGGGCTGCGAAGCGTTCGACCGGGCGACGGGAGGAAGCGGTTGAACGCCTGCTCGCTCGTGAGGGTCAACCCGGGGAGCGCTATCTCGATGTCGGGTGTGGAGCCGGACTTCACCTTACCGATCTCCCCGATGGGGCGGTGGGGCTGGATGCCTCGATCGAGATGTTGAAGGTTGCGGCCGGGTCGGTCGACTCGCCCCTGGTATTCGGTGACGCAGCCGAACTCCCCTTCGCATCACAGTCTTTCGATGGCGCGCTGGCTTCGCGAGTTCACGTACATCTGCCCCGCCCGTCGGTCCCGATCGCTTTCGCCGACCTGCATCGAGTCCTGAAGGTGGACGGGGTGGTCGAACTCATCATGTTCGAAGGCGATCAGGACTTGATGCCGAGCTCTGACACCGACTTTCCGGGCCGGAGCTTTTCCTTTTGGCCTCGCGAGCATCTGCTTGATGTCGTTCACGGAGCCGGCTTCGGGGTCGACGCGCTCGATACCGTCACCACAACCCGTTGGCCGCGCCTTCAGCTCAGTCTGAGACGCCTGCTCACCCTGCCCGACACCGTCGGACCCCACATGCGGGTATTGGTGTGTGGGCTGAACCCGAGTGTCCATTCAGCGGAGATGGGGGTCGGGTTCGGGCGGGGCGGCAATCGTTTCTGGCCCGCCGCTCTGGCGTCTGGCCTCGTCAGCGTCGACCGTAACCCCCTCCATGCCCTGCGTAGCCACGGGGTCGGCATGACCGACCTCGTCAAGCGGGCGACGCCTCGCGCTGATGCACTCACTCGCGATGAATACCGTGAGGGGGTCGCCCGACTCGAACGGCTGTGCCGCTGGCTGCAGCCCGCCGTGGTGTGCATGGTGGGCCTGGCCGGCTGGCGGGCGGCGATGGACCGACACGCCTCGGCCGGCCTGCAGGAACTCACACTCGGAGACAGGCCCGTGTATGTCATGCCGTCCACCAGCGGGCTGAATGCCCACTCTCGGCTCGAGGACCTCACCGAACATCTGAGGGTGGTGCAGCAAATTCGATGATCGACGGTGGTCGGCTCAGTCGGTAGGGGCGAGATCGCGGATTGCCGTGTCGATCTCGATTCCCGGGAACGGCAACACCGCCAACACCGGGGTGGTGATGCCGTTGTCGACGTAGCGCTGGATATGGGTCCGGCACTCGTCGGCTGAGCCATGGATGATCAGGTCGTCGACAACATGATCGGGGATCTTTTCGAGCGCGCCCCTGCGGTCGCCCGACTCCCACTGTTCCCAGTGTTCGCCGAGGTCGTCGCTTCGTCCCATCCACTCGTGGAAAGCGCGATACACCGGGACGTTGACGTAGGCCGCCATCGCGAACTTTCCGGCGGCGAGGCACATCTCACGGTCGGAACTGGGGGCGACGAAGAGCCGGGCCGCGATCTCGGCGTTCGGATTCTCTCCCCTGACGATCGCGGTGACCCGGGACGCGTCTTCGGTGGATAGCCAGTTGACGATTGCCCCGTCGCTTTCACGACCGGCCAGGCGCAGCATTCCTTCTCGGAGCGCGGCCACGAGGATGGGGATCGGCTGCTCCACCTCCACCGCGAGGCGAAACCCCTTGATCGAGAATGTCTCGTAGTCCTCGGTGATCTTCTCTCCGGTGAAGGCCGCTTGGAGAAACCGGACCGTGTCACGTACGCGCTGATAAGGCTTGTCGAATTCGATCCCGTTCCAGCGCTCGACAATGACATTGGACGACGAACCGATGCCGGCCACGAAGCCGGACTCAGCGGCCGACGCCATCGATGCGATCGATTGGGCGAGAAGGGCGGCCCCCCTCGTGTAGGCGGGGAGAATGGCGGTGCCGAGCCGCATCGAAGGATTCCATACCGATGCGAGGGCCAGTGGGGTGAGGGCGTCCTCCCCCATCACCTCGGCTGTCCAGAGATCGGTGTAGCCCGCTCTCTCGAGTGCCTCGAATCGCTCTCGCTGGGCGCGCAATGCACCACCGAACGGGACGGTCATGCCGTATCTCTGCTGGGTCATGGCTGGGATCCTAGAGCCAGTGTCACACCCCTTCTGCATAGTGGTGTCATGAAGGATCAGCTTGTCTTCCTCGACACCCACCAGGTCTGGCAACTCGATGCCGCCACCCGCGAGTGTGGGCGCAAGGGAGTTGCCAACGCCCGCGCCGTGCTGCGTGCCACCCAAGCTCGCCGAGGCGAGGTGTCAGAGGCCGATCAGCTCCCCGAGGCGGCCTGAGTCGCATCGGGTTGGCTCCCCTGCACAATGGTGGCCGTGTCCCGCTTTCTTGCACCTGCAGTCGCGATCTTGTTGGTCGTCTCTTCTTGTGGGAGCGAATCTGAACTCTCGGCCATCCCCCAGCCTGCAGACACCTCTGTCGACCCGGCCGTTACCGCCACGGTTCCCGATCAGCCCCTACTCGCCCCCAACGCCACGGTCGAACGGGTGATCGACGGCGACACGATCGTCGCCGACCTCGACGGTCGTAGTGAACGGGTCCGCCTGCTCGGTATCGACACACCGGAGTCGGTTGCCCAGACTCGTCCCGACCAGTGCTTCGGAGCCGAGGCGAGCGCCTACCTGAAGTCCGTGCTGCCGGAGGGCACTGCAATCACGCTCATCCGAGACACCGAAGCTCGCGATCAATACGACCGACTCCTCGCCTACGTGGTTCGTTCCGAAGACCAACTCTTCGTCAACCTCGACCTTCTCGAGCGGGGCTATGCCGGGGTGCTGATCTACCCTCCCAACGACCACTACGCCGACCTCTTCACCAGCGCCGAACGCACAGCAGCCCGCGCCGACGTTGGGCTGTGGGGCGTCTGCGGCGGACCCGACGTGCCCCTGGAGTAGTCGCATCTCCACCCCGCGGGGCTACCGTCGTCGGGGTGGAATCGCTCGCCGAAGCCCTCGGATTCGACTCCGACCAACGGGTCCTCATCCTCAGCGCCGATCTGCTCGGCTCCACCCACGCCGCCACGGCCGCCGGCATCACGGCGATGCGCGAAGGCTCCGCCACCACCGCCACCCTCATGATGCCCGGCGTGTGGGCGCGCCACGCCGTCGATCGCATCACCCACGGCGCCACTCAACGCGACGACATCGGCATACATCTCACCCTCAATGCGGAGCTCGACTGCTTTCGGTGGGGCCCGCTCACCCAGGCACCCAGCCTGCTCGATGGCGATGGCGGATTCCCGCGGACGGTCAGCGACCTGTGGGACCACGCCGATCTCGACGAAGCCCGCCGCGAGTGCCGTGCCCAGCTCGAACGGGCCCAGCTGTGGGGTGTCGACACTACCCACCTGACCACCCATCTCAATGCCCTCCAGCAGAGGCCCGAATTCTTCGACGTGCTGCTCGATCTTGCGTGCGAGTTCGATCTGCCGATCCGACTGGAAGGCGACGCCGCTGAGTCTTCGGCCGGTTTCCCCTTCCGGCGCCTGGCCGGTGAGGAAGGCGTGATGAGTCCCGACCACCACCAACTCGTGCGAGGAGGGGCTCGCCGTCACCTGGATCAGGTTCTCGCCGATCTCCAGGCCGGGGTCACCGAGGTGGCGTTCGAACCGGCCCTCGCCGCGGAAGAACTCCGGGCCATCGATCCTTCGGCCACCGGTCGGATCGACGACCTCGCCGTGCTCACCGATCGTTCCTTGCAGAGCCGACTCGACAAGCTCGGCGTCGAACGGATCGGCTATCGCGCCATCCGCGATCTCCAGCGATCGCGGCGCTGATCGTCAGGCGTCGGTCATCTCGGCGAGCACGCTGAGGGCGGCCGCACGCGTTTCTGGTAGGTCCATCAGCCAGAAAGCATGGTTGCCCTCGACCTTGAGGGCGCCACTCATGAAGATCGCCTCTGGGCTCTGTTCGCCGGAGATCGCCGCCAAGGCGGTGTCGTAGGAGCAGCTCAGGATGATGTCGGGGTCGGCGGCCTTGCCTTGCTGAAGGGAGGCAACCATTCCATCGGAGATTTCCGCATGGAAGGTGAGCTTGCCATCGGGGCATCCGCTCACCACGTACTGCACGGAAGCAGAAATCCCCGCAACGGGTTGGAGTTGGGCCAGATGATCGGCGGCCGCTTCGAACCAGTCGGGCGAGAGGAAGACGCTCACGGGTGCACCGGCTGGGGGTGGCGGATGCCTGCGAACAGATCGGTTTCGGGAGGGTCGCCTATTTCGGGGCCTCGAGCCAGGCAGTAGTCGTCGAGGGGATGGAGGCCTTCTTCTATCTCGATGGGGAGACCGAACCAGAAGGTGGACTCCGGATCGATCTGGGTGGCGTGAGCGAGAAGTCCTTCGCGTCGCACGTGGGTGAATCCCTCGATCGACACTCGTGTGGTGATTCTCGTATCGATGTCGGGACGCGAGAACCACTTCTCGTCGTAGGGCGACTCGAGACCAAGCTCGAGAAAGGCCTCATGGCGGGCGCTGATACGCGCTCGTGACCAAGCCGAGTAGTAGGTCTTGGTGACCGACCACGCTTCGCCGAGCTCGGGTCGATAGGCCGAATCTGCGGCCCGTTCCACTGCGGGATGGGTGATCTCGTAGACCCGGAGGTGATCGGGGTGACGGTAGGAGCCCTGCTCGTCGGGGTAGGTGACGACCACTTGGGGACGTTCGAGTCGGAGTAGGGCCACGAGCCGGTCGACGGCCTCGTCGAGCGGCGCCACCGCGAAGCAATCGGGGTGGAAGTTCGAGTCGTTGTCGGGCATGCCCGAGTCGCGGTAGCCCAGCATGTGGATCTGCTCGTAGCCGATCGCTTCGCCGGCACGCTCCAGCTCGGCCCTGCGCACCTCAGCCATGTTGTCGCGCACCTCGGGTCGGTCCATGGCCGGGTTGAGGATGTCGCCCTCCTCGCCGCCGGTGCAGCACACCAGCACAGTACGGATGCCCTCGGCGTGGTAGCGCGCGATCGTGCCCGCCCCCTTCGATGCTTCGTCGTCGGGGTGGGCGTGCACTGTGAGGATGCAGAGCTGCTCAGACATCGGCGACGACGATACCCGAGCCGTGGCCAACGCGGTCAGGTACCCAGCACAACATCAGGAAAGGCGGCCACCACCGCGAACCAGAGCGACGTGCGACTCGCCAGCGCATCTCCTTCGAGCGTTTCGACTCTGCCTCCCGTTCCATCGGTTATCACCCTCACCGTGAGACCTCCGAGGTCGACTTCTCGGTCGCCGGCAGGCTCGACCGGCCAGGCCCAGTTCTGGCCATCGACGTCGACCATGATCACCGAGGTCCCGGGGCTGAGCCTGGTGTCGTCGAGCACTTCCCCGGCCACCGGGAACGGTGTTCTCCCGAGATCCACCTGATCGGCGTAGCCACCGAACAAGGTCCGCGAGTAGTCGCGGCCCGCGGGTCGGATGAGCACGCTGGTTTCGGGATGGCGCTCGGCCCACTGCCCCCAGCGGGCCATCTCCGCGGGGAGCGGCGTGAGTGCCTCATCGGTGAGAGGGCCGACGATTCCTCGTCCCGCCACCTGCCACCAGTAGGAGCCCGTTTCGCGGTCGATCATCACCAGGTCGTTCTCATAGAGCGCACTCGTGTTGGAGAACGTGAGGGTGGCCTCGCCGAGAACCCTGTCGTAGACGACACCACTGCCACACAAAGGGCAGTAGCTGATCAGAACGGGCCGACCCCCGAGTTCGTCGTTGACGATTTCATGGAGATCGAGAATGCGCACCGGGTAGGCCCAGGCATCACCGGTGTCGTCGACGTAGCCGAGAACTATGTCGTCGGGGGTGAGCCACACCGCATCCGAAGCACTCTCGTAGTCGGGGTTGTCGATCGGCTGGATGGCGTCGAGGAGCCGATTGATGAGCTCGGGTGGAGCCTCGCTCAGCGGTACGGAACCACCGTCGAAGGTGTCGAAGTGGATGTCTTCCAGCGGTACGGAATGGAGGAGCCCGGTCTCGGCCGCCAACTCGTCGGTCACCGAAGGCGCGGCGATCTGGTCTGAGGGCGCCGAGTCCGAGCCGCATGCCGCGGCCAACAGGGCGAGAGCAACGACGACGAGGGAGTACCGAGCCACGGGCCGGAAACCCGCCCCGGCTCAGAGCACTTCCCGTCAGCCGATCCGGGTCACCGGCTCGAGTTCCATCTCGCCGTCGCCGTCGGGGTCGACAAGACGCCACCCGCACCGGAGCGCGAGCAACTCTCGGCCCTCGTCGGGGCCGCTCGCGATGAGTTCGTCGTTGGCGAGAACCCGGGTGCGGCCGCGGGGCCGGTAGAGGTACTGGCCGCCGCGGCGGATGGCGAGCACGGTGAAGCCGGGCTCGATCGCGAGCTGGAGGTCGGCCAGGGTGGCGTCATCGGCCTCGCTGCCGGGTGCAACCGGAAACCTCACCACCACATCGTCGCTGTCGCCCAATGCCAGCCCCAGGATCGGATGCACATCTTCTCGCTGCTCGATCATCCACACCATGGCCTGGGCCTGATCACCGATGTCTTCAGCGGCCTGCGAAACGTGCAGCAGGCCCCTCAGCAGTGATGGATCGGCCTTGTCGCTAGCTGCCCTCAACACCCAGGTCTCGAGCCGATCCTTCATCTCGTCGAGCCGATCCTCGAGATGGCGAACTTCGGCCGCGAGTCCGACATCGGCGAACACCAGCGCCGAATAGGCGAGCCCCACCGCAACCTCGGAAAGATTCTTCATCTCGATGAGCACGTCCACGGCCCGATCGAGATCGGTGACAAAGGGGTCGTCGACGATCTGCGGCGGTATCCAGGGTTCTGCGGCGGCCAACTCCCTCAGGCGTCTGATGCCATCTGGCGATCCCCGCAGGAACAACACATCGTCGGGGACGAGGACGAGGTCGCCGTCGACATCGGTGATCCATGTGCGCTCGCGGCGAATGGCCATAACCCTCATACCGGTCTGCACGGGAAGCTCGTGAGCAGACAACGCCCGATGGGCGAGATGGCTCCCTTCCGACACCAGGACGCGATGGCTCACCTCTTCTGCCTCCGACAGATCGGCCACCAGTTCGGCCGGGATCCCCACCTTGTGGGTGACGATGCGCGCGATGTCGACGGCATCGTTGGCGATGCGCTCGATGGCGCTGATCACCTGGAGGACCGACGACATCCCTTCGGAGTCCCTCGGGTTGCGCACAGCCATGATGCACACACCGCGCATGTCCTGAACCAGCTCGCTCATCTGGGCTTCGAGCGAGCCCACCTCCTCGGCCATGTCGGGGTCGCCGAAGAACAGCGAGGCATACGCGAGGTCGACCATCAGCTCCGAGTTGTCCTTGGCTTCCGCCAACATCTCTCTCAGATTTCGAGGTCTATCGTCCATCAGCTCTCCTGGTATTCATCATGCAACGCCCACGGCGATCAGGGCCAGAATCAGGGCGAATGCTCCAACAAAATCAAGTGATGCGGTGACCATCGGGATGCCGTAGGTGTCGGGATCGAGTCCAAAACGCACGGCGGCGATGGTCGAATAGAAGGCAACCGCCACCACACAGATCGTGGCCAGCAAGCCACCGATCAAGGCGATCGCGACGAGGTCGGTGAGGCCGGGGCTGGCGCGATCGGTGATTGCGCCACCGATCTCGGCCACCACTCCAGAAGCGATGAAGATCGGTATCGCGAGGCTGAAGATCATTGCCACATCGCCGCCCGCCGCACCTCGGGGGACCGGGCCGGGGCGGATCAGCCCGAGATGGATCTTGGTGGCGAGCCGACTCGACAGGATTCCGCCCAGGGCGCCCGCCGTGCCGAGGAATCCGGGAAGGAGCACGAGCAACACGGGGAACTCGATGAAATCGTCGAGTCGCTTCTCGATGGTTATTCCGGCTACCAGATCGACCAGACCAGCCACGGTGAGGATAGGCAGCGACTCTCGCATGATCTCGGTGAGGAGGGGACGCCCGGCACGAAAGGCCCACACGACACTGATCACGGCCAGCACCGTCACCACGGTCGCGATCGTGGGGGTGACACCACCGATGCCGGCCAACTCCGCGCTCCAGACGAGGGCGGGCAGGCTCACCACATCACCGGTGGCTGTCACCAGAGGTGCGACAACATTGTCGAGGTCCCAGCCGTAGCGAACCGAGCCACCCGCTAGTAGGAGGGTGATGCCCAGCACCACCACCGAGGCGATGACCCCACCCACCGCGGACACGACGATGAAGTCGGCCACCGACATCGTGGGAGACACATTGAAAGCGATCGCCACCGCCTTGGCCGTCAGGGCAAGCACCACCGCGATGACCAGGCTCAGAACCATGGCCGCAGTGGCGTTCTGGCCAACGATGGTGTCGAGCCGCGGGCTGAGGCGGAAGGCGCCGGAGTGGATCGAGGTGCCGAGTCGACTTCCGAGGGCACCGAAGATGTTGCCCTTCACTGCTAGGACGGCCGGCACCAACAAGAGCAGGCCGGGCAATTCCTCCAGGGTGCCGGTGGTGGAGGCGAGCGTGATGCCGGCCACGAGGCTGGCCACCACTGCCACCATCAAGGCGATGAAGCTGTCACGGTACGCGGTGGGGTCGCCCCCAACGAGAGCGCTCCCGAGGCGCGAACGACGACTACCGCGGTGCTCCACATCGCTAAGTGTGGTGTGTCGCGCGCCGATTGGGTGACATGTCTGCATGGATCACCGCGCTCATCGTCGCTGCGCCAGTTCTCCTCTGGGCGATGGTTTCGTTCAATCGCTTCGTGGCTCAGCGCCAATTGATCGACAACTCGTGGGCGAATGTCGAGACCGAACTCAGGCGCCGCCACGACCTGATCCCCAACCTCGTGGAGACCGTCGAGGGTTACGCCACCCACGAGAAGCGCACCTTCACCGCGGTGATCGAGGCCCGCCAGGGTGCTGCATCGGCTCGCGGAGGGGCCGAAGGGCATGAGGGGGCCGAGAATCTGCTGGTGTCGGGCCTGCGCCAACTCTTCGCAGTGAGCGAGGACTATCCCGACCTGCTGGCCAGCGAACGCTTCCTCGATCTCCAACGGGAGCTGGTGACCACCGAGGACCGTCTCCAAGCGGCGCGCCGCCTCTTCAACGGCAATGTTCGCGAGTACAACCAGCGGGTGGAGTCGGTGCCGTCACGGTTGATCGCCCGGTTGGGGGGTTTCCGGCGCCGCGACTATTTCGAGGTCGAACCGGCGGTGGTCTACGTGCCCAGCACCCGCAGGATCTCCTGACGTCGGCCTTTCGTGCGATCCGGCTAGCGGCGGCGGATGAGCCGGGGCCTGCGGTAGCTGATCGACCGGTCCGACACCCAGAGCGCTGGAGGCGCATCGACGAAGCTGGCCAGGGTCAGCAGTACCTGGTCGTAGTTCACCCGCCAGCCGGCGAAGTCTCTCCAGGCCTGTTCACGGTTGGCCTTGACCGGCACTCCGGCAGCGGCAAGTTGGTCGTACACGTCGTCGAACTCTTCTCGGCCGATGGAGATGGGGTCAGTGGGGCGGGGGTCGCTCGGGTGTTCGAAGCCGAAGAAGTCGGTGATCTGGCGAAGAGCGAGAGTGCCAGTGCGGATCATGAGGTTGGCTCTAGGGGCGCGGGGCACGTCGAGGGTGGAGCTGAACAGGGAGGCCGAGTCGAGGGCCAGACCCGCGCTCACGATCCAGGAGCGGGTGGGCACGGGAGAGCGAAAGAACACCAGCATGGGAAAGGACGTGTGGGTCTCCTCGACCTCCACGAACCAGTCCTCCCAGTCGGCCCACATTTCCGTTATCTGATCGAGCCCGTCGATCATCTGGCTGCGTATGAGCAAGGTGGCGGGACTCGCTACACCCTGCTCATCGGTGGCCCGCAGGTGGAGCTTCGCCACCGCCGTCTCGCGCCTCGAGAAGGAGCTGTAAATGGTGGGTAGGAAACTGATGAGCAGGGCGACCAACCCCAACCCCACCAGGCCCTCGAGCACCGAGAGGATGAGGGTGGGAAGATCAGTGGTGGTGCGAAAGCCCAAGGTGGTGAGCGATGAGCCCGACAGTACGAGCGCATCTCGGTAGGGCTCAACTCCGAGGGCCCAGAAGGTGGCGCTACATCCCAGACCCACCCCGAGGCTCCACACCAGGGGCATCGTGATGAGCGCTACCGGGGCGAAGCGCGCTTTCGAGGCTTCATTGCCCCTGTGAAACAGCCACCGGAAACCACCGAACACCAGCCGTACGATCACGACCTGCTCGCCGCGGGGCACCACCACCGTGCGCACAGCGGAACCGAGAGTTGCGATGGCTACGACGGCGCCCGCCGTCCCTACGAGAATTCTGAGGAATGTCATAGCGGGGCACAGCTTCGCGCACCGCGTCGACCGAGGTGGTCAGCTGATATCGAAGCTCTGCCACTCTCCGGCCATCTGAAGAACCACCGTGGTGCCGTTGATCGCGGGCGGCGACTCGTAGTAGCCCCCTCGGGTGTCGGGGAGGTCTTCGACGTGCCAGCTGATCCCGTCGACCGAGGCGATCAGATGGAAGTCGGGCTCGTAGCTCGGTTCCTCCCAATCCTGGTCGGAGCGCGCCGCCTGCTCGGCGCTGGCGGTCGCTCCGCTGAGCATCTCGAGGGGCACCTCGAGTATCAAGACACCGTCAGCATCGACGAAGCCGATACCGCCGTTGTCGAGCAACTCCAAGAAACTTGGAATATCTCCATTAAAGTCCTCTCTAGCGCTCTCGAGAACGACCTCGCCGGTTTCCTGGTTTGTTACGCGAGTGAGCGCCGTGCCGTCCTCGAACTGGTGGGTGTAGATCTCGTGCCCGTCGTATTCGATGCTCGCTTCGTATTCGACGGGAGGCGGGCCGACGTACTCGTAGGTAGCTACATCGACGACCGACACGACACCGTCGCCACCACCCGCGAACCACAGCCAGGTATCGGAGATGCCAGGCACTGTGACCGGCTGCCAGTTGGTGCCGTCGGCATCGCCCCGCCAAATCTGTTGACCAGCCTCGTCGGAGACCGTGAGCAATACACCCCCTCTCACCGCGACAATGGCATCGATGAATCCCTCGGTGCCGGGGGCATCGACCGCGTTCCAGCTGTGCCCGTCGGGCGAGAAGAAGACGGAATTGCTCGGACCCTCTTCGAGTTCGGTGTACTCGTAAGCGTCCCAGGCCATCGCGAGATAGCCGGCTCCGGTGCCAACCACGGTGCAGCAGTTTGCTGATGCCGGAGCTGAGGCCCTAGCGACCCCGCCAGCCCAGGTGCCGACCCACCCAGCGGTCTGCGACGATCCACTGAGGTAGGGGGCATAGTCGTCGTACACGAGCCCCAGATCGGTCCACGGTATGAGTCGTTCCAGTGTGGACTCCCACAGCTCAACCGGAATGGGTTGAGGTGGAACCACCGGGTAGGACGACGACACAGCTGGAATCACGGGGTAGTCGAACCCTTCATCACCCTCGCCGGCGGATCGCCGACCATGACTCTCAAGCCTGATTCCCTCCGGTACGGCGGTGTAGCCCCACCCGTTGAGCTCCATCTCTGCCTGCAGGTCGTCGGGGAATGCGCTCCACACGTCGAACCACGAGTTCGCCTCGGTGGTGACGTACCAACCATCGGGTCCGAGCGCCAGCGCGCTGAGGTTGGAGTTGAATGTGACGAACTCGGGGATGGCGGCGGGTCGCTCAACGGGGATGGTGACCGTTGTCCAGGTTGTGAGATCAGTGGTGATCGAGACTTCGACGTCGACGGCTCCGCCGTCTTGGGTCCAGTCCTGGTTGGCCAGCACCAGATGGACACCGTCGGAAGCGGAATATCCCAGCTCTCCGGGGGCAGAGAAACCTGGCAGAGCGGTCCAGGTGACACCGTCGTCGGAGATCTGAGCCTCGAGCGTGTAGGTGCCGCTGGTGGCGGCCATGTAAGCGTCGAGCAGCTCGGGATCGGATTGCACGATCTCGGTGGCCAGATCGAGTAAGCCTGCTTCGTCGAGGGCCGCCATCGATTCCTCGATGTTGGTCGACTCGACTCCAGCCTCCTCCAGCGCATCGGCGATCTCTGTCGGGAAGCGATCCGCGAGATCAGGCACGAGATCGGCCATCGCGTCGGTGGGCTCGTGCCAGACCTGGCTGAAGGAGACGAATCCGTCACCCCACGGGAGGACCGAACTCGGGCCTCCTCTGCTCTCAGAGTCGTAGTAGCTGAGGGCCGCGTCGGCGCCGGCCGCTCGCGAAGGGGTCGGCGAGGGGATGGCGGGCGCGGCAGAAGCAGCATCGGCTTGCGAATCGGATCCAGAGGGTGTGTCCGCACCGACGTCAACAGCCACACCGAGCGTGCCTTCATCGTCCCTGAGTGTCTGCACCACGCCGGCAACGCCGACCACGAACAAGAAGGCGGCCGCCAGTGCGAGCATGCGCTGGTTGAGATTGCGGCGACGGCCGCGAGCCTGCACCTGATCAACCGAGATCTCACTGATCTCGGCGCCTTCGGCCAGGTCGGATATACGGGAACGGAGCTCGTCGTCACGAGTCATCGGAGTCCTCCAGGGAAACGGCGAGCCGATCGAGCGCTCGGCTCAATCGACTCTTGACGGTGCCGGGCGCGATCTGCAGCGTCTCGGCAGTTTGGAATTCGGACCAGTCGAGCAGGTACCGGAGCACCACCACCGACCTCTGCTCGACCGGAAGCTCGGCCAAGGCCGCGTCGAGTTGGGGGTCGACCTCATGTACAGGTGGGGCTTCCCGGTCGGGAGCGTGGGAGCTGAAGATCTCTCGAAGCGTCTTGCGCCGCCGCGAACTGGCCCAATTGAGGCCGACGCGATACACCCAGCCGACCGGGTTGGAGTAAGCGCTTACGTCGTCCCACCTCTGATAGGCCCGGGCCATGGCCTCTGCCGCTGCATCAGAAGCAAGTTCGGGATCGCGGATGGTGAGAGCAAGAGCAGCGGCGACAGGCCGGTAGTGCTCGGAGAAGAAGGAGCTGAAGTCGATCGCGACGGGCGCGACGCCGCCGTCGCTCACCAATTCCAGTGGGGTTTCCAGTTCGCCAACCACAGTCACACCCATAGACGCACGAGAACGGCGGTCGGTTCCATTATCGCCGAGATTCTTTCGAGGGTGTCAGCGGAAATCGCGCGATGCCGGCGCCTTGCCGACAGGTAGGGGCTCGAGCTTGTCGGCCACCACATTGATCACCCCCTCCTCCTTTTCGAGCCGACCCCGAATGAGCAGGGCCGGAGCACCTCGGGCGATTCGCTTGTAGCGCTGCCAGCACCCCTTCGAGATCACGACATTGATGAGCCCGGTTTCGTCCTCGAGATTCAGGAAGGTCGTACCGCCCGCGGTGGCCGGCCGTTGGCGATGGGTGACGACTCCACCTACGAACACCCTCTCCCCCGCCGCTTGATCCACCAGTCCGGTGGCGGTGACCACTCCCATTCCGGCCAACTCCTCGCGGATGTAGCGGGTGGGGTGACCATCGGGGGCGACACCGGTGGCCCAGAGGTCGGCATGGGAGAGCTCTTCGGGTGACATGCCCGGCAGGGTGGGTGCGTCGACACCGGTGATGATCCCCGGTAGGCGATCGGCTGCGGTCTGGGCCATCGCACCGGCGGTCCACAGCGCCGACCGCCGGTCGACACCGAAGCACCCGAACGCTCCCGACGTGGCAAGAGCCTCGAGCACACCGAGCGACACCGAAGGCACCCTGCGGCGCAGATCCTCCACCGAGGTGTAGGGCCGCCCGGCATCGATCTCAACGGCAAGGTCGTCGCCGAGGCCTCTCACATATTCGAGCCCCAGCCGCACAGCCCATCTGCCGGTTGAGTCGGGGGCCGCCTCCAACGTGGCCTTCGCGGCCGAGGCATTGAGATCAGGGGTACGCACCAACACGCCGTGACGGCGGGCATCGCCCACCAGGGTGTGAGGCGACCAGAACCCCATCGGTTGGGCGTTGAGCAAGGCGGCACAAAAGGCCGCCGGGTAGTGGTATTTGATCCAGGACGAGGCGTAGACGAGATAGGAGAACGAGACCGAGTGGCTCTCGGGGAAGCCATAGTTGGCGAAGGCCGCGAGCTTCAGCCAGATCTGATCGCCTATGTCGTCGGTGATGCCGTTGGCCGCCATGCCCTCGAAGAAGCGTCCCTTCAGCTGCTCCATCCGGTCGCGGCTTCGTTTCGATCCCACTGCCTGACGAAGCTTGTCGGCTTCAGCGGGCGTGAATCCGGCAACGTCGATCGCTATCTGCATCAACTGTTCCTGAAACAGGGGGATACCGAGGGTCTTGGCCAGAGCATTCTCGAGAAGGGGATGGAGGTAGGTGACAGGTTCGAGCCCGTTACGGCGCCGAATGTAGGGATGAACCGATCCGCCCTGGATGGGGCCGGGACGAATCAGTGCCACCTCCACCACCAGGTCGTAGAAGCAGCGAGGCTTGAGCCGGGGCAGGGTGGCCATCTGGGCCCGTGATTCGATCTGGAACACACCGATCGTGTCGGCCTTCTGGAGCATCGCGTAGACCTCCTGCTCCTGGGGCAGAGCAGCGAGATCCACCTCCACACCTTCGGTCTCGGCGATGAGATCGATGGCGTAGTGCAGCACCGACAACATCCCCAGCCCGAGCAGGTCGAACTTCACCAGTCCCGCCGCGGCACAGTCGTCCTTGTCCCATTGGAGAACGCTGCGGTTTTCCATGCGTCCCCATTCCACGGGACAGACCTCGATCACCGGACGATCACACATCACCATTCCCCCCGAGTGGATTCCCAGATGACGGGGGAAGTGCTCGATCTCGGCCGCGAGTTCGAGCACCGGCAGGGGAATGGAGGTATCGGGGTCGGTCGCGCCTTCTTTGGCACTGCTCCACCGGTCGACCTGTTTGGAGAAGGCATCTTGTTGACCGGCGGCGTAACCCAGGGCCTTCGCCATGTCTCGTATGGCCGACTTCGAGCGGTAGGTGATGACGTTGGCGACCTGGGCGGTGTGATGACGGCCATGACGCTCGTAGACGTACTGGATCACTTCCTCGCGTCGATCGCTCTCGATGTCGATGTCGATGTCGGGTGGGCCGTCGCGTTCTGGTGACAGGAAACGTTCGAAGAGCAGGCCGAGCGAGACCGCATCGGCGTTGGTGATGCCGAGGGCGAAACACACCGCCGAGTTGGCGGCCGAGCCCCGACCCTGGCAGAGGATGTCGACCCGCCGGCAGAAGTCGACGATGTCGTACACCACGAGGAAGTAGCCGGGGAACCCGAGCTGGTCGATGAGATCGAGCTCACGGTCGAGCTGGGCCCAGGCTCCCTCCACCCGTTCGGCAGCACGGGAGCCGTAGCGCCGAGTACCTCCCTCCTCCACCAGGCGCCGGAGATGGGCCATCTCGTCGAGCCCATCGGGGCACGGATAGGGCGGCAGGTTGGGCGCCACCAGTGAGAGGTCGAATGCACACTCGAGTCCGAGTGCGGCGGCTCTTTCAACCACCCCCGGATAGCGGGCGAAACGAGCGGCCTGTTCTTCTCCTGATCTGAGGTGCATTCCCGCGGGAGGGAGCCAGCCGTCGATTTCGTCGAGGCTGCGCCGGGCCCGTACCGCGGCCATGGCCGATGCCAGGCGTCTTCGGGCGACGGAGTGATGATGGGCGTTGGCGGTGGCGACCACATCGACCCCTGTGGCCATCGCCAACTCGACCAGGCCGTCGTTGCGGACCGAGTCGATGGGCAGGCCGTGATCCCACAACTCGACGACCACATTGCCGGTGCCGAAGTCGTCGACGAGTTGGTCGAGGGCTCGGCGCCCGGCCGCGGGGCCCTGCTCGATGAGTGCTTTCGGCACGGGACCCTTGCGGCATCCGGTGAGAACCAGCCAATGGTCGGAGCCTCCCGACGCTCGTCCTGCGAGCTCTACGAGGCGTTCATAGGAGATGCGGGGCGCGCCCTTTTCCCCTGCCAGCTGGCCTTCGCTGATGGCGCGTCCGAGCAGGGCATAGCCGTGGGGGTCGCGGGCGAGCACGAGGAGGTGATTCCCGTTGGGGTCAGCAGGACCGGGGCGGGAGAGGTCGGTCGGATTCTGGTGGGGGCGGTCCGCCAGGTCCCCTGGCGGCGAAGACAAGGTGAGTTCGGCACCGAAAACGGTGGGTAGCCCGATCGCTCTTGCCGCTTCGGAGAAGCGAACGATTCCGTAGAAGCCGTTGTGATCGGTGAGGGCGAGAGCCTCGAGGCCGAGGCGAGCCGCTTCCTCGGCCAACTCCTCAGGGTCTGATGCCCCATCGAGGAAGGAGAAATTCGAGTGGCAGTGAAGTTCGGCGTAGGGGACATCGCTGCGCTTCTTGACCTGCTCTCTGGGCGGTTCGTAGGCAGAACGTTTGCGGGTCCATGCCGGGCTGTCGCTTCCGTCTCCCTCCCACAGATCACGGGCGCGCCCCGAGGGAGGTCGATCAGAGAGCGTGCGTTCTATGTCTCTCCACGAGACATTCGGACTGTTCCATCCCACCTCTTCGACCGTAGACGAACACCTGTTCGTACAGCAAGGCCTGAAGTCCCCAAAACCCCGGGCACAAGTTCACCGGCCCGTAGGCCGAGAGGTAGCGTTTTCCTAAAAGGAAGCCTGAACCAACCGACCAGTAGCTAAACGAACGCTCATCCGTTCTGTGTTCAGAACGCAAGGAGACGACATGCGACGAACGGCCCTCCTACTCATGGTTTTCTCCCTCCTGGCTGCTGCATGCGGCTCGGGCAGCGAGACCACCGCTCCGGGCACCACCGCGCCCACCACAACGGTGGCCGAAACCACCACCACGGCCGCCCCTGCCACCACGACACTCCCCGCGGAATACGACATCGCCGCGCTTGAGCAGTCGGTGGTGAAGATCCTGGCCCAAGGCACCTTCATCGACCCCGAGATCGGTATCCAGTTCAACAGCGCCGGACTCGGAACCGGTTTCATCATCAGCGAGGACGGGCTCGTGGTTACCAACAACCATGTGGTCACCGGCGCGGCCCTGCTCCAGGTGTGGGTGCCGGGCGAGGACGAACCCGTCAACGCCCGAATCCTCGGCGTGAGCGAGTGCTCAGACCTCGCGGTGATCCAGCTGAGCGGCGATGGCTATTCCCCGTTGAGCTTCCGTGACGACCCGGCCACCACCGGACTCGATGTATACGCCGCCGGCTATCCGGCCAGCGACGCCTCCACCATCGAGGGAGTCGACTACACCCTCACCAGTGGCATCGTCAGCTCCCTCACCGCCGATGGCGAGACCAACTGGGCATCAGTGGATGATGTGCTCGAGCACGACGCGAGGATCAGGGGTGGCAACTCCGGCGGCCCACTCGTCGACGAGAACGGCGAAGTCGTGGCGGTCAACTATGCGGGCATCGACGCCAGCGACCAGAACTACGCCATCAGCATCGCCGATGCTCGACCAATCATCGATGAGCTCGTCGCCGGCAACGACGTCGACTCCATCGGCGTCAACGGACAAGCCATCTACGACGCGGAGTTCGGCATCAACGGCATCTGGGTGGCCAGTGTCGAGAGCGGTTCCCCCGCGAGCGATGCCGGCATCGAGCCGGGCGACATCATCACCAACGTCGAGGGTCTCTTCATCGCCACCGACGGCACCATGCGAGACTATTGCGACATCCTCCGCACCAAGGGCCCCGACGCCACGATGTCGATCGAGATCCTGCGCTACGCGAGCGATGAGTTCCTCGAGGGTGAACTCAATGGCGACACACTCGTGCAGTCATTCTCCTTCGCTCAGGAATTCGACGACGAAGTGGTCGGCACAGGGCCCGACGTCGGCACTTATGCGGACTACATGACCGTCACCGACGACACCGGACTGATCACGGTGTCGGTGCCGACCGAATGGGGCGACACCAACGGAGCACCCAATCCCACCTTCGGGCCGAGTATCTACGCAGCCCCCGACCTCTCGGGTTTCCTCGACACATGGGCGACGCCCGGGATAATCGTGGAGTCGAACCCCGACCTCACTTCGGCTGACCTGCAAGGTGTGCTGAACGAGATGGACTACTCCAACGCGTGCGTCTATGAAGGCGCCGAACCCTACGAGGACGTGCTCTACACGGGCACGTTGGAGCTGTGGTCGGATTGCGGCGGAATCGGAACGATCGCGGTGGTGTTGGCTGTGACTCCCTTCGACGGCAGCTACGTGATCCGCATGATGTTCCAGGCCGTCGACGACCGCGACCTCGACGCGGCCGACCAGGCGTTGGCTTCCTTCGTGGCGAACGTCTAGTTCGAGACGAGGGAGCGGAGATACACCGCTCGCACAGCCAACGCTTCGCGCACCTCGGAGGTCATCTCCTCGGCGAACTCGGCGCGGTAGGCCTCGTCGGTGACCACCTGCACCGCGAACTGGAGACCCGACATCATCCCGATGAATGCAGACACCAGCACGAGCTGTCGGGTGAACACCACCTCACCGCCGAGCACCGACCAGTAGATCGCCCAGTCGTCGGAGCGGGTGAGTTCCCCCGCGGTGGTCCACTGTAAGAGGGTGGTTTCTCTCACCGTGACCAACCCGAACAACATGTAGAAGAAGGCGATCACCAATGCCACCAGGACGATCTGAATCGCCTGGGTGACAAACAGCAGGAGCCCGACGTTCCACTCGGCCTGACGGCCGAGAGCAGCAGCGTCGGGCGGATCGGCGGTGTCGGACGGCACGAACTCCTCGGCGGGCGTGCCGACACACCGAGGCCTCACATCCGACCAGGCGGAGAAACGCGCCAGATCGACGGTGATGCGCCTCACCGAGACGCTCACGAACGCTCCTCCGATGCCTCCTATGAGCACCACGACCGCGCCGAAGAACGGCAAGGAAAAGTCGTTGGCGACCTGCCACATCTCGGCATTGAGGAAGATGAAGGCGGAGAAGATCAGCAGGATCGGTAGGGATTTCATGGCGAGGGTGGCTATCTCGCCGATTTGGGCCCTGATCTGGCCCACCGACCAGCTCAGCATCGGGAACAGACCCCAGGAGGTGATGATGTAGGCGAGTGTCAGTACCACGGCGTTCACGACAACGATGGTGACGACGTTGTCGAGGACCGTTCCCTCCGCTCCCACCGCGGTTGGGATCACGGGAAGGGCGAAATAGAGAAGCACTTCGAGAGTCCCGATTTCGTCGGGCAGTTGAACCAGTCGACGGCCGCGGAGTCGGTTGACCAGAGCCAGACCACCGAGCATCACGGCGATCCCGCCAAAGAACGCCAGGGCCTGGCTCCAACCCGACCAGCGGTCGCCGAAGGTGAGAAAGAACTCGGCGAACACGACAACCATGAGGAACGGGGCGGTGCGGGTGAGGACGTCCTCGGTGGCGGAGTACTGATCGATCAGGTGGGGAAGGCCACGACGAACGAACCATCGCTCGCAACGATCGCGGTGAACGGCGGTGGGCGGCACAGCGACCATGATGCTCGCATCAGTCCCAAACCGCGGTGATCCACCACCTACCCCCTTCGAGTGCCAGCAGACGGGCCACCCCATCGTCGGCGATCATCTGGAACCTTGCCTGGCGGCGATGACCTCCTGGATCCCACCATCGCTCGTCGACAGGCCAAGGACCGGCCCAGGCCGTAACCACCTGCTTTTTGCCGTCGATCATCAGGCAATCAGGTGATGCCGACAACCGGCCGCGCCCATCAACGGTGACGGGCCGCCCAGCGGCATCATGGACATCGACGCTTCCAGGATTGCGAAACACCCTGGTGGGCGACGGGGTGGGTAGGGCGCCCGGCCACGGCGGGGCCTCAGGGTCGCTGGTGAGCGAACGGCCTCTCAGCTCAACCGTTGCCGATGGCACAAGGGTGAGCTGCTCATGGGCATGGCGACCTCCGCGGCGTTCGGGCACCATCACCGCATCAGCACCGAGCTGACCCTGAAGGCGGGCCGCCACGCGAGCAGCCCGTTCATCGATCTCGGTCTCACCACCCCAGAAACCGAGCTGGCGGCCGGTGGCCGGTATGAGCTCATCGGGAACCAGTGCCACTCGGGCGATCCCCCCGCTTGGTCGGGTGGCAGCCGAGCCGTTGAGCCAACCGTCGAGTTGCCAGCGCACCCGGTCGGCCACTGCCGCGTCGGTGAGGGCACCCTCGTGGCGCCACAGGCGGATCAACTCCTCGCCGTGTTCGGTCTGGGCTTCTATGGCGACACGAACACAGGTGACCCCCTCCTTGCCCAGGCGCCGATGGAGTTCGTCGGCGAGGCTGCGAGCGACGAAGGCAACCCGGTCGACCCGATCGGCAGGTGGATCGATCTCGGCCGCCACCGACCAGTCGGCGGGTGGGAGCCGAGCATCGGGAGGACGCTCATCGAGGCCAGCGGCAAGCCGATGCGCTCCCCTTCCTTCGGCTCCGAACCGGGCCAGCACATCGCCGACCGGAAGAGCGGCGAAAGCCCCGAGGGTGCGCACGCCCAACCGGATGAGCACGTCGCTCAGTTCGGGACGCTCGAGAACACCAATACGCATCGGGGCGAGAAACTCCGCGGCCGTGCCCTCCTCGACGAGCCGAACAGGGTCGGCGGCGCGGGCTGCGAGCGCGGCAGCAAAAGGCCCATCGGCCACTCCGACCTTCACTTCTGCTCGGCCTTCTAATACCTCCCCCATTCGGTTTCGCACCAGGTCGGCAACAGCCGCATCACCACCGAAGTAACGCGATGGGCCGCGGACGACGATGGCACAGGCACCAGGGCGAGTGACCTCGACTCGGGGAGAGATGTCGTCGAGCGAGGCGACCACCGGCTCGAAGAGGCGGGCCTCTCGAGCCTCATCGCGATCGTGGATCACCAGTTCGGCACAGCGGGCCTGGGCCGCTCTACGGCGAAGACCACGCTGAACGCCCAGGGTGCGAGCCGCCAGCGATGCGGCCACCACACGGTTGGCGAAAATGACCGCGGCCGGCTCATTGAGCGGGCTACCGGTGGCCACGACAGGCCAGTCAGGGCACCAAGCAACGAGGGTGCGAACCGGTGCGCTCATCTCAGCCGGCGCTTGCCGGTGCGCCGGTGGGGCCGGGCAGAAGCAAGCGAGCAGATCGGGGCCGAGCCGCGGCCCCCCGCCCGCCACCATTGATGGTGACCCGTCGAGACCGGAGCATCCCGTGGCCGATTCCCAGGCCCACCCATTCGGAATGGGCAACATCGAGCTGTACATCGGCGCCGGGGCCCCACCGACCTCCGGTATGGATCATCACTGACCCGCGCTCACGCAGCCGGGCAGTGAGACGGCGGGCGTCGCCGGCGGCGACCCGGTGGCGAGGGGCCACCAGCACCACATCGACCGAGCCGACAAGGGCCGCTACTGCCCCCGCCCATGAAGATGGTTCCGGCGAGACAACGAGGAGTCGTTCGAGAGCGATCCCGGCCTCCTCGGCCGCTACGAGTCCCAGCTCGGGCTGGCCCACGATCGCTGTCCACGACCCCGCTGAGGAGGGCCCTGCGGCCAGGGCGAGAGCGAGAGAAGTTGCCCCGCCCATACCGTTGACACCCACAACAGATCCGCGCCGCAACGCTCCACCGGGCAGGAGGTCGACCAGCTCGGGCAGGACAGGAAGGGTTCGCTCGCGGGCGAGCGCCATGGGCGCAACACGATCAGCGACGAGGCGAAGCCGGGCCTTACGGTCGTCGAGTGCCTCGGCGGGGTCGATGATGTGAGGAAGTGACTCCGCTGCGGCCATACCTCCAGTATCGAACACTTGTTCGTATCTGGCAAGAAGACTCGCCCTGGTTCACGACACCCGAGGAATGCCCAGAACACCTAGAGTGTTGACTCATATATGCAGCTTCACGTCACCGATCAGGCAGCCGCGGTCATTCGCCGCAAGGGCGGCACCGCCGTGGTCGACCTGCTCGAACCATTCGGTTGAGGCAAGAAGTTCGAGGTGTCAGTTGACACAAGAACAAAGGGTCGGCGCCTGGATAGCTACCGCAAGCAGCTCGTCGACGAATCTACCCTGCTGTACGACGCCGACCTGCTGAAACTGCCGGTCGAGTTGACCATCACCACCGGTGGCTTGTTCGGCGGAAGACTAAAAGCAAAGGCAGACGGCCTCAACGGAGCAGCCTGCCCGATCCAGCTGCTCTGACCGGCGCATCTGAATCTCTCGCGCGGTCGCCCTCGATGTCGCGTTGACCCTCACCGGAGGAGCGCGTAGACGTCCTCTAAGCGATTCCTCCCATCTGGGACGGAGCGCCAAGGTCTCACCAACTTGTCATCCGACGACCTGGGCACCAGATGGACATGGAGGTGGAAGACGTCTTGCCATCCGACGGCGCGGTTCGCCTGGAAGAGCGTCATCCCCTCCGGGCTCAAACGCTCCTTGAGCAAGTTGGCCATCAGGCAAACAGTGCGAGCAACGTCAGCCTTGCTCATGCCGAGTCGGTCAATTCATCGACATCGTGGATGGTTCCGAGCGGCGGGTCACTACCCAAACGACCTTGCCAGTTCCCGACCGCGAGCACCCGGCCCTGCCGTCGCGGACGTGGACCGCCCCGTCGCCGGGCGGGCTTCGCGTAGGAGTTGGAAGCGGAGATGCATGGCTACTGGCCCGCTGCGTCGCAGCGCCTTCATGAGATGGTACTTCTCCGCGGCAGCACGTCGATCGGCCTGGATGGTGGTGGCGAGG
Source organism: Acidimicrobiales bacterium (assembly GCA_029263215.1). Taxonomy (GTDB): domain Bacteria; phylum Actinomycetota; class Acidimicrobiia; order Acidimicrobiales; family Aldehydirespiratoraceae; genus OFTM10. The sequence continues at coordinate 27,192 of JAJCXY010000084.1, forward strand.
GAAAGGGTGGGGTTCATGGCTTCTCCATTCGAGATCCTCGGGACTCGGCCCGAGATCCGCAGCTCATACTGCGCTGTCTTCACCGTAAACCTTCAAGTAAAGTTGAAGGCAAGGAGGAATCTCGATGAAACGTCGAACAAACCCCCGCGAGTTCAAGATCGGCGAGATCGCTGCCCGCACCGGCTCGGCCACATCCGCCCTCCGCTTCTACGAATCGAACGGGCTGATCACCAGCCGTCGAAACGAGAGCGGCTACCGGATCTACCGAAGCGACGTCGTGCGGCGGGTCAGCTTCATCCGCACCGCCCAACGCGTCGGGCTGGCGCTCGAGGAGATCAAGGATGCACTCGCTTCCCTTCCCCATGGCCGCACCCCCACCGCGAAGGACTGGGCGAGGTTGGCTGACAGCTGGCGTCCGAGCCTCGACGAGCGGATTGAAGTTCTGACCCGACTTCGCGATCAGCTCGACAGCTGCATCGGATGCGGCTGCTTGTCTCTCGATTCGTGTGGCATCTGGAACCCTGACGACACAGCCGCGGGGCTCGGGACCGGCGCCCGCTACCTGGTGTCCGACGAACGCCCAGCGGGCGGCGAGCCCTGGGCACCTGCGGGCCCCGAGAGTGCGATCTGACGGCCATACGACCGAGATAGTGGCTAGGCCCCGCACCCCCGAGTCCGACTGCCGGCCACAGCCAGTGTCCCGCAGCGGATGAGGGGTTGACCAACATTCAAGGTGTCAGTTGACACTCGCACGAAGTGGCGGCGCCTCGACAGCTACCGCAGGCAGCTCGTCGACGAATCAACCTTGTTGTACGACGCCGACCTGCTGAAACTGCCGGTCGAGTTGACCATCCCCACCGGCGGGTTGTTCGGTGGGAAGCTCAAGGCTGCGGTCGACGGCCTCAACGGAGCAGCCTGCCCCACCAACTGATCTGAGAGATGGGCCTTGATGCACGACCGCTGAGCAAGGCCATGGGCGCAGCTACATTGCCGTGATGTTCCGGGCTGACTCGCCGAGAGGTCGGCGGCGCGTGATTATCGGCGGACCCGGAGCTGACTCACCCCATTCTCCCAGCCGGTTATGTGGCGCGGCCGCGGGTTTCGGTCGCCGACATTTCCGAGTGGGCTCTGCGCTGCTCGAAGGCTCCACATGGCCTTGGGAACTGTCTGCGGCCCAAGCGCGAATCGGTCAGGGCGCTACCGATCCTTGACGTTGTCGATCTCGTTGACCAGTTCTTTCGTATCTGGGCGGTCTTTGAGGTCGCGGAGTTCGCCGACCAGTCGCTCGGTGTCTGGGTGGTCCTTGAGCTTGTCGATTTCATTGATGAATCGCTCCGTATCCGGACGCCCTCTGAGTTTGCGAACCTCATCGACGAGCCGGCCCGCTTTGTGCGAGCGGTCTGTTCCTCGGTGCTCTGAGTCCATGTGCTTGTGACCTTGATCGGTGGATGGGACTGGGTATTGAAAAACGTCGTCTAGGGGAACCGCCAACGCCTGCGCGATTCTGAACGCCATTTCGAGGGACGGTGAGTATCGGCCCTTCTCGATGGCGATCACGGTCTGGCGGGTTACACCGATGCGGTCTGCGAGTTCCGCCTGGGTCATTTCGCCGTGGGCGAACCTGAGTGACCGAATCGAATTGGTGACCTTGGTTGGTTTGACCATTCGTTGAAACCTCAGCGGGCAAGGACACTCTTGACGAGAAGGGAAGTGTATAGGAAACCGAACACAATGTTAAAGATTCTTTACTATCCGTGGCTAGCCATGCTCAGGCACCGCAGAGCCACGACCGCCTCATTGCGGCAACCGTCCAACGCCAAGACATGTCTGGCATTTAGATCGGCGGGCCGCCTACCCGGCAACTTGTCGGGCCTGTTCGATATCGACTCACAGATTCCCGGTCGGTTCACCAAGGCTTGCGTCACAGTTCGGCGACTTCGCCAACTCGAAGGAGCTTCATTCGCTCACCCGCGAAATGTACGAGGCCGGCAAGGTGGTCTCAGCTGTTTGTCACGACACCGCTGCGCTGCAAAACGTTCAGTTGACCAACGGTGAATATCTCGTGAAGGGTAAGAACGTGACTGGCTTCCGGTACTCGGATGAAAGAGTCGCTGGTGTGAAAAAGTTCGTGCCCTATGACCTTGAGGGTGCCCTGAAGGAACGAGGCATGAACTACAGCCACGCATTCCTTCCCCTTGGCGGACACAGCGTTGTCGATGGTCTCCTCGTCACCGGACAGAACCCGAACTCCGCAACCGAGACCGCCGAGATGGCGCTCGAAGTGCTCCGCGGCCGTCGGCTCGACAGCTATTGATTCGAGAACTGGACCAAGCACCATGCTGCTCGTGAGTTGCACTCAGCGGTATCGCCCTCGCACTACGCCGTTGCGACGGCGACCAGTGAAGTGCTCGGCATCGTGAGGATCCCGCCGGTGATGTAATCCGATAGTTCATCAGCAATCTGATCGATCATCGACCTCAAGGCATCGGGATGCATGGCCTCGATCCGCTCGGCGATCGGTAGTGCACGCAGATTTCCTTCGACGGCTTCGGTGGCATCGATCGGTGACCGCATGATCACAGCGGATTCGACCTCCAGCGAAGTAAACCCCGCTCCCGAGAAGATCTCGGCCAGCCCCGCGGGGTCCCCGAACCCCATAGGAGCACGCATGATCTCGCCGGCCGGTTCCGACAAATGTGCGGCCAGTCCGTTCGCCAGCGCGGCGATGTACGGGTTCTCTTCGAGCCGGCTCCAGACGCTGACGGCCGCCACCCCGCCAGGGCGCAGCACCCGTCGCATCTCCGACACCGCCGCCTCCTTGTTCGGCACAAACTGCAACGCCTGTTGGCAGAGCAGCGCATCGAACACGTCTGATTCAAACGGGAGACTCTCGGCATCGGCGCAGCGCCACTGCACCGGAGCGCCCTCGACCCCCAGTCGCTCGGCCTCGGCGAGCATGGCCTCGTTCAGATCAGACGCCGTGATCGCGCCTGTCGTTCCGATGACTGGTCCGAGTGCACGCGAGACAACGCCGGTGCCACACCCAAGATCCAAGACACTCGACCCGGCAACGATGCCCGCTCGCTCCACCAGGTCGTCCGCCCATTTCGCAAACCATGAAGCAACATGTCGCTCGTACAGCTCAGCCGTCGAGCCCGATACCTGCCATCGCTCTTGGTTTGTCATGAGCGAATCATTGCACTGCCGGGCAGCCACGCGCTGGCGCTGTGATCCAGCGGAGCAGCGGCAATGGTCGGCACCGGCCCGCTCCATCATGTCGCGCCCGCGTCCGTGCTCCGCGTTGAGGGGTTGGCGCGTGTTCGAGGGATCAGTCGACACAACAACGAAAGGCCGGCACCTCGACAGCTACCGCAAGCAGCTCGTCGACGAATCAGCCCTGCGCTACAACACCGACCTGCTGAAACTGCCCGTCAACCCCTTGCAATTCAGCGGACGAAACCATCGCGGGTTTCCACGAGCTCGACCAACACATCGCCATGGCAGTGCTTCGGCGCACACCAACAACCCAAACGGCGACCTCTCAATTCTTCAAGCGAACTCATCAGATCGGGCTGGGTCACGACCCATTCACGGTACGCAGCGACGACGCGCTCGCGTTCGGCCTCACTGTCATCGGTCATGACGAATGGGTTTCCCCACTTGCTGCCCCGGATTCCATGCTCGGGCACGGCACGCCCGATGTAGACGTCGAAGTCTTCGTGCAAGTTGTGGACCACGGTTGTCCTGTCACTGCTCACAGCTCCACTCTGCACGACTCCCGCTCAGAAGGCGCAGCCCTGACGGAAATGTTCCTTCCGAGATCGGCACGAATACGCGGCGAACGGTGTCCCCCAGATATCGGCCACCGCTCAAGGTTCTCCGCGTTGACGGCTCAACCAACGTTCGAGGTATCGGTCGATGCAGTTGACCATCATCACTGGCGGGTCGTTCGGCGGGAAACTCAAAGCTGCCGTCGACAAGCTCAACGGTAGGCAGTTCGCGGCGGCCCAGCCTTCAACGGTGGAGGACCTGAACAGTGAGAGTGCGCCTGTCGAGGCGACGCTCTGAGTCCACCCGAAGGCCAGCCGCTTCGATGATCGGTGACAGTCCGCCGCGTTCGGAATAGTCCCGGAAGGCCCTCAGATGCTCGCGGCCAGCCGCCAGCTCGACAGCCCGGTTGCGCAGGCCGGAAACGTTCCTAGCCATCGGAACGGCGAAATCGGCCACGACTACCCGCTTGGCCACCCGGCCCAACTCACAAAGAACCGGGACCCGACAGGCCTCAGGCATCTCGTGCAACGCCATTACCACCGTCGCCACGTCGAACGCCTGATCGTCATAGTCGAGGTCGGCTACGTCGCCGACCTCGAACGACAGCGATGAGCTGGTGTCGCGGCGTCTCGCGAACTCGATGTTTCGTGGTGAGAGGTCAACGCCCACCACCTGCCGGCCTGCCGCAGCTATTCGCCGGGCCAGCCCACCGGTGCCGCAACAAGCATCGAGCACGCGATCACCACCAGGCAGGTTGGCGGCCACAAATGCGTGCACGCCTCCGAGGAGAGGCTCGATGACACGGCCGTAGAGAACCCCGTCGTAGAGAACACTGCGAGGAGTGCGGCGCTCGGGGCGAGAGTCGATGACACCACCGGGGTCGCTCAATCCTCCGGCCTCGAGGAAGCTCGACAGGACTGACGTGACATCGCGCGGATTGTCGATCGTCGACAGATGCCCAGCTCGAGGGATCACGAACAGTTCTGCTCCCGGGATGCCGTCGGCGATGACCCGAGCGCGTTCGATCGGCTGGGGCTCATCGTGTTCGCCGACCATCACAAGGGTGGGTACGTCGATTTCGCCGAGACGATCCACCACCGCGGCCCGCGCAAAGATCCCCCGTCCAAACCGGATGAGCGCCACGGCATCACCGGCCAGAATGCGCTCGCGCCATAACGCCACCTCCTCACGCCGCTCGGGGTCGGCCAAGAACACCGGCCCGAACATCATCGCCATCGTTTTGTCGATCACGGGTCCGAAACCCGCCGCCTTCACAACAGCAAACATGGCCTCGTACTTTGCTCGTTTCAGCCACGACTCGCTCTCAGCCGAGGTGTCCATCAACACCAGACTCTTCACCAAATCGGGGCGGCGAAACCCGAGACGGAGCCCGACGAACCCACCTGTCGACAGCCCGACGAAATGACACGGAGCAGCATCAGTTGCCTCGATGAACCCCTCAGCGTCGCGATACAGCGACTCCATGTCGTAGCCACCTTCAGGCCTCCCGCTCTCACCGTGACCACGGTGGTCGTAGGCCAGCACGCGGTACCGCTCGCTCAGCACCTCGATCTGAGCATCGAACTGACGCCGGTCGACGAGGTAACTGTGGGACAAGACCACGGTCTCATCCCCCGTGCCATGCTCCTCAAAGGCAAGCATGCACCCGTTCACAGGTATCCGGTCGATGGTCCGACCGTAGCAGTCCCCTCTTGGTGCCTCTGGCTGAACTAGTCGACAAGATCTCAGAACTCCTCCCGGCCACGACAGCAGCGCTGGCCGAGCACGGCACCACATGGTCCCAACCACCGACCGCGGCTTCGGGCAGGGGTGGACGAGGGGCTATCCAATGTTCGAGAGCTCAGTCGACACCAGAACGGAAGGCCGACGCCTCGACGGCTACCGCTAGCAGCTCGTCGACGAATCAACCTTGGTGAGGTGACGCCGACCTGCTGAAACTGCTGGTCTGAGGCGCAGCACCGGCGATGGGGCGCGAGCACTCATCCGCCGAGGTCAGTCGCCAGTGGTGGCGACGATGCCGGCGGCTGAGACGAGAGTGAAAGAGCCGATGTTGGCCGCAGTGCGGAGGTAGTGCCAACGGTTCCAGGGCGTCTCGTAGGATCTACGGCGATCGGCGATGGCCTGCTCATTGGAGTCGGCGAGGTCGAAAGCTTCGAGGGCGTCGTTCAGGGGCACATTGCCTCCGATGGTCACGCCCAATACTCCAACGATGTAGGTGGCGGTGGCGCTGGCGAGGAGCCATCCGCGACGGCTGTCGCCGGCCCGGAACTGGACGATTGCCGCACCAGCAAGCAGGAGGGGGATGCCCATGAACGGGATGATGAAAGCCGGATTGATGATGGCCTTGTTGATGTTCTGCATCGTCACTATGTACGTGGTGTCAGGAACGCGGCGGGTGCCGGGAATGACCGAAACGGTCCAGGCGTACCACAGACCTGCCATGAGTCCGGTGGCTACGATGCTTCCTCCGAGGAGTGCTTCTTTGAGTTCCATGAGATGGCCTCGCTTTCGTAGGTTGGTAGTCGTGGCTCAGATGACCGAAGCGACCGGAAGGTCCCAGGCGCCGGCGGCGGCGGCAGAGCGGGCGTAGTCGGCGAAATCGCGAGGAGGTCGGCCGAGGACTTTCTCGACATCGCCGGTCACGAAGGCGTTCCGGCCATCGAGGGCGAGAGCGATCACGTCGGCTATGTGGGTGGCGACCTCACCGGGGAATCCCTGTTCGGAAATGTCGGCTGCGTAGGCTTCCTTCGACATGGGGACAAACGTGACCTGGCGGCCGATCGCCTCGGTCAGCGTCGTTGCCACCTCGCTCAGTGTGAGCAACCGAGGACCGGTCAGCTCGTAGAGCTGACCGATGTGACTGTCGTCGAGCAATGCCGCTACGACTACGTCGGCGATGTCATCAGCATCGAGAAACGGGTCGACAGCATCGCCGGTGGGCAGCGGCAGGACGCCATGGCGCACCGGGTCGGGGAAGGTTTCGCTGAAGTTCTGGCTGAAGAAACCGCACCGCACCACGGTCCAGTCGGCATCGGATTCCTGCAAACGGATCTCCGCTCGACGGGCGCCTTCCTCGCCGCGCCCGGAGAGCAGGACAAGGCGGTTCACCTTGTTGGCGAGCGCGGTATCGATGAACTCGCCGACGGTTTCGTCAGCGCCGGGGATGGCGAGGTCTGGGAAGTAGGTGACGTAGGCGGCATCGACGTCTTGCAACGCGGGCGCCCACGAGGATGGATCCTCCCAGTCGAAGTGAACCTCACTCGACCGCGAGGCGGCCTTGACCGACCCGCCGGCGGCCCGCAGGCGGTCGGCGACCCGGCGGCCGGTCTTGCCGGTTGCGCCGATCACGAGGGTGGTAGCGGTGGATGGGACTGGGGTGTTTTTCTGCATGCGACCAAGTGTCCGGCGAAGCCGACAAACACTCCATAGCTGAGACGATCGACTCCATGTTCGAGCGTCTCGACTCGCGATTCGCACGCGCTTAGTGTTGGGAACTCATGGATGCGCTCGCAGGACTGCTCGACGGGCCGCGTGCCCGCGGCGCCTTTCTTCTCCGGACGTCGTGGACAGGGTCGTGGGCGCTACGGATCATGGCAGAGTCACCTCTCACCGTCCTCGCCGCTCCTAGAGGCGAGTTCTGGGTCGTACCCGAGAGCGGGGAACCAACCCACGTCCGGTCCGGCGACCTTGTCATCACTCGTGGACCGGATCACTACGTCACCGGCGACGACCCTGATACCGAGCCCACCATCGAGATCCACCCGGGGCAAGACTGTAGGTCACTTACCGGCGAGCCCCTCGTCGAAACCATGTCGCTCGGCGTTCGAAGCTGGGGCAACCACCACGACGGCGAAACCGTCATGATGGTCGGTGCGTATCACTCGTTCGGCGAGATCGGCGATCGACTCGTCCGAGCGCTGCCTCCTATCGTCCACCTGAAACCCGACAACTGGGACAGCGCTCTCGTGCCCATCCTTTGTGACGAGGTACTCAAAGATCATCCCGGGCAGATCGCGGTGCTCGACCGACTGCTCGACCTCCTCGTGGTATCGGCCCTGCGTTCCTGGTTCGACCGACCCGAAGCGGAAGCACCCGCCTGGTATCGCGCCCAATCGGACCCAGTGGTCGGCACGGCGCTACGGCTCATGCAGAACAACCCGGCCGAACCCTGGACGGTCGCCACCGTCGCTGCTGAATCGGGCGTGTCGCGCGCCGTGCTGGCTCGCCGGTTCAGCGAACTCGTCGGCGAGCCACCAATGAGTTTCCTCACCTCGTGGCGCATCGATGTCGCCGCCGACCTGCTGCGCCGTCCTGATAGCACGGTTGGCGCCGTGGCGCAGCGAGTCGGCTACTCCAGCCCCTTCGCGCTGAGCACAGCGTTCAAACGTGTGCGCGGTATCAGCCCCCAGGAGCACCGCGAGCTAGTCATCTCTTAGCCGGCCGCCCGTACCTACTCCCCGACCTCTGCGGCTACTGTCCTTCGAGTGGCCCTCTCAGATATTGAACGCATCACTGCGTTCGAGCATCGTTTCGCCCGGGCGCAAGCGACAGAGGTCGTCGACCTTCGCTGGGGGTTCGCCCTGCTGCAATCCGACTTCCAGCACTCTCGCAACCACAACAAGATCGTGGTCACCTCGAGCGCGTCATCGGTGGACATCCTCTCGCGAGCCGACGAGTTGCTGGGAGGAGCGGGGCTCAAGCATCGGTACGTGTCCGTTGACGACGATTCCCTGGGCCAGGCACTGAGACCTGACTTCGTCGCTGCGGGCTACGACCACGAGACGATCGTCACCATGATCTACTCCGGCTCTGAACCAGAGCCGTCCAGCCACGAGGTCCGGGTGGTGTCACTCGACGTGCTGCGCCCCGCGATCATCCGTGACTGGCGGGTCGAACTCCCCCTCGCCACCGCGGAGGAGCTGGATCAGCTCGCTGGGCGGACGGCGCTGTATCCCCGGGGCGCTGAGCTCACCCTGCTTGCCGTGTTCGACGGCGACGACATCGCCGCGCGCGCAGACCTCTACGTGGATCGCGTCGGACGTATCGCCCAATTCGAAAGCCTGGTGACACACAGCGACTTCCGCCGACGCGGGTACGCCAGCTCGTTGATTCGCAACGCTCTGACGCGGGCCCGGGAGGCCGGCAGCGAACTGTCCTTTCTCACCGCCGACCTCAACGACTGGCCCCATGAGTGGTACCAGCGTCTTGGCTACATCGACGCCGGGAAGACCCACCACTTCACCCGCTCTGGCTGACGAGATACCGCCTGATCAGGGAACGAACTGCTCCTCGATCTCCGAAATCGTGTTTTCGATGAGAGTGACCCAGATGCTCGGACGCAACTCGGGAAACTCCATCGCAGCCCTATCGGCCAACCACGCCTCGAAACTCTCGGCCTCCACCAATTCCGCAACACCATTCTCCGGCATCCATCTCACGATCGCTCCGTCTCCGACCGAAAGAGTACGAACCTGGGGGTTGTTGTTGCGAACGTAGTAGTCATTGGGCGGCGGCGACTCCTCACCATCCTCGGCAGCCGCGACGGTTGCCGCATCGCCGTAGAACCAGCACGTCAGGTCGAATTCGAGGTGGGTCGAAGTCGCCGACACGAAGTTTCCGTACCAGACGCCATCAGGCAGATGCTGGGTAGTGCCGGGGGTACATCCCGAACCACCTGCGAGCAGGTTGGTGTCGATCACCGTGGTGGTCGGGGCGGAGGTGCTCGGAGGCTTCGTGATGGTCGGCTTCGAGCTGGTCTCAGTCGCGACGGTGGTCGGCGCAGCGGCGGTCGGCGCGGCGGTGCTCGTAGGGCTGGTGGCGACGGTGGCCTCGGGCTCATCGCCGGCCTGATCGACGGTGGCAACCGTCACGGTCGGGACATCATCTGCGACCGTCGATGTCGACTCGACCGTCGGCGAGCCGACTTCGCTCGACGAGCACGCCGCGGGGAGAAGCGCCACCGCCATCAGGGGGGCTAACACGGCCCGAATCGTTGGGATCATCATGGGTCAACCTCCGATGAGACGACGTTTGCGAAGGAGTTCGGTGAGCTCGCCGGCGGGCAGCGCCTTGCTGAACAGCCAGCCCTGAGCCCGGCGACAGCCCATCTCCATCAGGACCTCGCGCTGGGCCTCGGTCTCGACCCCCTCGGCCACCACCTCCAGCGACATGGCGTCGGCAAGGTCGAGCACGGCCTGCACGATCACCCGATCACCAGAGGTGAGCCCATTCACGAAGGTGCGATCGATCTTCAGAACATCCACCGGGAACCGGCGGAGATACGCCAGAGAACTGAATCCCGTACCGAAGTCGTCGATGGCGACAGAGACACCGAGATCCGTTATGCGCTCCAACCGAGCCATCGATTCCTCGACATCCACCATGATCGCGGTCTCGGTGACCTCGAGGCAGAGTCGGTCCGCGGCCAGGCCTGATTCGCGGAGGGCACCGGAGATCCGCTCGACGATGAGCGGCCGCTCGAGCTCCCGCGCCGAAATATTGACCCGGGCGATCAGGTCGGGCAGGGCAGCGTCGTCGTTCCAATCGGCTATCTGGCGGGTCGCCTCGAGAAGTACGTGCTCGCCTATCGGGTGGATCTGGCCCGTCTCTTCGGCCAGTTCGATGAATTCGTTGGCGGGAACGACGCCGCGTTCGGGATGTTGCCAGCGCACCAGAGCCTCGACACCGAGGATCGAGCCATCGACGAGATCGACTTCGGGCTGGTAGTGCACGGCAAGCTGACTGGCGTCGATCGCCCGCCGGAGGTCAGCTTCGAGTCGGCTCCTACTGGTGACCTGCGACCTATCGATGCCGGTGAAGACACAGTGACGGTTCCGGCCGAGACCCTTGGCGCGGTAGAGAGCAGCTTCAGCGTGGCGGACGACATCCTCAGCACCGGCACCGGGCTCACTGAACGCGATCCCGACGCTGGCGGTGACGAAAATCCTCGTGTCTCCGACGCAGATCTCCTCATCGACCGCGGCGATCACCCGGTTGGCGGTCGACAACGCCTCTGACTCCTGGTCGGGACCAGGGATCAAGATGGCGTATTCATCGCCGCCGAACCGGGCCAGGAGGTCTTCGGGGCGAAGGATGCGCTGGAGGCGGTCCGCCACGACCCGGATCATCTCGTTTCCCACCGCATGGCCGTGGGAATCGTTGTGCACCCGGAAACGGTCGAGATCAACGAGCAGCACCGCGCAGCTCTCGCCAGCCTCGGTCGATGCCGCGAGCTCCTCCATGAACGGGCGCCGACTCGCGAGCCCGGTCAGCTCGTCATGAAGCATTCGTCGCTCCCGAGCCACCCTCTCGTGCCTCAACTCGGTCACGTCGTCGATGTGCTCGCACCAGACAGGATCACCATGACGACCAGGCATCCGGATCGGCGTCACCCGACCCCAGGCGAAGCAACCGTCGAGGCGACGAAATGCCATGGCCCCGGCCAACGGTCGGCCATCACGGAACGAATCATCTCGCTCCTTCCCCTGATGCGCGGGTGCAACGATTCCGGGAAGGCTGGCTTTCAGCTCGTCGATGGAATAGGCGCCGACAAATGAGATGTACGCGGCGTTCGCGTCGACGAGGCGCCCCTCGTCATCCCTGATGGCCAGAGGCGACGGAGACTCGCGAAAGAGCACTTCGTCAACCATCGTCATCGTCTCGCCTGCGTTGTTCCGTTCATTGGTCGGATGGGGGCGAGCTGTCGTCGCCACCCTTTTCTCCGTCGGCCACGTCATGACTCGAATTGAGGATGGGCGGTAGGGTCGCCGACGTGACCTCCCGAGACCGAGCCGCGACAGATCGCACCCGATTCGACGAGTGGGCTCGCTACGCCCGTGAATCAGGCGAGGTGCCTGCGCTTCCCGCGGCCACCGTGGTGGTTCTCCGCGACAACGACGAGGGCCTCCAGACCCTCATGCTCCGCAAGAACTCCAAGATCGCCTTCGGAGGAATGTGGGTGTTTCCCGGGGGCAGGGTGGATGATGAGGACTGGGCCGGTGTCGACGACGACGTCGGCGCGGCGCGAGTTGCCGCCGTTCGAGAAGCACGCGAAGAGGCGAACCTGGTGGTCGACCCGGACGCCCTCATCCTGATGGCTCACTGGATCCCGCCGAGTATCGCCCCGAAACGGTTCGCAACCTGGTTCTTCGCCGCCCGCGCCGGCACCGAGCAGGTCCGTATCGACGATGGCGAGATCGTCGACATGGAATGGATGACACCGACCAACTGCCTCCAGCGTCATCACCAAGGCGAGATCGAGCTCGTGCCTCCCACTTGGGTCACCCTCCACACGATCAGCACCTTCGACAATGTCGACACCGCCCTCGCCGAGCTCGACGCCCGGCCGCCACGGCACCACGCGACCCGGGCCTCGAAGACCGACCGTGGACTCGTGGTGATGTGGCAGGGCGACGTAGGTTTCGAGTCTGGCGACACCGAACTCGAAGGCCCACGTCATCGCCTGGAGATGCTCGACGACGGCTACCACTACCTCGACAGCGGAGCGGTCTAGGTGGCCGATCTCCACACCGGGCTTTCCACCGCGCAAGTCGATGAGCGGGTCGCCGACGGGAGGGTCAACGATGTCCCCGATGCACCCGTGCGCACATTTCCCCAAATCGTGCGGGCAAACGTGCTCACTCCGGTCAACGCGATCATCAGCACCCTGTTCGTGCTCATCCTCGTGGCCGGCTTCCCCGCCGATGCCCTCTTCGCCGGGGTGGTCGTCTCCAACAGCGTGATCGGCATCGGCCAGGAGGTGCAGGCGCGGCGCACCCTAACCGCCCTGGCGGTCTTGTCGGCCCCCAAAGCACGAGTGAGGCGCGACGGAAACCCCGTCGAAATAGGCGTCAGTGGGGTGGTGGCCGACGACCTGCTCGAACTCGCGCCCGGCGATCAGGTTGTGGTCGACGGGGAGATCGTCCACGCCGTCGGCCTCGAGATCGACGAATCGCTGCTCACCGGTGAGAGCGACGCGGTGGAAAAGGAAGCCGGATCAGAGGTGCTGTCCGGGTCGTTTGTCTCGGCCGGATCGGGCCTCTACCGGGCCACCCGCATCGGGGCCGACAGCTACGCCGCCAAGCTCGCCGAGGAGGCCCGCCGCTTCGAGCTGGCGGGCAGCGAGTTGAGGAGCGGCGTCAATGTGGTGCTGCGTTGGCTCACCTTCATCATCCCGCCCGCTTCGATCATGCTCCTGCTTCGCCAGCTCGAGACCCAGGACCGGTGGCAGGACGCCCTTCAGGCCACGGTCGCGGCGGCAGTGGCAATGGTGCCCGACGGGCTGGTGCTGCTCACCAGCCTCAGTTTCATCACCGGTGTGATCGCGCTGGCTCGGCGCCGGGCTCTCGCCAAGGAGTTGGCGTCGGTCGAGTTGCTGGCAAGGGTCGACACCCTCTGCCTCGACAAGACAGGCACCATCACCACGGGTGAGATCTCTCTCGGGCGGGTGGTTGCCCTCGGCGCCACGAGCGAGGCCGAAGCCGCCGAAGTCCTCGGCGCTCTGGGCGCCGCGGATCCGGCCCCCAATGCCACCCTGCTCGCGATCATCTCGTCGCATCAGGCCCCCGAGGGCTGGGACGTCGCCCAGAGCCTGCCGTTCTCCTCCGCCCGTAAATGGGCTGCCACCGAGTTCATCGACCGGGGCACCTTCTATCTCGGCGCCCCCGACATCTTGTTCGACGATGACGACGAAGACGAACGGGCCGCGGCCGACGAAGCCGCCGCGTCGGGCACCAGGGTCCTGCTGGTGACGCGTGCCGACGGATCATGGCAGGGCGAGACGCTCAGCCCGTCTCGCACGCCGGTGGCGATGGTGTTGCTCGAAGACACGGTGCGCCACGACGCCAAGGAGATCTTCGGCTACTTCAGGGAGCAGGGGGTCGACCTGAAGGTGATCTCCGGCGACAACCCCGCCACCGTCGCCGCCGTGGCTCGGCGCGCCGGCATCAGCTCCGCCGACGCCGGATTCGATGCAAGAGGCCTTCCCGACGACAGCGAAGATCTGGCCGACGTCGTGATCGACACCACCGTGTTCGGCCGGGTGACTCCGCACCAGAAGCGGTCGATGGTTCACGCCCTCCAGAGCCGCGGCCGCACCGTGGCCATGACCGGCGACGGCGTCAACGACGTGCTCGCCCTCAAGGATGCCGACATGGGCATCGCCATGGGAGCCGGATCCTCGGCTACCCGAGCTGTCGCCCAACTGGTGCTGCTCGACAACCAGTTCGGAACGCTGCCGCGCGTGCTCGCCGAAGGCCGGAAGGTCATCAACAACATCGAACGGGTAGCCAACCTCTTCATCACCAAGGCGGCCTACGCGGTGCTGCTCACCGCACTGGTGGGTATCGCCGGGGCACCGTTCCCGTTCCTGCCCCGCCAACTCACCATGATCGGCACCTTCTCCATCGGAGTGCCAGGATTTTTCCTCGCCCTCGCCCCCAACGAGGCCCTGGTACGGCCCGGTTTTCTCCCCCGGGTACTTCGCTTTTCGCTGCCCGCCGGCGCAGTGGCCGGCTCGGTGACCTACGTGCTCTACGAGGTCGTTCGCCGAATGGACGGGGTGACCCTCGACGAGGCTCGCACCGCGGCCACCGCCACCCTCTTGCTGATTGGGCTCACGATTCTCATCCTCATCAGCCGCCCCCTCAAACCGTGGAAGCTCGGACTCGCGGCGTCCATGGCCGGGCTCTACGCCCTCAACATGGCTCTTCCCTCCACGCGCGACTATTTCCAACTCGATCTACCGGGAACGAGCGCTTGGCTTGTCGTCGCCCTTGCCGCGGCGGTGGGTTCGGCGGGAGTCACTCTCATCACCCACCTGCTCGACGACCGGCCTGATCCGGTCGACCAGCAACCGTGAGCACCGTCCACCTGCTCGTGAGCCCCGATGCAGGTCGAGGAAGGGCAGCGGCCGCGGCGGCCGTGGCCATCTCGGCGTTGAGAGCGCAAGGTGCTGATCCCATCGACATCACGGGCCCCGACGCGATCGCTTCGTCTGAGGCGGCGCAGCGCGTCGTGGCCGACGGGGCCACCCGCCTGGTGGTGGTGGGTGGCGACGGCCTCATTCACTTGGCCCTTCAAGCCGTCGCCCAGACCGGCGTGGTTCTGGGAGTGATACCCGTGGGCACCGGCAACGACTTCGCCGCCGCCCTGAGTCTCCCCGAAGACCCAGCCGAGGCGGCTCGCCTCGCGCTGGCTGAGCCCACCCCACTCGATGCCATTCGTGTCGGTGACCGCTGGGTTGCATCAGTGGCGATGGCCGGGTTCTCCGCCGACGTCAACGAGAGGGCCAACAAGATGGCCTTTCCCCGCGGCCCGTCGCGCTACACGATGGCCACCCTGCGCGAACTTCCCGGCCTGCGTCACCGCCGCGTCGCGCTCACCGTCGACGGCCGATCCGATGAGTTCGATGCCGCCCTCATCGCCGTTGGCAACACCGCCCTCTTCGGTGGCGGCATGCAGATCTCACCCGATGCCGACCCCACCGACGGCCTGCTCGACGTCACGGTCGTGGCCGACATAGGTCGGATCGAACTCCTGCGGTTCTTCCGACTCGTTTTCGATGGCCGTCACCTCGAGCACCCGAAGGTCCACACCATGCGCGGAGCCGAGGTCGGCATCGAAGGAGACGACCTCGAGCTATGGGGAGATGGAGAGCCGGTGCTTCCAGCGCCTCTGACCCTCACCGCGGTGCAGGGCGCGCTCTCATTGGCCCGCTAGCCGGGCGCTCTCAGACGGGAATGGGATCGGAGGCCACCCGAAATCCGATATTGCCCGATGGCGTGTCGGGGGTGTTGGACGTGCGGGCGCCTACTCGGTATCGATTGCAATAGCTCTCGTGGCACAGGTACGAGCCTCCCCGCATGGCTCTGCGCTGATCGCCCTCGTCGAACCAATCGGCCTGCCACTCCCAGACGTTGCCGGCCACGTCGTGGAGGCCGTAAGCGTTCGACGCGAACGACCCCACGGGTGAGGTGGCGAACCAACCATCGGTGAGGGTGTTGTGGCTCGGGAACGTTCCCTGCCAGATGTTGCAGCGATGGGCGCCGTCGGGCTCCAGCTCATCGCCCCAGGCGTACAGGGCCTGGCGGAGGCCTCCCCGAGCGGCCTTCTCCCACTCGGCCTCGGTGGGGAGTCGACCCCCGGCCCAGGCCGCGTAGGCGGCTGCTTCGAACCAGGTGACGTGCACCACGGGGTGGTCGTCGAGCTCCCCCAGATCACTCTCGGGGCCATAGGGATGGCGCCAGTCGGCACCGAACACCTGGCGCCACCACTCGGTGCCGGCAACGCCACGTGTGTCGGGGAAATCGTCGGGGAGGAGTCCGCCGAAGACGAATGACCAACCCTCTCGTTCGGCAAGGGTGACCATCGAGGTCGCATCCACAAACGTCTCGAACTCGCAGTTGGTCACGAGGTTCTTGGCGATACGGAACCCGGCCACGTCGACCGAGCGCACCGGACCCTCACGATCAGCCGGGAAGCGGGTGTCGGCGGTGCCCATCAGGAAGGGTCCGGCCGCAACGGTGACCATGTCCGCGGTGATGCCGGGCCCGGGCGAAGCCGCGACTCGGGTGATGCTCGGGTCGACTCGCCCGCTCGGTCGGGACGGCGAACAGCAACTCGGGTCGGTCACCGACCCATCATCGCGGGGTCAGGACGCGGTGGCCATCGCGTTGCGGGCTCGCTCCTCGGCGACCCGCTTGCGACCGATGATCGGCGTGGTTGGAGGGAAGCCCGCATCAGCGCGTTCGGACTCCGACTCGCCACCCCAGAAGCCGAGCTCGCGATTGGCCCGCGCATAGACGCGGCAGTCGCCAAGAGAGTTGCAGTTGTCGCATATCACCGCCGCGGCGGCCTCGCGTCGAACCCTGGCCTCGGGACGTTCGGCGAAGGGGGCGAAGAAGAGGTCGCTGTGACCTGCACATGACGCTGTTTGCATCCACCCCGTGGCACCCACCGGCCCCGTGATCAGTTCGGTATCGATCGCTTCGAGCATCGTTTGAATCTCATTTTTCTGGGGGCCTCTTCCACATCTCCCGATGTGGCGCCGGACTCCCCTGTCGGCTAAGCCGAATCTAGGAAAAAGCGGACTGAATGTCCCGCGAACGGCGATAATTCTTTGCGTTAGGTTCCATCTTCAAATCAGATGGCTCGAATTCGAACCAACTGATTTACGGATGTCCAACAAAACCACGTTAGCCGATCACGGCGGGCCAGTGAAGAGCAAACCTCGCGCCCCCACCCGGAGCGGTCGACACCTCCACCGTTCCGCCCATCGCAGCCACGGTTTCCGCCACCACGGCGAGGCCGAGTCCGGCACCCCCGCCATCGCGCGTCCGCGCCTCATCGAGTCGGGTGAAACGTTCGAACACCCGACCACGATCAGCCTCGGCTATGCCTGGTCCATCGTCGTCGACCCACAGCGACACCGTGTCGCTTTCGGTGCGCAGGCCAACCGATACCAGCTCCGCGCCGTGGCGAGCCGCGTTGTCGAGCAGGTGGGTGATGATCCGAGAACAACCCTCCGTGGTGCCCCACACCCGGCCGGCCGACACCGACTGGACATCCACCGGCAGTCGCCGGCGCCTCTCCGCTTCCCCCAGCACTAGGTCGTCGAGGTCGACGGGTCCGAATCCACCGGCGGCTCGATATTCCTCGCCTCGGGCCAGCACCAGCAGATCCTCGACAACCCGTTGGAGCCGGGTGCTCTCGGCGAACACACCGTCGGCCAGTTCGCCCACCGTGGTGGCACCGGGTTCACGCTGGGCAATCTCGGCCTCACTGAGCAAGACCGCGATCGGCGAACGAAGCTCATGCGATGCATCCGACACGAACCGCCGGAGTCGCTTGTCGTCTCTCTCGAGGCGGTCGAGCATCTGGTTCATCGTTCGAGCCAGTTCGGCGATCTCATCATCGGCAGCCGGCTGCGGCACCCGCTCGTGCAGACTCCCGCCCGAGATCACTCCGACCCGATCGGTGATCTCGTGCACGGGCCTCAGCGCACGCCCGGTGAGAAGCCACGTGGCCCCGGCGCCGAAGAGCACCAGGATCGGGGTGAGAACCCAGGCCAGGCTGCGGATGCGGTCGACGCTTCGTACCACATCGCTCACATCGGCAACCACCACGAAGTCGACCCCATTCGACTCGCGCGTTCCGTAGCGGAAGTCGGGCAGCTCGACCGCGGCGGGAGTGAGGTCGAGGAGCTCCTCGAGGAACACCCCCTCGAAATCGGGCTCGACCACTCGAAAATAGACTTCCTCGATCGTGAGCTGCGACACCACCCGGGCTCCGCCGACCTTGAGCACACCATCGGGCAAAAGGGTCACCTCGTCACCGAGGCCGATCACCGCAATCCGCGCGAAATTCGTCAGCACCACCAGCCCATCACCTTCTCCCACCTCGGCCGCTCGGAGGAGACCATCGAGCCCACCGGCCTCGTCGATCTCGTCGAGCATCGCCCTCACGAAGTCGACCTCCTCGAACAAGAAGAGATCGTCACCGAGAAACAAGTCGTCGCCGATGCCCTCATCGAACTCGCCGACAATCGAGAAGACCTCGTCGGCGAACGCGATCTGATCATCGCCCGCGTCGTCGAGTGCTTCGGCGATCAACCCCGACTCCACCCGAGACACGCCGAAAGTTGCCGAGATCACCCCGAGGCCGGCGGCCAGGAGGGTGACGAGGAGGGTGAGCCGGACTCGAACCGATAACCGGTTCACGACTCGACCACCTGGTAGCCGACACCGCGAACCGTACGAACGGCGTTGACCGCGAACGGCTTGTCGATCTTGCGCCGGAGATAGCCGACATAGACCTCGACGATGTTGGGGTCGCCCTCGAAGTCGATCCCCCACACCTCATCGAGCAAATCCTGCTTCGGGACCACATCGGGGGCCCGGCGCATGAGCGACTCGAGAACGGCGTGCTCGCGTGGAGTGAGCTCCACCACCGAGTCGCCCCGCGTGCAGCGACGCGTGCCGGGGTCGAGCGCCAGCTCACCCACCCTCAGCACCAGGGCGGGCGCGCCAGAGCTTCGACGGGCAAGGGCCCTCAGGCGAGCGGTGAGCACGACGTGGGAGAAAGGCTTACGCAGGTAATCATCGGCCCCGAGCTCGAAGCCCTCGGCCTCGTCGTACTCGCCGTCCTTGGCGGTGAGGAGCAGGATCGGTGTCCAGTTGTCCTCGGCTCTCAGGGTGCGGCACACCTCGTAGCCATTCATCCCCGGCAACATGATGTCGAGCACGATCGCGGCGTAGCTACCCTCGCGGGCCCGCCAGAGGCCGTCGAGTCCGTCGTGCACGACATCGACATCGAAACCTTCGGCTTCGAGGCCGCGTCCGATCGAGCGAGCCAGCCTTTGTTCGTCGTCGACCACGAGGATTCGCACCCCCCAATTGTGCCAGCCCATCACCATCGACAGCTGAGAGAGCTCTCAGGTGTCCTCAGCCGGGCCTCAGCTTGGTTCAGGCACGGTTCGAACATCCCCTACCGATGAAGGAACTCACAATGGATGAATCGACCGACCCGATGCCCCACCACAAGGACCACCGGCGCCGAAACGTACTGGTGGGCGCGGTGATCGGTGCCGCCGCCCTGGCCGGCACCGTGGTGGGGGTAGGAGCCGTGGCCGGCGCCCAGGACTCACCCTCGACCTCCTCGGAACAAGCCGCGGTATCGACAGCCCAAGCCGAAGCAGACGACTTCACTTTCGACGACTTCGCCGATACCGACTGGGAGGCATTCGACGAGTGCATCTCCGACCAACTCGGCACCTTCGAAGAGACGTTCGACGATTTCGACCTTCCCGAACTCGACGACGCAACCATCGAAGCATGGGATGCTGCCGACCGCGCGTGTGAGGAATTCCTTCCCGAAGACATCAAGGCTGAGATCGCGGCATGGGAGCCCTACGAGCAGTGCATCGACGATCAACTCGGCGACCTGCCTGACCCCTGGGTCGATGGCGAGGAGCCGACCGACACCGCATGGCAGGCCTACGACGAGGCGTTCGAAGCCGCCGACGAAGCCTGCAGCGAGCTTCTGCCCGAAGAGACCAGGGCCGAGATGGAAGCTTTCGAAGCGTTCGACCAGTGCCTCACTGATGCCGGCGTGTTCGACGACGGCGCCGTGTTCGGTCCTGTCGTACATGTCGAGACCGGCGATGGACTTCAGATCGTCGAGTTCGGCGAGGTGACCGGATCGGTCACCATCACCGGCGACGTCAACGGCATCATCGTCGACACCGATGGTGGGGTCGAACTACTCGACGAAGCCACCCTCGACGCCGAGTGGGAAGCGTTCGATGCCGCCCACGAGCAGTGCGAGCAGCTCCTGCCCGAGGAACTCTTCGAGGACTGAAGCCTTCCAATCCATTGAGCAGAAGGTGAGAGGACGTCCCCGCGGGGACGTCCTCTCACTCGCATATCAGGTGGTCGAGGCCGAGAAGGCAGCCCAGTCGACCGGGTCGGGAAGCGTCGACAAGGGCTCGGCCCCTATCACCTCGACATACTTCTGTGCGGCCCCCGTATTGAAGATCACGACCCTCTCATCGGGATCGATCGCCTTCTCCTCCACCAGCATCTCGAGCACACCGATGCAGGCACCGGTCTCGGGCGCAAAGGCGATGCCCTCCAGCGCCGAAGCGCGGCGGGCCCAGGCCAGTAAGAAAGCCTCGGGGCAGTCGCGGGCTTGTCCACCGGATTCGTTCACTGCGTCCAGGATCATGAAGTCTCCCACCGCGGCAGGCACTCTCAGCCCGCTCGCAGCCGTGGCCGCATCGGGGAAGGGCTCGGCAAACCGTTCACCCTTACTCCAGGCAGTGCTGATCGGCGCACACCCATCAGACTGGCACGACACCATGCGGGGACGGCGCTCGTCGGCCAGCCAACCTATCTCGGCGAGCTCGGCGAAGGCCTTCCACATGCCGATCAGGCCGGTGCCGCCACCGGTGGGATACAAGATGACGTCGGGCAGAGACCAGTCGGACTGCTCCGCCAACTCCAACCCCATAGTCTTCTTACCCTCGATCCGGTACGGCTCCTTGAGCGTGGATACATCGAACCAGCCCATGTGCGGCGTGCCGTCGCGAACGATCGCGCCACAGTCGGTGATGAGGCCGTCCACCAGGAAGGCCTCAGCACCGTAATAGGCGGCCTCGTACTGGTTGACGATGGGCGTGTCGGCAGGCATGAACACATAGGCATCGAGTCCGACACGGGCCGCGTACGCAGCCATCGCTCCACCGGCGTTGCCAGCGGTGGGGATCGCCACACTCTTCACCCCCAGCTCATTGGCGCGGCTGACGGCCATCGCCAGTCCACGACTCTTGAACGAACCAGTCGGGAGCTGCGATTCGTCCTTCACCCAGAGGTCGTTGAGCCCGAGCGCCGCCCCCAGTCGCTCACACCGCAACAGCGGCGTCATGCCCTCTCCCAGCGAGGCGATCTTCGTGTCGTCGTCGACGGGCAGAAGCTCCTGGTAGCGCCACATGGTCGGATCTCGCTTCGCGACCGACTCCTTGGTCATGGCCGCAGCTACTGCTTCCAGGTCGTAGCGCACCCACAAGGGGCGTCCCTCGTGGAGGGTCTGCAACTCACCGTGAGGCAGGTGGGTGCCGTCGATGGCGGATTCGAGATGTGTGACGTAGCTCATGGTGTGGGTGTCTTCCCTAGTGGTTGGGAGTGAGTTCTCAGGTGGGGTGGTCCAGGCACGACACGACTCCGTCGTCGTGGAGCAAGCCGATCTCGGTGGTGGTCAGTCCCATCACCTCGGCCAGTACCTCCTCGGTGTGTTGGCCGAGACGGGGGGCGGGCACGGGCTCCACCGGGAGGGCACCGCCGAACGCCACCGGAGATCCAGGGGTGAGATAGCGGCCGATACCCGGCTGATCCACCTCACGAAACAGTTCGCTCTCAACGGAACACCGAGGATCTCCGGCCACCATCTCACCGAAGGTCTGATAGCGCCCCCAGCACACACCGAGAGCATCGAACCGCGACTCGACAGCCGCGAACGGACGGGCCGTCACCCACGCCCCTATCAAGGACGAAATCTCTGCCCGTGCGCCGAACCGCTGGCCCTCGTCTCGAAAATCGAGCCCGCGCTCCGCGGCCAGCGCCGCCACCGCTGCTTCGGTACCGGTGGCCTCGAGCAGGCTCGACCACTGCTTGGGACTGATGCCCACCGCATATATCCGAACACCGTCGGCGCAGGTGAACTCTGCCCCATAGGCGCCGTAGAGATCATTTCCGAACCGCGGCCGTTCCGCTCCGTTGATCTGAGCCTCCGCAACATGACCAAGTGCACCCACCGCCGCCAGGGCAACGTCGGACAGCGCGAGGGTCATCGAGGCACCTTCGCCGGTGATGAGCCGATGTCGATCCGCGGCGAGGATCCCCAGGGCCGCGGTCTGGCCGCAGATCAGATCCCAGGCCGGCAGCACATGATTGATGGGCTCATCGGAACCTACCGGCCCGGTTGCCGATGGGTAACCCATGGCGCAGTTGACGGTGTAGTCGAGGGCGGTGGACCCATCGCGGTTGCCAGTGATCGCCAACATCACGAGATCGGGTCGAAGACTTGACAATGACTCGTAACCCATCCATCCCCGGGCAGGGAAGTTGGTGAGGAAGGTGCCGGTTTCGACAATGAGCCCGGTGAGCAGTTCCCGAGCCCGATCCGACCTCAGGTCCACCGCGATGGATCGTTTACCCTTGTTTAGCCCCGCCCAGTAGATCGACTCTCCATCCGCGGTGAGAGGCCACCGACGAAAGTCGAGGCCGCCACCGATCTGATCGAAGCGGATGACATCGGCCCCGAGCTGAGCGAGGGTCATCGCTCCCGACGGCGCAGCGACGAACGCCGACCCCTCGATCACGCGAAGACCATCGAGTGGCGGATGCATGCCCATAACGGGCGAGCCTACCCGTGGTGCTTCTCGAGGCAGGAGAGCCCGAAAGTTGATGAATACCCGAACCGTCGGCTGGGGAGCTGATCTTCCGAGGCGTTATGGTTCGGTTTCCAGCTCAAGGAGGAACCATGACTGAAGCTGTCATCGTCGCTGCATCTCGTACCCCGATCGGACGAGCCAACAAGGGCTCACTCACCGAGGCCCGCCCCGACGACCTGTCGGCGTTCATCCTCAGCGATGTCATGGGCAAGATCGACCTCGACCCCAACCAGGTCGAAGACGTCATGTGGGGGATCGGCCAACCCGGCGGCGAAGGCGGTTACAACATCGCCCGCGTCATCTCCGCCATGCAAGGCCTCGACCTTCCTGGGGTCACCGTCAATCGCTACTGCTCGTCGTCGTTGCAGACAATCCGCATGGCCGCCCACGCCATCAAGGCCGGTGAAGGCGACTGCTTCGTGGCCGGCGGAGTGGAGACGGTCAGCCGCTACTCCAACGGAGCAGCCGACACCGGTCCTCACAACGACAAGTTCGGCGACGCCGAGTCACGCACCAAGACACGCTCCGCGGGCGGTGCCGATACATGGATGCCGCCTGCCGGCCTGCCCGACATCTACATCGCGATGGGTCAGACCGCGGAAAACGTCGTCCAACAGACCGGGATCAGCCGCCAACGCCAGGACGAGTGGGGTGTCTCGTCGCAGAACCGGGCCGAGGCCGCCAAGGCGCGAGGCCTCTTCGATCGCGAGATCACGCCCTACACCCTGCCCGACGGAACCGTCGTGTCGGAAGACGACGGCATCCGTGCCGGCACCACCTACGAGAAGGTGTCCCAGCTCAACCCGGTTTTCCGTCCCGACGGCACCGTCACCGCCGGCAATGCCTGCCCGCTCAACGACGGCGCCGCGGCAGTGGTGGTCATGAGCGACACCAGAGCCAAGTCGCTCGGCGTCACCCCCCTGGCTCGCATCGTGTCCACGGGTGTATCGGCGCTCAACCCCGAGATCATGGGCCTCGGCCCGATCGACGCCAGTCGTCAGGCCATGGCACGAGCCGGAATGACCATCGACGACATCGACCAGGTCGAGATCAACGAGGCATTCGCGGTGCAGGTCGTCGGCTCGGCCGACGTGCTCGGCATCGACCCCGCCAAGCTCAACCCCAATGGCGGAGCCATCGCTCTCGGCCATCCGTTCGGCATGACCGGCTCGCGCATCATGACCACCCTTCTCAACGGCCTCGAAGATTCCGGCGGCACAGTCGGGCTGGAGACGATGTGTGTCGGTGGCGGCCAGGGCATGGCGATGATCATCGAGCGCATCTGATCAGCTAGCTCCCGCCGATGGACAACACCACTGTCGAGGTCGACGCCGGTCATTTCTTTCTCGGACCGGTCGTCGATCCAACCACGGGTGATCCGGTCGGCGACGACCGGATCATCTATGAGGCCTCCGATCTCACCACCCATGGGGTGATCGTGGGCATGACCGGGTCGGGCAAAACCGGCCTCGGCATGTGCCTGCTGGAGGAGGCCCTGCTCCAGGGCATCCCCACCCTCGTGATCGACCCCAAGGGCGACATGGGCAACCTCCTGCTCACGTTTCCCAACCTCGCGCCCGGTGATTTCCGGCCATGGATCAACGAGGGTGAAGCCGGACGCGATGGCGTCACTCCCGATGAGCTGGCCGCGTCGACAGCCGAGTTGTGGGAGGGCGGCCTCGCCGGGTCGGGGATCGGCAAGGATCGCATCGCCGCCCTGAGGAGCCGGTCGGAGATGACCATCTACACGCCCGGCTCCAATGCAGGAATCCCGCTCAACGTGATCGGCGACCTGAGCGCGCCACAAGGGGATCCAGACGAGGAAACGCTGAGAGAGGAAGTCGACGGCCTGGTCCAGGGCCTGCTCGGCCTCGTCGACATCGACTCCGATCCTCTCTCGGGCCGCGAGCATGTACTGCTCGCCAACCTGGTGCACGCCTCCTGGTCGTCGGGCATCGACCTCGATCTGGCCAAGCTCCTCGCCCAGGTGCAGAACCCACCGATGCGCAAGCTCGGCGTGATCGAGCTCGACACATTCTTCCCACCCTCCGATCGCACCGCCCTCGCCATGAAGCTCAACGGTCTTCTGGCCTCGCCGGCCTTCGCCGCGTGGAGCAAGGGCGTGCCTCTCGACATCGCCTCGATGCTCGAGACCCCCGACGGCCGACCCCGAGCCGCAATCGTGTCGATCGCCCACCTGTCTGATTCCGAGCGCCAGTTCGTGGTGACCTTGTTGCTGTCGAAGCTGGTCACCTGGATGCGCAGCCAGCCCGGAAGTCCCGACCTGAGAGCCCTGGTCTACATGGACGAGGTGTTCGGCTTCGTGCCCCCAACCGCGGCCCCGCCCGCCAAACGACCGATCCTCACCATCCTCAAGCAGGCCCGGGCCTTCGGTGTGGGCATGGTGCTGTCGACCCAAAACCCCGTCGACCTCGACTACAAGGCGATCAGCAACGCCGGCACCTGGATGATCGGCAGGCTCCAGACCGAGCGCGACAAGGCTCGCCTCCTCGAGGGCATGCGGTCCGCAGGCGGCGACGCCGACATCGATACCATCGGCGACACCATCGGCGGCCTCGGGAAACGAAAGTTTCTGCTCCACACCACCCGTGGCGGCAAACCCGTCACGTTCGGCACCAGGTGGGCCATGTCGTACCTGCCCGGCCCACTCACCCGCGATCAGATCTCGACCCTGGTGGACGCCCAGCGAGTAGGGCCCGAGATCGCTGCCGACGCGCCCGCCCAGTCACAGCCGCCCACCGACGCACCGGAGGTGTCAGCCCCCTCGGTACTCGCCGACGACGAGACAGCCGTGGCCCCCGAGGTAGCCGACGGTGTCGAAGTCGCCTTCCTCGACCCTGGCGCGCCATGGGCCGACTCGGTCGGAGCGGAGCCAGGAGGCCAGCGCCTCGTCGCCGGGCTCGCGGCCCGGGTTCGACTACTATTCGACGACACCAAGGGAGATCTCCGCCACGAATCGGAGTGGGAAGCGGTCGTTTCCTCCCTCGGTGCCGACGTCGACGGCTCCGACTTCCTCCAGGTCGACTACGACGATCGCGACCTGCGCCGCAGCGCACCCGACGGTGCCGCCTATCTGCTGCCCGATGCCAAGATCCACACCAAGACGTTTTTCAACAACGCCCAGCGAGCCCTCAAAGATCATCTCTACCGCAGCGAGAGTCTCACCCTGTTGCGCAACCCCGACCTCAAGCTCTTCTCCCGAGTCGATGAGGAGCGCGACGCCTTCGAAGAACGCTGCCGACACGCCGCCGACGACAAACTCGATGAAGAGGCCGACGAGCTTCGCAAAGCGCTGCTCAAGAAGGAAGACCGGGTACGCGATGCGATAGCCAAGGCCGAGGATCGCGTCCGAGAGCTCGAGAGCGACACCAGCGATCGCAAGCGCAACGAGATCCTCAGCGGCGCGGTCGACGTGATCGGCGGACTATTCGGCGGAAAGAAGAACGCTCGCAGCATTCTCGGTGGGGTGCGGCGCGCTTCTTCCAAACGTCGGACGAGTGCCAACGCCCGCAACCGACTCGACACCGCCAAGAATCGACTCGAGGAGAAAATGGGCGAACTCGACGAGCTCGCCGATGCCCTCACCGACTCTCTGGAAGAGGCGAGAGACGAGTGGGACACCGCCGCCGAGGCGATCGAGGAGTTCGAGGTAGGCCTCGAGAAGACCGACATCACCGTTGAGGATCTCGTCCTCGTCTGGATCCCGACGAACTGATCCACCGACTCGCCACCATTTGGCGCGACCACTGGAAATGTCGGTCGAAGTTCGGCAAACCGACACATAACTGGCATCTATTGTTCGCCCGCGACCACCACTTAGTGTGTCAAGCTCCTCATATCAGACCTCCCTTTGTCGATGGGGTTTCGTGTGTTCGCAAATGCACTTAATCGTTGAAACAAAGCGACAACAAGGGCACAACGACTCAGGCAAGCGGGCAGACGGAAGAAGTACGCTCAACTCACAGAGCGTGAACTCAGAGGCGCAATGACTACGACGGAAACGCCGGCCGGGCCGGTCCTTCTCTATCCAGACAATCGAGCCCTTCCCGCGACCCCACCGCGGCGCAGCCAGCTCAACGGCTCGAAGCTGACTCTCGTCATTGCCGACCTCCTGATGGTGTCGCTGTCGATGCTGGCGGCAGCCTGGATCAACTCCCGGGTCAACCCCGACGACCCCACCACGGTGCGCGACTATCTCGGCCTCGGCCTGATGTCTTTGCCCCTGTGGCCCCTCGTTTTCACCCAGCAACTCCTGTACCGGGCCCGCTTCCTCACTCGCCGACTCGACGAGACCACCCGCATCATCAAGTCGGTTGCCTTCGGCGTGCTTCTCACTGCCGGCATCAGCACGATGCTCAAGTTCCCAGCCGGCCGCCAGTGGCTCATCATCGTCACTACCCTGCTCCTCGCCTCTCTGATCGGCGAACGACTCGTCGCCCGCCGACTCTTCGACCAGGCTCGCGCCCGTGGCACCATGATGCGCCCGGTGTTGATCGCGGGCCGCAACGCCGAAGGACGCTTCGTCAGAGAGATGCTCGAGACCGATCGGGCAATCGGCTACCGCTTCGAGGGCTTCGTCGAAGATCTCCTCCAGGGCGAGCCCGGCGAGTCACCCCTCGCCCTGCTCGGCGATCCTGGACGCGTCATCGAGCTTGCCGACCGTATGGGCGTCAACAGCGTCATCGTCGCCGCCACCGCTATCGACGTCGGTAGTTCCAACCGACTCATCCGAGCTCTCACCGAGCACGGCATTCATGTCGAGATCTCCTCCACCCTCTGCGACATAGCGGCCAGCCGCCTCACGATCCGCCCCGTCGGGCGGATCCCCATGATGTACATCGAGCCCGTCCAGCGAAGTGGCTGGAGGGCCCGTGCCAAGCGAACCTTCGATATGTGCGTCGCCGGCATCACCCTCATCGTCAGCTTGCCGATCCTGCTGACCGCCATGCTCACCGTGAAGCTCACCAGCAGCGGGCCCGCCCTGTTCTCCCAGCCGCGGGTGGGACGCGATGGAAACCTGTTCAACATGATCAAGGTCCGCACGATGGTGGCGGATGCAGAAGCCCAACTCGACGACCTCGCCCACCTCAACGAAACCACCGGCGTCCTGTTCAAGATGAAGGACGACCCGCGCATCACCCCGGTGGGCCGCTTCCTTCGCCACACCTCGATCGACGAACTCCCCCAGCTGCTCAACGTCATCCGGGGCGAGATGAGCCTGGTCGGACCCCGACCCGCACTGCCCCGAGAAGTCGAAGGCTGGGAGGCCGAGCTCCACAACCGCCTGCGCGTCCAGCCCGGCATCACCGGGATGTGGCAGGTCAACGGCCGGGGAGTGGGCGACCACGACTCCACCTACGCCCAACTCGACCTCTACTACGTCGACAACTGGAGCCTCATCACCGACCTGGTGATCCTCGGGCGAACCCTTCCTGTGGTGCTCGGTCGAACGGGCTAGTCCCAGGCTCCACCACTAGGGTGCCGCCCATGGAGCCGAACGACCCTAGGCCCGACAGGGTCGCCCTCCTCGACCACACTCCGGCCGACCCGAGCAGCGACAACCTGCTCCTCGCCTTCCTGGAATGGGCCGATGCGTCCGGGATCGAGCCCTACCCGCATCAAGAAGAGGCGGTGTTGTCTCTTCTGAGTGGAGAAAACGTGGTGCTGGCGACGCCCACCGGCTCCGGCAAGTCGATGGTTGCTCTGGCCGGCGCGTTCGCGATGCTCGCTCAGGGGAAACGTACGGTCTACACGGCCCCCATCAAGGCTCTCGTCAGCGAGAAGTTCTTCGAGATGACCGCAGCCCTGGGCGCCGACAACGTGGGCATGATCACCGGCGACGCGAGCGTGAATCCGGGCGCCCCAGTGATCGTGTGCACCGCTGAGATCCTCGCCAACCGGGCCCTGCGAGAAGGCCGCGATGCCGATGTCGACCTGGTGGTGATGGACGAATTCCACTACTACAGCGACCGCGATAGAGGTTGGGCCTGGCAGGTTCCCCTCCTCGAGCTCGACCGGCCCCTGTTCTTGTTGATGTCGGCAACCCTCGGCAACACCGACAAACTTCGCGACGATCTCTCGCGCCGTACCGGCCGCGACACCGCCCTCGTGGCCAGCGCCGAGAGGCCTGTTCCTCTCGACTTCGAGTATCGCGAGACGACCCTGCTCGACACCATCACCGACCTCCTCTCCCACGGCAAGGACCCTGTCTACATCGTCCACTTCACCCAGAGAGACGCCACCGCACGCGCCCAGAGCCTCACCAGCCTCGACGTGCTCAGCCAGGATGAGAAAGCCGCCGTCAAGGACGCCGTCGGCGGGTTCAAATTCGACACTCCGGTGGGCAAGGACCTGAAACGTTTCGTGCTCTCGGGCATTGGAGTGCACCACGCGGGGCTGCTCCCCAAGTATCGACTGCTGGTGGAGAAGCTCGCCCAGCAAGGCCTGCTCAAGTTGATCTGTGGCACCGACACGCTCGGTGTCGGTGTCAACGTCCCCATCCGCACGGTGCTGTTCACCCAGCTCTGCAAGTACGACGGCCGTCGGGTGCGGGTCCTGACGGTGCGCGACTTCCAACAGATCGCGGGAAGGGCGGGCCGCCGCGGTTTCGACGTCGCCGGGTCGGTGGTGGTGCAGGCCCCCGAGCACGTCGTGGAGAACAAGAAGGCCGAGGCCAAGGCCGTCGACAATCCCAAGAAGAAGAAGAAGTTGGTGAAGCGAAAGCCGCCCGAACGCGGCTATGTGCATTGGGACGGCGACACCCTTGCCCGTCTCAACGGCGGCGTCCCCGAGACCCTCAAGTCGAGCTTCTCGGTGAGCCACTCGATGATGCTCAACGTGCTCGATCGGCCCGGCGACGGCTGCGCGGCGATGAAGAAGCTCCTGACCGACAATCACGAAACCCGCAAGTCTCAGCGAGCCCATGTCCGCCGCTCCCTGGCCGTGTTTCGCTCTCTGGTCGATGCCGAGATCCTCGAACGCCTCGCCGAACCGGACGATCTGGGCCGGCCCGTTCGGGTCAATCTCGACCTCCAGGATGACTTCCGTCTCAACCAGCCCCTTTCCCTCTTCGCGGTGGAGGCGATCGAGGCGCTCGACCCCGACGCCCCGGATTACGCCTGGCAGGTGCTGAGCACTGTCGAGGCGGTGCTCGACGACCCGACGGTGGTGCTCCGAGCCCAACTCGACAAGGCCAAGGACACCCTCGTCACCGAGTTGAAGCGAGACGGCGTCGAGTACGAGCAACGCATGGAACAACTCGATCAGCTCACCTGGGCCAAACCCGAAGCAGAGTTCCTCGAGCCTGCCTTCGATATCTTCGCCCGGCGACACCCATGGGTGGGACGCGAGCGGGTGAGCCCGAAGTCGGTCGTGCGCGACATGCTCGAACACGCCGAAACCTTCAATCAGTACGTGTCTCGCTACGGCCTGAAACGCTCTGAAGGCCTGGTGCTCCGCTACCTCACCGATTGCTACAAGGCACTCGTCCAGACGGTTCCCATGGACGTACTGAGCGATGAACTCGATGAACTCACCGAGTGGCTCGGCGCGATGATTCGGCGGGTCGACTCGAGCCTGATCGACGAATGGGAGCGCTTGCGTAACCCCGCCGACTCCCCCGCCGATGAACCGGTGGCCTCACCCACCGAGATCACCGCCAATAGTCGGGCCTTCACCGTGCTCGTCAGAAGTGAACTGTTTCGCGTTCTCACCGATCTGGCCCACCGGCGTGGCCAACTGCTCACCGACGACATGGCCGCCTACTGGGACGAACACGACCACATCCACATCGATGCCGCAGCCCGGGCCGCGGAGTGGGTCGACATCGACCTCGATTCGGGTCGCGCCACCCAGACCCTCTGCGACCCCGAAGGCTTCAACGAGTGGGTCCTGGATGCAGAAATCGATCTCCCTGCCTCCGATGCCGAAGACCGCGCCGTGGTCCGGCCGATCGGCGTCCGCCGCCGCTGACCGGCCCCCCGGGATCGATCAGTCTGTGTCTTCAGCTTCGTCTTCGCCGGCCGCTTCGTCGTCGGTGCCGATCTCGTCTTCACCATCGATCTTGTCGACAGCCTTCTTCACCACGTCAGGGACCTTGCCGCCGGTGACATCGTCGACCTTGTCGACCACCACTTCAGCGGCGTCTCCCACCACACCACGGGCCTTGCCGGCCGCTCCGGTGACAGCGTCTTTGGCCTTGTCGGCCATGTCCTTGATACCCATGTGCACTCCAGTCGGATCGTGTCGGAGCTCCAGAGAGCGTCGACATGTACAGCGCCGACACTAGGGCAAGTGACAGGCTCAGCCGAATAGGTTGTCGAGAACCGTCACATCGGCTGATGGTGGCGCCGCGACGCTCACCGGCTGGCCGATGTCGTTGAAATCGATCGTGAATGCGAAGAAGGCACCCTCGGGAGCCGCCTCATCCATTTCGGCCAGATCATCGACGCCGAATCGCAGGCGGCGCACCAGATCGTCCTCGTCGATCCAGACATCGACGTCCATCACGTCGACCTCCAGGCCACCGAGCCCCGAGGGGCCGAAGTCGCCGAAGTCGAAGTCGGCGAGATCGAACTCACCGCCCAGCTCCGCGAGCCGGGCCGCGGAGAACCGGCCCTTCACGTGACTTGTCTCCACCCCGTCGATGATCTCGGTGCCCAATATCTCGGGCTCCGCATCGAGGCCCCTCAGAACCATCATCAACTCAGAAACCGAGAATGTGTCCATGCTGAAGCCAATGCTGTCGTCTGCGCCCTCGCCACCGGTGGAGAAGGCCACCCATGGCGTGTCGATGGGCAGCAGCCAGCCCACGAAACCCGAACTGACGTAGATCGTGTCGTCGACGAACCTCATCTCTACCGGTTCGGAGAACATGTCGGCCGCTATGCCCAGCCCGGCCAAGTCGTCAGTCGATGCCGAAGCCATCACCGCGCCGAAATCGAACACCAAGCGCCCACGGGATCCATCACCAGCGATCGCCGCTTCCATCTCGAACAGCACCGTGTCGCCGCCGAACTGGGGAAGCCCACCCATTTCCGCGGTCAATGCGATGCTCACGTCGGCCATGGCCGACGAAGTTTCGACCGCAGCCAGCACTCGCTCCGCCCCCAAAGAGATCTGGGCGTCCGACGCTGCGTCGTCGCCGCCGTCGGTGTCAAGATCGAACGCGGTGGACCGGTCCGACCCGCAGGCTGCGGCCAGCAGGGCCAGGAGAGCAGTGATCAGCAGTAGACGTCGGCGCATGGGACCTCCCCGGTCAGGGTTCCATCGGTATGACTGGGCCGGGAGTTGACCACTATCGTGCGAGCCGGAACATTGCTCGAGGAGCACGAATGGCACTCATCTACCCCGATGTCTGGGAAGCGATCACCGACGTAATGCCCGAAAACGACGCCGTCATCCAGGGCGAGCGTCGTTACAGCTGGGCCCAGTACGACGATCGTTCGGCCCGTCTCGCAAGCGCCTTCGCCGCCGCGGGGCTCGGTGTCGGTAGCAAGGTCGGCCTCTTCTTGTACAACAGTCCCGAATACCTCGAAGCCCAATACGCGGCGTTCAAGATCAGAGCCAGCCCCATCAACGTCAACTACCACTACCTCGACGACGAGCTCTGGTACCTGCTCGACAATGCCGAGTGTGAAGCGGTGGTGTTCCACAGCTCGCTGGGCGAGCGAATCGAACATGTCCGCGATCGCCTGCCCCATCTGAAGCTGCTGGTCGAAGTCGCCGACGGCGAATCCTCGGCCACCCGTGCAGAAAGCTACGACGATCTGCTCGCTGGTCACGCGCCCCACGATCGCATCGAGCGCAGCGAAGACGACATCTACATGCTCTACACGGGTGGCACCACGGGAATGCCGAAAGGGGTGATGTACAGCCTGGGGTCGTCCACCAGATATTTCCTCAGTGCGGTGACCACCCGAGCCGGACTCGAAGAGTTCGAGACTGCCGAGCAGGTAGCCGGCGTGGCGTCGATGGCGGCGGCTGGTGGCCTCAGCCCCCGCTCCATGCCCTGCTGCCCCCTGATGCACGGAACCGGCATGTGGCTGGGAGGGTTCGTCGCCCACATCCTCGGCGGAGCCGTGGTCATGACCGAACAGCGCCAATTCGACGTGACCGAACTGTGGGAGACAGTGCAGCGCCATTCAGTGACATCCGCGGTGATAGTCGGCGATGCGTTCGCCCGACCGATGCTGAGAGCGCTCGACGACCGCGCCGCCACCGGGGTCGCCTACGACACCAGTTCGCTCACCCAGATCGTCTCGTCGGGCGCCATGTTCAGTAACGAGGTGAAGGAGGGGCTGTTGCGCCACATCCCCGAGTTGTCGATCCAGGACATCCTCGGCTCCACCGAAGGGGGCATGGGACGAAACGTCACGGGTGAGGGAGCACACAAGGAGACCGCCGAGTTCCAGCTCAATCCCGGAGTAATGGTGTTCGATGAGAACGACCTACCGGTCGAACCCGGCTCCGGCGTAGTGGGGATGGTGGCCAGCACGAGTGCAAATGTGCCACTCGGCTACTACAAAGACACCGAGAAATCAGCCCGCACGTTCCGGGAGATCGACGGCACTCGTTACACATTCCATGGCGACATGGCCACGGTGGAGGCCGACGAGTCGATCACCCTGCTCGGTCGCGGCTCGAACTGCATCAACACCGGCGGGGAGAAGGTCTTTCCCGAGGAAGTCGAGGAAGCCGTGAAGACCCACAGCGCGGTGCACGACTGCCTCATCTTCGGCCTCGACGACGAAAGATTCGGCCAACGCGTGGTGGGGGTGGCGTCGGTCGAGCCAGGGCATTCTGTTTCGCCCGACGAACTCATCGAGTACACACGGATCCACTTGAGCCACTTCAAGGCGCCGCGCCAACTCACGATCATCGACGATGTCCCTCGCGCCCCCAACGGTAAGGCCGACTATGCGTCGGCGCGAGATCTGAGTGGCTTGAGCTGAGCCCTACCCACCCCGGCGCGGCATGGGACCCTCCACCGCTCGAATCAGAGCAGCCGGGAGCAGGAAGGAGCCATCGGGCTCGGGCCTGAGTTCGATCTCGTGTAACACCGCATCAGACCCAAGGGCGCCGTACAGGTGGGGAAACCACTCGAGAGTCCCGGTTCCGGGTTCCCACACGAGCGCATGGGACACCAGATGAGCATCGATCACCAGCGCCACGAGGTCGTCGCGGCCTCGATAGATCGCGTTTGCCGGCGACAGGACCTGATGCAGTGCCGAGAGATGGATGAATCCCTCTCGTTCGAATCCGGCGGGGAGATAGGCCCCCGCCGATCGTGCCGTCTCCCAGCGGGACCGTTCGGCAAGATGGACGAGACGGGCCGGGTTGGGATCCCACTGGGATCGCACCCGCGTGACTAGTTCGCGACGCTGGGCTTCGGGCAGGAACGCCGCCAACGCTGCGCGTTCGGTGCACTGGGCGAGATCAATCGGCCCGAACCCATGGTGGGTCGCGGCAAGGTCGAGTTCGCGACGAGCTGTCGTGGTGGTGATGGCCCGATCGTCGGGATTGAGAGTGACGCGGAAGCCGGCGTCGCGTAGCAACCGGAGCGGATGGTCCTCCACCGGCATGCCCAGGCACGCATTCGAGGTGAGACAGATCTCGAGGGGGATGGCCCCGTCTCTCACTCGTGACGCGGTGGGTCCGAGGCCGACGATCCTGCCCTCGCTCACCTCACAGTCGTCGATGAGGCGCCAGCCGTGCCCGATCCTGTGAGGGGCACAGGTGTCGAGGGCGGCGGCCACCTGATGGGCGCCGTCCATCTCCCCGGCATGGATGGTCACTCCGAGCTGAGCCTCGTGAGCGATGGCGAAAGCTTCGCCATGTTCGGACGCGGGATGACCCACCTCTCCCCCGGCGAGGTCGACTCCGACGACCCGCCCCCCGGCCGCCGAGGCAGCCAAGCGCATCGTCTCGATCGATACCTCCAAGGGCCGGTCTCTCATCGCACAGATGATCAGGCGGGCGTCGAGGCCTGTTTCGACCGAAGCATCATCGAGGCCGGCTTCGACCGCGGCGAGAACGGCGGTCGGGGTGAGGCCGCCCACGGTGTGCAGGAGTGGGGCGAAGCGAAGCTCGGCGTGGATGACACCATCGGCCGCCAGATCCTCCACGGCCTCTCTCGCCACCCGGCGAAGGGCATCGGCTCCCTGAAGCGACGCAACCACCAGGTCGAATCGCGAGAAGGCCGACTCGAAGGTCATGCCGGGCCGGATCGTCAACCAGTCGGCCAGGGCAGCCGGATCGTCGACCGGGGTGGCGACACCGCTGCGATGAGCCAACTCGAGCACCGTCGTCGGCCGGACACCGCCATCGAGATGATCGTGGAGCACGACCATCGGCCCTTGAGTCATTTACCCAGCCGGCCCGATGACTCCAGAACATGGGTGAGGCCAGGGTAGGAGTCGAGTGGTTCCAGCCGCCTGTCGATGTACATCAGACCGATGGTTATGGCTATGAACGAGACAACGAAATTGGTGGCGCTCCTGGCCAGGAAGAAGAAGTTGAAGCCAGAGTTGTTGAACAGCCAGACATCCCATATCGCCGAAAGGATCTCGTAGGCGACGATCCCCCAGGTGGCACGGGCCATGGTGGACCGATAGCGGGGATCTTCGATCAGTTCATCGGCGAGATGGACGGCCTTGGGAATGGCCCACGCGAGGAAGGGCCGTCCGGCCAAGATCGTCACCGCGAGCACCACTCCGACCAGGAACTTGGTGAAGAATCCGATGCCGAAGTAGACCGCCTCGGAGCTGATCCCGAAGTCGACGATTTCGCGTTCGACGAGGATGGTGACACCTGCTCTGGCGATGAGATAGACGGTTATTCCCGGCAGCCACCAGCCGATGTCGAGGCCGCGGCGGCGACGGCCGATAGCGGCCTTGATCGACCAGGCCGTCGCTCCAAGTACGGCGGCGATGATATTGACGGTGTTGAAGAGAACGAAGAACAACAACACCGGCATGAATTGGTCCATGTTGGACCCGCCACCCAGCGGCCGGGGCCGGGGTGTCTCGATGTCGGTCATGGCGCGAGACTCACCCACTCTTCGATGATCGACCGATCGCCGAACGACTCCAGCCCGTCGACTGACCGCCGGCCCCACATCACCAACATCAGTTCTTCGCCGGTGCCTCTCAGCGCCGCATCGCCCTTCGAATGCTCTCGACGCACGACGATCGATCCATCGATCACCTCCAGCATCCATTCTCCATCGCCATTGGTCTGGTGGAGATGGAGCGACCCACTCGGAGGACCGTCCGAGCGGTAGAACACCTCGAGGAGTTCGTCGACGGCATCGGCGGCCTCCAGCTCCGCTACGTGGGTGGGGGCGCCTACTGCAGCTTCCGCATCCACTCGATGCAAAAGAGTCTCGAGATGGGCGCGGCGCACGAAGAATGCGACGGTTTTGTCCGATCCGAATGTCCACACCAAGGAGTCGGGGTTGGCACCGGCCATTGCCGTCATGAGGCCAGAAAGCCCGCCGCGGGCAAACCCGACCACCGCTTCGCCGGCCGGCGGATCGGGGATCCCGGGTTCTCGGATCGGTCCGGTGGGGAGGCCATCGACATACAAGGTGAGCATCCGCCACACCGATCCCATATGGCCAAGGAGGTCTGCTGTCGTCCAGTTCGGGCAACCCGGCACCTCAGCGGAGCGATCGGATGCAGCAACCTCGATGAGTCGTTCGCCGTCGGCCCGGAGGCGTTCGAGTCGGTACGAGATGTCCATCAGCACATTCTGGCGCGCGATGGCGACCATCGTGCGCCAGATCAGATCACCAGGCGAGTCGGGCAGCAAGCAGATAGTGCAATGCGGCTCCCACCGCCACGAAGACATGCCAGATCTCGTGGTA
>JAJCXY010000085.1 GCA_029263215.1 Acidimicrobiales bacterium
GAGGAGGACGGCCGCTGGACCGCGGTGGGCGACCCCACCGAAGCGGCCATCATCACTGCCGCGGCAAGGGCAGGCGTCACCGCGCCCGAGTTGGAGGCCGAGCGACTCGATGAGGTTCCGTTCACCTCGGATCGCAAACGCATGAGTGTTGTGGTTCGCGGTACCGACGACGACTCCGCTCTGGAGCACCTGGTGAAGGGTGCTCCCGATGTGATCCTCGAACTGTGCGAAGCCGAGCAGACCAGCGACGGACCGGTCGCACTCACCAACGAGCGACGCGTGTGGTGGCAGACTCAGATCGATGCGTTGGCCGACCAGGCCATGCGCACCCTGGCGATCGCGGTCGGCCCGGGGGGCGCCGAGTCGATCGCCGAAGCCGACGAGACGGGTCTCGCCATCCTCGGGGTCGTGGGGATCATCGATCCTCCCCGCCGGGAGGCCGGGCCCGCGGTGGCCGCCACCCACGAGGCAGGGATACGAGTGGTGATGATCACCGGGGATCACCCCCGCACCGCAGCCCAGATCGGCACCGAACTCGGCATCGTCGCGGCCGGCTCTCCTGTGATCACTGGGCCCGAACTCGAGAAGATGACCGACGACGATCTTCTCGACGTCGTTACCGACACCTCGATATTCGCCCGGGTCGCCCCGGCCCACAAGCTGCGGCTGGTGGCCGCCCTCCAGCGCCAGGGCCATGTGGTGGCGATGACCGGCGACGGTGTCAACGACGCCCCTGCGCTGAAGGCGGCCGACATCGGCACGGCGATGGGTGTGGCCGGCACCGATGTGGCCCGTGAGGCAGCCGACATGGTGCTCACCGACGACAACTTCGCCACCATCACCGCCGCGGTGGCCGAGGGCCGGGCGATCTTCCACAACATTCGCAGCTTCCTGCGTTATCTCCTCTCGTCGAACATCGGCGAGGTGTTCACGATGTTCTTCGGTGTGCTGCTCGCCGGGGTTCTAGGCCTGGATGGCAGCGCGGCGATCATCGCGCCGCTCACCGCCACCCAGATCCTGTGGATCAACCTCCTCACCGACACCGGCCCGGCCCTCGCTCTCGGAGTGGATCCGGGAGAGGAGGAGTTGATGATGCGGCCGCCCCGTCGGCCGGGTGATCGCGTGATCGACGCAACCATGCAGCGCGGGATCGTGCTTGTCGGCGCCACGATGGCCGTGGCCACTCTGGCCATGCTCGACGCCAAGTTGCCGGGAGGACTCATCGACGGTTCGAGCGATCTCGACACGGCCCGCACCGCGGCCTTCACCGTCCTCGTGCTGGCCCAGCTGTTCAACTGTTTCAACGCACGCTCCGACATCGTGAGCGCCTTCCGCCACTGGGCCGCCAACCGCTGGCTGCTGGTGGCGATCGCCGGCTCGCTCGGGCTCCAGTTCCTCGTCGTCTACCTGCCCGCCCTGCAAGACGCGTTCAGCACTGCTCCCCTGTCGCTCGGCGACTGGCTCGCGGCCACCGCCCTGGCGAGCTCGGTTCTGTGGGTGAGCGAGATCCGCAAGGCGGTGAGACGGCACGGCGCGACGCAGCTGGGAAAGCCGGAGCCGGCTCAGAGCAGCACTGCGTAGAACCCGAGGTAGATCCCGATCATGATCGTGCCGGTGCGCCAGTCGTGCTCGCGGATCCGGGCCAGGATCAGGGTCACCACCGCCATGGCTACCAGCGACGCGATGACCGCCGGCCTGACGTCGGGAATCGTGATGACCGTGGGTGCGATCATGGGCCCCGCGGCAACCGAGAGGGTTGCGTCGAGAAATGATGAGCCCACCACATCGCCGATGCCGAGAGCCACCGCGCCCCGGCGGGCCGCGGTGATGCCGAACACCAGTTCCGGCAGGGAGGTGCCCAGCGAGGCAAGGAAGAAGCTGACGATGAACTCCGGCGCACCGAGCTCCTCGGCCAATCCGACGATGCCCCACAAGGTGATGATGGCTGAGCCGGCCACAGCCGCCAGCGCTCCGATCGCCCTCATCGCCAAAGGCAGGCGGAGGCCGGTCTCCTCGACGATGGTGAGCTGCTGATGATGAGCCGATCGCTTGTAGATGATCGCTGAGCCCACCACCCAGATCGTCAGCAACACCAGCGAGTCCGACCGGCCGAGATGACCGTCGCTCAGCAGAGCCAGCAGCACAGCCAACGCCGCAACGGTCCACGCGCCAGCGGCGATGATTCCCCGCTTGGGCACCATCAGGGTTCCCGCGATTATCGGGAGCGCGCCGAGCACGAGGGTGGCCTGGGTGGCGGCCGACCCCACCGAATCTCCAACATTCACGTCGCCGTGATCGGTGACCGAGGCAACGATCGAGTTGGCTATCTCGGGTAGATCCGTACCCAACGCGAGCAGGGTCACTCCGATGAAGAAGGGCGGCAGGTTGCTCCCCGCGGCGAGGGCGGTGGCCGCGGCAACCGCCCGCTTGCTGGCGAGCACCATCCCGACGAAGCCGGCCAGCATCACCGCTACGAAAACCACCGCCATCGTGAGCTGGACCTCCTGCTCGATCGAACCTCACATCATCCTGCGCCCACAGGGCCGTGGCGCATAGAGCCGTCGGTCCCGTCGCGACCTAGTCGAGCGGGTACTGAGGACAGGTCGCCCGACGCTCGATCGTGCGGGGACCCAGCTGCTCCCACTCCTCCACCGTCAGATTCCGGCCCGCCATCTCACACGAAATATCGGCCCACGTATCGGTATCGAAGTTCCAC
The DNA here is from genome assembly GCA_029263215.1 of Acidimicrobiales bacterium. GTDB lineage: Bacteria > Actinomycetota > Acidimicrobiia > Acidimicrobiales > Aldehydirespiratoraceae > OFTM10. Next base: position 2,717 of record JAJCXY010000085.1, read on the forward strand.
AAGGTGACACCACCATTGGCGGGGACACTCAGCACGCTGCCGTCGGCGGTGAACTCGTAGCGCGCCGCGCCTCCCGCGTAGGGCAGATCGCCGCCGAGCTGTTGGCCAGTTTCGAGATCCCACACCTTGAGGACTTCACCCGACCACCCGGCCAATCGCAGATTGGTCTCGTCAATCTTCGAATAGCCGAGCTGGGTGGTCAGCAGAGGCTCGCCAACCTGCTCGAAGGTCGAGGGGTCCACCCTGATGAATGTGCCGTCAGTACGCCCGATGAAGAGCCATTCGCCCATCAGCCGACCGGTGACCCAGTCCACGCGATCCGGCACCTCGATCCTCCGGAGGGGGTCGGTGGTCCACAGTCCGAAGCCTCCCCGCGTCGTCATTACAGCCATGTACTCACCGTTGGCGGAGAAGCTGGGGCCGGTCTGAGCGCCCTCGTACTGATCTCCCTCGCCAAGCGAGACCGAGCCGACAAAGCTCCCTTCACCGGTGTAGATGTCCGCATGTCCACCTAGCCGCCCAAACGCGAAGTAGCTGCCGTTCGGGGCCGCGGAGAGTTCGGTGAAGTCGAATGGGATCTGCACCGGCGATCCCAACGGCTCGTAGTCGGTATCGAGAATCTGGACCTGCCCCGCCCTGGCCTGCAGCGTGTAGGGGCCATAGCCGATCGCTACTACCCCCTCCGAATCGAAGATCGACGGCTCGAGCCGACCGGCGGTGAGATCGAACGATGTGGTCGGCGGCGGGTCGGTGGCGGAGAACACCGAGATGACGAGCTGCGTCCCGTCGGCGGCAAGGGAGGGCAGAATCGCCCCACCGGCGAGATTCGTCGCAAGCTGCTCAGAGGTCAGGGGTGCCACCCGATCCAGCGGTCCGGACCCGTCGGCAGCCCAAATCTCGAGTCCCGATGGCGTCGCCGCCACGTGCTGTCCGAGAGCGGGAACAAAGACGAGGTCCGACGTCTTCTCGATCGTGCTCTCGACGAGTGCCGCAACCGGAGTACCGGTCTGGAGGTCGAATGCAACGACACTATCGGTGCCGGGTACACCGAGAACGAGTGACTCCTCGTCCACCCAATAGAGCCCATCGATGGCGAACCCCATAGCCGCGGACAGTGGGGTCGCAGGAACGGTTGGTGAGCCATCGAAGGCGTCGAGCACGCGGATCTCAGCGCCGAGTGAGCCCGCCACGAAAGCCATCTGCTGTCCGTCACTCGTGAAGGTGAAGGCGAACGGTGTGTTCTCGTTGACGATCAGTGCATCCGGCGCCTCGCTGACCCATAGAGGACCTTCAGCGTCGAGGTCCCAGTACTGGACCTCGGACCTCAGGGTCACCACCGCCAACCGATCCTCGGCCGGATTCCACCGGTTGAAGAAGACCTCGTCGTCGCCCGTCTCGATGGTGTCGACGACCTGGAGGGTGACCGTGTCCCAGATCTCGACGATCCCGCCCGTCAAGCCGACCGCCAGCCGGGAGCCATCACGAGATAAGGAAAGATCCAACACGTTGGCGGGGTGGGTAAGCACCCCGAGCGACTCGCCCGTCGTGAGGTCGTGGAGGAAGGTCTCGTCGAGCTGTCCCCTCACCGCCGCGATCCGTCCATCGATGCCCACCTCCAGCAGGGCGGTGACCACCGGGTTGTCGTGCGGGATCGAGCGGATCAGCTCACGGGTCTCGAGATTCCAGATGTCGATCGACTCCGGGCTGACGGCAACGATCTCGACTCCATCACCAAGCGCTTCGACGCCCAAGTAGGGCCTCGCTCCGACAGTGCCGCGATAGCCCGGAACCGCGGTCAGGGCGCGATGCAGACCGGAGAGGCTCTCGATCGAGGGGGCGGCCTGGTGAACCTCCAGGGCCAGCAGTGCGGCCAGGCGCGGCGACTCGGCGTCGATCGATCGCCCGATGGCACCCATGCGTTCGAG
>JAJCXY010000086.1 GCA_029263215.1 Acidimicrobiales bacterium
CGCTCTCGTCGCACTCGGCACACCCTCGGAACTGAAGAATCGCATCGCCCAGGTGCCGGTGATGGTTGTCGAGGCGCCGAATGTGACAGCGGAGGCCCTCGCCGCGCTCCAACGCTTGTACCCGTTGGCTCGACGGATCGACGGAGGAGTCGAGATCGAGGCCGATGATCTGAGCGTTTATGTGATCGGAGACTGCCTCCGTCCGTTCGGTGTCGACATCCGCTCCACTGCGATCAAGCAGACGTCGCTCGACGACGTGTTCCTTGAGCTGACCGGCAAGGAGTTGCGAGAATGAGCTCACCCGAACTCGCGAAACGGAATCTCAAGGAAGTGGTCCGAGACCCGTTGTCGTTGGGGATCGCAGTCGGCCTTCCCCTCTTGTTGTTGTTGACACTGCAAGCACTGGGCAGCGACGACACACCATTCCTGACGCCCACACTGCTCACGCCAGGCATCATCCTGTTCGGATTCGTGATGGTGATGTTCAGCTCTGCAATGATCCTCTCGCGCGACCGCGAAACGGCGTTCTTGGCGCGTCTACTGACGGCTCCATTGCGTTCGAGAGACTTCGTGTCGGGCTATTCGCTGCCCTACGTGCTGCTCGCCGCGGTGCAGGCCATCGTGCTTCTGCTGGTCGGAGCGATGCTCGGGCTCGAGGTTGACGGGTCGCTCGCACTCGTCATGTCGATTCTGATGCTGATGGCGATCTTCTACGTGGCGATCGGCATGATCCTGGGTGCAACGCTGACCGTTACCCAGACCTCAGGCGCCTACGCTGTCGTGCTGATGCTCACCATCTTCGGGGGCGCATGGTTCGACCTAGACGAAATCGGCGGCGCATTCCTCACCGTCGGCAACTTTCTCCCGTTCAAGCATGCACTCGACGCAACCCGAGCGGTGATGGCCGAGGGTGCCGGACTCACCGACATCGCCACCGACGTGTACTGGATTGGCGGCTACACCATCGGTGCAATCATCCTCGCAATCGTGATGTTCCAACGCAGAATGCTCGAGTAGGCAACGCGAATTCTGGTGCCGCGAGCGCGGCGCCAGCGGCGATGACATTGCGAACCCAGTCCGATCGCGATCCATAAACCAGCGTGAACATGAACCCGTCGTCGACCTCTTGGGCTTCGAGCGGCGTGCGACACGACCGAGGCGCTACGTCCCGCCAGGACTTGTTTGCTGGCGCCATTCGAGGCAGTGCCGGCAACGAAGGGTGACGTATCCGGCGCGCCACGGATACACCTTCTCGAACGTGCCGCGCTCGCCGCAGGACTTGCACTTCGGCCCCAAGAGAGCAAAGAAGCGCTTGATTCGGGTCGTCGGTGGCGGCGCCGGCGACTGCGGGACTCTGGCGGCTTCTCGTTCGATGACCGCAGCTTGCTCTGCCGCGAGCTCGGTGCTGGGTGGCAGAAGGTGGCGCTGCTTGGTGTAGTCGGTTCGTTCCGGCGTCGAGAGGAGCCATCTGGTGTGGCCGGCATTTGGCGGCTCGTTGGTGCCGGTCATGGTCTTCAGTGTTACACGAGTGCGCGGATGTTCGGGTCTGCTCCACGAGCAGGTGACATCCAACGTAGCTAGCCCGCAGGGCTGGCTGGAAGGATGAATCCCATGCCCCGAGCGTTTCCCCAAGAGTTCACGGCGGGGGGAATTGCTCGGCCAGCAGGTCGCCAATGACGAGGGGTGATCGAGGCGATGCTTGCCAAGACGGACCCGCGTGAGGGCCTGCTCGGATTCGCCCGCGGCGGGCAGGTGTAACTTCAGTGATGTGAGCCAGAAACCCCTCCGCTGTCCGACGTGTGAAGCTCGAGAGATCGTTGAAATCTTTTACGGCATGCCAAGCCCGGACGGTTTCGCTGCTGCTGAACGCGGCGAGGTACATCTGGGTGGCTGCTGCATCGGCCCCGGCAATCCGCGGTGGCACTGCAAGTCGTGCGAAGCCGAGTTTGGATCGGCAGCGTTCTTGCCATAGAGGTGTCGAGGTTGATCAACCCTCCGACTCCTTCACGAAGGAGAGTCCAACGCCCTCAAGCTTGCCCATCTTGGCGAGTCCGAAGATCACGATCCGCTGTTCGGTGACCGCGAGGTAGCCATTGCGGCCGGGAATAGCGCTGCGGCTCCTCGTTCTCCTCAACGAGGTGGCCTCACACCTTCGGCTCGCAGGGGTCACGACCCGCGCTCCCTGACCTTCTGGCACCACCTTCTGTAGTTGCTGATAGTCGCGTGTCGACCTCGGCGCGACGGCCGGTGGATGTTGCCGACCCCCATGGCTGGCCCGCGGCGCGGTCCCTAACGTCCCCGCCGTCGAATGCGAGACTGCTGGAATGTTTCCTCCGCACATGGGATCGTCGCCTCACGAAGGCCGAATCTCGATCGTCGACGAAGATGGCGAACTTTACGCAATCGAGATCGGCGCGACGTTCTTGACCGGCATCGAGATCGACGAGGGGAAGGTGTCCAGGGGGAGAGCGGCAGGCTCGGCAGCCCAGCGGCTGCGGGCCTGCACCGACGTGCCGTTCACTTCCGCCACAGCGGTGCAGCCCGATCAAGGCACCTACTACGCGATTGACGGCCATGTGCATGGCTCAGATGTCGTTCCTCTGAAGTTCGCTGCGGTCAAGTCCGACTGGGTCCTCGATCAGTGCGATGGACATCGTCACGACGGGTGGCGAATCGCATCCGCCGAATGCGACATTCACGACTTCGGGGTCGGCATGATCGTTCTCACCTGGGTACCGACAGTTGAAGCCCAGGAATCTTCTGCGGGCCTCGATGACCTCCTTGCAGGGCTGAACAGGGCGACCTCAATCGCGGTCGAGGGGATTGTCGAGAGAATCTCCGCTGCATGCCAGGCGACCCTCGCGTCTGATCCCTGCCGCGTGGATCTCACCCACGGCTTCGACGTCTCGGGGAGCAGCATGCTGCCGAACACGGGTTCGGTCCTGTGGCTTTGGCATCTCCTTCTACTGACAACGAGCAGCGGCAACCAACCCGACCTTGCTTCAAAGGTTGCATCTTCGGTGTGCCCGAACTCATTCGAGCTGGTGGTTCACCGCGACCACTGCTTCGCGCCGGGCGTCCACGCGTCAGTCGCCTGTTCTGTCAGGGGGCAGGAGGCCGATGCGCTCTATCTACTTGACGCGCCGCGACTGAAGGACGCGTGGTGGACGATGTACTGGCGGCTCGATCGAGTGCTTCTCGGGCTGCAGGTACACCTGCAGAGAAATGAGCAATCGACGGAACTGAGCGAGCTCGTACAGCGCGCCCAGTTACTCCGAGAGGTCGCAGGCAGAGTGAATCTGTGGCGCTCCCGTCTGGACTCGATCCTCGTCGCGTCCGGCGCGCGCGACAACGACGCATGGCAGGCGCTCGGCCGAGCATGGAAGATGGATCGCCACGTGGAGGTCGTCGACCGCAAGATTGCGCTGCTCGCAGAGACATACGCCGTCGCAATCGAACAGATCAGAGAAGCACGTTCGCGCCGAGTGAATCTGATGATCTACCTGTTCACAGCCTTTAGCGTTGTCGCGAGTTCCGTCGCTGTAGCGGAGTACGCGCAAGGATCAACAGACGGCCGCCCCGCGGTGCGCCTAGCGATCGTGCTGCTCGCCCTGCTGACCACCGGCCTCGCGATGGGTCTGTCGCTGGGCAGGCGCGCTGCCCTGAGGCGCAACACGTAACTCGCCACTCCGCCATGTTTCGCTTCGTCTCAATTCCAGCGACACAAGACAGGAGCGGGGCGCCCATCCCCGCTCACTCGTCGGGGACGACGAGCTCGGGTGGAGGCTCGGAGTCGACGAGAGACGGAGCATCAATGCCGGAGCGCGACGCGGTGTCGTCGTCGGCCGAGACCAGCCACCCGGCGACTCCCGCCAGACCGAGCCCGGTCACTGCCGCCGTGATGAGCACGGCGCGAACCGCCGGACGCTCGAGCGAGGGGTGGAGCAGCCGCCAGATGACGACCGCGGCGCCCCCGATGAAGAGCGCGAACGACACGATGAGTAGCGGCTGGCGCCACCACGGGTCTTCGTCACCGCCACCCGTGCCCACAGGCGATGCCACCGCCGCACCGATCGACTCCTGAAGCGCGGCGGGCACCTCGTCGGCGTCGGCGGCGGTGAACGTCTGTCCGAAGGTCAGCTCGCTCAGCTCCCGGAAGCTGGCTTCAGCATCGGCCGAGAACGTGCCGGAGTTGCCGACGAGGAGCGTCTGGATCACTGCGGGATCGACCCGCTCGGCGGCGTCGGCGACCGAAGCCGGCGTCTCGCCGCCCTGCCCGGGAACGTGTGGGGGTGCGTCGCCCATGAGGATGATCTGCTTGTTCACACCGTCGCGCCATGCGCCGATCGTGCCGCCGTTGTGGATCGCCCGCATGAGAGCCTCGAGTACGGCCTCGGGCTCGTCACCACCTCCGTACACAGTGAGGGCGTTGATGTTGCCAATTACCGTGGCTTCGTCCGAGGACCACGCGTAGTCCTCGAACACCGGATCGGAATCCTCGGCGAAGTCGCGATAGCCGACGATGCCGACACGCCAGTCACCGCCGTCGGCGGAGATCACGCCGACGATCTCCGTGGCGGCGCCTTTCACGCTGGAGATGTCGTCCTCCATCGAGCCGGTGAGGTCGATGACGAACACGAGGTCGATCGGAGTCTCCTCGGGTTCTCCGCGGATCACGTTCAGCCGCTCGAAGTCGACCCAGTTCATGCTGTTGTTCTTCCAGCCGAGCGCTTCGAAGCCCAGCCGGTTCGTGCCCTCCTCGAGGGGGACCACGAAGCTGACGTCCCATCCGCCGAGGCCGAGCGTCTCATCCCAGCGATAGACCCGGAATCGGTCGTTCCAGGTGCTGGCGCCGGCAGCCCGCACGGTGATGCTCGACTGATCCTTCTCCACCGTGTGGCCGTTGTTTAGAGGTACCCACGACGCGGTGCCGTCCTCGTCGACCACCTCGACCTCGAGTGCGTAGGTCGGGAAGGCGTCGTCGCCGATGTCCTCCTCGAGAAAGTCGGTCCAGCGGCCGCCGAGATAGTTCCAGTCGACGAGGGCCGTCTTCGCGAAGTAGCCGATTCGCTCGTAGGGCTTGCCGAGGGCCGCCGCGTTGTCGCCCGACATGTACGGACCGAGCACGCCGGTGTCGGAATCGAAGGTGATCTTTCGGGCAGCGTTCCCCGGGTAGTTCGGATCGGCGATGAGCAGATCGCCGTCCTTGGCTCCGTACACGACCATGGCGTGGCCCCCACCGAGGGACGAGTAGATGCCGACGTACTGCGGCTCGCCGGTGATGAGCATGCTGTAAACGAACGACGCGTGCTGCCACCGGTCGCGGCGAAGGTCGATCATCTTGTCGAAGAAGCGTTCGAGGTCGTTGTACCGGGCAACCTCGTCGACCTGCACCATCGACGCCAGCCGGTAGGCGTTGCGATCGTCCCATTGCAGCACCGGGGTGGCGGAATTGTTGGCGTTGTCGTACTGGCCGTTGAGCGAGGCAGCTCCGGCGAGACGCTGCTCGGTGTAGTACCAGAGCATGCTCAGGCTCTGACCCGAACAGAGTCCGCCGGGGGCCATGTAGGAGCCGTAATTCGTGAATTGCCAGTCGTCGGTGCCGGGTGCGAACCCAGTGGCGACGTCGTCCGGAAGCAGGGCGAAGCTGATCGCCGACACGAAGATGCTCGAGAAGTGGCGGGCGTACGCAGTCACGTGATCGTCGCCGATCTCGATGAGCGGCAGCGGCTCGACCGTGCCGGTGACCTCGTCGTAGTAAACCGCCATGGCGAACGAGCCGTCGGGCACGATGGCCGGGATCTCCACGATCACCGGCTCCTCGGCCACCACATCACCGTTGTCGATGGTGACGAGGTTGCTCACCGGGTTGACCAGCTCCCCGAAGCCGTCGCCGACAATGGGTGTCTCCGTGATCGTGTACCCGACCGGACCCTCGTGGGCCCCGGCCGGAACCTCGAGCACCACACCGGTCGGCGTGCTGATCGTCGTCCCCGACGGGTCGGCCGTGTCGATCGTGGGTGTCCCCGCCACGCCGAGGTCGAGGAACCCGACCTCCGCCAGTGGTGGTAGTGACGTCGTCGACGTCACAACATCGGTTGAATCGGGATCACTGACCGCCGTCGCGCCAGCGTCATCGCCACCGTCTCCGTCGTCATTGCCGGACTGGATGATCACCAGCGCGCCGACGACCAACACGAGCAGCGCCATGGCGGCGGCACCGACAACGGCGGGCCGCGACGGCTTCGGCCGGGGCGTGGCGGGCGGCGCTGTGGCCGCCGCGGCCACGAGCGAATCCTCCGAGGTCTTGCCCCCCGATGCGACATGCGTGGTCCACGCCCGCCCGTCGTAATAGCGGACCTCGGCGTGCTCCAGGGGGTCTGGGTACCAGCCCGGCGCGGACGTTCCGGCCGTGGCCTGGGTTGGTGCCGACTCCTCCGAGACGCCGGGCGCCGGTTCCGCGGCCGCGGCGAGGGGGTCGTCGGCCACCTCTGCGCCGTCGGCCACGTGGGCTGTCCACGTGTCTCCGTCCCAGTAGCGCCGTTCGTGACGACTGAGCGGATCGGGGTACCAGCCAGGAGTGACTCCAGGGGCCATGGCGACATCCCTCCCAGGCGCGGCACATAGCGCGCCGAATTGGGTTCGGTTTCGAGCTTATGGGACGCAGCCGAATTGGATATGGCCCAGCGAGATCTGGTCATTCCCTTCCACTGTCCGGCGCACGCCGACCGCTAGGTTTGTCCGATGCGGAGGATTGTGTTTCCTTGCCGAGATGATGATCGACGTTGGCGGTTGGCTCTGGAGCCTGGCCTGAGCCAGAGAGCTCCAGCGGTAGCTTGATCCTCGCCCTGAACGCCGGCTCGTCGAGCCTCAAGTTCGGCGTCTACCGACTTGACGAGAAGTCGTCGGGTGCCGGTCACCTCGTTGCCGAAGGATTGATCAGTCGTATTGGATTCTCCGACGCATCGGCGCGCATCGCTCGCGTCGACGAGCCGGCAGAGGTCGTCTCGTTGCCGGGGCACGACCATGACCGAGCAGCTGGATTCGTGCTGAGATGGCTCGACGAGCGAGATCTGCTCCACGGACTCCGAGCCGTCGGACACAGGGTCGTCCACGGAGGAGAGCTCACCGATCACTCGCTGATCGACGACCGGGTGCAGTCGGCAATCGAGCGCGCCGCGAGCTTCGCTCCGATACACAACCCGCCGGCGCTGGCCGTGATCCGGCACGCAAGGCAGTGGTTCGATCCGCCCGTCCCGATGGTGGGGGTGTTCGACACTTCGTTCTTCGCCAAGCTGCCGTCCCGGGCGAAGTACTACGCGATCCCGTGGATCCTCAGCGAACGCCATGGGATCCGCCGCTTCGGATTCCACGGCCTCGCCCATGAATGGATGTTGATGAGAGGTGCTCAGATGCTGGGCCGACGCCCCGGGGACACGACGCTGATCACGTTGCAACTCGGCAACGGGTGCTCCGCAGCAGTCATCCGGAGTGGCCACGCCGTCGACACGACGATGGGCATGACTCCCCTTGAGGGGCTCATGATGGGTACCCGATCCGGGAGCATCGATCCCGCCTTGGTCGACTTCATGGCCGAGCGTGAGGAAATGACAGCCGCCCAGGTCACCGCGCTCCTGAACGACGAGTCCGGGCTACTCGGAGTATCAGGGGTGTCCTCCGACGTTCGCGACGTCAGTGCGGCCGCCGAGGATGGCGATGAGCGAGCAGCGTTGGCCCTCGAGATGTTCTGCTACCGGGTGAAGAAGCAGATCGGGGCGTACATGGCTGTGGCCGGACCGGTGGATGCGGTGGTGTTCGGTGGCGGGATCGGCGAGCACTCCCACTCGATCCGCTGGCGCGTTTGTGACGACCTTCAACACCTGGGGGTGCAGATCGATCTCGACGCCAGTCAGTCCCACGACGGGGGCGACGCCGACATCTCCGATGCAGCCGCTCGAGTCCGATCACTTGTCGTAGAGGTGGACGAGCTCCGAATCATCGCCGAGACCACAGCCTCGCTCACCGAGAGGGCGCATTGAACCGACGTTCGAGCGCGTCCTCGGATGACCGTTTCCTCGTCGAGGAACGGGCGGGAACCAGCTCGGCCAGTGCGTCGTCTGATGGGTATGCACAAACGATTTCTGGCTCTGCTCGTCGCCGTTGTGGTGATCGCGGTTGCCTGTGGCGACGACACTTCGACCCTTGTTGGTGGCGAGGGGTCAACTACGACCTCGACCTCGACGCCGATAGTCGAGTCTGACGATCCGGAGGTCCAACTGGCGACCGCTCGGGAACGGTGGGACGACGCCCCCGACGACTACCGGATGACCCTGACAGAGCTGTGCTTCTGCCCTGAGACAATTTGGATCGAGACGGTGGTCGGAGGTGTCGTGACCTCACACCAGGCCGGCTCCGATGAGAGCTTCTACGACCCCGGTCCGCGCACCATGGTCGATCTGTTCGACGAGGTGCAAGATCTGATCGACGCCGGGTACGCCACCCTCGAACTCGAGATCGAACCCGACACCGGGGCTCTTGTTCGCTACTGGGTCGATGTCGAGGAAACGATGGCCGATGAGGAACACGGTGTGGTCGTTGAGCTCGGCCCTGTCGCGATGACGGAGATCGATGCCGCCTCGCTCAGCGACGACTACGGCTGCGGCTACCTGTTCGCGCTGGGCAGCCCGGAGCAGGACCTCGCACTCGTGGTCCTCTACGCGGGTGGTCGACCCCCCGAGCTCGATTCGGTCACGTTCCCCTCGCCACGGTGGGAAGGAGAGTTGCAGCTCGGTTCGGATCTATTCTCCAACTGGTGCGACGACGTGATCGAAGCGTCTGATCCGGTGCCGGTCGTGATGGAGTCATGGGCCCTCACCTCGGGGACCATGACAATCGCGACGGCCGATGCCGACATCGACTGCGGGCCCGAGCCCGTCCACGCTTCGCTGACGGGCGTGATCGCCACCTCGCCCTCCGGTGAGTCCCTGGAGCTCGGCGATGTCGAGTTTGTCAACAGCGCCTTCGGCTGCTTCGCCGGCTGAACGCGGAGGGGGGCGACGAAGCTCGCCGCTGACCTCGCGACCGGGGCTCAGGCCTCCGCGGTTCGCTCGCGCAGTTCGACGTTGTCCGTTTCGAGATCTTTGAGGCGTGCGCCGACCAGGTCTCCGAGGCTGACGAGGCCGCACAACTCGTTGCTCGAGTTCACTACCGGCATATGACGGAAGCGACCGGTGGTCATGACGAGCATTGTCGCCTCCAAGTCGTCCTCGAGCTGACACGTCGACACGTTCTCCGTCATCAGATCCTCGACCTTGACCCGCAACGTTCCTTCCTGCTCACGAGCAAGGTGGTAGATGACATCTCGTTCGGAGATGATCCCGACAATGTTCCTCGTGTCCTCAGAGACGACCACCGCGCCAATTCGGTGCTCCTTGAGAAGGTAGACCACGTCGGCGATCGTCTCGCTGGGCTCGACGGTCACGACAGTTCGACCGCTCGAACCCGGCACGTCTTTCAACTGCATGGCTGAATCCCTCCCACGCCAGCGACGACGATCACGGTGGCGGCCCAGCGCACATTAGACCAGAAGTGCTTCGTTCGTCCGGGCCATATCGTCAGGTTGTCACACGCCGCGGTACTTGTTCCGTCGCAGAGCTCCACCGCGGAGGAGCTGGGATCCCGATGATCAGGTTCGGCGACGAGCTAGCCGGGCCGGGCGCGGTCTCATGCGGCGATTGCGGGGTCCGCCGGGACGGGTTCCACCATCCCGGTTGCGACATGCAGCGCTGCCCTCTGTGTGGCGGTCAGATGATGTCGGCCGCCACGACGTGGTGATGCAAACTTCCTGAACTTGAACGAATGACCCGTGACTGTCTCGCCCGCCGCCCGTTCACAGTCGAACAAGCCTTCGCACGCCCGTCGGCGGACGACATGCGCACTCGCCCCGGGGCCGTCCGGCTCCGCTCGCTCATGGCTCAGAAGTCATGGGGGCCAACTACTGGCCACGGCCTGCCCAGCTCCTGATGAAGGAAGAGGTGTAGCATATCTATGCTACGATCATGCCATGACTCGCACGCGCATCAGTACTACGGTCGATCAGGATCTGCTCGAGGACGCGCGAAGTATCGGTGCCGGAGCCAATGACGCGGAGCTCATCGACGCCGCTCTTGCGTCATTACTTGCCCACTACCGTCGAGTCGAGACCGATGAACGCTACGCAAGGGCGTACACAGATCATCCGCCCGACGAGCCCGACGAGTGGGGCGACCTGGCGTCGTTTCGAGACGCGGCCTCCGCCCCATGAGCGGGCCGCCCCGACGAGGGGAGGTGTGGTGGTGCGAACCGCCGGCGATCGGTCGTCGCCCGGTCGTGGTGCTCAGTCGCGACGCCGCGATCCCTCGCCTCGGTCGTGCGCTCGTCGCCCCGTGCACCACCACGATCCGAGGCCTGCCGAGTGAGGTCTTGCTCGAACCCGGCCACGATCCCATTCCCCTGCCCAGCGCGGTGAACCTCGACTCCGTCGAGTCGGTCTCGGTAGCGGTGCTGACCGACCGAATTGGCACCCTGAGCGGTCAGCGCATGCAGCATGTGTGCGCGGCGCTTGCCGTAGCCACGGATTGCGGATGATGGAACTTCGAGCCCCGCTTCGCAGCCTGTGGGGTGGGGTAACCCAGCAGGGCACGCCGGGCCGAGCGTTGTCACCGGTGGGGTCTACAGTTGATGCATGGTCATGAAGGACACCTCAGCTCAGGCGCGGCGTCGCCAGTCGGCTGTCTTCGCGTCCATGAGTGGGCCCGAACGGGTGGCTTGTGCGGTGGAGATGGCGGAGGAGGCGAAAGCGATCACGATGGCGGGGATTCGATCCCGGCTTCCAGAGCTCACCGACGATGAGGTGTTTGTCGAGTGGTTGCGGCTCCTCCACGGTGACGCCGTGGTCGATCGCATGGTCCGGTGCAGTTCGAGTTCCTGAGCGCGGTCGTAGCGCTTCTCGACGAAGCCGCGATTTCGCACATGCTTGCTGGGTCGATGGCAAGCACATTTCACGGTGAACCCAGAATGACTCGAGACATCGACATGGTGATCGATGCGACCCCGGACTCGATGGAGCGCTTCGTCGCGTCTCTCGACCGGACCCGCTACTACATCGATGATGCGGCCGACGCAGTGCGGCGTCGCTCCATGTGCAATGTGATCGACACCGAGACCGGGTGGAAGGTCGACCTGATCCTACGCAAGGAGCGTCCGTTCAGCCGAGAAGAGTTCGGCCGCCGGCAGCCAGCAGTGGTTGGCGGCGTGGAGCTGTTCGTCGCTACTGCTGAAGACACCGTTTTGGCGAAGTTGGAATGGCGAGCCCAGTCAGACTCAGAGCGACAATTTCGCGATGTTGTGGCGATCATCGCCGCTCAGGACTTGGACGACGACTACCTGCGGTATTGGGCAGAAGAGCTAGAGGTCACCGGGGCGCTCGACGAAGCGATGACGGAGGCGAGCGACCGAACAGGCGATAGGCCCTAGTTGGTCGCCTCGGTGCTGCTATCCCGGTGCGCGGTACGGGCCCAATCGCCTACCGACGAGAGACTCGTCCTGTCTAACAGAGCCCGTCACAAGCTACTAACTACAAAGCATTTCGTGGACCGGTATCAATCCGATACCATAGTTCGATGGCGATGACACTGCGACTGACCGATGCTGAGAAAGAGGGTCTACAGGCCCGCGCCGAGATCGAGGGCATCTCGATGCAGGAAGCCGCTCGCCAGGCCGTGCGCGAGTACGTGAGCGGGCGCGAGCACCGCGATCGGGTCGAGGACGTCACCAGTCGGGTGATCGACGCCCACGGCGACGCGATTGATCGTCTCGGCCAGTGAATGACCCGGTCGAGTATCTCGACCTCGAGGATCTGCTCTTCATCGCTGGGCGACTTCTTGGCGAACCGGTGCCGGTGCGCGATATGGGCCTGCTCGGTTCGGCCGCTGCTCGTCCCCAGACGTCGGCGTTCGGTGAGGACGCGTATCCAGATGTCTGGACCAAGGCGGCGCCACTTCTTCAATCGATCGTCAAGAACCATCCTCTGGTCGACGGCAACAAACGGCTGGGATGGGTCGCCACTGCCGTGTTTCTCGAGCTGAACGGGGTGAGTTCGGCGGCGGCCGCGAACGATGCAGTGCACGATCTCGTCGTGGCTGTCGCCGCCGGGAACCAGGACGTCGCAGAAATCACGACTGCATTGCGCGAGGTCATCACCGAACCAGACTGAAACGTTCCTGACGCGAGTCGGGCTGCTGCACTGCTCTGCGCAACCGCCCGATAGGTTCCGGGCATGGCTCAACCAGCAATGAATCCGAACATGGAATACCGGCGACTCGGCTCGACGGGGCTCAAGGTCAGCGTGTTGTCGTTCGGCAGTTGGGTCACCTTCGATACCCAACTCGACGACTCGTTGGCGATCGAATGCTTGGCCGCCGCCGGTGAAGCAGGCTGCAACTTCTTCGACAACGCCGAGGCATACGCGGCCGGCGAGAGCGAGGCGATCATGGGCCGCGCCTTCCAGGAGCTCGGATGGCCTCGCTGGTCCTACGCTCTGACGACGAAGCTCTTCTGGGGCATGCACGGCGACGTGCCCAACATGCGCCTCACCCTCAACCGCAAGTACCTCATGCAGGGGATCGAGGCCTCGCTCGAACGGCTGCAAACCGACTTCGTCGACGTTCTCTACTGCCACCGATCCGACCCGGAGACACCGATCGAGGAGACGGTGTGGGCGATGCACGACATCGTCACGTCGGGCAAGGCTCTCTACTGGGGGACGAGCGAATGGTCGGCGGAGGAGATCCGTGCGGCGATCGAGATCGCTGAACGTCACCACCTCCATAAGCCCGTCACCGAACAGAGCCAGTACAACCTGCTCGAGCGCACCAAGGTCGAAGACGAGTACTCCCGCATCAACGCCGACTACAGCTACGGCAACACGACCTGGAGTCCGTTGGCGTCGGGCCTGCTCACCGGCAAGTACCGCGACGGGGTGCCCGACGATTCGCGAGCCGCGCTGGATGGCTATGAGTGGCTGATCGAACGCATGACCTCAGCCGAGCTCGTGGCGAGGGTCGAGAAGCTTCGGCCCATCGCCGACCGGCTCGGTTGCACGATGGCTCAACTCGCGTTGGCGTGGTGCACGAAGAACCCGAACGTCTCAACCGTCATGACCGGAGCGTCGCGGGTCGACCAGGTCGTGCAAAACTTCGAGACGCTCGACGTCATCGACGCGCTCACCGACGAGGTCAAAGAAGAGATGGAAGCGGCGATCGCAATCTGATCGGGCCGTCCACCCCGTCGGTGAAGCTAGCGTTCGAACCATGGAAGAGTCTCCGGCGTTGTCGAAATCCGAGCGGAAGAAGGCTCGTCGGCGCGAACGCAAGGCAGCGGAAGGAGCGGGAGCCCGGGAGCTCAACGCCTTGGCCGACGCCGCGGTCGAACGTGCCCTCGAGCTCGCCGCCGAGGTGGCCGACTCACCGAATCACCCAGCGAGCGAGCGCCTGATCGATATCCCGGTGGCGTCCGCCGACGCGGCCCGATTCATCCTGAAGCGGATCAACGATGCGCTGGCCTACGGAGAATGGCTCGATGAGGTCGATGCTTGGGTGTGGGAGTCGGAACGGTCCACTCGCCCGCCGCTTTCTGAGTCGGGTCGCGCAACCGGCATCGAGCTGCGGCTTGAGCAGGTATCGGCCTCGGCGGCTGGACATCACCGGCGCGGTGAGCCAAACGCCATACTGTGATCGCCATGAAGCGACTGGTAGGTATCGCGGCTCTGGCATTGCTGTTCGGGTGTGGCAACGGTGGTGGGACGTCGCTGGTTGAGGAGTCGACGGACCGGGCCGACGCTGCCTGTGCGTGCGAGGAATTCGGTTGCACCACCGAGCACATTGCCTGGTTCAACAGGGTATCGATCAACCAGGATGGCGACCTCGAGGCGCTGTCGGAGTCTGATCGCGACGCCTATTCAGCCAATAGCCTACGCGCCGCTGATTGTCAGACTGCGCTCAACTGACTCGCTCCAGAAGCGCAGGCGGAGGGCCCGACCTGCTCGGTCAGTCGCCGAGTTCGACGATGGCGATGACCGGCCCGCCGCCGTGGGGACCCTGATGCATGGCGTCCACCGACACGAACACCGCAGGATCACCTATGGCCGTCGCCGCGACCGCACCGACGGCTGCCTTCGAGTGTCGATGGTGGTGCACATCGGAGTCGTCGAGCATGATCTGGCGACGGCCACGCAGCGTGGCCCGGCGATCCGCCTCACACTTGATGAAACAGTTGACGAGGCGGCCGCCGAGGTCAGCGGCCCTTGGGCGCTCGGGTAGCTGCAAGCCCGCGTTTCGGATCCCGTCGTAGATGCCGTCGATGTCGAGCGCATCGTCCATGACACTGTGCCCGATCCGGAAGCGGCCGCCTGCGCCGGCCCGATTCCCGAAGAGGACGATCTGGGCGCGGTCGAGCTCGACTCCCGATGAGCACGACGCCACCGCCGAGTACAGATCGAAATCGCGGCAGATTGCCTCGGCTGCGGGCATGTCGATCTCGCCCAAGGCAACCGCGATGCCCAGACCGGTGGTGCCGTTGGACACGCCCATCGATTCGAGCGTGTCTTCGGTGAACACGGTGTGGCCGCGATCGCGGGCATCGGCGATGGTTTCCACGGTCAACAGCGGTGTCTTGGTCTGGACATAGTGGACATCGGCCCGGTCGGTGATGCCGGCATCGGCCATCGCCCTCCGAACACCCTCGGCCACGGTGTCGACCATCGCGGGACGTCCAATGTCCTCAGGGGCGATCGTGTCGCTCATGGCGGTACCGATCACCAGCCGTGACTCGCCCGAGCCTGCGCCGTCGCCGGTGGTCTGGGCGAAGACCGTTGCATGAGGAGTGATGAGGCCGTCACAACCCCCGGACCACACCATCGGGATTCGTTCGATGTCGTCCATCGACCGGCTTCCGTTGTCGGCGAGCACTGCCCTGAAGGCCTGGTCGGCGAGGATCCGGGTGAAGTCGTTCACGCCTCCATTGCCCTCCGTCTTGCCGATCACCGCAACCACCTCATCGGCGCCGAACTGGCCGGCGGCGATGACATCAGCGACCCCCGAAGCATCACGAACGTTCTTGATCTCGACCTTGGCCACCTCGACCGGCATGGCTACTCCCCCTCGGCGATCGTGCTTCCGTTCGGCCGGGCCTCGGCCCACACTCGCTCATCAGGGTAGTCGTGGGTCCACATCCAGGACGGCGGGTCGGGCGATGATGCCCGACCCGCCCGCCGCGGACTCAGCTACCGAGCTCGGTTCCCTCGATGGCATCGCCGTAGCCCGCCTCGATGAACACCTGCTGCATCGCCTGAGCTCCCTCGCATCCGACCGCCTCATAGGCGACGAGCGGGGCCAGATCAGCGACATCGAACGTGGGACCGGGATCGATACCGGCGGTCACGTCCTCCAGAGCCTGGAGATACGCCGACGACACAGCGGCGTGGTCGATGACAACCTCTCCAGCGCTTGAGTTGATGCCCTCAGCGGCCTCGACCAACAGGAAGAACTGGAAGCTCCCGCAGTTGGCACCGGCGACCGTCTCGTCGTCGGCCGGTGTGGTCTCGTCAGCGGGAGTCGTGGCGGTGTCGTCCACGGTTTCGCTGCCATCGCAGTAGGACTCGAGGAAGGCCTCGACCCGGTCCCGCAGGGCCGCATCACCCGCACCGGGGCCGGTCTCGCTGGCCGCTGCCACCACGAGGTCGTCGTGGTAGGCCTCCAGATCGGTCAACGCATCGGCCGGGAAGCCGGAGGTCGCCTCGGCGGCCACGACCAGGCGGCCGAAGCCGTCCACCATCCAGTCGAGATACTGATCGATGCTGCTCGCGCCGGTCGCCGCGGGACCACCCACGACTGTCGGGGCAACCTCGGCCCAGACCGCACAGAAGTCGTTGGCCCGGTCGGCCACCGTCGGCAAGGTGGTGCTCGTGGTCGTTGCCGCCGTCTGTTCCGTTTCGGCCGGGTCATCGCTGGGTGAACCGACGGGGCGGGGCTCGTCCAGTGGATTGCCGCACGCGCAACGAACCCGCGGGATGCCCTGGTCGTCGACCAGCACCGCGGTATCGGTGTCGAGAGTGGCCTGGAACGGCCGAGCCACACCACCGCGATAGGCGTGATTGGTCACCCTGGTCGGCTGCTCCAGCAGCATCGGATCCAACGCACCGATCGTCTCGCCGATCTCGTCCACCTCGACGCCGCTGGCGTCGGCCCAGGCCGCTGCGATCGTCGGATTGGCGTCGAGAAACGTCATGAGTTCATCGGGCCGGCACTCGGTGATCTCGGCCTCCGGAGCGAACGGCTCCTCACCGCGATCGTCGGCCGCGAGGTAGACAACGCCGGACACGTCGGTGTCGACACCATCGTCGACGCTGTCATCGACATTGCGATCGGCGCCCTCGGCTGTGGCGTCAGAGCCGTTGGCTTCGTCGCCCGAACCGCAGGCGGTGAGAAACAGCATCATCGCGGCAAGGACCGCGAAGAACCGGGCGAAACGCAAGCGCGTCCTGCGGTTGGCTACTGGGGTGGGGAAATCGGGGGAAGTCATCGTTGGTCTCCTTGTGGGGGGATTACGAAGAGGAGACGCCTCACCCGGCGAGATCTGAAACTTTTCTGGAAGATTCATTTCCCGCCGACGCGAACGCGCTCACGATTGCGTTCCCGTCGGCCCATTGATCGACAAATTGAATGCAGGAACTGCCCGCGAATCAGTCGGCCGGGCCCGGACCCCGTCGCAGGGCCCGCTGGGCCTCCGCGCGTTCGGCTCGTTTCCCTCGGAGGCGGGCACCACGGCAGTACTCGACGGGATCGAAGTCGTCGGCTTCTGGTGGGATCGACGCCGGATCGACGAGCTGTTCACCCATGTACATCTCGATGATGAGGGGCCGGTCGAGGATGTCGCTCGCGCAGAAAACCCCGCCGCTCATCGCTCCGGCGATGCCGTGCCCGCTGACGGTGTTGGCGCCGACGACCCACAGGCCATCGACCTCGGTGCGAAAGGCCGGTCGGTTGGGGCCGAGCTGCTCCGGCGAGTGCATGTAGCCGTAGCTGGTTCCCTCGCTCGACCGGGTGTAGCGCTCGTGGGAGAGCGGGGTGGCCGTCTCGACGTGCACGATGTGGTCCCGGAACGGACCGAGCGCCTTCTCCGCCGCGGTGATCAGTCGGTCGGTGATGTCGTCCTTGCGTTCCCGGTAGGTGTCGTCTCGTCGGTAGCGCCCGCCGTCGGCCGGGCCTTTCTCGACCCCCCAGTAGTCGTAGCCTCGGGGAGCGAGGGTCATGATCTGGAAGTTGGTGTGCCCGGGCGGGCACAGCTCGGAGTTGTCGGGGTCCTTGCGTGAGGCGAGCGCGACGTAGGCAAACGGCACCTCGCCGGCCGGCAGGGCGCCCTCGTCGAGTTCGGCGTAGACCTCATCGGTGCGGTAGTCGGGGAAGACGAAGTAGTTGGTGTTGGGTCCGTCGATCTCGATGTCGACCACCACATAAACGCACACCAGGCCGAGAGTCATGGTGGCGTCCTCGGCCCAGGCGAGGGTCGCCGGGTTGAGGTGTTCCCCGCCAACGAGATCTCTCATCGTGCGGCGGTAGTCGGCGTTGGAAACGACCATCGGCGCGTCGATGCGCTCGCCGTTCTCGAGCTGAACGCCAACGGCACGCCCACCCTCGATGACGATCCGGTCGACCGGCGAAAGGCAACGGACCTCGCCGCCCACCGCCTCGATCACCTCGATGAGACGCGCCGGGATCATCTGGCCGCCACCCTCGGGATAGAACGCACCGTTCATGTAGTGACCGATGATGCCGGCATGCATCGCGGTGGCGGTCTGCTCGGGGGGACCGGCGTAGAGACCAGACCAGTGATCGAGAACCGCGCACGCCTCCGGGGACAGCTCGCATTCGGAGAAGAGTTCGCTGAGGGGGCGCAGGGCCCACTGATCGTAGGTCTCGCGATCTTCGCCGGGTAGCGAACGAGCTTCGGCGGCCACAGTCTGCAAGATGGCGAGAGTCCGCTCGATGCCGGCACGATCATTGGGAAACTGATCGACCAGCCGATCCCGATACTCGTCCCAACCCGCGGGCACTCGAAGGGTGAAGTCCGGGTACACGAGGGTGTCGAACCCGTCGGCATCGAGTGGTCTGAAGTCCATCCGGTCGCCCACCCCGAGTGCATCGAAGATCACGGTGAAGAGCCCACCCGGCCCGCATTCGCCGATGTAGTGCACGCCCACATCGAACTCGTACCAGTCCTCACCGTGGTGACGACGGAAGACCTGTGCGTTGCCTCCCGCGAGGTCGTGCGCCTCGAGGACGAGCACTCGCTTTCCCGCCGACCCCAGACAGGCCGCGGTAGTGAGCCCGCCCGGTCCGGAGCCGATGACGACGGCGTCCCAGCTCTCGGCGGTGGTCGGAGTGTCGGTCACTGGGGGTCCTCGGTGGGGGAGTAGGGGCCGGGCCGGGGGCCTCGAAGCCGGTACGTCGAGGACCAAACTATCGACGGGTGCCGGGGCCGTCGAAACCGAACCGCCCGGCTAGTCGCCGTCTGGCCGCCGATGCCGAGCTTTCTTCACTGCCGCCTTCTTCACCGGCCGGCGGGTGTTAGAGGCTCGCTTGCCTGGACTCCTCTTGGTGGCGGGCGCCTTCTTGACGGCAGCCTTCTTCCTCGGTCCTCGGCTCCTGCGCGCCCGCTTCTTCGCCACCCTACGAGCCTTCTTGCGGTCAGATATCGCGGTGCGCCTCTTGACCGTCGCCCATATGACGAGAGCAATCAGGAGCGAGACGAGCCCTCCGCCGATCAGTAGGCCTCTCGAGCTGTCTCCAGACCCCTCATCAAGCGGGCCTGAACCGTCCTCGCCGTCGGCTGTCGTTGCGGCGCCGGTCTCTGCGTCGAGGTCCTCGTTCATATCGGCCTCTACTTCGTCGAACAACGAATCGTCGTCGATCAGCGGTTCGCCCCTCGGGACGTCGTCGGGGATCGGAACTCCCAACTCCAACAACGTGGACGCGACTCGGGTGAGGAGCACCCAATCGCGTGCTTCGAGGCGGCTGACCCGGCCCGGTGTGAACAAGGCGCGGGCGATGTGGCCCGCCAGTCCGTGGACGAGGCGCCGGTTCTGTGTCTGGGTGAAACCAGACTTGTCGCCACCGGTATAGAGCAAGGTGCTCGTCTCTCCCGAGGCCGCGGAAGTGGTGTCGGTCGTGCCCGCCTCGTCCATGAAAGCAAATAGGGCCTCGCTGTCGATCGCTATGGCCATGATGTCGCCCGCCCGGAAGTAGAAAGCTCCCATGTCGACCGGTGTGAAGCTCTGGGGCGGTTCGAAACGATTGATCACGAGGTTGACGGTGCCTCCCTGCACCTCGGCGTTGGGGATGAGGTTGGACCCCTCCCATGTGTCGC
Source organism: Acidimicrobiales bacterium (assembly GCA_029263215.1). Lineage (GTDB taxonomy): Bacteria > Actinomycetota > Acidimicrobiia > Acidimicrobiales > Aldehydirespiratoraceae > OFTM10. Next base: position 19,462 of record JAJCXY010000086.1, read on the forward strand.
CCGCGAACGACGAGTTCCACACCGGCAGCCCAGGCACCGCGATCGGGAACCCTTCATTGATAGTGAGTCCGCTGCCGAAGTCGAACACTCCGTCGTACTGGGCCCACATGAGAGTCACATTGCGGACCCCGCTCAGATCACCGATCGACCCGAACGCGGTCGTGTCGGTGACGCCTTGGGCCGGCGGAACCCAGTCGGCGGGGAGCGTCCATTCCATTGCTCCGCGGCGGATCGGATCGGCGCCCGGAGGATCGATCACCGGCTCGCCGTTCGGGTCATCGCCGAACGCATAGGGCTCGGTCACCACATCCTCGGCGATCACCTCCAGCACCCTCAAAGCATCGTCGGAGAACAACCCCAGCCCATCCCAACTGTGGTTGGGCACGACCTCGCGTAACTCATCGTCGGTCACTGGAAGCTCGGCGAGGAACTCGTCGGAGAACGTGTTTGCATCTTCCTGGCCTACTGCGGGGTTGACGACCACGATTGGGGTGAGGAGGGTGCCAACGACTGCGGCGATGACCACTCGGCGGATTGGGAGGAACATGACCCGCATCGTCGCACCTCGCCGTCACTGAAGCGTCCCCGACCCACATCGGCAGACTGACGACTAGGTTCGATCCCCTCAGAGGGGCAGTCATGTACGTAGCGGTAACCGGAGCATCGGGGTTCATCGGGTAACACGTCGTGGCCGCCCTTCGCCAGCGAGGCCATGAGGTGCGGTGCCTCGTGCGAAACGTCGACAAGGCAGCAGCCGCCCTCCAGATGCACGGGCTCGGGGAGGACGACAAGATCGACATCGTCGAAGCCGACCTGACCGACGTGGAGGCACTCAGGGCCGGGCTCGGCGGGGTGAACAGTGTCGTTCACGTCGCCGCGATCTTCAGCCTCAATCCGAACGATGCCGCGAAGATGGCCGAGCTGAATCCGGGCTCGGTCGACACCATCATCTCCCTGGCCGGAGAGCTCGGTCTGGCCAAGGTGGTCTACGTGTCGACCATGGGCGTCTATGTCCCCGCCGCCGCTGATCACGTCGATGCCGACACACCCATGTCCGCCGGTTGCGGGCCATACACCGCGAGCAAGATCGCGGCGGAAAAGGTGGCACGGGCCGCCGTCGCCGCCGGTGCACCCGTGGTGACTGTCTATCCCGGAGGAGTTCTCGGCCCCCGCGATCCCAATCCCGACCTGAGCGACTCGCAGGGTGTCCTGCGCGATGCCCTCAAGGGAAAGGTCCCGTTCCTGCCCAAGGGTGCGAGCATTCCCATCGTCGACGTGCGCGATGTGGGCGCGGTCTGCGCGGGCGCACTCGACGACGGATCTCACTCGCGCTACTTGGTACCCGGCGAACCGGTCGCAACGACCGATCTCTGGGTTCACCTCGGTGCGATCACCGAACGCGAGATCAAGCTGCGCGACGCTCCAAGCTTCGTGTTTGTCGCCTCCGGAAAGATGTCCGATGTGCTGGCGAGGATCACCAAGAAGAAGATGGCCGTTACCGACGAATCGGTGAAGATGCTGCTCGACGGTGCTGCCAATCACGTCACCTATGGATGGGCGCCCGCCCAAGACGACTTCGGAGTGCCTGCCCACGACTGGAAGGACACGGTCCGCGACACTGTGACGTGGATGCACGCTGCGGGCCACATCACCGATAGGGACGCTGGCGCGATCGCCTGACCCCGGAGGCGCTCGTCAGCTCAGCCGAGCGTTTCAGTGTCGCCGGGAACATCCACCGCATAGAGGCGCAAGATGTCGACCGGAACGATCTCCGCGGCTAGCTCGTGGGTGCAGGCGAGGACCACGGGCGAGGCCGCGCCATCGATGTGGGCTCGCAACCAGTTGGCCGCGGTCACACACCAGCGGTCGCCGGGGTTGAGCCCCGCGAACCCGTACTCCGGATGAGGGGTGGCGAGGTCGTTGCCGATGCTGGTCTGGTGATCGAGGAACTCGCGGCTGACCACCGCACAGATCGTGTGACTCCCGGCATCGCCGGGTTCGGTGTTGCAGCACCCGTCGCGGAACCAGCCCGTAACCGGGTCGGTGCCACAGAGTTCGAGGGGACCGCCCAACACGTTGAGCGCCTGTTGGTCGTCCATGCAGGAAAGTATGGCTCAGCGGGACCGGCCCGTCAGATGTCTGCCTGGGGCCGCGGAATCAGTATCCTGATAGAGACCGGTGGAGGTGTGATGCTCGGTCGGGTTCCGATCCATGATGTTCAGTCACTCGAAGATGTGATGGCGTTAGTCGAGTCGAGCGACGGCGAGAAGGTGATCATCTTCGACGTCGACAACACCCTTGCGCCGCAAGGCTGCGGACTAGGCGATTTCGCAGTGGCCGTCAACACCGCCATCGACCGTTGCGAGGCCTGCACCGGAATCGGACGCGTCATCGCGTTGACCAACGGACCACAGCGCGACGTCGACCGAATGGTGAGCCGAGGCAACAAGCCGTGGACGACCAGGCGTCGGCTGGGGCTTCGCAGAGGCGATCCGGTAGTGGTCGTGGGCGATCAGGTGCTCACCGATGGGTTGTTGGCCTGGCGCCTGAGAGCGTCGTTCCTTCACCTGGTGATCGACGACGAGGAAGAAGACAGCCGTCAGGCTCGCATGCGCCGCATAGGCAAGATGGTCACAGCAGCCCTCTTCCGCCCGGTGCCGACGCCGACCTGACCGCCGACCACAGCCAAGCGAGATCTGATGCAGACCTTGAGAACACCCGACGAACGCTTCGTCGACCTTCCCGACTTCCCTTACGAACCCAGATACACCGACATCTCTGATGGTGACGGCGGTGCGCTTCGCGTTCACTACATCGACGAGGGTCCTCCGCACGCGGCTCCCATTCTGCTGCTTCACGGGGAGCCGTCGTGGAGCTATCTCTATCGGCACATGGTTGCTCCACTCGCTCGAGCCGGTCATCGGGTGATCGTGCCCGACCAGGTCGGGTTCGGTCGCAGCGACAAGCCCACCGAGCAGGCCGACTACAGCTACGCCCGGCACGTGGCCTGGATGTCGACCCTGGTGTTCGACCGCCTCGACCTACACGACATCACCTTCTTCGGGCAGGACTGGGGCGGCCTGGTAGGACTCCGCCTCGTCGCCGCGCAACCGGGTCGTTTCGCCCGGGGCGCCATCGCCAACACCGGGCTGCCCACCGGTCACGCGAGACCCAGCGAGGCCTTCATCCAATGGCAGAAATTCTCTCAGGAGTCGCCTCAGTTCCCGATCGGCAACATCGTCGATGGCGGTTGTGCCACCGATCTCACCCAAGAGGTGATAGCGGCCTACGATGCCCCGTTCCCCGACGACTCCTATACCGCCGGAGCCCGCATATGGCCATCGCTGGTGCCCACATCACCTGATGATCCTGAAGCAGCCGCAAACCTGCAGGCATGGGGCGTCCTGGAACAATTCGAGAAACCCTTCTTGTGTTGTTTCAGCGATCTCGACCCGGTCACCCGTGGAGGCGAGAAGCCCTTCCTCGAGAACATCCCTGGCACCCGGGATCAGGCCCACACCACCATCGAAGGCGCCAGCCACTTCCTTCAGGAAGACAAGGGCCCCGAGCTGGCCGAACTACTCATCGACTTCATCGACGTTTGATCAGCGCTTGGGGAGTCGAGCGGCGGTGAGACAACGTGTCACCGAATGTCGCCGATGAGGGCTTTGGCCTCGGCGACGGCCCGCCGTACGACCGTGATTACGGCCTCTGCATCGGCCGGGTGGCCGTCCTCGTAGACCTTGAGGTGGAGCTCGCGCCTCAACCATCGGCATTCGACATCGCCGGTCATCGCGTTGAGCTGATCGAGTCGGTCTGGGGTGAGCCACCGGTCGAGTTCAGACCTGTGGCGGGCGTCCACCACGCGCGAGCCGCCCGAACCCTCGAGGATCCTCGGCCTGCGAAATCCCGTCCAGAAAAACATGATCTGGATCAGGCCCCCGAACAGATGGGTGATCAGATCGTGATCTCCAAGTTAGAGCTGCTTGGGGAGTCCGTCGTCCTCGATCACCACCCCGGCGCCGTGGATCGGCCGATCGGATCCGTACTCGCTGCCCGAAGAAAGAGCGTGGTGAGGTGCACCTCGAAGCCGTCCACAGTTCCGCGATGGTCGCGGTTGAACCCCAGCTCGCGAGCTGCTTGTTTCCAGACCTTGTCCGAACGGGCCCTTTCGGCCTTCCGGTCGCCTCGATACCTGGCCATGGGCAAGTCTCGCGCGAAGATGAAGCGTCAGTCTCCGGACCGCTGCCGGTGACGACGCTCAGCCGATTGCCGGGGGTCCGGGGGAGTTCGGGAACCGTGAGGGTGTCAGGGTTCGTATGAGTACTGGGGACCCTTCCCATGGCCCCCGGCATTGGAGCCCGTAATGGACAGACAAGCTAACGCCTGGGTGATCGCCATCGTGTTGGTGGTCGGAGCACTCGCCGTGCTCGCTCTGAGGCCCACATCAACTCGAACTGGTTCTCTGCCCGAGGTGCCGCTCGGCGAGCTCAACGATCTTGAACCCGGCACGGCAATGGTGTCCGGGCTACGCGAATCGAAAGGGACCTCGATCTTCGGTATCCGGCTCGCGAGCAACGCCTATTTCGTGACACTCACCTTCCTTGACGATCCGGGCTGCCATGAGAGTGTTGGTTCCGGTGACCCCTGGCCGGTTTCGTCTGGAGCTTGTTCGAGCGTGGTTCCGATCACCGGGAAGATCTCGGGTCGTGGAAATCAAGGCACAGGCGAGTCGATCATCGGCGTCGAGACCGAGGTGGCCGGGGATTGCTACCGGCAGCTGGTTCGGGGAGGGGTCTGGCCATCGCCAGACCCAGCCTGCGGAACCTAGGGAGGCCCGAATCGACGACACCGAGAGTGGTCGGCCTTCACTTTGACGCGTGGGCGCCGACGGGGTCCGTACTGCCCGAATACCGGGCGGTGACGACTAGCCCTGGGGGTGGACGAAAATGTCCCTGGCCTCAATCGGTCGAATATCCCGCCGGCGCGTGGGCGGCGCCATGTTGATACTCGGACTCGCCGGTCTGGTGGTCGGCCTAATCGGCCGGGCCGCTTGGGAACCAGATCCTGCACCGGTGTCGGCTCAAGTAGCTGGCGATGAGGCCGACCCTTCACCGACGACCACGAGCTCAGCGCCGACGACCACCACGGCGGCAACGACCACCACCGTGGCTCCCACCACCACTCCAGAACAAGAGTCGGTAGCCGACTTCGTTGCGGTTCTCGCCACTGCAATGGCCACCACCGACGTCGACACCCTCATGGCCCGACTCCACCCCGAAGTTCTGGCCCGCTACGGCGCCGATCAGTGCCGGGCCTACGTGGCCACACAAGGTGATGCATCCTTCGGGTTGGCTCTCGTCGCGACGACCGAACTGGAGGCCTGGAACTACGCCACCGATGACGTGTCAACCGAGGTACCCGACACCTTCACCGCCACTGTCGATCAAAGCCGGGCGGGCGACACCAGCAGGCGCGACATCCACTTCGCCTACGTCGAAGGAGAGATCCGATGGTTCTCGGACTGCGGTACGCCCGTCTCCTGATCGCCTCGCTTCTATTGGCCGGTCTGGTTCTCGTCGCGCCGTTCTCCACGGTCGCGTTGGCCCAAGGGAATGGACCAGCGGTGTTTTCCTCGTGCACTGCCAGCAGGCACTCCGGAGCCCCTGCAGCTGACCCCGTGTTCGGCAATGTCGTCAACTCCCCATCGATCTGGATGGTGGCGATGTGGTTGACCGGCGTCCTACCCGACGCGATCGTCGAGATAAGGGCCGACGGCGCCTCGGGCCCTGTGACCGGCTACGGCGTCGTCGTGCTCGGCGGGTACGTCATTGTCGAGATCCCGGCGTTCAGCTTCGGTCCTCACCGAGTGACGAGCCTCACCGTCGACGGCGACGAAGTGGCGACCGACATCACCCATACGATCGACGACAGCGAAACCGCCTGCGATCAGTCGACCATCGCTGCTCCGCCGCCGCCCACCACCTCCACGACAACCACGACAAGCACCACCACAAGCACCACGACGAGCACGACGACTACGACGAGCACAACGACGAGCACGACCACAAGTACGGTGGCGCCGGTACCCGAGGTTTCGATCACCAAGGACCTCGACAAGTCGAGTCCCAAGCTCTGGACCGGCCTGATCATCGCGAGCGGCCTCGTGACTGCGGCCGGCGCCGGCCTCCTCGTATCGACTCGAGGCGAGGGGAAGGGCCCTTGCGACGAGCTGCGAGCATCGTGGAAGTTGGCGCAGGACGCCTGTGATCAAGCCCGAGCCAGCGCCGCCGAAGCAGAAGCAGCGGCGGCGGAGGCCGAGCAGCGCCAGAGCGAACTCGAAGCCGAGCTGAGAGCATTGGAACGGGAGTGGCCGGGCCTCGGCGGCGGTGACGGGCCCGGCTCCGCCGAGCTACCCGGAGTACCTGGAAGCCGAATCACGTCGAGGGACCTTGCCCTCCGCCGCCAGTTCGCCGGCCAGGCCTGGGACGAATATCAGGCCGATCCCAACCCCGAGACCGCGGCGAAGCTCGAACAGGAGTGGGAGAAGCTCAATACCCCCGAATTCCAGGCCGAGCTTAGAGCCAGGGAAGCCGAGGCTCAGGCCCGAGCGGCAGAGCTCGAAGCCCGAATTGGCGAAGCATCAGCCGGTGCGGTCCAGACTCGAGCTGAGGCGGACGCGGCTCAGACCGCGGCCAAGGATGCGTGTGCGCGGGCCGCGGCGGCGCGAGCCGCCCTCGACGAATGTGAAACCGCGGCCGCTGCACCCGAAGAACCGGTGTCGACCGGGGGCGACGAACTCGGCGGGGGCGATGAACCGCCCGGAGAATCGCCCGCCGGCTCGACCAATCCCGTCCCCGGAGGTGGTGGTGAGGAGTCCCCGCGCCCCGGTGACCCCTGTAGCGATGGCGAGACGCAAGATCCGGTGCTGATCGATCAATTCAAGCGGAACTGCACCATGGACTTCTCGGTCTTCGTGATCCCCGAGAGCGGACGCGAGATCGAACGAGCCGAGCAGTTCGCTGTGGAGTTCGGTGAGATAGCCAAGGGGTTCAACACTCTTGGCAGTGCTCTTGGCGCGGGTGGCAACATCGCCACCGCGGCCGCAGGCAACTACGTGAAGGGAGCGGCCGACGCGGCGATCGGGGGAGCTAAGGGAGAGGCCGGTATCACGAGCATCCCGACAAGCCCTGCGTCGGTCATCACCACGAGCCTGGAATGGGCGGCGAGCTTTGCCTCGCTCGTATCGCGAAAGCTCGCCCGTTGGCTGAAGCCCAATGAGCTGTACACCGTGAAGGTAGCGATATTCAAGCGTGAGATCACCGTGCGTTACGAACAGCAGCTCGAGTGCAAGGGTGGCAGCTGGCATTGCGAGTGCACACTCAAGACGGTGTTCGGTCCGGTCGTGAAGCAGGAACAGCAGAAGACGACGCTGACCCACAAGGAAGTACCCGGGACGGTCCGGTCATTCACCCAGTCGAGATCCCAGGACGTGGCCAGAGACGCCAAGGATCTCGCCACCTTCATCGAGGCTCACAAGCCCGGACCCTGCTGAGATCGGCCTGAATCCGACGCTGTGCAGGCCGGCGCTGTGCGATGCTGGCCCGATATGGATCATCGGATTCGACCCTACGACGAAGCTCTTGACCTCGATGCGGTAGTTCGCATCTGGATGGAGGTCGGTTGGATTACCAGCGCCGACAAGAAGCCAGCCTTGGCGGCTGTGCTCGCGGCAGCGAGCGCCGAAGTCGGCCTTCTCGATGACGAAGCTGAATGCATGGTTTCCTGGGCCCCGGGGTCGATTCGCTACCAGAGCACAGACCTGACTATGGGTGCTGTCACCGCGGTCACCACCAGCCACATCGGGCGTAGGCAGGGGTTCGCTTCGGCGATGACCGCTCGGGCATTGGCTCAGGCGGCCGACGCGGGATGTGCTGTGGCAGTGCTCGGCATGTTCGAACAGGGCTTTTACGACAAGCTCGGCTTTGGCACCGCGGCTTACGACCATCGGATGACGTTTGACCCCGCCTCGCTCATGGTGGATCACGTTCTCTACCGGCCACCCTCGCGCATCACCGTCGACATGTGGGCCGACATGCACCAGGCACTTTGCGACCGTATGCCGTCGCACGGCTCGGTGGTGCTCGACCCGGCCGGGCTCATCGAGGGCGAAGTCGGATTCGACGACAACCCGTTCGCCCTCGGCTATCGCGACGAAGACGGGACGCTCACCCACTTCGTATACGGGCCGCTGGTGGGCGAGAACGGACCGTGGCGCATCAAGGCCATCGCCTACCAGAACACCGATCAACTCCTCGAACTGCTGCGCCTCCTGCGCGAACTCAGCGACCAGATCCGATCTGTCCGGCTCATGGAGCCCGCTCACATCCAGCTTCAGGCCCTGTTGAAGAACCCGATCAGGGAGACCGACCGGTCGATGCGTTCAGACCATGAGACGCTCTACCGGTCGATCGCCTGGTGGCAACTCCGCATGCTCGACGTTGAGACATGCGTGGCCGCCCGAAACTGGGTTGGGGAGCCGGTGGAGTTCAACCTGAAGCTCACCGATCCCATCGAGGACCGCCTCGACGGAGACTGGCGAGGAGTCGGAGGCAACTACACCATCGTGGTCGGTTCAGAGAGCCGCGC
>JAJCXY010000087.1 GCA_029263215.1 Acidimicrobiales bacterium
GTCGGGTCCTGTGCAACAGGAGCCTGTGAACCGAGTCAGGGCCGGAAGGCAGCAGCTCTCAGCGGAGCCTTCTGTGTGCCGCAGATCGCCTGGCCGCCACTCCCGGAAACGGGCGTCGCCGCGCCCGGCCTGGCAGACTGCGCCGGTGACGGACACTGTGGCGCCGCCCCCACTCCGATCAACGATTACAGCCACGTGGGCGCTGTTCGCCGGGATCATGTTGATCATGGCCGGCAACGGCCTCCAATTCTCCACGGTGGGGATCCGGTCGACCGTCGAGGACTTCAATTCCGTGGCCATCGGCATCATGACCGCGGCCTACTACCTCGGCTTCTTGTTCGGTGCCCGGTTCACCTTTGGTGCGTTGGGGCGGGTGGGTCACATCCGGGTGTTCTCGGCGTTGGCCTCGAGTGCGAGCGCCTCTGTACTGATGCACAGCCTTTGGGTGACTCCGGTGAGCTGGTCGCTGATGCGCTTCGCCACCGGGTTCTGCATGGCCGGACTCTTCATCGTGAGTGAGAGCTGGCTGAACGATCGCGCCACCAACGCCACTCGGGGCCTGATCATGTCGGCGTACATGGTTGTGGGAATAGGCGGCCGTGCGGCGGGTCAGGCCCTACTCAATGTGGGCGATCCCGAAAGCTTCGATTTGTTCGTGATGGCCAGTGTCCTCGTGTCGATCGCGCTGGTGCCGATGGCGATGTCGGCCAGCTCGGCGCCACCGGTGGTGGTGCCGGTCGCCATGTCGTTTCGAGAGATGCGCAAGCTCGTGCCGACAGGGCTGATCACCGTCTTCTCCAGCGGCCTGTCCACCGCAACGCTCGGCGGACTGCTCGCCGTCTACGCCACCCGGGTCGGTATGAGCACCGGTGAACTCTCCCTCTTCATCACCGCCCTTCTCCTGGGCGCGGTTACCCTCCAGATCCCCATCGGCGCGGCATCGGACCGGATCCTGCGTCGGGTGGTGATGCTGGTGGTGGCCCTGACGGCATCGGGCATCGCGGTGGCCCTGGCGATGGCGCCGCGCACCGGGATAGTGCCCTTGGTGCTGATCTTCTTTCTCGGTGGCACCACCTACCCGCTCTACAGCCTCGGCGTCGCCTACACCAACGACTGGGTTCCCGATGAGAAGCGGGCCGGCGCGTCGATGGTGCTGATGATCGTCAACAGTGTGGGGGCGATCGTGGGCCCGATCGTCGCCTCGATCGCGATGACGCGATCGGTGGCCGGGTATTTCTGGATGCTCGCAGCGGTCCACGCCGCCTATGGGATCTACCTGTCGTGTCGGATCGCGATCAGGCGCCCGGTTCCGGCCGATCGAAAGAGTCGCTTCATGCCGATCCCCGAGAGGGCCACGGCGATGATCCTCAGCGGTGGCCGGCGCCTGTCGCAACCGATCAGGGCCACGAGGCGCCACGGCGGCGAGGCGTCGTCTGAGAAGTAGAGTCGGACCCACATGGCCTACCAGTCGCTATATCGCCGATATCGCCCCCAGAAGTTCTCCGAGATCCGCGGTCAGCAACATGTCGTGTCCGCTCTCCAGAACGCGGTGGTCAAGGGAGAGGTTGGACACGCCTACCTTCTCCACGGTCCTCGGGGTACCGGCAAGACCACGTCGGCAAGGGTGCTGGCCAAGGCTCTCAACTGTGAAAATATCGGCGCCGACGGCGAGCCGTGCGGTGTTTGTGAGAGCTGTGTCGCCATCGAACACGGTCGCTCTTTCGACCTCCACGAACTCGACGCGGCGTCCAACAACAAGGTCGAAGACATGCGCGACCTGTTGGGGAAGGTCAACCTCGGCAACCCGGGGAGGGCCAAGGTCTACATCCTCGACGAGGTCCACATGCTCACCTCGCAGGCCGAGAATGCCCTGCTGAAAACACTCGAAGAACCGCCCGATCACGTCACCTGGGTGCTCGCCACCACCGAACCCCACAAGGTCGTGGAGACGATCCGTAGCCGCTGTCAGGTGTTCGAGCTCTCCCTGCTCGGCGCCGAAGAGATGGCCGACCACGTGCGTTGGATAATCGACGATGCGGGCCTCGACGTCGGTGAGGATGCCGTCGACCATGTGGTCGCCGCGGGCGGAGGTTCCGCACGCGACACCCTTTCGGCTCTCGACCGGGTCGTGGCCGCCGGCGGTGTGGTCGAGATCGACACCTCCACCGACTCATTGCTCGAGGCGCTGGCCGACCATGATGTCGCCGCGGCCCTCGAGGCAGTGGGAGATGCGCTCGGGCGCGGGCGTGATCCACGAACGATCGGAGAGGGTGTCCTCGCCGGGTTGCGAGACACCTTCCTCATGGCCATGGGCGCGCCATCGCCGCGCCTCGGCGGCCGCGAGCGCGTTCGCGCCGAAGCTCTCGTCGGCCGCATGAGCCCCGCCGCCATCACCCGCGCCCTGGAGACACTGGGCGTCGCACTCGTCGAGATGCGTCAGGCCCCCGACCCCAGGGTCGACCTCGAGGTGGCATTCGTGCGTCTCTGTCGACCCGCTGCCGATCGCTCCGTCGATTCCCTCATCGAGCGCGTAGACCGACTCGAACAGCAGCTGGCCGGTGGAGCTCCCGTCGCTGCGGCGCCGCTTGCTGCGCCCCCGGTCGAGAGTTCTGTCTCGACCCCACCCCCAACTGCGCCCGCCGCTTCGCCAGCCCCAACGGAGCCAGCGCCGTCAGCGCCTTCCGCTCCAGCGCCCTCCGCTTCCGCTGGAAACGGCCCCGCTACCGCGGCTCGCCGCGCTCTGGCCGACAAGCGCACCGGCGCAGCTGCGGCGGCCACGCCGTCGGCTCCGGCCCAAACGCCGCCCACGCCACCCGCTCCGCCTCCCCCCACTCCCAGGCCTGCGGCCTCGGCTGCCGAGTGGCCCGAACCCGTCGATCTGAGGTCGATCGTGCCCCTGTCGCCAACCGAGGTGGTCCAGCTGGCCAAGCTTCATCTCGGCGTGCCTCGCGACACCGTGGTGGCCAAGGCCTCTGAGATCCTCGGCCCCGCTGAGGGTGGCCGATCTCCGGGCGACCTCGTTCGGCTCTGGCTCACGCTCGTCGACGAATACTCGGTGCCGGTCGAGGCTTCCGACCCCGCACCGCCCCAGCCCGACGAACCGCTACCGGTTGAGGCGCCACCAGCCGATCTCGACCCGGGTCCGTCACCTCCCGAAGAGTCGCCTGAGCCTCCCGCCGAAGAACCCCCGGCCGAGCCCGACGATCCCGACGATCCCGACGATGTCGACCTGACCCAACTGGTCGACGCGCCGACCCACGCCGATGAACTGATCGAGCGACTCACCGAGGCCTTCCCCGGTGCCGAACTCCAAACCAAGGAAGAACCCGACCAGCCATGACCGACAATCTTCCCGAAGAGTCAGAGAATCCGTTCGGTGGCGTCATGCCCGATCTGGGTGGCCTGCTCGAATCGGCTCAGCAAATGATGGCCAATGCTCAGGCCGTTGCCGATGAGGTGGTCGAAGGCGTGGCAGGCGGCGGCCTGGTTAAGGTTGAGGTCGACGGCCACTTCACCTTCCATTCGGTGTCGATCAGTCCCGGTGCGGTTGATCCCGACGACATGTCGTTGCTGGAGGACCTCGTGCTGGCGGCCCTTCGCGATGCGTCCGGCCAGCTACAGGGTGGGCAGCAGGATGCGATGGGCGGCCTCGATCTCGGCGGCATGGACCTGGGTGGGCTCGGGGGCCTCCTCGGAGGCGGCGAGTGAGTTATTCGGTCACTGTTCAGGAGCTGATCGACCAGCTCGGTCGCCTGCCTGGCATCGGCCCGAAATCGGCCCAACGGGTGGCCTTCTACCTACTCAAGGCCCCGCCAGAGGATGCCCTTCGGCTGTCGCGAGCGATCGCGGAGGCAAAGGAGAAGGTGTCGTTCTGTGATCGATGCTTCAACCTGAGCGAGGGAGGCGAGGAGTGCGCTATCTGTAGGGATCCGCGCCGCGAGTCTCGGCTCCTGTGTGTGGTCGAGGACAGCCAGGACATCGTTGCGGTCGAGCGGACCCAGGAGTTCCGGGGTCGGTACCACGTACTCCAGGGCGCTTTCAGCCCGATCGACGGGATAGGGGTCGATCAGCTACGGGTGAAAGAACTCATGACGCGTGTAGGCGAGGAGGATGTGGAGGAGGTGATCGTGGCCACCAACCCAAACCTGGAGGGGGAGGCCACCGCCGCTCTGCTGGTGAAGTATCTCAAGCCGATGGGGGTGCGAGTCACCCGACTCGCCAGTGGTCTTCCGGTGGGCGGCGACCTCGAGTATGCCGATGAGCTCACCCTGGGGCGTGCTCTGGAAGGCCGCCAGTTGCTCGACGCCGGCGACGACTGAGGCCGAAAAACGGACGAGGCGCCGTCTTGTACCTGCCGGAGCGCGGGCGGTATGGACAAATTCCGGCAGATCCAGGACGACGCCTCGACCTCACTTAGCGAGGGGGGAGGATGGTTAGATCCGTTCCTCGGTCTGTGTTGCGATTACTTTACGATTTTGACATACAGATGACAAGTCTTTTGTGAAGATTTCTTTTCGGGGCCGTTTTCGTCATCCCGTTACCCCAATGTCATCCCCCTGGCGCGTCGGGTCTCTATGCGCTGCGTCGGCGAGCCGAGACCTCGTCGGGGGCCGGGTCGTCGGCCCATCTCGCCTCGTCGCCCGCCGAGGGGTCTGGATCCTCGATGGTGAGGGCCAACTCCTTGGTTTGGTCGACGCCGACGCGCGAAACGGAGGTCTGGATGTCGGCCATCGCAGCCTGGAGTCGGTCGTGGACGTCGCGTTCGGCAGCCAGCAGGCGGTCGAGACGCTGCTGGGACTCGTTGATCACCAGGGTTGAGCGTTCGATGGCGCTGCGCTCGGCATCCTCGACCAGGCTCGCGGCTGCGGACTCGGCCGCCTCGAGCTTCTCGGCGGCGTTGTGCTCCGCATCGGTGATCTGCTTCGCCGCCACGGCGCCGGCCTCTTCGATGATGGAGTCGGATTCACCCTTGGCGTCGGTGACGAGTTGCTCTGCTTCTGAGGTGGCGGCAGCGGCGAGTTGCTCGGCTTCCCCCTTGGCGTCGGTGACGAGTTGCTCGGCTTCTGAGGTGGCCGCGGCGCGAGCCTCCTCGAGTTCGCCGGCTGCGGTGGCACGGTCGGCCTCCGCCTCGGCCTTGGCCGCGGCGGCTTCGCCTTCGAGGGTGGTCGCGGCGGCCTCCGCCGTCTCGCGAATCGTGCCGGCATCGGCTGTGGCCTGGGCCGTGAGCTCCTCACTCGACTTCACCGCCTGATCGAGCATCTCGGCCACCGTGCCGCCAACGGCACGAACACCTTCCTGCTCCAGGGCCCGGATACGTTCGGCGGCCCGTTGGAGGAGCTCCTTCACTTCACCGGAGTCGACGCCACCATCATCTACGGCTTTGAATTCGACCTTCTCGAGATCTTCGGGGCGGAGCTCCATGGTCGCAGTATCTCATGAGTGAGAGTGATGCGGTGGAAGTTCTCTGAAGAGTGCAAATACGATCCCGAATGTGCAACTCACCGAGATCGACCACATCGCCATCGCCGTCAATGATCTCGAGGCCGCGATCAAGTACTACGGCGAGGCCTTCGGAGCGGAGGTGCACCATCGCGAAATCGTCGAATCCGATGGGGTCGAGGAAGCCCTGATCAAGGTCGCCGATTCTTACATCCAGCTCACCGCCGCCACCCGCCCCGACTCGCCGATCGCCAAGTATCTCGTGAAGCGGGGCGAAGGTCTTCATCACGTGGGCTACCGCGTCGACGACTGCGCGTCTGCTCTGGCCCAGATGATCGAGGCGGGTGCCACCGCCATCGACGCCGCGCCCCGGCCCGGATCTCGGGGCACCACGGTGGCGTTCGTACATCCCAAGGGCTCGTTCGGAACCCTCATCGAACTGGTGCAGGAATGAGCTGAGCGGGTCGGGTCAGCTACGGAGTTCCGCCACCCCGTTGGGGGTGAGCAGGGTGGCCGCCAGGCCCGGTGCACCACGCTTCACCGGAATGGCAATGGCATGCTCGGCCAACCGGACGCCGATCGCGGGATCGTTGTGGGTAAGGCTGAAGTTCATGAGCGTCACGCCCGCGGGGGCACTCGCGGCGGGGGTGACCGAGGGCCATTCGATGAGGAACGGGAGCACACCGTCGTCGGTGGGTAGCGGTGCGGTGAGCTTCCACTGCAGGACCGAACCATCGGGGGTGGTGCGTTGCATCGCCATGGCGTCGCCGGGATCGATCCCGCGATTGCGTGCCCACCCGACCCACAGCTCGATATCGGGCACCCTGATCGCCCAGGTGACCAGGCGAGGCACGGTCACTTCGTCTACGCCGAACGGCCGGGGACCGGGAGGATCAGGCTGATCCGGGTCGGGGCCGATCAGTTCCAGGTAGGCCCCGTCGCCGAGGCCCAGTAGCGCGTTTCTGGTGCCGAACCCGTCGTGGCGCCCGCCTTGGGATGGGGTGACGCCCCAGGATTCAGCGACCGTGGCCACCGTCGAGTCGAGGTCGGGGGTGGCATACACGAGATGGTCGATTCGAGCCTCCAGCATCGCGGCCCGATTAATCGCGGGGTCCTTGATCCGTCCGCCCAGATCAACCGCCAACAGACCGGCCGCGAAACGAAGAGGATCCTCGCCGCTGATCTTGGCCGTGCGACCGTCGGCCAACACGAAGCGGCCCCCAGCACCCGGCTTGGCCCGCGCAATCCGGTCGGGGAATCCACCGGCCAGTGCCGGCCCGATGTCGCTCAGGGAGACGGGGCCGGGCTCGACTCCGTGACGGCGGGCGAGATCGTGGGCCCGGTCGCGGGTCTGGCGGATGGCTCGGCCGTCGGCCTGTGGGTGATGGGCATCGGGATCGAGCAGGAGCGTCACCCGCTCGGCGAGGTCGACCGGCAGATCCGAGGGCCTACCGCGCAGAATGTCACGGTCGTCGATGAGGGCGGCAAGCAGGCAACCCAACCACCGGTGCCGCCCGGTTGCGATCGCGCGGGCCAGGCGGGGATGGGTGCCAATGGCAGCGAGATCGGCGCCGAGGGGAGTGATGACAGCCTGGTCGTCGAGAGCCCCGAGCGATTGCAGCAGGGCGACGCCATCGGTCCACGCCTGCTGGGGTGGTGGATCGAGGAAGGTCAGTTCATCGGGATCGGTGATGCCGCGCGAGGAGAGATCGAGGACCAGGCCGGCCAACTCGACCTCGGTGATCTCCGGAGCCAGGAATGGCACCCGGCCCGCATGCTCGACCTTCGACCACAGACGGATCGCGATCCCGGGCCCGGTGCGACCGGCCCTCCCGGCCCTTTGCTCGGCCGATGCCCGCGAGGCTGTGATCGTGGTGAGGGCCGTCATGGCGGTTCGGGTGTCGTAGCGGGGCACCCGGGCCAGGCCCGCGTCGACCACCGACCCGATTCCCTCGACGGTCAGGCTCGTCTCCGCCAGATCTGTTGCCAACACGATCCGCTTGTCGGCGCGGGGAACGAGCGCCGCGTCCTGTTCGGCGGCGGGGAGTGATCCGTGGAGGGCCAGGATCGCCGGTCCGTCGTACCCGAGTTCGGCCTGAAGGGCTGTCTCGGTGCGTCGAATCTCACCCACGCCGGGAAGAAACACCAGCACATCGTCGGGCGACCGGAGCGCTTCTTTGACCGAGTGGACCACGGCCGGCACGAGAGGGTCGCGCCGCTTCTTGGGTCGCCAGAAGATCTCGACGGGGTGAGTCCTGCCGTGCGAGTTCACGGTGGGGGCCGGATCGGCCCGGCCACCGAGCACAGCCGCGACCGCCCCGGTGTCGAGGGTGGCCGACATCACGAGCAGTCGAGCATCGAGGCCGTGATGTCGTCGGCTGTGCAGGGCCAGAGCCAGGCCGGTGTCGCCGGGAAGACTGCGCTCGTGGAATTCATCGAAGATCACCAGACCCACGCCGCGAAGCGCCGGGTCTTGGACGAGGCGGGCCGTGAGGACGCCCTCGGTCACGACCTCGATGCGGGTGTCGGGGCCGATTCGGCGGTCGTCGCGGGTGACCCACCCGACGGTCTGGCCCGGCTCCTCGCCCAGGAGCGAGGCCATCCGCCTCGCCGCGGCCCGAGCCGCCACCCGGCGTGGCTCGAGAAGTACGATCCGGCGCCCGGCAAGCCAGGGCTCATCGCGTAGGCGGAGCGGCACGACGGTCGTCTTCCCCGCGCCAGGCTCAGCGGTGAGTACGGCATGGCCGGTGTCGGCCAGAGCCATACGAAGCGCATCGAGCGAGTCCTCGATGGGCAGACCGGTGAGGTCGGGTTTCATCGGCTGCATCATGGCGCACGACAGGCGCGCGTGTGCGAGGCTCGGTCCGATGAAGGTCCACGTGGTCGACGGCACCTACGAGCTGTTCAGGTTTCACTTCGCCAGATCCAACCGTGATCCCCGCTTCGGGGCCCAACGAGGCGTGCTCAACACGATCCTCGATCTTGTGGCCGACGGTGCGACCCACATCGGGGTGGCCACCGACCACGTGGTCGAGTCGTGGCGCAATGATCTCTACGACGGCTACAAGGATGGCTCGGGCATCGACCCGGAACTCTTCGCCCAATTCCCCGAGATGGAGGAGCTCCTCGACCTGGCCGGCTTCGAAGTGTGGCCCCAGGTCGTTCACGAGGCCGACGACGGCATGGCGGCCGGTGCCGCGCTCGCCGCGGCCGATCCGCGGGTGGAGCAGGTGATCATCTGCACCCCCGACAAGGACCTGGCCCAGTGCGTGACCGCCGATGGGAGGGTTGTGCAGCTCGACCGCCGCCAGGGCATCCTCTACGACTGGGACCGTGTGATCGATAAGTTCGGGGTTCCCCCCGACGCCATCCCCGACTATCTCGGTGTGGTCGGCGACTCGGCCGATGGCTTCCCGGGTCTGCCGGGCTGGGGGGCCAAGTCCGCAGCAGCCCTGCTCACTCGCTACCACCGCATAGATCAGATCCCATTCGATGTAGCCGAGTGGGACGTCGATGTCCGGGGGGCCGCCAAGCTCGCCCTGGCGCTGCGCGAGCATTTCGAGGAAGCGCTCCTGTTTCGACGGATCGCCACTGTCGACACCAATGCGCCGGTCAGTGCGTCGGTTGATGAGATGGCGTGGCTGGGTCCCCAGCCCGGATTCGACGAGCGGTGTGTCGAGTTGGGTGCCGAACGGCATGCGGAGCGGGTACACAAGCTGTGGGCCGAACACGGCTGAACACCGCTGAACCGAAGGACGACATGGACCAAGAACGGGCGTTGGAGATAGCCGAGGGCTTTGGCGAGGACCTCGCGGGGCGGCTCCGGTTCATCTATGAGCTCGATCAGTTGAAGAGCGTGCTGCGCCAGACAGTCCTGGCCGACGGCAGCCGCCAGGAGAACTCTGCGGAGCACTCCTGGCATCTCGCCATGACGGCCCTGACGCTGGCCCCGCTGGCCGACCCCCCTGTGAACGTGGAGCGGGCGGTCAGAATCCTGCTTGTCCACGACATCGTGGAGATCGATGCCGGCGACGTCTTCATCTACGACGACGCGAAGCGAGCGGCCGCGGAGGCCGATGAGCAGGCGGCGGCCGATCGAATCTTCGGCCTCTTGCCCGATCCTCAGGGATCGGAGCTGAGGGAGCTCTGGGACGAATACGAGGCTCGGGAGACACCGGAGGCTCGTTTCGCCTACTCGTGTGATCGACTCCAACCCCTGATGCTCAACCTAGCCATCGGCGGAGGCAGCTGGCGCGAGCATGGAATCACCGCCGACCGTGTGAAGGCCCTGAACGGCCGAATCAGCTGGGGCCTGCCCTCGGTGTGGGAGGCGGCCGAAGCGATGCTCGACGCCGCGGTCGTCGACGGCGATCTTCCCCCCGCGCCGTGAGTTCCGCTTCAGGAGGCCGCGTTGAGAACCTCGGCGATCCCGATTGGGGTGGCCACCTCGATCTGGTCGTATGAGCACGACGCCGCATCGCGGTCGGGTCGCCAGCGTACGAAACGGGTGGTGCCTCGGAAGCGGCCGTTGAGCACTGCCTCGTACTTCACTTCGGCCACGAGCTCACACGTGAGTGGCGTCCATTGGGTGGTCTCTCGCCCGCCGCTCCATCGGTTGGGTGCGCCCGGCATGAGTCCGTCCTGGTGGGCGTCGGGGTTCATCCACGAAGCCCACGGATGATCGGCGGGATGGTCGGTGATGTGGGGAGCGAGGGTGTCGACGAGTTCGGCTCGCAGTGAAGCCTTGAAGCTCGACGCAACACCCATGTGTTGGAGGCGGTCTTCGTCGTCGTGAAGGCCGACCAGAAGTGACCCGATGCCCTCGCCATCCTTGTGCATGCGATATCCGGCCACCACCACATCAGCGGTGCGGGTGTGCTTCACCTTGAACTGGACGCGCTTGTTGGGCTGATAGGTGCCGTCGCGGGGTTTGGCGATCAGCCCGTCGAGTCCGGCCCCTTCGAACTTCACGTACCACTCATGGGCGACCCCGCGATCGAGGGTGGACGGCACGAGATGGATGGGCGGCACGAATGCCGCCCCGATCGTCTCGAGGATCGCCCTCCGGTCGCGGAAAGGTTCGTCGGTGAGATCGGTGTCGTGCACAGCGAGAACGTCGAAGGCCACGAACTCCGCCGGGGTCTCGACCGCGAGACGAGTCACCCTCGATTCGGCGGGGTGGATGCGCTGCTGGAGCGCATCGAAGCCGAGATGGTCGCCGATGGTGACGATGATCTCGCCGTCGACCACACACCTGTCGGGTAGGGAGTCGCGCAGCGGGTCGAGGAGTTCGGGGAAGTAGCGGCTGAGCGAACGCTCGTTGCGAGAGCCCAGATGGATGTCGTCGCCATCTCGGAAGACGATGCAGCGAAATCCGTCCCACTTGGGTTCGAATGCGAGGTCGCCGGCTTCGGGGATCGAGCCGATGGCCTTGGCCAGCATCGGCTTGACGGGTGGTGTGACCGGGAGGTCCATCGCGGCGAGCCTAGGCTCGGAGGGTGCGACGTGCAGAGCGATGCTTCCTACTGGTGTTTGTGGCACTGGCGTTGGTGGCGACATCGTGTGGGGACGACACCGTCGACCCCGCGGTCGCGGATCTGATCATCAACGACGCCACGACAGCCCCGCCGTCGACCACCACGAGTCCCCTCACCACCGCCTCGCCCACCACAACCGTCGCGAGTACCTCCACCACCGAGAGCCCGGAGGGGATGTGCGGCGATCTCATCCCCGTCGTGACCGACGAGGGCACCACCTGCGTCGATCCCGATGCCACCACCACAACCACCGAAGCCGCTGACTTGGAGTGGCCGGGCGAAAGCTTTGCCGTCGGTGCCGTCCCACCCCTGCTGGTAGCCAACGCCACCGAGATTGTGATGGTGGTGTTCGACGACGAGGACACTTCGGAGGTAACCGCGGTGCTCACCACCGCGAATCCGGTCCTCGATCTGCGCCAGGCGTCGGACGGTTCGATCTTCACGCTCGAGCAGATTCCTGGAGTCGACGGTTTCCCGGATCTCGAGGTGGCCCGCTATCGCCTCGATGGAACTCGCACGCTCGTTCAGAGTGCGAGGTGGCTCTACGACGTAGCGGTGATCGATGGGCACGAAACCGTGATCGTCTCGCTGGAGGTCGACGAGTTCGGCACGACCGAACTCACCGCCATCGCTCTCGACGATCCGCTGGTTCCCCACTTCAATCTCGGCGCGGCATCCGACCACGAGTTCGGTGTCGGCAACATCGACGTCCACGATGGCCTGGTCGTGGCTTCGGCGAGCGCAGATCTGACCGAGGTCGTCTACTACGTCGCCACCGGCGCCGGAGGCGTGCCGAAATGGAGTCCCACCGACGAGCTCCCTTACGCAGAGCCGCCGTTTGTGACCGGGGCCAGCTGGTCGCCTGATGGCCAGGAGCTGGTATGGGCCGAAGGCCCCGACTGGGGCTGGATCGAGGACGAGGGTGAGTTCGGACCGATCGCGCGGGAGTGGCGCATCCGCAGCGCGGCCCTGTCGAATGGTGAGATCAGTCTCGATTGGCCAATCACGGCGTCGACCAGAGACACGTCGGAGATGATGGTCGACTCGATCCTCGATTTCGGGTCTCACATCGTCGTCAACCGCAGCTCCTTCCAGGGCGATCACAGCATTCACCTGGAACCCTGGGTGATCGACTTCACGGTCGAGGAGCCGGGTGAGTGGACCGTTCCCGTCGCCGGAATCGCGACGGCGGTGGTGTTCGGCGGCTGACCGGCTTGCCCTCGTTGGTGCCGGCGGGCGACGATGCCGACATGAGCGCAGAAATCCGCCCCTTCACGATCGAAGTGCCCGAAGCCGACCTGGTCGACCTGAGCGCTCGACTCGAGCGAACTCGTTGGCCCGAGCAGGAGGCGGTGGACGACTGGGGTCAGGGTGTGCCTCTCGCCTACACCCGGGAGCTCTGTGAGTACTGGGCCGATGGGTACGACTGGCGCCGGTTCGAGGCGGCGGTAAACGCCTACCCCAACTTCATCACCGAGATCGACGGACTCGACATCCAGTTCGCCCACATTCGCTCGCCCCACGCCGACGCCACACCGATGGTGCTCACCCACGGCTGGCCCGGCTCCATCGCCGAGTTCATGGCCGTGATCGAACCTCTCACCGACCCCAACGGCCACGGGGGCGACGCAAGCGATGCCTTCCATCTCGTGATCCCCTCGCTGCCCGGCTACGGATGGAGCGCCAAGCCCAGTTCGGCCGGGACATCGGTGGAATGGATCGCCACCGCCTGGGACACCCTGATGGTGCGACTCGGCTACGACTCGTTCATCGCTCAGGGAGGCGACTGGGGTGGCTCGATCACAACCCACATCGGATCCCAGAACCTCGGCCACTGCCGAGCCATCCACACCAACATGCCGATCGCGGTTCCGACCGCCGAATCCCTCGAGAATCCTTCGGAACAGGCGTTGGCTGCCCTCGCCGCGTTCGAGCACTACGACAAGTGGGATTCCGGTTACTCGAAGCAACAGGCCACCCGTCCCCAGACTCTCGGGTACGGCCTCGTCGACTCACCCTCCGGCCAGGCCGCCTGGATCGCAGAGAAGATGTGGGCCTGGACCGACAACGACGGCCACCCCGAATCGGCGCTCACCCGCGACCAGATCCTCGACAACATCTCGACCTACTGGTTCACCGCCAGCGCGGCCTCATCGGCTCGGCTCTACTGGGAGAGCTTCGCCCAATTCGGCGACGGCACGGTCGAGATTCCCACCGCATGCAGCATCTTCCCGAAGGAAATCATCCGCTGCGACCGGACCTGGGCCGATCAGCGCTACACCGACATTCGCTACTGGAAAGAACTCGACCGGGGCGGTCACTTCGCGGCTTGGGAAGAGCCCGAACTCTTCGTCGACGAACTCCGGGCTGCGCTCCGCGTGCTCTAGGCGGCTAACGCCCCTCACACCGTTCAGATTGCGTCGTCGCCGATCCATTTCGGTTCGCGAGTCGGCTCGTGAGAAGCGAGGGCGTCGAGAAGGCCCGCAGGGTCGTGGTGGCTCAGGAGCAGGTCGCGGTTGGCCGGCTTGAGGACGGTGCGGTCAACCATCGTGTCGACAAGGGTGAGGAGTGGATCCCAGAACCCGTTGACGTTGAGGATGCCGGTGGGTTTGGCGTGGAGGCCGATCTGGCTCCAGGTGAGTGTTTCGGCCAACTCCTCGAGGGTGCCGAACCCGCCGGGCAGCGCGACGAAGGCGTCGGAAAGGTCATACATCCGAGCCTTGCGTTCGTGCATCGAGGAAACCTCCTCGAGTCGGGTGAGGCCGAGATGACCGACTTCGCGGGAGAAGAGGCTCTTGGGAATGACTCCGGTGACCCGACCACCCTCGTTCATCACGGTGTCGGCGATCAGTCCCATGAGGCCCACTGCGCCGCCGCCGAAGATCAGTTCGATGTCGCGTTCCACGAGGAGCTCGCCCAGAGCAACGGTGGCTTCGGTGATCGCCGGATCGGATCCTGGT
Organism: Acidimicrobiales bacterium; assembly: GCA_029263215.1. Classification (GTDB taxonomy): domain Bacteria; phylum Actinomycetota; class Acidimicrobiia; order Acidimicrobiales; family Aldehydirespiratoraceae; genus OFTM10. The sequence goes on from JAJCXY010000087.1 coordinate 13,937, forward strand.
GAAGAGGCACAGAACACACAAACCCGGCGAAGCTCGATCATCGGCGTGACGTTACCGCTTGTGGGCCGGAGGCGATCACCTATTGTCCAGGGGTGCAGCACGGTATCTTCGTCGCCCCGTACGGACCCCTCGCCGACCCGCATCGCATGATCCAACTTGCCGGCGCCGTGGAGGAAGCAGGCTGGGACGGCTTGTTCCTGTGGGACCATCTCCTGCGCCCCGAGAGCAATGAAATCCTCGATACCTGGGTCACCCTCTCGGCGTTGGCCACCGTCACCGAACGGATCCGGATCGGCCCCCTGGTCACCCCCATGGCGCGCCGCCGCCCCCTGAAGCTCGCACGTGAAGTGCTCACTCTCGATCTGCTCAGCCAGGGTCGGATCACCCTCGGCCTCGGCCTCGGAGTCGATTCGGGTGGGGAGCTCTCGCGCCTCGGTGAGGCCACCGACCCAAGGACCCGGGGAGCCATGCTCGACCATGGCGCCGACATCCTCGCCCAGCTCTTGGAAGGCGAGATGGTGGTGGAGGTGGGCGACCACTACACCGTCGACGGGGTGGTGCTCGAACCCCGCACGGTCCAGCGCCCGCGCCCGCCGTTCTGGTTCGCGGCCCGCGCCGATGCCCTCAAACCGGTGCGTCGGGCCGCACGATTCGAAGGCCTCTTCCCTATCAACATGGACACCGACCAGTTGCGGAGGGCGCTCGACGAGATCGTCAAGATTCGCGGCTCCCTCGACGGCTTCGACGTGTGTGTCAAGGCCGAGATCGACGGTTCACCGCCCGCCTTCGCAGGGTCAGAAGCGACCTGGCTCCTTCAGTCGTGGCCTGCCGTCGCCGATCTCGACCACCTCTTCGGTGTGGTCATGCGAGGCCCCGCGCGCTGATCCGTTGCGGACGCGCCCGCATCGACCGGTTAGATTCCACTCCCGTGATCGATCATTCGATGAAGGCAAAGCTCGACGACCTGCGAAAGCGTAAGGACGAGGCACTTCATGCCGGATCCGAACGCTCCGTTCAGCGCCAACACGACAAGGGCAAGATGCTCGCCCGCGAGCGCATCGAATACCTGCTCGACGAGGGCTCGTTTCATGAGCTCGACATGCTGGCCCGCCACCGGGCCCACGAGGCCGGTCTCGAGCTACGCCCCTACACCGACGGGGTGATCACGGGATGGGGCACTGTCGACGGCCGCAAGGTATTCGTGTTCTCCCAAGACTTCACGGTGATGGGCGGTGCGCTCGGCGAGGTGTTCGCAGAGAAGCTCCACAAGGTGATGGACCTGGCTCTCTCCACGGGCGCTCCGATGGTCGGCCTCAACGACGGAGCGGGTGCTCGCATCCAGGAGGGTGTGGTGAGCCTCGATGGCTACGGCGGGATCTTCCATCGCAACGTCCAGGCCTCCGGTGTGATCCCCCAGATCTCGGTGATTCTCGGGCCTTGCGCCGGCGGTGCGGTCTACAGCCCGGCCATGACCGATTTCATCTTCATGGTGCGAGAGAAGTCGCACATGTTCATCACCGGCCCTGATGTGGTGAAGACGGTCACCGGTGAAGAGGTGTCGCTCGAGGAACTCGGAGGAGCAGGCTCTCATAGCACCAAGTCCGGGGTGGCCACCTTCGTCGCCGCGTCGGAGGAGGATGTGCTCGACGAGGTCAAGCATCTGCTGAGCTTCCTTCCCGCCAACAATCTCGCCCAGTCGCCGAGGATCGAAAGCGACGACGATCCGGATCGGCTCTGTCCCGAACTCGACGACCTCATGCCGGAGAGCGCCAACGTGCCTTACGACATGAAGGACGTCATCGGTGCGGTCCTCGACGATGGCGAGTTCATGGAATACCACGCTGGTTGGGCGCGCAGCATCGTGTGCGGGTTCGGACGGGTCGATGGCCGAGCGGTCGGCGTGGTGGGAAATCAGCCGATGATGCTGGCTGGTGTGCTCGACATCGAGTCGGCCGAGAAAGCCGCCCGATTCGTTCGCACTTGCGATGCGTTCAACATCCCCCTGCTCACCTTCGTCGACGTGCCCGGTTTCCTTCCCGGTGTCGACCAGGAGTACGGCGGGATCATCCGCCACGGTGCCAAGTTGCTCTACGCCTACTGCGAGGCCACGGTTCCGCGAATCCAGGTCATCACTCGAAAGGCCTACGGCGGTGCCTATGTGGTGATGGATTCGAAGTCGGTGGGCTGCGACCTGTCGTTCGCCTGGCCCACCGCGGAGCTGGCGGTGATGGGCCCTCAGGGGGCAGTGGAGATCATCCATCGGCGGGAGCTTGCCGATGCGGCAAACCCCCAGCGCCGCCGCGAGGAGCTTGTCGAGGACTACACCGATCGCCTCGCCAATCCCTACATAGCGGCCGAGCGTGGTTATGTCGATGATGTGATCCAGCCGTCGGAGACCCGCCGCAAGATCGTGGCCGGCCTAACCCTGCTCGAGTCGAAACGCGAGGAAGTCCCTCAGCGCAAGCACGGAAACGTGCCGCTCTGATGTCGGTCGAAGTCACCCCGACCCCCACCGACGACGAGCTGGCGGCAATTCTCGCGGCCTACGAAGTGCTCTGGCCTCGGCCCAACAACGCGGTCAACCCCGAACCGGCGCCGCGCTGGCGATACGCAGGCCGGTCATGGACTCCCAGGCCCCATTACGGAGGTTGGGCCTAGCCCACCAACCCCCCGTTCTGGTGTAGCGGACGGTCGTTTTCCGGGGTTCGGCTACACCAGAACGGGGGGTTGGTCAGTCGCCGGTTCGGTAGGCGTGGTCGTCGATGGCCAGAGCCTCGTTGAGGTAGGCGGGCCACAACGACCGATATGCACCGGTCCTTTCTGCGACGCCCAGCATCTCCGGTGAGTAGTCGACGCCGTGAATGCTGGTGTAGCCGAGCTCCCCCAATCGGGCACCGAGGAGCTCGGTTCCGCAGCCCAAATCGATGATCGGCGTGGTGCGCGGCCGTGTTCCCCCATGGATGAGTTCTACTGGATCTGGTTCCTCAGCGCCGTCAGCCAGGTATCGGCATCGGCCACGCCGTCGCGATTGTCGACCTGTTCCTCGGTGGTGCCGTAGGCCGACGGGTAGGACCCGAGGAACTTCACATCGCCCTGTTTCATGTGGACATTGCGTAGGGCATCGCCCACGACCTCGTCGGCGATGTGACCTTCACAGTCGACGAGGAAGCAGTAGTCGCCCAGGCCCCGACGGGTGGGACGGCTCTCGAGCCGGGTGAGGTTGATCGACCTGGCCGCGAACTCCTGGAGGATCCCCACCAAAGACCCTGGAGAGTCGGCGCGCTGGTAGATCAGGATCGAAGTCTTGTCGTGCCCGGAGGGACTGGCGATGCCATCGCGGCCGACCAGAACGAACCTCGTCTGGTTCTCGGGGTGGTCTTCGATGTCTTCAGCGAGGATCGTAAGGTCGTAGACCTCGGCCGACCTGCGGGGAGCGATGGCGGCAGTGTCGTGGCGGCCGCTCTCGGCCAACTCGCGCGCTGCGTCAGCGGTGGAGTTGGTGGCCTCGATCGCGGCGTGGGACAGGTGATCGGCGAGGAAGTGCCGGCACTGGGCGTAACCCATCGGGTGTGATCGCACGTGCTTGATATCGGCGAGGGTCACGCCTGGCTGCACGAGCAGGTTGAGGTTGACGTTGATCACCACCTCGCGCTGGATCAGCAACTCGTCGGAATCGAAAGCGAGGGTGTCGAGGGTGGCGTTGACCGATCCCTCGATCATGTTTTCGATCGCGGCGAATCCGTAGGTGACGTCGCCACGCTCAGCAGCGCGCAGAACCTCCACGATGCTGCCGAACTGCACCAACTCGAGGTTGGCGAGGTCGGGTTCGCCGCTCACGGCCTGTTCGGTGAAGGTGCCGGACGGGCCCAGGTAGCCGACCGTTTGGGTTGCCGCAGGATTGGTCACAGGAAGCGAGGATAGAGCCACGCCGGCCCGGCACCCCGTAGCTTTCTCAGATGGGCCGGGATCAGATCATCAAGTCGTACTACCTGCTGGCCGGCCTCTACACCCTTGCCGCGTCTCTGATCTGGGGTGTCAACACCCTCTTCCTGCTCGACGCGGGCCTCTCGGTGGGAGAGGTGTTCGTTGCCAATGCGATCTTCTCCGCGGGAATGGTGCTGTTCGAGATTCCCACCGGCGTGGTGGCCGACACCCTCGGGCGACGGGTCTCCTATCTGCTGTCGATCATGGTGTTGGGGGTCACCACGGCTCTGTACCTCTTGGCCGCTTCGACCGGCTCGGGTGTATGGGTGTTCGGGGCCGTGTCGCTCTTCATGGGTCTCGGGTTCACGTTCTACTCGGGGGCACTCGAGGCCTGGTTGGTCGACGCCCTGGGGTCGGTCGATACCGGTGGTGATCTCGATCATGTTTTCGCCCGTTCCCAGCAGGTCACCGGGGTGGCGATGCTGATCGGAACCGCGTCGGGTGGATTCTTGGGCCAACTCGATCTCGCCGTTCCTTTCGTGGTTCGGGCCGTCCTTCTGGGCGCCTTGTTCTTCATCGCCTGGCGGACCATGCACGATCTCGGGTTCACTCCCCGACCGCTCGAGCTGTCCAACATCGGCGAGGAACTCAGGGAGCAGACGAGGGTCGGGGTCGCCTATGGCTGGAATCATGGCGGATTGCGCCTCCTGATGTTGGCCGGTCTCGTGAGGGGAGCCTTTCTCACGTGGGCGTTCTATGCCGCCCAGCCCTACTTCCTCGAACTCCTCGACGACGACAAGATCTGGGTCGTGGGTGTGATCACCGCCCTGATGTCGCTCTCCACCATCGCCGGCAACCAGATCGTCGAGGTGCTCAGCCGTCGGTGTCATCGCCGAAGTTCGATCATTCTCGGCGCCGCTATCGCCACCTCATCGGGTCTCGTCGTGATGGGGCTCACCGATTCGTTCTGGGTGGCGGTGCCTGCGTTCCTGGTGGTCACGGGGGCCATGGGCGTGGCCACGCCGGTGCGTCAGGCCTACGTTCACAGTGTGGCCCCCAGCGAACACAGGGCCACCGTCATCAGCTTCGACGCGATGGTCGGATCGATCGGCGGTGTCGGAGGTCAACTCGGGTTGGGTCGACTCGCCGACGCCCGGAGTTTCTCCGCTGGCTATCTGGCCGGAGGCTTGATCACCGTGGCTGCGTGGCCCTTGCTGTTCGCCGTGCGCCGTCGAGGCGGCTCGGAGGACCTGATCGCGGGAAGCCGCGAGCGAGAGGGGACGTGTGCGGGTCGGGGTCTGCCCCGCGATATCCAGGTGGAGTCGCATCCCCGCGAGGTGGTGAAGGCCGGCGGCTGAGTTGTCCCGTTCGTGGCGGTGCCACGATCTAGGATGCGACGGATGTCAGACCGTTTCTACTTTCGCCAATTGCTCTCGGGTCGCGACTTCGCGAGCTCTGATCCGATGGCCCAGCAGATGGTCAACTTTGTCTACGCGCTCGGCGATCGTGACACGGGTGAGGCAGTGCTGGTTGATCCTGCCTACGACGTAGCCGGTATTCTCGACGTGCTCGAGGCAGATCAGATGCGCTGCACGGGTGTACTCGCCACCCACTACCACCCCGATCATGTGGGGGGTTCCATGATGGGCTTCGAGCTCGAGGGTGTGGCTGAGCTACTTGAGCGCGTTGATGTACCCATCCATGTCCAGGCCGACGAGTCTCAACACGTGTGCACCGTCACCGGGCTCACCGACGCCTCGCTGGTCACCCATCGGAGTGGCGACATCGTGGCGGTGGGTGAAGTCGAAATCGAGCTCATCCACACGCCCGGTCATACCCCGGGGAGCCAGTGTTTCCTGGTGAACTCTCACCTGGTGGCCGGCGACACCCTGTTTCTCGACGGCTGTGGTCGGATGGATCTCCCCGGTTCGGACCCTGAGCAGATGTACGAGAGCCTCACCACGAAGTTGGCGCGGGTCCCAGGCGAAGCAGTGCTTTATCCCGGCCACCGCTACTCGACGGAGTCGTCGGCCACGATGGCGATCACGCGCGAGCGAAACATCGTCTACCGCCCGACCTCGAAAGAGCAATGGTTGATGGCGTTCGCCAACTGACGATGTGGCGTCAGTCGCTGTAGAGCTCGTCGACGTCGGAGTCGCCCACCTCGGGAAGTTTCGTCATCGATCTGGCGGGGGGATCGGCGGCGTCGTCGGCGGCCACGCTGAGGTCGAGCACTCCCTCTGGCCCGAGCACATATCCGTCGACCTCGGTGCCCTTCTTGCCGGCGCGTTCGATCGCAGCTTTCTGCAAACGTTCCGAGAGGGTCATGGCCGAACTCCCTTCACAGGAGATGTGATCTGACATCAACGGTAGACAAGGCCGCGTTCGTGGGCATGAGGCGATCGGATCATTGTGGTGCGGGATCGGTCATGAGGTCGACGATTGCGTCTGTGTGCCAGTGGGGAGCAACGCCGGGCGACAGCAGCACGCGCTCCGCTATCTCGCGATCGGTGAGAGGGTGCGCATCGGCCAACCCTCGCACGATCGTGCCGAGGTAGGCGGGCGAAGGAGGCGTAGCTTCGCGGGTCTCGGGCGGGGAGGGGGCGGTGAAGGTGACGACCGGGATGCCATCGACGGGATCGAGGGCGATCAGGTTGTCGTAGTTTCCGTGCCCGACCAGGTGGTGGCGGCCGGGTTCGAGATCGTCGATCGGCATCGGAGACGAGGGGCGCCTGCTTTCCTGGGCGATCAGGTCGTCGAATTGGGCGAGAGTGATGAGATGACGACGGCCGAGACTCTTGATGGTGGAGGTGCCGTGTTCGAGGAAAGCCACTCCTCCTCCCCATTTTCGTGATTCGCCCGCGAACCGGACCCGGTGGGGAAGCTCGCACGAGGCCGACGCCGACGGCGGGGTGGGATCGCCAGTACCGGCTTCGACCACTGAGCTCGACGGGGCACGAGAACCATTGAAATAGGCCAGGAGTCGTGATCTCGAACAGTTCGACCCGTAGGCCGCATACCAAACCATCTGGGCGTCGCGATCCGTCACGCCACGAAGCGTAGCCAAGCCTTCGATCGGTGTTTCCCCGATGGCAGGGACTCAAGACGGGTCGGCTCGGGCCGATTGTCACGGTGTCGCCGTGATGTGCACGGTGTGGGAGGTCTTGTCATGGATGAGTCGTTCAACGAGCATCCTCCGCCGGTGCAATCGATGCGCGAGCGAGAGCTCGAGGTCGAGGTTGCCCATCTTCAGGCCGAGCTCGAAGCGGCTCGTGGTGGCGATGCAGTCGAGGCGACGTCGCGCTTCCTCACCATGGCCGCCAACACGGTGGACATGGCAATGGAGGATGCCCGCCGCGAAGCCGACGATCTTGCCGCCGAAGTGAGCGCCGACGCGGAAGCCCGTAGAGACGAGGCCACCCGACTCGCTGCCGAAGCAGAAGCGAGAGCCGCTGCCCTGCGTAGCGAGGCGGAAAACCATGAAGCCGTGTTGGCCGCCGCGGCGGAAGCTGCACTGCGGATCAAGGCGGATGCCGAGGCCGAGGCCAGCAATCTCGTCGCGGTCGAACGAACAAAGGTCGCCGGAGAGATCGAAGCGCTCACCGCAGTCAGGGGTGCGCTAGAGGACGAGCGCGGTGCCTTGGAGACCTATCACGAAGAACTCCGCCGTCGAGTGCAGGAACTCGCTGAGTCGATGGTGTCGTTCATGACGACCGAGCCGCCTATCGCTGCGGCATCACTCGATGGGTTCGTCGCCCCACCGCTTGCCTCGTCTCCTGCCGCGCCCGAGGCGGATCCACTCGCCGACACCATGACGGTGTGGGTGGCGGAGCCTGATCCGTCGACGATCGACCAGGTCACGAACGTCGAGCCCCTGGGCAACGCTGATTCTGTTGATTTCGAGCGGGTCGTGGAGTTCGAAGCCAAGACTGAGTTTGAGCCAGAGCCCGAGTTCCACGGTGTGCCGGTAGTGGAGGAACCGAGAGCCGACGCCACTTCGGCGGGACTCTTCGGCCGGGCAACCGAGGAGGAGATCGAGCCGCGTCGACGGGGTGGATCCCTGTTCGGAACCCACGGTGCTCGACTGATCGAACAGACCTCTCCGGAGGCCTTGGCCGACGCGCTCGATGATGATGGCGTTGAGGATGAACGCTTCCGTTCGTTCATCGCCGGCGACGACGAAACCGACGCGAGCCGCGACTGGTTGCTTCGCCCCGAACAGTCCTGAACTGACCAGTTCACATGTGGTGGCCGCGATCGTCGCAAGGGGGAGATGGCTCGTCCCCCGCGATCGAAACGCTGATCGACCAATGGACCCAGGACATCTCCGCGGTCCGCGACCACACTCTCGAGTTGGTGCGGGTCGCCCACATGGTCATGGGCCCGGCGATCACCCTCGGTCTGCTCGTCTTCTTCCCCGCATCAAACCTCACCCTTGCCGCTCTGGTGTACCTGAGCGGGCTCATCGCGGTTCTGGGCCTCGTTCCTCGCCGAGTGCAGGCCACCGCCATATCGATGTTCGATCTGCTCCTGATCGGCTTCGTCGGCACCGTGGATCCTCGCATCTGGGTTGCGATGCTCGTTCCGGCCGCCGCTGCGATGACCGTCGGCTGGCTGGTCGGCCCCCGAGCCACCTGGTTGCTCTACGTGGCGGGTCTTTCCTCCTTGGCCGCGGCCGGCTACGAATCGGAGCCTCGAGGGTGGCCCGTGGCCCTTGCGGTGTTTGCCGGGACCATGGGCGTTGTCAATTTCAACAACCTCAAGATAATGGGTCAGGGTCGTGACGGAGCTCTCAAGGTCGCCGACTTGGTCGACTCGCTCCCCGTGATCGTCTGGGAGTCCGATCCCACGACAGGAAGATTCACCCACGCAGTCGGCTGGATCGAGCAGCTTCTCGGCTTCACCGCCGAGGAATGGCGGGCGTTGCCAGTGGGCCGTCGCGTGGACCGATCCGATCTTCACGGCCTGCTGGAGAGCAACCAGTGGGCCATCGAGACGGGTGAAGCTGTCACCCACGAATTTCGCCTGCGGTGTGCGGATGGATCGTCGATCCGCGTGCGTGAGGTTGTCCGCCGTGTGGAGGCGAATGGCCGACTCTGGCTGCGGGGTGTGGTTCTCGACATAGAAGAAGAGGCCGCGGCCCGTGAGGCGGTCGATCGGCTCGCGGCGGTGGTAGCTCACCAGGTTGAGCCCCTGCTGGTACTCGCTCCGAGAGACGGGATCGAGCAGGAACCGATGGTGTTGCAGGTGAATCCGGCCTTCGGGTCGATGGCCGCGGTCGATGTCGCAGATGCCGTGGGCCGTGAGCTGGAAGTGATAGCGCCCTGGTTGCCGCGCACGGTCCGCGCCGACCTCGACGACTTTCTCACCACGGGAAGGGTGGTCGATCGAGACGACATCGAGATCCATATCCCTGGAGGGTCGCGAACCTTCGACTACGGCATCGTCGGGCTGCCGGACGGTTCGGTGGCCGTGCAGTTTGCCGATGTCACCGACCGCAAGCAGGCGACGGAACTCATTCGCCACCAGGCGTTCCACGACCCGCTCACCGGCCTTCCGAACCGAACCCTCCTCTTCGATCGGCTCGCCCATGCTCTGGGCGCGATGCAGAGGGACGGATCGACGATCGGGCTTCTCCTTCTCGATCTCAACCAGTTCAAGGAGATCAACGACACCCTCGGCCATGCCTACGGCGATCAGCTCCTCGAGGTGATCGGTGAACGCCTGCGGGTGATGACCCGCGAGATCGACACCGTGGCCCGGCTCGGTGGTGACGAGTTCGCGATGGTGGTGTCGGGCGCGGGTCAGGCCCAGCTGGGCGAGATTGCCGAGAGGGTGTTCGATTCGGTGCGGCGACCGGTGGATCTGGGCGGGATCGAGGTGGAGGTCACCGCCAGTGTCGGTGGCGCGGTGGCTCCCCTCGACGGCACCGATGCCCACACCTTGCTTCAGCGAGCCGACGTCGCCATGTATGACGCAAAGGGGTCGGGGGTGCCGTTTCGGCTCTACGCCGCCGACGACGATCGTCATTCGCTCGATCGCCTCGCCCTCATGGGTGAGCTGAGGAACCTCCTCGACGACCAGCTCCGTGTCTGGTTCCAGCCGAAGATCGATCTGCGCACAGGTCAGTCGGTCGGGGTGGAAGCTCTCGCGCGGTGGGAGCATCCCCGGCTGGGCCTGCTGGGACCGGGAAAGTTCATCGAGCTTTGCGAAATCTCGGGCATCATCGCCGAGCTCACCTTCCGTGTGCTCGACGTCACCCTCGAAGCGATGTCTTCATGGCCGGGCCAGGAAGTAGCGGTGAACGTGCCGGTGCGAAACCTCTACGACCGCGCCCTCCCAGCCCAGGTGATGGAGAAACTTGCTGCCCACGGTGTGGCGCCGGAGAGATTGATCCTCGAGATCACGGAGCGCGAAATCATGGAAGATCATCGGGCGATCTCCGACGTTCTGGGGGCCCTCGACCAGCAGGGCGTGCGGATTTCGATCGACGACTTCGGGACCGGCTTTTCATCGCTGACCCACCTCCGCCGGCTCCCGATTTCCGAAATCAAGATCGACCAGTCGTTCATCCGGGGGATGCTCGACCGGGAGAACGACTACATCATCGCTCGTTCCATCATCGATCTGGCTCACAACCTGGGTCACAGGGTGGTGGCCGAAGGGGTCGAGGACACAGCAACCCTCGATCTCTTGAGAGGGCTCGGATGCGATGTCGCCCAGGGCTTCCTTTTTTCCCGTCCCGGCCCGGTCGACCGTATTCGGCGGCGAATCGATGCGGGGCCTGCGCTCGACCATGAGGGACGGCTCGCATGGACGGGCGCGGCTGGCTGAGCCGGCTCGGGTCATGCAATATGTCGATCTGTGCATCTAGCTCCTGAGCGAGTCCGTGGCCTTGATGGTCTGCGGGCTGTCGCTGCGTTCGCCATAGTCGTTCACCACTCTGGGTTCTGGTCCGGCGCGACGTTCAACGGCAATTGGGGCCGGTATCTGGGCCGCCTTGATGTTGGCGTTCCGGTGTTTTTCGCGCTTTCGGGCTTCCTGCTGTTTCGGCCGATTGTTGTCTGTGTGTTGGACGACAAGCCTCTGCGCCCCGCCCTCGTGCATCTCTGGAGGCGAGCACTTCGGATCTACCCTGCGTTCTGGGTTGCGATATTTCTGATCGTCGTCTTCACCACGGAACACTTTCGCGGCGCTGCGGGTGGGGTGGTGACGAGCCTGCTCGTGCACATCTACTGGCCTGGCCAGACCTTGGGTCCGATGCCGCAGGCCTGGAGCCTCGCCACCGAGGTGAGTTTCTACGCGGCTCTCCCGGTGATGGCTCGTGTGGCGCGGCCCTTGCTCAGCGACCGCACGAGAGAGAGGCGACGCAATGCCCTGTATATGTTCATATGCCTCGGGGCGCTGGCCAGCGTTGCTTTCCGAGTGGTTGTTCTCAACATCGAGAGTCGATGGACGGCCTCGGCGGCCTTGTGGCTACCGGGCACGTTCGACTACTTCGCGGTTGGGATGACGCTCGCGGTGGCCCGCGAGGGTCATGCGGCGGGTTCGCGGGTGAGGGAGAAGCTGGAGCACCTTGGTGGGCCCGCGGGACTTTGGTGGCTCGCTGCGGCCTTGCTGTTTCATGTGGTCTCTCAGCACATGGGTCTGGCCCTCGGGCTCGAGTTTGCTTCGTGGCCCCGTGAGGTTGGTCGACAGTTTGTCTACGCAGCAATCGGCTTCTGCCTGCTGTACCCGCTCATCTTCGGTGGGGAGAGACGATCGCAGCTTCGTCGGCTGCTCCGGAGCCGCGTCATGGAGTGGCTCGGGCTCATCTCATACTCGGTCTACCTCTGGCACATGGTGTTCATTGTTCACCCGTGGGGTCCGCTCGACCAGCTTGTGCGAGGGATCGTCGACCAGCGTTTCTGGGCCGTTCTGATCGTGGCTGTCATTCCCACCGTCGTGGTCGCGGCCATCAGCTACTACCTGGTCGAGCGTCGGGCTATGGGGTTGCAGGCGTCGCTTCGCCGCCCCGTCGTGGATCCCACGCGGGGCGAGATGCTGGTGAAGAGGCTTGCCGGGAGCGCCCGTAGTGCGTCGTATCGAATGCGTAGCATCGACGATCAGGCAGGCTGAGCATCGAGCAGTTCGAAGGTGCCGATCGTGAGCTCGACCCGATCGGCGAGCGGGTCGAGTCGGTCGGCGATCAAATCGACGGGTGCGCGCTGCAGGCGACGAGGGACGCTGAACCCTCTCACCCGTACTGATTCGTTGAAACCCACATAGGTCGCGAACCCGGCCCGATGCCAGTGGATGGCCGTCCGGATGGCTCTGGTGGCATCAGTCGGCGCGATCCCCACGCTGAGCGGGAAGATCTTGACAACCACACACGACGGGATCGGTCCCATCGTCGACCTGGTGGTGATCAGGGCGAGGTCGTCGGCGATATGGACCGTGTAGGTGGTGTCTCGCTGCGCGAGGCGCCAACGGAGGAACTCCGGGGTGTAGTCGGTGGACCATCCGGTCACCGCGTGGCGGTCGACCGTTGCCGCGAGATCTGTGAATTCCTCGGAGTCGAGCCAGGTGGCGTCGATGTTGACGTGTTGCATCCGCCGGCGCCGCCGACCCAGGGTCGAGACGACACGCATCGGCAGCGGGCGGATCATTCGCCCGAGCGACGGCCGTGATGGCGCGACCGGGGCCAGGGTCCAGGATCCGTCGGATCGTTCTCCGGCCGGACCTCGATAGCGCTGATGTGGGCTCAGCGGCGTAGCGACGCGATCGGATCGACGCTGGGTCTGAACGTTCCGCCGGCGATCGTGATCGGGGTGAGGAGATCGACCACTTCACCCGTGCTCAGGAGGGCGGTGAGCTTGCCGCCACCATCGCGGCCGATCTGATCGACTCGGGCCCACGCACCGTCGCGGTGGATCCAGTTGCCGGCCTGGACAAGTTCGGGCGGGAGTACGGCGCCGGGACGGATCTCCACGCCGGCTGATGCGGTGTGGAGCCGAACCAGGCGCACTGCGGGCAACAGCAAGGACAGGCCGACAGTGACGAGACCGAATCCGACGGCTGCTTCCACGAATGATTCACCCCGCATGGCCGAGACGATGAGGCTCATACCGATGCCGACCGTGGCCGCGGCGAGGACCATCACCAGCACGGTGGAGGTCTTGTCGCGAGCATCGACACTGGAGCGCTGGTCGAGGTCGACGAGTCGGCCGCTCGTGGCGTACTCCAACAGTTGTTCGGTTGCGTCCTGGGGACGCTCTTCGATCCAGGCCATCTTATTCTCGCGCTAGGTGGGTCAATTGCGTCACCAAGGTGACACAACAAGAACGCCGCGTCCAGAGTCGGTGGACCCTATCGACCCGGCCCATCGTGACTCTCGCTCGGACTGAATGGTCCACCGGCGACGGTTATGGGGTGGGACAGTTCGATTACCGCGCCGGTGCTCAAGAGGGCGGTGACGCAGCCGTTGTGGCCGTGGCCGGCCTCATCGACGCGCACCCAGGCGTCGTCTTGTTGGATCCAGTTGCCGGGCTTGACGCTCCGGGGTGCCACAACCGCGGCGGCTCGGATATCGACGGTTGTCTCGGGTTCGTTGTGTTGGCGCAGGGCCGAGAGGGCGGGCAAGAGCATTGCAAGGCTGGCCAGGGTGGCTCCGCCGCCCATGGCGACCACAACGGGCCGGCCTGCATCGAGTCCGGCGACCAGGATGGCGATTCCCAGGCCGATCATCGCGCTCGCAACCACCACGATCGGCAGGGGCGACATGTCGGTGTAGTCGGAGCGTGAATGGAGCCGGGTGACGAGGCGGCCACGCTCGGCGAATTCGAGTAGTTGGCTGGTGGCGTCGAACTGGCTGTGGTCAACGAGGGCCATCGGAGCCTCCTCGGATGCCAAAAAGCGGCGATGCCCCAGGGAGGTGGGGTCCCTGGGGCATCGCGCGATTGGGGTGATCGGTCATCACTACGCCGCGACGTAGATGCAGTCTTGGGGGCAGTCCTCGGCGGCGTCGAGTACGGACTCGAGCATCTCGTCGGACACGTTTGCCGGGTCGTTGGAGCCGAAACGATGGCCGGCCACGGTGATGTAGGCGAGGCTGTCGGACTCCAGGGTGAATATCTCGGGGCAGGCGTCGACACATACTCCGACACCACTGCACTCGGCGTGATCGATCCAGACCCGCATTGCGACTTTCCCCCTTGTTCAAACCCTTGTTGTGATTGCGACACGGTCCTGGAGACCTAGGAGGTTTGGCCTACGCGCAAATTTTTTCCGGGTCAGATCGGGGCGGTGATGGTTGTGAGATCGCTCGCGGGGCTGAGAGTGGTGCGCCCGGTGAGCCCGTCGGCTATGGCCACGAGCTCTACGGATGGTCCCAGGATGCTGACTTCGGCGGTGACCCAGTCGACGTTGAGGCCGAGTGCCGCGCCGGGGTAGGTGATGGTCAGAACGCCCTCGAAGAAGGTGACCTCGGTGACCGCGAGCAGGGAAGCGAGCGGGTCCTGGCTGGCGGGGGCGCCGGCCGCCGGCACCCAAGCTCCACTGCCGGTACGGGTCCAGAATTCGAGGCCAACGCCGATCACGTCGATGGTGTTGGCGGCGACGGTGGCGGTGCTCGTGGTATTGCCATCCACGTTTCGGCCGACCAGTTGGCTCACTGCGGCGCCCTGAGCTTCCACAGTGGTGGTGAACTCGTAGCGGCCGTTGAGAGCCCGGAGCGCCTGGTCGAATTGGTCGGCCATGACAACTGCCGTCTCGGCCGGGTCGGCGGCATCGGGCTGAGGCCCGGCTAGCGGGGCCTCGTCATCGCTTCCCCCACACGACGACAGGATCAGTGAGACGGCGAGCAGGGCAAGACCGAACCTGGCGCGGTTCGGCCTCGTGGGATTGGGGGAGGAGGAATGCATGGTCACCACATTGTTGACGAAACGACGCCGCCCAGCGCTGTCGGGGAGACGTCGCCGATCGATGCGAGGGTTTGGTGTGCTTCAGAATCTCACCGAGGGTGACGATGATCGTTTGGACAGGGCCGTTCGGTCCGGGCAATTTTTCCTAGATTTGTCCAAACCCAAGTCCCTGTTGTTGTCGTGTTGGGTGTGCGTCGGGCGTGACGCTGGCCGTTTGGGAAGAGGATATGAACGCACTCGAGGTGAAGAACGATAATTCGATCTCGCTCAGTGTGGTCGACCTCACTTCCCATGGATGCAGCCCATCTGTATCGATCATGGTTGATTCAGAGTGGTATGTGGCCAGCGGTGGCGAGGCTCTCGCCGCGCTCCTCGATATGGATGTCTCCGATATCCATCACGCACCCGTCGGTGTGTTCATTCACCCCGACGACATCACGCATTCGCCTCTGGAACTAGGGCGTACGGGTGATGGAGCAATACTCAGGTTCCTGCACCGGACACATGGCTATGTCCGGATTCAGGTGGCGGTGTCGCAGTCGCGGTATCTCCACGATTGCTGGAACCTGCAGCTCCGGGCCGTCGATGCCGACGTTCTGGAGCTGACGCGTGGAGGGAAGGGCTCTTGCCCAACAGCGCAGCAGGGCGAACTTCGATCGACAGAAGATCTGTCGGTCCTCTGACCTGCCGCCCAGCGGCGCAACCCCCACCTGGAGCATCTGTGAAATCTCCCAAAGTACTGGCCACATCCATCGGGCTCGTGATGGTCACCGCAACATCAGCGGTGGCCCTGAATGTCGGCATTGTCCGTGCCACGTCCGCATCAGAGGACGGATACGACGAGACCGTCGCCCTCGCGGCCGATGGTTCGCCCCTGGTGGTCACCCTCGAGACCGATGCGTTGCCGAGCGGCGACACCACCACTTCGGAGGCCGCGGAAGCGGCGGCCACGACTGGTGCTCCGCTGGCCACCCCGGCACCGAGCGCCGTGGCCCGCTCGGTGGCACCCGGCACCGCAGCCCCCACCTCGGGCGCACCGTCCACCACCGACGCATCGCCGGCATCGGCCGTGGCGCCCGCTACCACCTACCACACCTTCCAAGCGGGTGGTGCTGGTGAGATCGTCATCGCCAACCACGGCGACTCCCTTGAGTTCTGGGCGGCTTACACCAATGGAGGCTGGGAATACCAGGTCGAGAAGGCAACTGGTCGGGAAGTAAAGATCAAGTTCCGCGGTTCCGGTGAGCTCGAGTGGAAGGCCCTTCTCAGCGGTGGCTCGATCAAGATCGAGTCGAACGCCGGAGGCGGCGGAGATGATGATGATGACGACGAGAAGGAGGACGACGACGATGACTGATCACGCCGATCGCCTCGCTCGTCTCCAACTCCGCCAGGCCGCCCGTCTCGGGCAGGAGCCGCCGGAGCCCACGCCGCCGGCGCCGGTCCAACCCGTTCAGGCTGAGCCCGTGATGCAGCAGCCTCAACCGGTCGCGCCGCAGCCCCAGCCGGTGATGCAGGAGCCTCAGGCTCAGCAGTTTGTGCAGCCTCAGCCGATGGTGCAGCAGCCCCAGCCTCAGCCCCAGCAGTTCGTGCAGCAGCCTCAGCCGGTGATGCAGCAGCCCCAGCAGTTCGTGCAGCAGCCTCAGCCCCAGCAGTTCGTGCAGCAGCCTCAGCCCCAGCAGTTCGTGCTGGAGCCTCAGGCTCAGCAGTTTGTGCAGCCTCAGCCGGTGATGCAGCAGCCTCAGCCCGTGGCCCAGCCTCCGGTTGCCGCGGTGGCCCCAACGCCGGCAGTTCCCGCCAGCAGGGGCGCGGCCGGTTCCCGCGGTGCGGCAGCTGCCGGCAAGTCTGGGCGCAAGAAGCGCAACCACGCCGCCGCTTCGGCTCGCGTGCTGGTCACCGCGGTCGCCACGTCGATCTTCGTTGTCCTGATGTCGTTCATGGGACCCTTCATCGAGGTCGAGAAGACCTCGTCGGTCTCCGCGGCCGTGGCCCCCGACGCTGCACCCCAGCCCATCGTGATCGAGATTCGTCGTGAGGCCGCTACTGCGCCGCCCGACCCCGACGCTGACCTGCCCGGTCATCTCGGCGTAACCGGGGAGCCCGCGCCCGACCTGTCGTTCCTCGAGAGCGGGGCCGATGCCACCACCACAGCGGCGCCTGTTGCCGCTGCTCCGGCGCCTGCCGCGGCAGCACCCGCCCCGGCTCCCGCCGCCGCTCCAGCGCCGGCACCTGCTCCAGCGCCGGCACCCGCTCCCGCTCCGGCCCCCACCGCGGCTCCTGCCCCGGCCCCGGCTCCTGCCCCCGCTCCGGAAGCACCGCCACCGCGCACCGAAGCCAGTGGTTGATCTCGACGCCCCCGTCGATGTCACCTTCCGTGCGATGGGTTCATCGTGTCGGATTCTGCTCGACGGGGGACCAGTCGAACTCCCTTCAACGCTTCAGGAGAGGCTCGGCCAACTCGAGCGGGCCTGGTCTCGTTTCCTCCCCGACTCCGAAGTCTCCGCTCTCAACCGGTCGGCTGGAGTTCCGGTCATCGTCGGCGCCGACACGCTTCGCCTGATCGTCCACGCCGAAGCGGCCTGGAGGTTCACCGAGGGCTGGTTCGATCCCATGATGCTCGATGCTCTCGAGGCGCTCGGCTACGACCGAGACCACCGATCACTGGCGACGGTGGATCCTTCGGCGCCGTGGACGACCCCCCGGCCTGCCGACGCGCCCGAACGTCGCTCACCGATGGTCGATCTCGAGATCGACGAGCCCCTCCATCTCGTTGTCCTTCCTGTCGGCTGTAGGTTCGACCCCGGTGGCCTCGGCAAGGGCCTCGCCGCCGACATGCTTGTCGACCTGGCGATGGAATCTGGCGCCGACGGGGTACTGGTCGACCTGGGCGGAGATCTGAGGGTGGGCGGCAGGTGGTTCGGCAATCCGGTGTGGCCTGCGCTGGTTGCTCATCCGGTGGAACCGCAACGTGATCTGGCGGAATTGCGCATCGCCGGGGGTGCTCTGGCCACCAGTAGCCGGTTACGAAGGCGCTGGACCCATGGCGAAGGTGTCGTGCATCACCTGCTCGATCCCCACACCGAGCAGCCGAGCACCACCGAGCTCATGGCGGTCACGGTGCATGCGGGTACGGCCTGGTACGGCGAGGCGGTGGCCAAGGCGTGCCTGCTGGCGGGACCAACCGAGGGCGGCGAACTCATCAAGAATTCGAAGACAGCGGCGATCTTGTATGGAGAAGACGGCGATGTGACGGTCGTCGGAAACCTGGAAATCGAAAGACTGGAACCATGAACGAACAGGTGTGGTGGTATGCCTCCCGCTCGAGCGGCATCATCGCCTGGGTGCTGATAACCCTGTCGATCCTGTGGGGCCTGAGCCTCTCCACTCGCATCACCGGCAACAAGCCCACGCCGGCCTGGCTCCTCGACCTGCATCGGATGTTGGGCGGCTTGTCGGTGGTCTTCACCGGCATCCACCTGTTGGGCCTCTACTTCGACAGCTACCTCGAGTTCGGCCTACTCGACTTCCTCGTGCCTCTCTCGTTTCAGGCCTACAAGCCGGGAGCTGTTGCGGTGGGGGTTGTCGCCTTCTACATGATGGTGGCGATACAGCTCTCGTCGGTGTTCATGCGCAAGTTGCCCCGCAAGGTGTGGCGATACATCCATTTCTCGGCCTGGCCCCTCTTCATCATGGCCACCTGGCACGGCCTCTGGGCGGGCACAGATGTGCAAAACGTCTACTACCGCTGGACCGGCATCATCAGCGTGCAGCTCGTCGCCTTCCTCACGATCGTGAGGGCCATGGCCCAGAAGAAGGCCCGGCGTCGGGCAGCGCGGCCCGCACCGTCGGCAGCGCCCGCAGCGGAGGCTGAAAGTCCTGGGTCGTACGTCCAAACCTCCTAGGCCGTTTGCGACGTGTAGCAAGCGTCGGGACACCACCAGAGTCTCGAAAACCCCAGAAGAAGGAAACA
>JAJCXY010000088.1 GCA_029263215.1 Acidimicrobiales bacterium
GGTGATCGTGATCCGCTCGGCCTTGCCCTCGCGACAAGTCGCCTCCACTTGCACGAGTCCTCCCGGCGCCTCGATGGCGAAGCGGGTGACGGGTTCCTCGATGGGCACGACGCCGGTTTCGAGCAGAACGGTGGCAACACACATCGAGTTGGAACCGGACATCGGCGGCGTGTGACAAGGCTCCATGATGATGAAACCCGCCACAGCCTCGGGATGAATAGGAGGGACGAGCAGGTTCACATGGCGAAAGACCCCACCACGCGGCTCGTTCAACACGAAGTCGCGCAGCGAACCGTCGGTGGCGATGAATCGCGACTGCACCCAAAGGGTCTCACCGGGCGGAGGATCGACCCCCGCCACGATCACATCGCCCACCTCGCCTTCGGCATGACAGGTGACCACCCGCACAGCGCCTCCGGCACCTTTCACATCGTGCCCCAGTCGTAGTTCTGCTGCACCATCCGCAAGTACGTCATGATCTCCACACCGCTGACCCCCGCCACGCCCCGAATCGAGTTACTCACATCGAGTAGGTGCTCTGCGTCGGTGGCCACGACCTCGGCCAGCACATCGAAACGGCCGGCGGTTATCACGGTGTAGTCGACCGCCTCGATCTGGCTGATCTGCTCGGCCGCCTCCGCCACCTCGCTGCTGATCGACACGCCGAGCATGGCCTGATGGGCGTAGCCGAGGGTGGTGGGGTCTGTGACCGCCACTATCTGGATCACCCCTCGGTCTTGAAGCCGGTTTACCCGTTGACGAACAGCCGCCTCCGACATGCCCACCAAGGGAGCAAGCCTGCTGTACGCAGCCCGACCATCGACCTGGAGCTCGCGGATGAGCGCCTTGTCTACGGTGTCGAGTTCTTGGCCGGGGCTCAACGCTTTTCCATCTCCGCCATGGCCTCGGTGAGTACTTGGCGGAGGACCGAATTGATGATCTCGAACTCGTCGGCTCCGGCGATGAGAGGTGGAGCCAGCTGGATTACCGGCTCCCCACGGCCGTCGGCTCGACAGAGAAGGCCCAGCTCACCGAGCCGAGAGCTCAGGAAGCCTCGCAGGAGGTGGTTGGCCTCCTCCGGTGTGAACGTCTCTTTGGTGTCGCGGTCCTTCACCAGTTCGATGCCGTAGAAGTACCCCATCCCACGAATGTCGCCCACGATGGGGAGATCGCTCAGGTCGTCGAGGGAAGCACGAAACGCGTCCTCGTTGCGGAGCACGTTGCCGAGAAGATCATCGGCCACGAACAGGTCGAGGTTGGCCAGCGCAACTGCACAACTCACCGGATGACCGGCGAAGGTGTAGCCGTGTAGGAAGGGCTCGTCGGTGTCGGCGAAGGGCTCGGCGATGCGATCACTCACCAGCATCGCTCCGAGCGGGGCGTAGCCGGATGTGATCCCCTTGGCGCTTGTGATGATGTCGGGCTGATAGCCGAGCCGCTCGCTGCCGAACCAGTGGCCGAGCCGACCGTAGGCGCAGATGACTTCATCGGAAACGAGCAGCACGCCGTACCTGTCGCAGATCTCCCGCACACGGGTGAAATAGCCGTCCGGAGGGGTGAAGCACCCTCCGGCGTTCTGCACCGGCTCGAGGAAGACAGCCGCGATCGTCTCCGCTCCCTCTCGCAGGATGGCTTGCTCGATCTCCTCGGCGAAATAGCTCTCATCGAGCGCCCCGGCGGGCAAGCGGTAGCTGTTGGTATTGGGGACCTTGATTGCACCGGCGATCAGGGGCTCGAACGGTGCCTTGAGGCCAGAAATCCCAGTGATCGAAAGGGCTCCCATAGTCGTGCCGTGGTAGGCGAGATACCGAGAGATGACCTTCGTACGAAGTGGCTCGCCCTTCATTTTGAAGTATTGGCGAGCCAGCTTCCAAGCCGATTCGACCGCTTCAGAACCACCGCTGGTGAAGAAGACCCGATTCAGGTCGCCGGGCGCCAACTCTGCGAGCCGAGCGGCGAGCTCCACCGCCTTGGGGTGGGCGTAGGTCCAGATCGGAAAGAAGCCGAGCTCCTCAGCCTGGGCGCCAGCGGCACGAGCGAGCTCGACTCGGCCGTAGCCCACCTGGGTGGTGTAGAGCCCGGCGAGGCCGTCGAGAAAACGCTTGCCGTGGTTGTCCCAGACGTAGCAGCCTTCACCTCGCTCGATGATTGGCATACCATCCACACTGCGACCAAGGGACGAGAAATGCCCCCAGAGGTGTCTGTCGGCCTGTTGTGCCAGATCTACGTTGGATACTGAAGCCATGGAATAACCTCCGTGTTCTGACGGATTCAATATCATTTCCTCGATTTAGGCAACCGAATCAGTCGATTTCTCTCGAGCCAAGGAAGATACCGCACAGATGAAACGACCTCCGATCAGGATTCTCGACCTCTCCGGCAGCCCCGAAGAAATGGGTCGAATCCATGGCGCGGCCTTCCCCGACGAGATCCGCCACTACACCAACGAGAGACTCGAGCTTGTCGAGTCCGGCCTCTGGACCGGCGGCCCGATCAGTCGCAGCGACATCCTCGATCTCGCGGATTCGATGCTTCCGGCCCACGAACATCACTCCCCCAGCCTCTTCGCGGAGATGGTATCGATGGCTTCCGCCGCCGGTATCTCTTCCGCCGAGGCGGTGGTGGTCGGTGGATTCACCGATTTTGTCGACACAGTTCGCGCCGAGATGGGCGGTCGTCACCCCGAGACTGTCATGGAGGACGACTGCACCTCGGTGATCGTCCCCGATGCCCGAGCCGACGGCGCGGGCTTCCTCGCCCAGACCTGGGACATGCACGACACCGCCACCGACCATGTGCTCCTGCTGCGAACGCGCCCCGACGACGCCCCTGCCGCGCTGGTGTTCACCACCACCGGCGCCTTGGGCCAGATCGGTATGAGCGAGACCGGCGTGTGCGTGGGGATCAACAATCTCGCTGCGGCCGACGGTTCGCCGGGTGTCACCTGGACTCAGGTCGTTCGCCACGCCCTGGAACAACCAACGGCGACAGCCGCTCGCGATGTAGTGCTCGACGCCGACCTCGCAGGCGGTCACAACTTTCTGGTGTTCGACGCCGAGGGCGAGGGTTTCAACATCGAAGCAATGCCGACTGCACGTCCCGTTACCACCCTGGGCGAGGGGGCGATCGTCCACACCAACCACACACTCACCCCGGCCACCAACGCAGTGGCAGCACCTCGAGCACCGGAATTGCAGGACTCCTCGGTGCGCCGATTCGCCACCGCGGAGGCCTGGCTCGATCGCACCGGGATCGACGCCGACTCGCTGATGGCGCTCACCCGCGAACCCGAAGCAGTATGCCAGCAGGCGGTGGAGCCCTACTTCGTCGAATCGGCCGGGGCGACGGTGATGCGGCCTCGCACCAGGGAGTTCTGGGCAGTCTGGGGACTCCCCAACATGAACGAGTTCGAGAAGATCACGTTTCTCTGAAGATGGGGCTTGGCTCCACGACCGAGGGGAGTTCGTCGAGCGAATCGACCACCACGTCGGCTCGAGTGTCGTAGACCCGACCTGGATCGATCAGTACCGACTTCGCGCCGGCTGCCACCGCCGCGGAGATGTCGGTCGGTGTGTCGCCGACCATCACCAACTCCTCGATCGGGCAGGCGAGCCGCC
>JAJCXY010000089.1 GCA_029263215.1 Acidimicrobiales bacterium
ATAGACCGGGCCACCGGCCACCTTGTCGCGGACCTCTTCCATCAGAGGAACCATCGACCGGTGCCAGCACTCCTCGATCTGCACCACTCGAAATCCTTGCTGGCGCGACCAGTCGAAGTCGTCGGCCGCGTAGCCGGTGCCTCTCACCCCGATCTGCACCACCCGGTCGCAGTCGAGCAGCCCCTCCTCCACTGCACGCCGAAACGGCGTGCCATGGGCGATCTTCTCCCCGAACATGTGGTCGTTGATGTCGGTGTGGGCATCAACGTGAACCACTCCTACAGGGCCGTGGACCTTCGCCATGGCCCGCAGGATCGGCAGGACGATCGTGTGGTCGCCCCCCATGGCAACCGTGGTGAGGCCGTGGGAGAGCAAGCCGTCGACATAGGTCTCGATCCGCGCCACCGAGTCGAGCTTGTCAAAGGCATTGGTGGCCACATCACCGAGGTCGTCGATGCGCAGACTGTCGAAGGGTGCCGATCGGGTGGCCATGTTGTAGGGCCGGATCATCACCGACTCCTCGCGAATGCCACGGGGTCCGAACCGGGCACCGGGCCGGTTGGACGTGCCGAGATCGAACGGCACGCCGAACACACCCACGTCGAGGGCGGCCGGCTGGCTGCGGTTGGGCAGCCGCATGAAGGTGGTGATGCCGCCGAAACGGGGCATCTCGTTGCCCCCGAGGGGCTGGGGATTGGCCACCATCAGATCTTGCCTCCGAGCGACTCGGCGAGCTTCCAGGCCTCCCCCAGGCTCTCCCCGGATCCCAGCACATTGAGTGCGACCTCTGACGTGCCCGCCTCGCGATAGCGCGCGAGGCCGGCCCGAACCGTCTCGGTATCACCCATCAGCACCATGTCGGCCGGGGTCTCCATCCCCTCGCGGTCGAGCATCGCCCGATAGGAGGGAAGTTGACCGTAGATCGCGAGCTGGACGTTGGACTTCGCCCGCGCCGTCTCGATGTCGTCGGTGATCCAGACCGGCACTCCCGCGACGATCTGGGCCTCGGGGCCGATCGCGGGCCTTACGTGCTCGGCGATCGTGGTGGGTCCGGTCATCCAGGTGATCGTGCCCGAAGTGCGCTCGGCCGCCAGCTTCAACATCTTCGGACCCAGCGCGGCGAGCATCACTTCGGGCGCGGGACCAGGCACATTGATCTCTGTGTGGTGGGTGACGAACTCGCCGCTGGTCGACACCTTCTGCTCGGAGAGCAGGGGCAGCAGGGCATCGAGATACTCCACCATGTGGGTGTAGGGCTTCCGCCAGGGCAAACCGAACACGCCGGTGATCACGGGCTCATGGCTGGTGCCCAGGCCGAGGGTGAAGCGACCCCCGCTGAGCTGATTGATGGTGCGGGCCTGGGCCGCGAGGTTTTGGGCGAAGGTGGTCTGATGGGCCACCACCGATGTGCCGAGGCCGATGTCGGCAACCTCTCGGCCCACCACACCGAGCACCACCATCGGATCGGTGTTTCTCACCTGGGGCGCCCAGTAGCGATGGAGCCCGGCCGCTCTCGCCCGCTCGGCATTGGCGACCGCGTCGTCGACCGAAGTGGCGCTGTCGAAGCAGGAGATTCTCGTCATCGTGGGCTACCTCTCACATCCGGTCGAGCAGTTCGCGTTTCTTGGCTTCGAACTCTGCGTCGCTCAACACCCCTTGACGCCTCAACTGATCGAGTTTCTCGATCTGCTCGGGGATGGACTCCACACGACTTCCCGCCGCGGCCTGGCCCAAGCGCTGAAGACGACGGTTCTCCAAGCCCTCCACCTGGCGGTAGATCTCGTTTTGCACGATGCTGGGGCGCCGGATATCGGTGAAGGTCTGGCGCCCGCCCTCACCCGCCGACTCGATTCCGAGGTCGCCGGCTCCGATCATGCGCTCGAAGAGGCTCTGGTTGAAGAAGACCGTGTTGATGCGATCGAGCGGAATCTCGATGCCAGTCTTGGCCACCACTCCGCGGCGCGAGATGACCCTCTCGTTGGTGACCACGAAGTTGGTGGTGGTCCACCGCACATAGGTGATGGCGAACCAGGCGAGAGCCACGAGGACGAGTATCCCGATCACAAACTCCACCGGGCGCCACCAGGACTGCACGAGGGCAGCCACACCGAGCAGCACCGCCACTGCGAGAAGGGAACCAGCCTGAGCGAGAAACCACCAGTGGGGTCGAAGATCGAGCACGAGATCCTCGTCGTCGGTGAGCAGATGGCGCGGGAAAGTCATGTCTCGACACTAGTTCGAGACCATCAAGCCCATCCCCACGAGTGAAGGCGATCGTCGTCGATCCCGAAATGATGGGCCACCTCGTGCACGACGGTGACGATTATCTCCTCCACCAATTCCTCGAGGTCGACGGCGACTTCACAGAGGGACCGACGGTAGAGGGTGATCACGTCGGGCATCACCAAGCCGCCGTAGTCCTCTCGCTCGGTTAGTGGTACCCCCTCGTAGAGCCCGAGCAGGTCTTCGGAGTGGTGGCGGTCTTCCACCACCACCGCCACATTCTCCATCAGGTGTCCGAGCTCCGGAGGGAGTGCATCGAGGGCGTCGGCCACCAGCTTCTCGAAACGACGACGATCAACCGGATCCACCGCCGGGACCATAGCGAGTGAGTGGGTAGTGTCACCGACGTGACCGCCCGCACCGACGACGCCGACGTGCTTCTCGCCGACCTCACCGACGAGCAGAAGGATGCAGTCACCACCAGCGCTTCGCCCTTGTGTGTCCTCGCCGGGGCCGGTTCGGGCAAGACCAGGGTGCTCACCCGCCGTATCGCCTGGCAGTCCGCCACCGGCGCCATGGACCCTCGACGGGTACTCGCCGTCACCTTCACCCGCCGCGCCGCTGCCGAGCTACGGAGACGTACTCGCGCTCTGGGGCTCCGAGACGACGTGGGAGCAGGCACCTTCCATTCGGTCGCTCTCACGATCCTTCGCCGCTACTGGGACGACAAGGGCCGTAAGCCACTGGAGATACTCGAGCGGAGGATGGCGTTTCTCGCCAAGGCCAACCCCAAGGTCGATCGCGCCACCATTGCCGACCTCGATGCCGAGATCGGGTGGGCGCGCGCTCGCCTGATCACTCCCGAGGCGTACGCCGACGCGGCCGCCGCCCAGCGTCGGCGACCACCGCGCAACGCAGCCTTCACCGCAGAGATCTACGCCGCCTACGACGCGTCGAAGCGCAAGCGCCGCCTCGTCGACTTCGACGACCTGCTGGCCCTCTGCCATTTCACGATGACCGACAACGAATCGTTCGCAGCCGCTCAGCGGTGGCGGCACCGCCACCTGCTCGTCGATGAGTTCCAGGACGTCAACCCCCTCCAGTTCGCCCTGCTGCAGTCGTGGTTGGGTCCGGAATCGACCCTGCTCGTGGTGGGCGATCCGGCCCAGGCGATCTATGGCTGGAACGGCGCCGAGCCCGACCTTCTCCGCGAGATCGATCAGTACCTACCCGGGGTGGCCGTTCTGAACCTGCGCAAGAATTTCCGGTCGAGCCCGGAGATTCTCGCTGCCGCAGGCCGCCTGCTCGAGGAACCTCCCCAGCCCGCGATCCGTCCCCCGGGCGACGAACCCACGGTGCGGATACTCGAGGCCGACGAAGAGGCAGTGGCCATCGCCCGTGCCGTGCGTGGGTGTCATCGCCCCGGGGCACCCTGGCGCCATCAGGTGGTGCTGGCCCGCACCAACGCCCAACTTCCCACCATTCGAGCCGCCCTCGAGAACGCTGGCATCCCCACCCGCTCCCGCGGCGAAGGAGCGATCCTGCGCCGACCCGAGATCATCGACCTGCTCGACGATTGGGAAGACCACCACGCCCTGTCGGCCGCGCTCACCGATTCACGCAGCGCCGATCGGTCCGAACTCACCCTCGAACGGGCCGCCATGGTCGAAGCCTTCTTCGGCCTTGCTCACGACCATCTCGTCCTCGAGGCCAACGCGTCGGTTGGCGACTTCCTTGCCTCGCTTCGCGCCGACGACAGGGTCGGTCACGTGGCCGACGGGGTGGAGCTCACCACCTTCCACGGCGCGAAAGGCCTCGAATGGCAGATCGTGCACCTCATCGGCTTGGAGGACGGGCTCGTGCCCATCGCCTTCGCCCGTAATGCTGCCGCCTATGCCGAGGAACGGCGCCTGCTCTATGTGGCCACCACCCGCGCCGAGCGCGAACTGCACGTGGCGTGGTGCCGCACGAGGATGGTGGGCGACCGACTCGTCGAGCGCGCTCCGTCACCGTGGATAGATGCGTTTGTCGGCGAAGCCCCTCCCCTGCCCGACGAGCGGCCGTCGATCCCCAATTTGCGGTCGCGTATCTCGACTCGACCCGACATCGACCTCACCGCCGCGGATGCCCGCCAACGCCTGGCGGTGAAGGATGCCCTCGAGCAGTGGCGTGAGCATGCCGCCAGGACCGCCCGGGTAGCTCCCAGCGCGGTGCTCAACGACGACACCGTCAACACCCTCGCCAACGAGCGACCGTGCACGATCGAAGCACTCGAAGCGATCTCGGGGGTCGGGCCGAGCAAGGCCCGCCGCTTCGGACTCCAGCTCCTCGAGATCACCTGCCTCGACGAGTAGGACTCAGTCGTCGCCGTTGGGATGAGTTCGGCGGGGCTGCGCCACCACCACCACGGTGGCGTCGGAGCGATCGAGCACCGTCTCCACCGTGTGTCCGATGAACGGTCGGCCATCGACATTGCGGAGCTGGGCACCGAGCACCACGAGGTCGGCCGACTCGCGTTGGGCCGACTCCACCAACACATCTCCCGCCGAGGTGCCGCCGATCATCAGGGGCCGCGCTGAGATGCCGGCGCCGTCGGCGCGGCCCACCGCCCTCTCCATCATCTCCTCAGCCGCGGAGTGCACGGGCGAGATCACCTGTCGACGTCGGGGAAGGATCCGAGCCAGTGGAGCTTCCGCTCGATTCATCACATGGGTGAGCACGACTTCTGTGCCGAGCTGGCCCGATATCGCGAAGGCGACCTCCTGAGCCGACAAGGCGGACGAGGTGCCGGTGACGGGCACGATTGCCCGGCTGAATGCCGCCGGCAAGGGCCGGTCCAGACCCCGGGCCCGGCGCACGATCACCACCGGGATAGAGGTGGTGAGCAGGAGCTCGTCGACCATCGGCGAATACAACACGCCCTCGTGACGGGCGGCCACGCCGACCACGATCACTCCATAGCCAAGCCGCGACTCGTCGACGATCTGTCCGGCGACATCGTCGCCACGAACTCTGGTGTGGTCGACGTCGCGTTCGTCGAGCACATTGCGCACCACGGTGACATCCGGCCAGTCATCGCCATTGGCCACCGACACGATGGTGGCCGGCGCCTCCTTGGGCCAGGCGAACTGGACGATCTGGGCGGCGGCGATCGAAGCGGGTTCACCTTGGGACGGCAGGAGGATCCGCGCCGACTTCACCACCAGGTTGCGGCTCAAGACCTCCTCGCGTTCGAGTCGTTCCTGCTCCTCGGGTGAGCCGCGCCAGTCACGAACCACGATCCGCAGGCTGACCGCCGCGAAGACCGACGTGAGGAGGGGCACGATGATGATGACGGTGTAGGCGGTCTCGGTGAATACCCCGAGTGACAGACCCACCGATGCGATGACGATCTCGAGGGCCCCACGGGCATTGAGCCCGGCGCCCAGTGCCGCCGCGGCACGGGAGGACTGGCCGGCGAGACGAGCCCCGAGGAACGCACCGGCGAACTTGGCCACGATGGCCACGAGCACCACCACCGTGGCCCAAGCCAGGGCTTCGCGGTCGGCGAGTAGACCGAGATCGACTCTCAGGCCGGCCGTGGCAAAGAAGATCGGGGCGAGGAAGCTGCCGGTGAGCGACTCGATGTGATGGATCACCTCTTGTTGCTGGAAGCGCGACCGGTGCAGAACAACACCGGCGACGAACGCACCGAGCACCGCCTCGATCCCGAGTAGCTGGGTGGCCACACCAAAAATGAGCATGGTGAAGATCGCGATGGTCATGGCCCCACCGAGGTTGGGGCCATCGCGCCTCACCCATCGCAGGGCACGATCCACCGCTCGCTGGCCGAGGGTCATGGCCACCGCCAGGAAGGCGGCGAGACCGATCACCGTCTCTGCGACATTACCGATCGAGACTTCACCGGAAACGGCAAAGCCGGTGAACACCGCCAGCATGACCCAGCCGACAACGTCGTTGGCCATGCCGGCCGCAACGGTGATCTGGCCGAAATCGCGCCGCATGAGTCCGAGTTCTGAGAGGATCTTCGCGATCACCGCAAGAGCTGAAACAGACAGGGCCGCGGCGACAAAAAGAGCGAAGACTGTGCGGTCGGCTCCGCTACCGAGGAAGGAGTCGGGCAACGAGAATCCGACGATGAGTCCGCCAATGAGGGGAACCACCAGGCTGAAGCCGGTGACGAGCGCGGCGGCTCGGCCGAGGCGACGGATCAGCGCTAGGTCGGTCTCGAACCCGGCGGTGACCAGCAGCAACGCCACTCCGAGCCAGCTGACGGCGAGAAGGGCCGCCGACGACATCTCGTCTTCGGGCAGGAACCAATGGAACCCGTCGGGCCACACTCGACCGAAGATCGAGGGACCGAGGATCACTCCGGCCGCGAGTTGGCCGATCACCGAAGGCAGGTTGACGCGGCGCATGAGGGTGCCGCACGCCCGCGCCATCAGGACCAGTACGAGCAGCTGGGTCCAGAAAACAAGAAGTTGGTGTTCGTCGAGTGGGGTCAGCATGGTTCAGCGACGCAGCTCGATCAGAACCGGCGCGTGATCGCTCGGTGGGTCGTCCTTCGGCCCCTTGCGCTCATTTCGGTCGACCACAACCAGATCCGTCGCATCGGCGATGGACCGCGAAGTCATCAGCAGGTCGATACGCATCCCTTGTCGCTTGTGGAAGGCGCCGCCGCGGTAGTCCCACCAGGAGTAGAGCCCGGCATCTTCATGGTGTTCGCGGAACACGTCTACCAGGCCCCACGCCTCGAGGGTCGCGAGCCGCTCGCGTTCAGCCGCGCTCACGTGGGTCTGGCCCTCGAGCTTCGCTGTGCTCCACACGTCGCGATCGTCGGGAGCGATATTGAAGTCGCCGCACACCACGACGTCGTCGGCAGGTTCGCACTGGCCGTCGAGGTCTGCGGCAAGGCGGTCGAGCCAACCGAGCTTGTATTGGTAGTGGTCGTCGTCGAGGGATCGGCCATTTGGCACATAGCAGGTCGCGATTCTCACCCCGTCGCAGGTGGCCCAGGCAATGCGGGCATCTACATCGGGATCCTCGCCATCACCGAACCCTCCGATCGGCTCAGTGAGCCCTACCCGACTCAGGATGGCGACACCGTTCCACCTGCCCTCGCCGTGATGAAGAGATTCATAGCCGAGAGCCTCGAACGCCATCGCCGGGAACGCCTCATCAGCCATCTTCGTCTCCTGCAGGCACAGGACTTCCGGCTCGAAGGTTTGGAGCCATCGCTCAACTCGTCCGAGACGGGCGTTGAGGGAGTTGACGTTCCACGTAGCGATTCGCACCCGCCGGACGATACAACCCGTATGCGTATGCTGTGGGGCCATGACGTCCACAGATTCCTCGGACCTCGGGCCCAACGCCTGGCTGGTCGACGAGATGCGCGAGCGATGGGAGAACGACCCGACGTCGGTGGACGCCACGTGGCGGTCGACGTTCGAGGGTACCGAACCACCTGTGCGGCCAACGCCACCACCCCCGATCGAAGCGATCTCCACTGAAGTCTCCCCTGCACCGGAAGTGGTCCCCACACCGGCTGAACCGGCGCCGACAGCCCTGACCCCGGCACCGCCGCCCCCGGGCGAGCCGATCCGCGGAGCCAGTGCCCGCATCGTGACCAACATGGAGGCGAGTCTCGAAGTCCCCACCGCCACGAGCTTCCGCCAAATTCCGGCCAAACTCCTCGAGGTCAACCGGAAGATCATCAACGGCTACCTCGGTCGCAAGCTCAGCGGCAAGGTGTCTTTCACCCACATCATCGGCTACGCCGTCGTCAGGGCCATCGCCGACACCATGCCGGCGATGAACAACACCTACGCCACCGACGCTGACGGCAAGCCGCGGCTCGTACGCAACCAACACGTCGGCCTGGGGATCGCAGTCGACCTGCAGAAGTCAGACGGCAGCCGCACCCTCATGGTGCCCTGCATCAAGGAGGCCGACACCCTCGACTTCAGCGAGTTCGTCGACCGCTACGAGCACCTGATCTCCAAGGTGCGCAACAACCAGCTGAGTCCCGACGACTTCTCGGGCACCACGGTGAGCCTCACCAACCCGGGCACCATCGGCACCCTGCAGTCGGTGCCCCGGCTGATGCCCGGCCAGGGCCTCATCGTCGGCGTCGGCTCGATCGCCTTCCCGGTGGAATACCAGGCCGCAGATCCGGCGAAACTCGCCGAACTCGGCGTCTCCAAGGTGATCACGGTCAGCTCCACCTACGACCACAGAATCATCCAGGGCGCCGAATCCGGCATGTTCCTGAAGAAGATCCATGAACTACTCCTCGGCGAAGACGACTTCTACGTCGACCTGTTCCGAGCCATGGCGGTGCCCTACGAGGCCGTGAAGTGGCGCCGCGACATCAACCCCGTCGACCGCGAATCCGGCCTGCTGGAGAAGCAGGCGAAGGTCAACCAGCTCATCAACATGCATCGTGTGCGCGGCCATCTGATCGCCGACCTCGACCCCCTCCAGGTCAAGGAGCCGAAGATGCACGCCGAACTCGACCCCGCCACCTACGGGCTCACCATCTGGGACCTCGACCGGGAGTTCCTCACCGGCAGCCAGACCGGGATCTATGCCCAGGTTGGCGGGCGCGCCAAGATGGCCCTGGGCGAGCTCCTCGGAGTGCTCCGCGACGCCTACTGCCGCACCATCGGTGTCGAATACATGCACATCCAGGACCCGGTGGAGAAGCGCTGGATGCAGGAACAGCTCGAAGGAGCCGACCGATCTATCACCGGTGAGGAGCAGCGCCACATCCTGGCCCGGCTCAACTCCGCGGAGGCACTGGAGACCTTCCTCGGCACCAAGTACGTCGGCCAGAAACGCTTTGGTATCGAGGGGGCGGAGTCCACCATTCCCTTGCTCGACGCGGTGCTCGGCGCCGCGGCCGACGCCGGACTCGCCGAAGCCGTTGTGGGCATGGCCCACCGGGGGCGTCTCAACGTATTGGTCAACATCATCGGCAAGAGCTACGGCCAACTCTTCACCGAGTTCGAAGGGGCGGGCATCGAGGAGATGACCCAGGGCTCCGGCGATGTGAAGTACCACCTCGGCCAGAGCGGGGTGTTCGTCAGCCGCAACGGCAACGAGCTACCCGTCGAGCTGGCCGCCAACCCGTCTCATCTCGAGGCGGTCAATCCGGTCGTACTGGGGATGACCCGGGCGCGGATGGACGGCATCGACCCGGACGAGGGCTACGGCGCCTATCCAGTGCTGCCCCTGCTCATCCACGGCGACGCCGCGTTCGCAGGCCAGGGCGTGGTGGCCGAAACGCTCAACCTCTCCCAGATCAGCGGCTATCGCGTCGGCGGCACCGTCCACGTCATCATCAACAACCAGCTCGGCTTCACCACCACCCCGGAGTCTTCGCGTTCGTCGGAGTACTCCACCGACGTGGCCAAGATGATCCAGGCCCCGATCTTCCACGTCAACGGCGACGATCCCGAAGCCTGTGTTCGGGTGGCCCGGCTCGCCTTCGACTACCGCCAGGAATTCAACAAAGACGTCGTCATCGACATGCTCTGCTATCGCCGGCACGGCCACAACGAGGGCGACGATCCGAGCTACACCCTTCCGGAGATGTATCGCCGGATCGATGCCCGCCCATCGGTACGGGCCCAGTACACGTCGTCTCTGGTCAAGCGGGGTGACTTCACCCCGGAGGAGGAAGAGGACGCTCTCGCCGATTTCAGGTCCCATCTCCAGGTTGCCCTCGACGAGACCCGAGGGGTGGAGGCCGACCCCGATGCCCGCGCCAAGCTGCAAGCCGAGCCGGTCGGGGTGCTGCCCCACATGCGCACCGCCATCAACGAAGCCACGGTTCGACGGATCTACGGTGCCCTGTCGTCGGCCCCCGAGGGCTTCACGATGCACCCCAAGCTCGCCCAACAGTTCGTCACCCGCGACAAGCTGTTCGCAGGCGGCGAGATCGACTGGGCCCTCGGTGAGGCGATGGCGCTCGGTTCGCTGCTTCTCGAAGGCACGTCGATCCGCATCTCGGGCCAGGATTCCCGCCGGGGAACGTTCAGCCATCGCCACTCCACGCTGGTCGACTTCGAAACTGCCGCCGAGCACGTGCCTCTGGCCACTCTGCCCGATGCCGATACCAACCTCTGGATCTACGACTCCCTGCTGTCGGAATACGCGGCCCTCGGTTTCGAGTACGGCTATTCGATCGTCAATCCCGAGGCCCTGGTGATGTGGGAGGCCCAGTTCGGCGACTTCGCCAACGGTGCCCAGATAATTATCGACCAGTTCATCGTGGCCGCGAAGGACAAGTGGAAGCAGGACTGTGGCCTGGTGATGCTCTTGCCCCACGGCTACGAGGGCCAGGGTCCGGAGCACTCCTCGGCTCGTATCGAGCGCTTCCTCGTGCTCGCGGCCGAAGACAACATCCAGGTCTGCAACGCCACCACCGCGGCCCAGTTCTTCCATCTCCTGCGCCGCCAGAGCTTCCGGACTCCGCCCAGCCCCCTGGTGGTATTCACGCCGAAGTCGGGGCTGAGGGCGAAGTGGTCACGGTCCAACGTCGGCGACCTCCTCTCCGGCACCTTCGAAGAGGTGCTTCCCGACCGCGACCCGCCCGCATCCGATTCGGTGACGAGGGTGATCTTCTGCAGTGGCAAAGTGGCCTTCGATCTGATGGCCGAACGCGACAAGCGCGGCGCACCGGTGGCGGTGGCCCGGGTCGAACAGCTCTACCCCTGGCCCTTCGCGGCGGTGGAAGCCGAGTTGGCGAAGTATCCGAACGCCACGGAGATCTGCTGGGTGCAGGAGGAGCCGGAAAACATGGGACCGTGGAACTCCATCAAGGGTCGCCTCTATGAGGCCCACGAGACCACGCACCAGATCCGGCGGGTGAGCCGCCACGAGTCGGGCTCGCCGGCCGGCGGCAGCGCGAAGGTTCACGTGCAGGAAGTGGCACTGCTCCTCGATAAGGCGCTCGGCTGAACCACCCACCTCGCCTCAATCGACGAGCGCGAAGCCAACCACCTGTTCGAGTTCGGCGAGCGCCCGGTTGGGATCGACGACCTTGATCGTGGCCATTCCCATGGCCCGCGCCGGCTTCAGATTGATCCCGAGGTCGTCGAGGAAGACACACTCCTCGGGAGCCACGCCCAGTCGCTCACAGGCAATCTCGTAGAAACGTGGCTCAGGCTTTCGAACACCCACGACGCTGGACTCGATGATCTCATCGAACAACGAATGCACTTCGATCAGGTCCGACCCGTCGGCGTCGGTCATCGCCTCGGTGCCCGTCTGATCCCCTGGGGGAGTGAAGTTGTTGGTGAGCATCGCGGTTTTCAGCCGCCGCGAGCAGCGTCTCAGCGCCTCCACCATCGCAGGCCGGATCGTTCCCCTCAGTCCGGCCAATACCCGGGTGGCGTCGACCTCGAAACCGAGCTCGGTCGCCTCCTGCTCGAACACCCCCACGAACTCACCCGGAGCGAGTTCGCCCCGTTCGAAACGGGCCCACGCATTCGAATGCGGGTTGGTGGCATTGATGCGACGAATGGTGTCGAGGGGCAGCGCCACTTCGGCTTCGTACCGATTGAAAGCTTCGAACGGACTGGTGAGAATCACCCCACCGAAGTCGAAGAGCACAGCTCGAATCACCGGGCCAGCGTAGACAACATGCTTGACTGGCCCACATGTCTTCCGGTCACGCCGTAGTCGACGGCTCCAACATCGCCACCGAGGGTCGCAACGAACCGAGCCTCGCCCAACTGGAAGAGGCCCTCGCCGCGTTTCGTGACGAATACGACTTCGCCCACATCACCGTGATCGTCGACGCCTCGTTCGAGCACCGGGTCAGCAAGGCGGAGCGGGATCGAGCCCGCGCCGAGATCGACTCGGGCGAAATCATCACCCCCCCGGCCGGAGTGGTCGGCCGCGGCGACACTTTCATCCTCCAGGTCGCCCATCGGGCCAACGCGGTGGTGTTGTCCAACGACTCGTTCCAGGAGTTTCACGGCACCTACCCGTGGCTGTTCGAGGAGGGTCGCCTGATAGGTGGCAAGCCCGTGCCAGCGGTGGGGTGGATCTATGTGCCTCGAGTGCCGGTGAGGGGGCCCGTGAGCCGCCGCGCCACCAAGGCATCGAACGCAGCGCCCAAGGCCGCGGCCAAGAAGAGCGCCGCCAAGAAGGCACCGCCGAGCAAGCCGAGAGCAGATAAGAGCCCGGCCAAGAAAGCCCCGGCGAAGAAGGCCGTGGCCAAGAAAACCGCGGCCAGGCAGTCGAGCCCCAAGGCCGCGGCCGCTACCACACCCGGCGCCAACGCCGATCGGAAATGGCAGGCGTTCCGACGAGCCCACCCCGAAGGGAGCTCGATCACGGCAACGGTCGAACGTTTCTCGTCGCACGGCGCGTACGCCGATAGCGATGGCGTCGAGGTCTACCTGCCTCTCCGACTCCTGAGCGACCCACCACCACGGCGAGCCCGCGACCTGGTGACCATCGGCGAGTCCCGATCGTTCTTCGTGCACCGGTTCGACAGCGCTCGACGGGGAATCGACATCGGCATTCTCCCGTTCGAGGGCGCCGCTCCCCCCGACCCGCCGAAGAAGGGCGCCGCCGCCACGAAGAAGGCGACGAGAAAGACCGCTGCGAGGAAGACGGCGAAGAAGGCAACGAAGAAGGCGACGGCCAAGAAGGCCCCGGCCAAGAAAGCCACCAAGAAGACCCGCGGCCGAAGGTCTCCCGCAAGCAAGGTTGCCGAGAAGGCACCGGCCAAGAAGGCGGCCTCCACGAATGCCACCGCAAAGAAGGCTGCGAAGAAGTCGGTGAAGAAGTCGGTGAAGAAGGCCGGTAGAAAGCGCCGCTGAGATCGCGGGCTCCGTCCCGGCGATACATTGCAGCGCCATGGCAGCCCAGTTCATCTTCACCATGCACAAGGTCGGCCGGTTCATACCGCCCGATCGCGACGTCCTGAAGAACATCACCCTCGCGTTCTATCCCGGCGCCAAGATCGGCGTGCTCGGCCCCAACGGCGCCGGCAAGTCCACCTTGTTGAAGATCATGGCCGGTATTGACGACGGATTTTCGGGCGAGGCGAGGCTGACCGACGGGTTTACCGTCGGGATGCTCGAACAAGAACCTCACCTCGACCCCGCCAAGGATGTGCTCGGCAATGTCATGGACGGCGCCGGCGATGCAGCTGCGCTGCTGGCCGAATACGACCAGGTGATGGCCGGCTGGTCCGACCCCGACGCCGACTACGAAAAGCTCGGCGCCCGCCAAGCCGACATCGAATCGAAGATCGAAGCCATGGGCGCTTGGGATCTCCAACGCAGTGTGGAGATCGCCATGGATGCCCTCCGCACCCCGGCCGGCGACCTCGCCGTCGACAACCTCTCAGGAGGCGAGCGGCGCCGAATCGCACTGGCCCGCCTACTCCTTTCGAAGCCCGACCTGCTCCTGCTCGACGAGCCCACCAACCATCTCGACGCCGAATCGGTGGCCTGGCTCGAGCGCACGTTGCAGGACTACGCGGGCACCGTCGTCGCCATCACCCACGATCGCTACTTCCTCGACAACGTCGCGGGCTGGATCCTCGAACTCGATCGGGGCAAGGGCATGCCCTTCGAAGGCAACTACTCGGGCTTCCTTGAGCAGAAGGAGACCCGCTACGCCCAAGAGCAGAAGGACGACGACAAGCGCAGCCGCACCCTCAAGCGCGAGCTCGAGTGGGTCCGCATGGCTCCGAAGGCCCGCCAGGCCAAGGGCAAGGCCCGTCTGGCCGCCTACGACAAGCTCCTAGAGGAACAAAAGGCGGCCGACGGCCGCAGCGCGGGGCTGGAAATCTCGATCCCTGTCGAGTCCCGACTCGGTGACGTGGTGATCGAGGCCAGCGATGTGTCGAAGGGCTTCGACGACAAGCTACTGATCGACAAGCTCTCGTTCTCCTTGCCGCCCGCGGGAATCGTCGGCGTGATCGGCGCCAACGGGGCGGGTAAATCCACCCTCTTCAAGATGATCATCGCCGCCGCCGAAGGCCGCACCGATGCCGACGACAACCCCGACAGCGGCTCTATGAAAATCGGCTCCACCGTGCAACTCGGTTTCGTCGACCAGGATCGCACCCTCGACCCCGACAAGACGGTCTACGAGGAGATCACCGGCGGAGTCGACAATCTCGAGATCGGTGGCCGCGAAGTTCACGGTCGCGCCTACGTAGCTTCGTTCAACTTCCGCGGATCCGATCAACAGAAGAAGGTAGGGATCCTCTCGGGCGGAGAGCGCAACCGAGTCCATCTCGCCAAGGTGCTGAAGGAGGGGGCCAATGTGCTCCTCCTCGACGAGCCCACCAACGATCTCGATATCGACACCCTGCGCGCTCTCGAAGATGCGCTCGAGGCCTACGCCGGGTGCGCGGTGATCGTGAGCCACGATCGCTGGTTCCTCGACCGCGTCGCCACCCACATGCTTGCCTTCGAGGGCGATT
This sequence comes from Acidimicrobiales bacterium, assembly GCA_029263215.1. Taxonomy (GTDB): domain Bacteria; phylum Actinomycetota; class Acidimicrobiia; order Acidimicrobiales; family Aldehydirespiratoraceae; genus OFTM10. The sequence goes on from JAJCXY010000089.1 coordinate 14,681, forward strand.
CGCAGGTGCGATGGTTCGAGGGCAACTTCACCGATTACGCCGAATATCGCAAGCGCGAGCACGGCGTCGACGCGATGCGCCCCCATCGACTCAAGTACAAGCCCGTCAGCCGCTCCTGAGAGCCGCGGCGCGGAAACCTCACGCCACGCCAGCTCACGCCGATGGGCTGGTATGGCGAGAGCAGCAAC
>JAJCXY010000090.1 GCA_029263215.1 Acidimicrobiales bacterium
CGCAGCAGGGGATGATCGACCTCGGCGCCACCGGCCGCCAGATTTTCGATGACGGCGGTGATCTTGCGGGCGTACGGGCGCGACGCGTCGGCTCGCTGCATCGCCTTCACCACGCGGGTGGCGGCGATCAGCTCCATGGCACGGGTGATCTTCTTGGTTGACTGGACGCTCGAGATGCGACGGCGGAGCTCTCGCTCTTTACCACCTGGCACTTTGTGCTACCTCAGTCCCCGTCTCGGGTGATGTCTTCTTCGGGCAGGGTCGTGTCGGAATCGACGGTGGTGAGGTGCGCCTCTCCCTGTGCTTGAGCCTCGGGCTCGTCCTCATCGGTGGCCGACGACTCGAACTGCTCGGCAAAGGCCCCGATAGCGGCCTGCAGGGCGTCCTCGTCTTCGATGACTCCCTGATCGCGAATCGTGCCCATCACGTCGGCATGCCGTGTGCGGAACCAATCGAGGAGCTCGGATTCGAAGCGCAGCACATCCTCGACGGGAAGACCATCGAGGAAGCCGCGGGTGCCGGCGTATACCGACACCGCCTGTTCCTCAACCGGGTAGGGGGTGTTGACTCCCTGCTTGAGGAGTTCGGTTAGGCGATAGCCCCGATCGAGCTGGGCCGCCGACACTGCGTCGAGATCGGAGCCGAAGGCTGCGAAGGCCTCGAGCTCACGGAACTGCTGCAGGTCGCCCTTGAGGGTGCCCACCGCGGTCTTCATGGCCTTGACCTGGGCCGCACCGCCGACACGAGACACCGAGATACCGACGTCGACTGCAGGGCGGATACCCGACTTGAACAGATCGTCCTGCAAGAAGATCTGGCCGTCGGTGATCGAGATCACGTTGGTGGGGATGAACGCCGAAACGTCGCCCGCCTTGGTCTCGATGATCGGCAGAGCGGTGAGCGAGCCGGCACCGAGCTCGTCGGAGAGCTTGGCGGCACGTTCGAGGAGGCGACTGTGGAGGTAGAAGACGTCTCCGGGGAAGGCTTCGCGCCCCGGTGGGCGCCGCAGCAGCAGAGACACCTGGCGGTAGGCCTCGGCCTGCTTTGAAAGGTCGTCGTAGACGATGAGGGCGTGCTCACCGTTTTCCATCCAGTGCTGACCCATGGCGCAGCCGCCATAGGGGGCGAGGAATTTGAACGGCGCAGGATCTGATGCCGGGGCCACCACGACGGTGGTGTACTCCATAGCTCCGAGTTCGGCGAGGGTGGCGACAGCTTGGGCGACGGTAGACGCCTTCTGGCCGATGGCCACGTAGATGCACTTAACGCCGAGACCCTTCTGGTTGAGGATCGTGTCGAGGGCGACGGTGGTCTTGCCGGTCTTGCGGTCGCCGATGATCAACTCACGCTGACCACGGCCCACCGGGATCAGCGAATCGATCGACTTGATGCCGGTTTGCATCGGCTCGTGTACAGGCTTTCGGCCAGTGATGCCGGGGGCCTGGATCTCCATGCGGCGGGGCTGCACGTTGGTGAGTGCACCCTTGCCGTCGATTGGCTCGCCGAGGGGGTTGACGACACGACCGAGGAGGCCGTCGCCGACCGGTACCGAGAGGATGTCGCCGGTGGCGACCACGGTCTGGCCTTCTTCGATGCCCTCGACATCGCCGAGGACCACCGCTCCGATCGAGTGTTCGTCGAGGTTGAGCGCGAGCCCGATGAGCCCGTTCTCGAAGCGCAACATCTCGTTGACCGCGGCGCCGGGGAGTCCCGACACCCGGGCGATGCCATCGCCGACCTCGAGCACGCGACCAACGGTGGTCTGCTCGAGACTTGGCGAGAAACCGTCGAGGTTGCTCTTGATCGCAGCGGCGATGTCTGCGGTGTTTATGGTGAGATCCGACATTCTTTGTGTCTCAATCTTGTCGTTCACGTGAAGTTCTCTCGCAGCTGCGACATACGGCGTCGCACACTGCCGTCGATGACGTCGTCGCCGATTTCGGTGACGAGGCCTCCGAGCACGGATTCGTCGATGACCACGCGGATCTCGACATCGGTGCCGGTCGACTGCTTGATGGCCTGGGCCAGGCGGGATTTCTGATCGTCGGTGAGCTCGATCGCTGAGCGGACCCGGGCCAGGGCCTTCTGGCGACCCGCCGCGCTCCGAGCCACAGCCTCATCCACTATGGCGGGTAGGTCGCCGCCGCGTCCGGTACCGACGACCATCGACACGAGGGCCGTGGTGGTCGACGATGCCTTGGACCCGAGGAGGTCCTCCACCACACCTTGCCGTCGCTCGATCGGCAGATGGCGATCGCTCAGCGCGGCGAGGAGCTGCTCATTGCTGCGCAGGGCCTCCCCGATGCGGAAGAGTTCGTCCTCCACGACCACCGACGCGTCCTCCGCTGCCGCGACCGCAAGAAGTGCATCGGCGTAGCCGCCGAGTCGATCGTCAGCCACGGCCGGCCACTTCGTCGATGTAGGCATTGACGAGTGCGCTCTGGGCGTCTCGATCGAGGTTGGCCTTGATGACGGCCTCAGCAGCTCCAACCGCGATCTGGGAGACATCCCCACGCAGGTCGGAGATCGCCTGGGAGCGAGCCGACTCGAGGTCGGCTGCGGCTCGGGCCCGCATCTCGGCCACCTCTTCATTGGCCCGGGCCTGGAGTTCGCCCTTGAGCTGGTCGGCCTGGGCACGGGCATCGTCGATGATCCCCGCCGCTTCGGCCTTGGCCCCGGAGAGCTCTGCCTCATGGTCGGTCTTGATCTTCACCGCATCGACCTTCGCCTGCTCGGCGGCGTCGAGATCGGCGGCGATCCTGTCGGCCCGGGCGTTCATGGCGCCCTGAACAGCCGGGAAGCCCTTCCAGACCATGAACCCGAAGAGAACGAGGAAGGCAGTGCCGCCCCAGATGATCTCATCGAGCTCGGGAATGATCGCGCTCGGTGCTTCGAGACACGATTCCATTTCCTTTTCGAGCGCCTCGAACTCAGCTTCGAACTCCTCGTCGTGGATTTCGTGAAGCGAGGGAAGATGCTCCTCCGCCTCGATCGCCTTGTCGATGGCGCAGCCACCGATGGTCTCGCCGGACGCGCCTGCGGGCGCGGCCAAGGCGACGACCGCCACGGTGATGAGGCCCAGCGCTCCGGCGATGTGCCGGATCCTTCGTGTCATGGGTTCAGCCTTTGTTCAAATGGATGCTGTGAATAGGGATGGCTTCGCCTGGCTCAGGGGAGCAACAGGATGAAGACCACGAAACCGATGAGGGCGAGAGCCTCGGTGAACGCGATGCCGAGGAACATGGTGGTGCGCACCATGCCTGCGGACTCGGGCTGACGGGCCATCGCCGAAATGGCGTTGCCAACCACGGTACCGATGCCGATGCCTGGGCCGATGGCGGCGAGGCCGTAGCCCAAACCGGCGCCAATAGCCTTGAGGCCCTCGAGCATCTCGCCCGGGTCGGTCTCTGCGAGAAGATTGAGCACGTGCTTTCTCCTGTGTTTCTTATTCGTTGTAGCTGAGCCAACGACTCAGTGTTCGGGGTGCATGGACCCGCCGATGTACACGGCGGTGAGAATGGTGAAGATGAATGCCTGGAGGACCGAGACGAGAATCTCGAAGCCGGTCATCAAGATGAGCATCGGCCAGGAAAGGACGAGAGCACCGGCGTAGCCGGGGCCGCCCGCATCCCACATGGTTGCCGACAAGATGGCGAAGGTGACCAGAAGAAGGTGACCGGCCACCATGTTGGCCCAGAGTCGAATGGCCAGCGAGAAGGGCCGAACGACGAAGGTGGAGACGAGTTCGATCGGGGTGACGATGATGTAGAGCGCCTTGGGCACGCCCGGAGGGAACAGGGAGTTCTTCAGGTAGCCGAAGAAGCCCTGGCTCTGGACACCCACGAAGTTGTAGATGCACCACACCACGATGGCGAGAGTGATCGGGATCGCCATACGACTGTTGGCGGGGAACTGGAGGAACGGGATGACCTCGGTGATGTTCGAGAAGAGGATGAAGAAGAACATCGTGGTGAGGAACGGCATGAACTTCTTGCCGTCGGGCCCGATGGTCTGCATGACCACCGACTCCTCGACGAAGGTCACTCCGGACTCCGCGACATGCTGAACACCGCTGGGAACCAGTGAGTCCCTCTGGCGGCCCGCCAGGGTGAAGATCACCATCGTGACGAGCATCGAGCCCAGATAGATGAGGACTGTCTTGTTGATCGCGAACAGAGTTCCGTCGAACCAGATGCTCGGCCAATCGAACAGGTGGTTTACCGGTGGAAACTCGAGAGCGAGGACGTTCATGCTGAGCGCTCCGCGGAGGGATCGTTGGTGGAAAGGACTTGATGTCCGGGCTTCAGACCCGGGAACGCGAGCGACGCCGCGACGTGCCGTGTTTCCCAGGCGAGTAACCCGAGGTGGGTAACCAGGAGGCTGATGGCGAACGGAGCGACTTCGAACCACTCGCTGTTGCGTATGGGTAACACGGCGCCAGTGATGATGCCAAGACGAACCACGAAACCAAACATCACCGCGCCAAACAATGCCGCGGGGGAGACCTTCGCACCCCACGTGATGGCCGCCGCGGCCAGCAAGAAGTTGACCGCAACGATCACCAGGGCGTAGCCCGACGACCAGAATCCGTGCCACCCCCAGAACACGCCGCCCACGGCGAGCATCACGGGAGCCACAAGGGCAGTGCGTACCGCGAGGTCGACGGCTATCTGGCGCTCGGGTGCGCTGGCGTTGACTTCTTCGGGGAAGAATTCGAACCGGTCGCTCACGAGGTGACCTCCCGGCCGTAGCCGGCGCGACGGGCCTCGAGTTCGGCATCCATGTCGTCGCTGTAGCGAGACCAGAGCCTCCATACCTCATAGCTGAGCACGACGAAACCGAGAACGAGGGTGAAGACGGGGTACGTACCGACCCGTGAGTCGATGAAGAACCCCAACAGGCCGAAGAGCACCGGGGTGACGATCATCTCGAACGCTGCTGAGAAGCCATCGTCGGTGGCTTTCACGTTTTCACGTCGATCGTTGTCGTTCACCTGTACCTCTCTCATGAACGATGTGACGGTCAAGCGCTCGTGAATCGATGCACAAACTACTGACCGCTCCGTCGGTTGGCAACCTAGTCGCGACCTCGTCCGTGCACCACGGCTACAACCTTGCAACCGTCCCCACCGAATCGCTCGGCAGGGTCCATGATCTCCATCATGTCCGCCGCGATCAGCGAAGCCCTGCTCGTATTGGCCCAGCCTCAGCGGCCATCGGAAACCGACGTCGTCGTGGCGGCACTCGACGGGCCCACCGGCGACTCATTTCTCGCCGCGGTGGTGGAGCACCGGCTTCATGGCGCCCTCTTCGATGTTCTCCGGCGGGTCGATCGCTCTGTCCCCGAGCATCTTCGATTGATGGTCGACGACGATCGTCTCACCCGGCTGAGGATCGGCGGCCTGCTCGCCCGCGCCGGTGCCTCACTCGATGCCGCTGATATCCCCTGGCTCACCTTCAAGGGCCCGGTGATCTCGTCGCTGATGGACCGACCAGAATTCCGATCCTTCAACGACCTCGACCTCCTGGTGGATGTCGCCCGATTCGGCCGGGCCCTCGACGTGCTCACCGGTGAGGGCATCGAGGAGATCAACCACAACTGGGACCCCTACATCGAGCATCGGGTCGGAGAGGTTCCCATGGTGTCTCAGGGAACCTCCATCGACCTCCATTGGCATCTGATCGCGCTCCGACGGACGCGTCGCACGATCCGCCTCGACCCCGGCCCGATACTCGACCGTCGCCGGGCTGTGAGCGTGGGCGACCTGGAGGTCCCCACGCTCGACGTGGTGGATCAACTCCTTCATTTCACACTCCACGCCGCTCTCGCTGGCGCGAATCGCCTCGACCAGTTGAGAGACATCACAACGATGGTGCAGAGTGAACACGTCGACTGGGACGACCTCATCGTTCGAGCGCGAGCCGCGGGTGTCGCCCGCCTCATCGCCCACCCACTCGACCGCGCCCGCTCGCTCACAGCCGCCGATATCCCTCTCGATGTGATCGACGCGATGGGTGGTCGCACACTGACCCTTCGCCGCTCGCTCGATCGACGGGGAGTGCTACGCGGCGGCTTCGTCACCTCGGTCTGGCGCGACAGTTGGGCCGCCACCGCGAGGGTCGGGTCGATGAGGATGGCCGACCGGGTGGCAGCAGTGGCGGGGCGGGGGCCGGCCTGGGACTTCACCAACCCCGACAGCACGCTCTACCACGCCACCGTGAGCGGTGGCGCCGACGCCAGGGCCGAATACCTCCGGCTCATTCAGGACTGGAGCTGAGTCGGGACGCGAAGCGGGGAGCGGCCTGAGCCGCTCCCCGCTTGCAGACTCAGTCGTCAATCAGGCGTCGGTAGGACCCTGCCAACCGCCACTGCCACGACGGGGCCGACGCCGACGAAGCTCGCCTTCGAGTTCGACCTGAGCATCAATCTCGGGCTTTTCGTACTGCATGTGTGGACTCCCACCGCTTGTTGTTGTTGGTCCCTCAAAGTAACACAGTGACCACGGCGAGTGAAGTAGATGACCGCTAAGGGTCCGATCGGCCTAGTGGCACCGGGACGTCAACAGGGGCGGGCGCGACAAGGGGAGCGACCAAGGCCGCTCCCCCTCTCGAAACCGTCTGAGACTCAGTCGAATTCAACGACCGAAATGGGGCCTTGGTTGCCACTGCCACGCAGTTTGTAACCTTCAAGCCTGCCCTCGAGCTCGACCTGCTTGTCGATTTCGGGCTTTTCATACTTCATCGGTGGCCTCCGCCGCTCGCTTCTATAGGAGCCCCAAGCTAACACAAAAGCCACGCAGAGTGAATACCCGACCCAGCTAGATCACTCGAACAAACGTTGGGTCCGTCGAGCGATCCGACGCAGACGAAATGCCAGGCGCGAACGACTCTGGTCCCAGCGACCGAAAGTGCGGGGCCGAGCCTTCGCGTCGACGACGCTGCGGACCCGACCCACCAGTCGTTCGATGGGCAGGGGCTCATCGTCGAAATCGTTGCCCGAGCCCCTGCTCGTCACCAACCCGTCGGCGACCCCCCGCACGCGGTGCACCACCAGGCGTGCCTCGTCATCGACACAGAGCCAAATCTGGCCCGGCCTCGGCGTGGCTGCCGCCTCGACGAGCACCGTTGCGCCCGATTCGATGATGCCCACCATGCTCGAACCGGCGACATCCAACTCGAGAGAGCGCTCGGCGACTCGGGACCGAAGAAGTCGGGCGACGACATCGGGATCACGGGAGGGGGATGACACCTCGCGACATTAGCGCCGAACCGTCCCCGTGCCCGGTTCGCAGGTGGGCTTTGATGGCGGCATGCAACACAGATCGATGACCATCGACGTCGCCGGCGTGGCCGTTGAGGTCGAGGCCGACGACGACCGCTACGAGAAGTGCCTGCTCACCCGACTCGGCGACACACCGAGCGATCAGTCCCCGGTTGTGCGAGTCGTGATCGGAGGGCGGGAAAGAGCGCCCGATCGCCCGCCCGATCAGCAAATGGAGGGCTATCAGGCCTGGGAGAACGACGGCGTCATATGGATCGGCCAGGGCGATGCCGTCGTCCGAGTGGGAGCCGACACCGTTGAGGTGGGAGGCCCGATCGACACCCTCCAACAGGAAGACCTCCTCGACGATCTCCTCCAGTTCGGGCTCGCCGCGGTTCTCACCTCCGATGGCCGGATGGTGATCCACGGTGCCGTCGTGGCGCGCGGCGACGAGGCCCTGGTTCTAGTGGGAGCCAGCGGCAAGGGGAAATCCACACTCGCCGCCGCCGCCCTGCTGGGCGACTGGGATCTCCTGGGCGACGATCTGGCGATCGCCAACCCGATCGAAGCGACCATCCAGGCGGTACGCCGCACTCCCATGGTCCCCGGAGACCTCGCCGCCGCCCACGGACTCCAAGGCGAGCTTGCCGCGGGTTCGCGCCAGCGGCTACAACTCCCCGTCGAAGCGCTGGCCCACGGCCCCCGCCGACTCATCGGAGTGGTCGCGGTCGACCATGGAATCGATGGCGGCATCGAGCCGACGGCCGGTGCCCACCTCGACACACTCGACGACGCTCTGGCCGTTCCCCCGTTTCGCTCGATAATCCGCCGCTATCTGGCTCCGGGAGCAGCCCTGGTGGCACTACCGACAGTGATCCTGCGTCACGCCCGCGACCCGCACGAGCGCGTCGCGCGAGCACTTACGTCTCTCGACGAGGCTCTCGCTCACTGCCGCCAAGCCTCTCGAACCTGAGCCGGCGAAGCCTCAGTAGGTGCCGAGGGTCCCCGCCCGGCGAGCCACGGTGACGGCCCGGCGAAAGCCGGCGATGGCGAGCGGCATCGACACGACGATGAATCCGAGAAGAATGCCGACCTCACCCAAGACATCGGTAAGCCCGGCATCGGCCTGCACGAGGTCTCTGGTGGCCCTCACGCCGTAGGTCGCCGGCACGACCTTGGAGATGGCCTCGAGCCAATCGGGCAGCACCGACAAGGGATAAAGGGCCCCCGACAGCAGAAGGGTCACCTGGCGGACCGGACCGCTGAACGGATCGCCGCGTTTCACGAGCACGATGAACGCAGCAGAAAGGATCCCGAACGGCGCGAAGGAAAGGGTCGTGAGAAGAAGAAGCGGCGCCGCGAGGAGCAAGCCGCCCACGGGTACACCCGAGCCGATGACCCCCAGGCCGATCACGACGAGCACAAGCGTCTCGACCGTCACAAAAATCATCGGCACCGTGTAGCTCGCAGCGAGGATCGTCCACATCGGTGTGGGCGTGGTGAGTATCGCCTCGAGGGTGCCCTCGTTTTGCTCCTCGCTGATCTGGCCCGCGAAGGCACTCATCCCGACGACCGCGAAGCTGGTGACGATCGATCCCACCAGGACAAACTCGAAATATCCGCCCCCGAGCGTGCGGATCGACTCGGGTTCCCCGACGAACTCACTGATGAAATAGAAGGAGAGCGCGAAGTACCAGACATTGAGGACCCGCATCACCATGTTGACGCGGTACGACGTGAACGTGATCAGCTCTTTCCGGGTGATCGCACCGAAACGGCGGAGATCAGACCTCACAGCAGCCCCTCCTCGGGGTCGCTGTCGGCGACGAGCGACTCGAGCCGAGTCCCCAGACCTGCCGGATCGCCGGCGATCTCCTCGCCCGACCCTTCCCATTCGAGGCGTCCGCCGATCAGGGCGAGGACGCGATCGCAGGCCAGAACCACCTCGTCGAGTCGGTGGCTGGCCATCAGCACGGCTCGTCCATCGTCGGCGAGCTCGCGGATCTGCTCACACAACTTACGCCCCGCAATCGGATCGAGGCTACGGGTCGGCTCGTCGAGTACCAATAGACCGGGCTCGTGAAGCATCGCTCGGGCGATCCCCAGCTGGGCCATCATCCCCGACGAGTAGCCGAACACCGCCTTGTCGCGGTGGGCCAGGCCCCGCCGCTGCATCGCGGCGTCGATGCGCTCGGCGGCGGTGGCGGAGTCGAGACCGGCAAGAGCAGCGAAGTACTCAAGGTTCTGTCGACCGGTGAGGCGCCAGTGAAACGAGCGCTCCTCGGGGAGTGAGAGTCCGAAGTACTCGCGGATCTCGTGATCGTCGGGGTCGACGACCCTTCCGTTGATCGTGATCACTCCGTCGGTGGGTACGAGGAGGGTCGTGATGGCCCTGATGAGGGTCGACTTGCCGGCGCCATTCGGCCCGACAAGGCCCACCACTTCACCTGGCTCCACCTTGAAGCTGACGTTGTCGAGGGCCCGCACCGGTTCGCTCGCCGCGGCCCTGATGAGGAGCCTCATCACCCCTCGTGGGGGCTGATACGTCATCCCGACGCGGTCGACTTCGAGCATCGACTCAGTCGATGTCGATCAGATCAGACGCGGCGAGGGTCGCCACGAAGTCTCGGATGTCGGCCTCCAACTCATCCACCGCTACACCGTTGAACCCGGCGACGAGATCCCTCGCCAGAGCGGCAGCATCGCGTTGACCGTCGAGTGCCCTCCAGATCACCGAACCGATCGGATTGAGGGTGGTCATCACGGTGCCATCGGCATCGAGAATCACGGTCGCGTCGCCACTCGGTTCATAGGTGACACCAGCACGTCGTCGAAGAGCCATCTTGTCAGCCTTTCATCAGCCAGGGATGCAAACCCAGTCAGCACCGCCGTGGCTGTCCATCGGCGGACTCGCCACCGATACAAGGAGATGATGAGATCCAGCCTGCGAAGCCCTACAATCCGAACGCCACGGTCAAGTCGTCGTGGCCCCTTCCGCCTGTGACCAACGCATCGTCTCCCGTCTCAACGTCTGTTCTGATCGTCACCTGGAACAGCGCCGCCACAATCGCCGATTGCGTCGGGCCTCTGGTCAACCACGTCGGGATCGAGATCGTGGTCGCCGACAATGCCTCCTCCGATGACACCGTCGAGCTGGTACGCGCCGAATCATCGGCGGCGATCATCGTCGAGACGGGCGCCAACTGCGGCTTCGCCGCCGGGATCAACGCAGCGGCTCGCGCTGCCTCCGGCGACGTGCTCGTGCTGCTCAACCCCGACGCGGTCACCGACCCCGGAACGGTGCGGTCCCTCGCCGAAGCGGTCCGGACCGATCCTCGTGGCGGTATCGCTGCTCCCGCCCTCGTCGATGAGCACGGTGTGAGAACCCGTTCGACGCGCCGAATGCTCCGGGTCAGCGATCAGTGGGTCGTCGCCCTCGGTCTCCACCGCATCTCGAGTCGCCTCGACCCCGACAAGGAGACACTCACCGGCGCCGACTCCGGACCGATCCCGGTACAGGTCGTCTCAGGGGCCTGCTTCGCCACCCCAACCGAACTCTTCGATCGCCTGGGCGGGCTCGACACCCGTTTCTTCCTCTACTCAGAGGAGGTCGACTACTGCGTGAGGGTTGCGGCCGAGGACGGCCGGGTCGACCTGCACCCGGAGTTGGTGGTGCGCCACATCGGTGGCGTCTCGGCGGCCCTCGCCCCTTCAGCCACCGATGTTGCGTTGCGAGAGTCGCGGGTTCGCTTGTTCCAGAAGCACCGCGGCTCCGCGGCAGCACGACTCGTACAAGCGGGCATGCTCACCGGGGCGGTGGTGCGTCTGCTGCCTTCAGTGGTGGTCGACGCGGCCCGGCCAACCAGACCCAGGTGGCGACGGACTCGCGGCCAGTGGGCAATCATGAGGGCTCTCGGCCGACCCACAAGTCGAGTCTTGGAGCCGTCTCATCCGGTTCCCGCCGAATTCGCCCACCGAGACGGCCCGCAGCCCCGCTAACGCCAGGCGCTCGACCGGCCCGTCAGGCGTCGCCACTGCTGAACCCGAACGAAGGCGAGCAACTCCTCGTCGTCGACCCTTTCCCTGCGACCGATGGCGGCCTTGAAGTAGCCGGTGAGCAGGCCCGCGCCGGCCACCAACCAGGGCCGGATGAAACAGCGCCGCACCGCCTTCGCGAGCACGAATGCCGGGTGGTAGCCGCACACGTATGCCGCCTCACCGTTCTTCTTCCAGTTGGGCCATTGGCCCTGTCCATCACCGGTGAAGCGGCGTTGGATCATGACGATGTCGCGGAAACTGCGCGTGGTGTAGCCGCTCAGTGTGGCCTTGAGTTCGTCGAGGGTGTCCCAGCCCTTCACCGCGTGGATCCCATCGATAGCATCCCAGCACTCACGCCGATAGATCTTGGTCGCGCCCCGAACATGGAACTCCGGGTGCTCTTCGCGAACCAGCTTGCCGTTGATGTCGTTGTCGATCATCCCGCCGGCGATGCCGAGTTGGGGCTCGGCGAGCATCACCCGGAGGCAGCGTTCGAAATAGTCCGAGGGCAGGTCGAGGTCGCTGTCGAGCTTGACGACAAAATCCCACTCGATGTCGCCCATGCGGGCGAACCCTTCCTGGAACGCCTCGACCACACCGCCACCTGGTCGACGGCTACCGCGATCGACCCTGTCGATCACCTCGATCCAATCATGGGCTTCGGCAAACTTGCGGGCGAGCTCGCCGGTCGCGTCGGAAGATCCGTCGTTGACGATCACCCACCGGGCGGGGCGCCAGGTCTGCTCGGCCATGCTTCCCAAGGTGTAGGGCAGATAGTCCTCTTCGTCGCGGGCGGGTGAGACCACCACATAGATCGGCTGTTCAGCCACTGCGATCCTCGAACAAATCGCTGACATCATCGGCGACGGCGACCGCCCACCAGCGGGGCTTCCCTGTCTTGGCGTGGCGTCGCGAGAGCAGGCCTCGCCTCTCCGCCAGCGCTTCCACCTCTGGTGGGGCGGGCTGGTCGTTCATCATGCGGTGGATCCCACCGGCGGCACCTATGAACACGAAACACACCCCGACATAGATCTGGTAGAAGAGTCCGTTGACAAAATACATCGACACATATCCGGCCAGAATCGAGCCAAACAGGACCTGGCCGAGGTGACGAGTGGTGTTGTCGGGTGCATGGTGGCGGACACTCCTGGCCACAAACGCCCCGAGCAGGAACATGAACGTCAAGCCGATGACGCCGATCCAGCCGATCTCGAGCAGGGACAGCAGGATCTGATTGTCGAGCAGGAGATAGGTATCTGAACCCCACGTGCCCGCGCCGCGGCCGAACCATGGGCGCTCGGCGATGAAATCGAAAGCGATCTCGTAGTCGTCGGTGCGAGCACTGATCGAGGTGTCGTCTTCGAGCCCGCGAAACAGCGCCAGGATCGAACCGAGCAGGGTCGGGCTCGAGGCGTAGATCACGATCAGCCCTGCAACTCCCACCGCCGCACCGTTGATCAGGGTCCTGTGGCTCCATACCGACACCAGGATCCCGAACGAGATCAATATGGCCAGGATCGCCGATCGCGAAACGGTGGCTGGCAGGGTGGCCGCGATCAGAAACACCATGAGCCAGTAGCGGGCTGCCCGCTTCTTCACCGGCTCGTGCAGGGCATAGTGGATCGCCAAGGGCAGGATCATGGCCATCAGGATCCCGAGTTCGATTGCGTGGGCGGTGGTACCGGTGGCCCTGTCGAAACCGGAACGGGCCCGCGACCTCGCGAGTTCGCCACCATTGAGCCTCAGACCCGGATACTTGATCTTCGCGATGATGTCGTAGCGCAGATAGAACTGCACAAGGGCCACCACCGCCACGATGGAGCCCAGGATCACGACCCGTCTGAGCACCGTTTCGAGCCGTTGTCGATCGCTGATCGAGGCGCCCACGAGAAGACCGACACCCACCATCGATGCGGTCATCACCACCTCTCGCTGGCCGGCTGTGATCTCGCTGTTGAGGAGATCGCGATTGAAGCTCAGCATGAACGACATGACCACGATCGTTCCGTATACCCAGAAGCCCGCCACGACCGGTGTGCGGCCCGGCGGCACCATCCATCCCACCATGCGCGAGACGGCGTAGAGCAGGGCACAGCCGAGGCCCACCACGATCGAGGGTCGAGCTATCGATCCGCCGGCCTGAAACACCCACTGTTGGGGGATGAGGAACAGCAGGATCAACCAGATCGTGACGAGATTGGCTGCATCGAGGTGCCACCATGGTTGCCCGCCACCCTTCGGTGATGTGACCATGGGCCCAAGCGTGGGGGTGGTCATGCCCATTCCGAATCGCGCCGGCGGCCAGGATCGGGGTCGAGTTCTTCGCGATGGCCGAGCACGAACTGATCGATGACGTAGGTGAGTCCTCCAGCCACCATCAGCGAGGCCGCGATGAGCCCGGCCAGAGCCCGGCGGGATCCGGCCGGCCGGCTCGACGGACGAAAGACGGCCACCACCTCCGCCTGCTGACGAAGCGCTCCTATCACGTCGCGTTCGGCCTGGACGTCGTCGATGCGCTGGGCGTACTCCTCAGAGATCGCATAGGCCGCGTCGAGCGCAGCGTCGTAGCTGGCCCCCCGCACATCGAGAAGCACCACCGGAAATTCACTCGTGTAATCGAACTCGAAGGTGTTGGCGAACCCCTGCTCGGCCAGTTCGGCGGCGTAGGAGTCGTCGTTGAGGTCGATGGCAGCCAGGATTGCCGGCGACCGGTATCCCTGCCGTGCACTGAGCAGCAGGGCGTTTTGGCCGCGCGGGGCGGTCACCACGATCTCGGCGGACGCTATGAACTCCGCGCCGGTATCGCGGATCTGCACGCTGAACCACAGCATGGACGCGAGGACAGGCAGAAATATCATCCACCTCCGGGCCACCACCCGGCCGATCGCGAGCCAATCCATTGCGGGGCCGCCGACTCAACCGCGCGTGGCCGCACGCCCCGCTTCGTCCGAACCCCGGTTCCACCGAGAACGCCGCGTGGGCGGTGCGGTCTCGTCGGCATCGGCTGAACGGAGATGCGCGGGGCCGTCCGCAGTTGGCCGCAGAACACTCGCCGACTCGCTCGCGGCCCTCTGCCGCGGCCCGTCGACGGCTCGGCTCTCGTACTCGGAGAACTCCTTGCGGCGGTCACTGAAGAAGTAGACAACTCCCTCCACCGTGAACGCCGCCAGAAATGCCAACAACAATCCGGCACCGAGCACCGTGGCCTGGACGGTTCGAACCGCGGAGTAATCGGCATCAGGGGCTGAGATCTCCAGCAACTCGGCTCTCACCAAAGCGCTCGCATCAGCGCCGAATCGCAGCTGCTGAACCGCCATTTCCTCAACAAACAGCTGGGAAAGCATGGTGCCCGACTCGATAGCCACATCGGGGTCTGAGTCGGTGACGTCGAGCACCACGAATGGATCATTACGAGCCACCGTGAAGCTGTAAGAAGGCGAATAACCCGCCTCGATGATCTCGATCAGGCGGGGCTCGCTGTGCATGACCACCGCCGCGACATTGGCCACCGCGTTGACCGCCGATGGAGTATCGAGGATGACGTTGGTGGACTCACCTGGGTCGGCATCAGGGGGAGTCACCAGCAAGAAACTCGACTCGACGGTGTAAGTCGGCCCGCCGCCGCTCTGGAACGTCATGAAAATCGCCAGCAGGGCAATCGGTACCGCGACGTACCAGCGCCGCAGCAAGATGAGGACAATTGTCCTTACGTCCATCTCGGTCTCCATCGTCGGGGGCCAACCGCCCAGCTACGTTCCCATCGGCCCGAGTCCGACGATACCAAAGGCTCAGGGCGGAGTTGAGGCCGCCTGCGATGAATTGGGCCGTGCGACCCAGGCCCGAGCCGCTGCCCTATCTCGGCTATGAGCAGGTGCCCACCGGAAGGTCGACCAACCGAGAGTAGCGACACAGCATCAGGGCCACCTGGCCACGAGTGATGTTGTCGTCGGGGCCGAACCGCCCATCGCCGTAGCCGTTCATCACCCCGACCTGCTGGGCCCACGAAATCGCCTCGGCGTAGTAACGGTTCGGGTCGAGATCGACGATGTTGGCGATGGGGGTGGACTGGCCACCCGCACGGCGCCACAAGATGACGGCGAAGTCGGCTCGGCTTATCGATGCCAGGGGACGGAACGA